>JBBRKR010000001.1:0-324008 GCA_038231795.1 Acidimicrobiales bacterium
CGGTGTTGGGCATGTATCTCATGAAGATCAAATTCGTGCAAGGGTTGGGTCTCAGCGCGGCGATCGTGGTGCTATTTTCGATGGCGGTATCTGTCACGTTGTTGCCTGCCATGTTGGGCTTTGTCGGGAATACCATCGATAAATTGGCGTTGCCAGGGCATGCCAAACGGGAGGCAAAGTCAGGCCCTTCAATCTGGTTTCGATGGTCACGTTTCCTTCAGCGCCGGCCGTGGCCTGCCGCCCTGGCCGGGCTTGGCGTGTTGTTGCTCTTAGCTCTGCCCATGTTGGATATGCGGCTGGGTTCATCAGACGCCTCAAACACCCCGACCAGCGATAGCACCCGTCGGGCATTTGACATCAAAGAAGAAGGCTTCGGGCCCGGGGCGTCAAACGCTTTCCTCCTTGCTGCCAAGATCTCTGGACCCCAAGATCTCGCGACGTTGCAGTCAGTGTCGAAGGTGCTGAATTCCACACCGGGCGTGGCGATGGCTTCGCCCCCCATTCCCAATAAACAGGGCACGGCGGCGGTCATTCAATTGATCCCAACGACCGGCGGGCAAGATCCCAAGACTGTTGAACTTCTGCGCAATTTGCGCGAGAACGTGTTGCCCAATGCCACTGCCGGTACGCCCACACGGGTGTACGTCGGAGGCCTTGCGGCTGCCTTTCAAGACGTGGCGACGACGATTCAAGACCGTCTGCCCATATTCATCGGCGCCGTATTGGTGCTCAGTTTCCTTCTGCTTATGGTGGTGTTCCGCAGCGTGATGGTGCCTCTCAAAGCAGTTGTTATGAACTTGCTATCGATCGGCGCCTCGTACGGTGTTTTGGTCGCCGTATTTCAATGGGGGTGGGGCAAGGACCTCATCGGTGTGGGCAAGACGGGCCCCATCGAAAGCTTTCTGCCCATGATGCTTTTCGCCATCCTGTTCGGCCTGTCGATGGACTACGAAGTGTTTCTTCTGTCGCGGGTGAAAGAGGAATACGACCGTACCGGCGACAACGCCATGGCAGTCGCCGACGGTCTATCGGCCACTGCCCGAGTGATCACGGCCGCTGCGCTCATCATGGTGATGGTGTTCGGCAGTTTCGTTTTTGGCGATGAGCGCGTGATCAAAGAATTCGGGCTTGGCCTCGCCTTCGCCATTTTCGTTGATGCCACTCTGGTGCGCATGGTGCTTGTGCCTGCCACGATGGAACTCCTGGGCGACGCCAACTGGTACTTTCCACGGTGGCTGGAATGGCTGCCGCGAGTGCATATCGAAGCGGTGCCAGAACACATCGAAAAGTGAGGCGTTATGTCACTCGGAATCGTTCCTGAATTCGTCGCCCCTGGGGCCGGGCAGTGGGCGCTTGACTCGAGTCACTATCCCGGTGGCACGACGCCAATTTCGATATGGCTGATGGAAAACGCCAGCCGACGGGGCATGGCGAAAATGATGACTGAATTGGGCGTTCCTGCTGAGACCCTCGAGGTCAAATTCGTGAACGGGTTCATGTACTCGCGATTGCGACCTTTGATCAATGCCGACAAAACGGCAACGAAGCTTCCGCCGTTGCCCATTCTCAAGGCGGTCACCCGGTTGCATCCAAAGTTTCGACGGGCGCGATCCACGGCCCGTAAGACGCTTGCGGAGCGGCCGTGGCGGCGGGTCATTGTCGAGTGGCACACTACGCTGCGCCCCCAGCTCGTTCGTGAAAATAGCGCGCTCGGCTCTTTTGACTTGTCGGCGGCTACGAACGATGAAATGGCCTCGCACCTCGATGCCTTGCTCATCCATCTCGATAGGAGTTTCGAACTTCATTTCTATCTTCACGGTTTCGATTTGGGTCCGATCGGTAGGTACTTCTTGAAGTGTCAGCAGTGGGGGATTTCACTTGCCGATGCTGTTGAATCTGTGAAGGGCACGTCACCGTCTACAGCTGCGCCGGCCAAAGAGGCCGCCGAAATTCGTGCCCTTTTGGCTCACTTCGAAACGACTCCAAAAACGTTCGACGAACTGCGAGCGATGAGTCCAAAAATTGGGGAACGGGTCGACAAATATTTCGAGCATCGACGGGCATCGATGGTGTTGCGATACGACATTGATTCGCCCACGTTGGGCGAACTACCCAATCTCATGTTGGCCAGCATTGTCACCGCCGCCGACGGCATAGCGACACATGCAATGCTTGCTCTGGCCGATGAAGTAGCTGCCCGGCTGCGTGACCTCGTGCCCTCAGCCGATGTGGCGCTGTTCGACGAAACCCTTGCCGAGGCACGGCTGGCGCTTGATTTGCGCGACGACAACGGTCCCCTGACCGCCGAATGGCCAATTGGAATTTTACGGCTGGCGATGTTGCAGGCGGGCGCGAATTTGCTCGCGTCGGGGCGGGTTATGTTGGCTGCGCATATTTTTGAATTGCATCCTCACGAGCTGGCGCCGATGGTCCGCGACGGTAGCGGTGTAAGCGCCGACGAACTCGCCAGCAGAGCCACCAGCCGTGCCGAGATGGCGCTCATCGACGCCCCAAAATTGCTGGGTCCCAATCCAGTGGAGCCACCTCTGGCGGCGCTGCCGCCGGAACTAGCGGAGCTTGTACAAATGGTGCAATTGGTAATTAGCCAACTGGGCCTCGACGGTCAACCAACGGGCGTCGGGCTGAGCGGCGTCGGTGTCGGCGATACCGCCTATCGCGGCATCGCCCGTCAGGTGCGCACTGCCGATGATGCTGCCGATCTGATACAGCCCGGCGACGTCATCGTGGTGCCGTTCACGACTCCCACATTCAACATGATTCTGACGTTGTGTGGAGCAATCGTCACAAGCAATGGTGGCGCCATGAGCCATGCCGCGGTGATGGCCCGAGAGCTCGGCATCCCCGCCGTCGTCGGTGCCCCTGGCGCGCTCACCGACATCCCCGATGGTGCTTTGATCGAAGTTGATCCTGTGTCAGGATGTGTGACCATCATCGCCACGGACCGTCGGCCTGATTGACGGTCGCCACAAGCCGTAAGTCGACCGTCGCTCGTTCGACGCGACGGCTACCCTGGCGGGCGTGATCGAGAACCAAATAAATGTTGGACTTTTAGGGTGCGGCAATGTGGGTGCCGCGTTGGCTCAGCTCATATCAGAGCAATCAAATGCCATTGCCGCCCGAACGGGAATTCGCCTGAACTTGGCTAAGGTGGCTGTGCGGAGCAAGAGCCGTGATCGCGGCGTCGAGTTCGCTGATGGCGTGCTCACCACTAATCCTGCCGATGTCGTAGACGACCCGAATATCCACATCATTGTGGAGGTCATGGGCGGCATCGAACCCGCCCGAGAGTTGATCACCAACGCTCTCAAGGCCGGTAAACCAGTGGTGACAGCCAATAAAGAACTGTTGGCCAACGTGGGCGCAGAGCTGTACGCCGCTGCCGACGCCGCGGGGCTTGATTTGCTCTTCGAAGCGGCCGTGGCCGGTGGGATTCCCATCATGCGACCGTTGCGCGAGAGCCTTGTGGGTGAGCCAATCCATCGGGTGATGGGCATTGTGAACGGCACCACCAACTTCATCTTGTCGTCGATGACGCAGTCAGGCACCTCGTACAGCGATGCCCTCAGCGAGGCGCAAGCGCTGGGTTTCGCGGAACGAGATCCCACAGCCGACGTGGAGGGATACGACGCTGGTGCCAAGGCCGCCATCATCGCTTCGATTGCGTTCGGCGCCAAAGTGGTGGCCGGCGACGTGTACCACGAAGGCATCTCGTCGATCACTGCCGCCGATATCGCTACTGCTCGCCGCATGGGATTTGTGGTGAAATTGCTTGCGATTTGCGAGCAAGATGCAGAGAGCCGCGACATCTCCGTGCGAGTGCATCCCGCCCTGGTGCCCAACGCCCATCCATTGGCCAATGTGAGTGGTTCGTACAACGCCGTGTTCATCGAAGGTGGCGCAGTGGGGTCACTCATGTTGTACGGGCGCGGCGCCGGCGGCAAGCCCACGGCGAGTGCCGTACTGGGCGATTTGATCGACGCCGCGCTGAACCTTTCGCGGGGCACGCACGGTTCTATTGGCACGTTGTTGAAAGCCACAATCAAGACCATCGATGACACGTCCAGCGAGTATTCGCTCACGCTCGATGTGTTAGATCGCCCCGGCGTGTTACATGCCGTGACGGGTGCGTTCGCCGCTCACGGGGTCAGTATTCGCACCGCAGAACAAGAAGGCTTGGGTGATGATGCCCGCCTGGTGTTCATCACTCACGAGGCGCGGGAATCTGATGTGCAGGCCACGCTGGGAACATTGCGGAAGCTAGACGTTGTCAAGCGCATCGGCAGTGTGTTGCGGGTCATCGGCGGCAACTGAATGCGGTATGTGAGCACTCGGGGCACTGCCCCCGAGTTGGGTTTCGCCGATGTACTTCTTGCCGGTTTGGCGCGGGATGGCGGCTTGTATGTTCCCGCTGAGATACCTCGTTTCGATGCTGCCCGCTGGGATTCGATGCGCGATCTGGCGTACGTTCCAATGGCTGTCGAAGTCATGTGGCCCTTCGTGGAGGGCGACATCGAACGGGCCGATTTCGAACGAATAGTCGCTGATGCCTACGCCACATTTAGCGCGCCGGATGTCACCCCCATCACGCCGCTTTCTGGCGACACGTACGTGCTCGAGTTGTGGCATGGCCCCACGTTGGCTTTCAAGGACGTGGCCCTGCAACTGGTTGGTCGCCTGTTTGATCACGTGCTGGCCCTGCGAAACGAACGGGTATTCATCATCGGGGCCACGTCAGGCGACACAGGGTCGGCGGCGATTGATGGCGTCAAAAATTGTGACCGAGTAACTATTTGCATCATGCACCCCGCTGGCCGTACTAGCGATGTACAGCGTCGGCAAATGACCACGGTGCTGGAACCCAATGTGTTCAATTTGGCGGTCGAGGGCACTTTTGATGACTGCCAGGACCTCGTCAAAGAGCTGTTCGCCGACGGGGTATTTCGCGATGAGATGCACCTGTCGGCCGTGAACTCCATCAACTGGGCTCGGGTGATGGCGCAGGTGGTGTACTACTGCTACGCGTCGCTCAAACTGGGTGGCGCCGCCGATCATCCCGTCGATTTCACAGTGCCCACCGGCAATTTCGGCAATGTGTTCGCGGCCGTGGTGGCCAAGCGCATGGGTGCTCCTGTGGGCCGCTTGATCATTGCGTCAAACAGCAATGACATTCTCACCCGATTCGTCGACAGTGGCGTCATGCGCCAGACAGGCGTCGTGGAGACGCTGAGTCCGAGCATGGACATCCAAGTGTCGAGCAACTTCGAACGATTTATGTATGACGTGTGCGGCCGCGACGGAGCCCAAGTGGCGAAACGCATGGCCGAATTCCGATCAACTGGTGAGATCACGTTCTCGCCAAGTGAGATGGCCGAAGTTCGCTCGTGGTTTGCGGCGGCCAGTTTCGATGACGATGAAACCACCATGCTCATGGCTGATTCATTCGCTCACGGCGTGACGCTTGACCCTCACACCGCTGTGGCCTTGGGTGCCGCAAAACGATTCGCTCGGGCGGGTACGCCAATGGTGGTGGTGGGTACTGCGCACCCAGCGAAGTTTCCCAAAGCAGTAGAGCGAGCAACGGGGATTTCGCCCGCGTTGCCCGCCCACTTAGCTGACCTTTTTGATCGGCCGGAACGTTATGAAACAGTCGCTGCCGACGCCGAGCAAATCAAAAAATACATCCGGCGTATTCGTTCGTAAATCTCGGCCAAAGCCAACTTTCTTTGCAGTCTGTTGTGATCGATTAGCTGCGGAGTGATTTTCCCTACGACTACTGTGCGGCCATGCGAAGTGTTTCAACTGCTAGTGCGGCATTGGTTGCCAAAGAAATTTCCGCCCGCGAACTTGTCGATGAGTCAATCGGTCGGATTGAACGGCTCAACGAGCCTCTCAATGCCTTCGTGCACGTGGATGTTGAAGGCGCCCGTGCCGCAGCAGACGCCATTGATGAACGACGAGCCCACGGAGAATCGTTACACCCGCTTGCTGGAATTCCTTTTGGCGTTAAAGATCTCGAAGACGTCTCTGGCATGCCCACTACGCGTGGATCACGTTGGTTCGCCGGCGGGAGCAACGCCGAACGCGACGACATGCATGTGGAACGTTTGCGTGCTGCCGGCGCCATCCCCATCGGAAAAACTGCGAGCCCAGAATTCGGTGCATGGGCGTACACCTCCAGCCCCGCATTGGGCACCACTCGAAATCCGTGGAACTTGTCGCAAACCCCAGGTGGCTCGAGCGGAGGATCAAGCGCAGCCGTGAGCGCCGGGCTCGTGCCATTTTGTACAGCCAGCGATGGTGGAGGCTCCATTCGTACGCCAGCCGGATTCTGTGGCTTGCCGGGGCTGAAATCGACGTATGGTCGCATCCCCACCTGGAGCGTCACCCACCTTTCCCAGAACGCGGTCCACGGAATTTTGGCCGCCACCGTGACCGACACCGCCATGTTGATGGACGTCATCGTGGGTCCCCATTCTTACGACCGCACGAGCCATCAACATCCCGGTTACAGCTATGCGTCAGTTATCGACCACCTGCCCACCAAAGGCCTCAAAGCAGCATGGTCAAGCGACCTTGGAATGGTTACTGCATTTGACCCTGCCGTCGTTGCTCAGGCTGAGGCAGCTATGAGAATTCTGGTGGCCGCAGCAGGTATTGAGCTCGTCGACATTGATGTGCGCTTCGACGACTACATCATGACCTACGCCCACATCGAGGGCGTCGAAAGTTTCATTGATTTGCCAAGCGGTTTGTATCCAGAACGTGCCGATGAATTGGATCCCCGGGTGCGTCCTGATTGGGACGCCAACGCCCAAGTCACGTTGCCGAAGTACGCCGAAGCATTCACGGCTCGCCGCAAATTGGAGCACAAGGTGGCAGCGGTTCTTGAAAAGGTCGACGTGATCTTTACGCCCATGTCGGCCATCACGGCATTCGGTGCCGACGGTCCGATGCCCACCGAAATTCTTGGCAAACCATGCCACGGCGGTATGAGCGTGTTGCACGGAATGTTGGCCAATCTGGCAAATTTGCCTGCTATGTCGGTGCCTGCCGGCCTGGTGGCTGGCATGCCCACTGGCCTACAAATTATTGGCCGCCGGTTCCGCGAAGACGTGTGTTTGCGGCTTGCTCGGGTCATGGAACAAGCCCAACCATGGCCGCTCACGGCGCCTGGTTATAACTAAACATCGCGTTAATTCCCTGAGCTGCTTCGTTTTTCGTGAATGGGGCTGGTAGCTTGACTGAGTAGTCCTCAGCGGGTTGATTGATCGCCCTGTTGATGGATACCCCAAAAGCGTTTCGGCGATGCAGCTTGTCTGGTACCGCCTCAACACTCCCGGGTTGTTACTCCCAACTTTTTCCAGGGGAAAGAATGAGGTACCGCATGAGCGGTGACTCCCAGTCATTAGATAGATCCAAGCTCGAAGGCAAAGGCCGTGAAGAGCTCGCCACGATCGCTGCTGCCATTGGCGCCAAGGTCGGCACACGCGACACCAAGGCGTCGCTCGTGTCGAATATTTTGGCAACGGCCGGCGTCGAAGCAGCTCCAGCCAAGGTGACCAAGCCACGGGCCAAGAAGGCCGATGCACCACCCAAGGCCGACCAGCCTGAGTTGACTCTCTCCGCTCCGCCAGCGCCGAGTGCGACAACAACTCCGGCTCCAGTTGAAGCCGCACCGGCTGCTCCTCGGCCCCCTCGGCCTCGCCCGATGTTGAGCGAGCCAGAAGTTCGTATCTCGCCAGTGGCGGGCGGCGTGGCTGTAGCCGAAGAACCCAAAGCCGATTGGGAGTCGTCTTCCGACGATTCGGCACCAGCGGCTGATCGTGCGAACGGTCAGAACCGAAACCTTCCCAATACTGCCTACGACGACAGTGATGGTGGTGGCCGCAATCGCCGCCGCCGCCGACGTGGTCGTGATCGCGATGGCGGCCCAGAAGGTGACGGCGCTGCGCCCCAAAACAACCAAGGCACGCCCGGCAACCAAGGCAACTCTGGCAATCAGAATGGTGCGGGCAACAATGGCAATGGCTCGACCAGCAATGGCGATCGCCCGCCGCGCCCAGAACGCAATGATCGTAACGATCGCAATGATCGCAATGATCGCCAGGGCGGCAATCAAAACCGTCAAGGCAACAACAACAACAACGACCGTCAGCCCGTCGATCGATCGTTCGAACAAGACCGTCGTCCTCGTTACCAAAAGGGTGGCAATCGTGATGAGCGCTTCGACGCCGATCGCGATCGCCAAGCCGATAACGCCACCTTCGAAGGCGAGCCATTCAGCATTACTGGCATCGTCGATCTGAAAGACGACGGCTTCGGCTTCATTCGCACCGGTGGCTATTTACCCACCAAAGATGATGCCTATCTTTCGGTACGTCAAGCCAAGCAGTACAACATCCGCAAGGGCGACCAGGTGTACGTGATGGCCCGTCCCGCTGGGCCTCGGGAGAAAAACCCGGCCGTTCTCAACGTGCAGAGCATCAACGGGAAAGACCCAGAACAGTTCAAGGCGCGCAAGAAATTCGAAGACCTCACCCCGTTGTTTCCCGACGAAAAATTGGTCCTCGAAAACCCCATGACGCCCACCGATATGACGTCGCGAATTGTTGACCTCATCGCTCCCATCGGCAAGGGTCAGCGTGGCTTGATCGTGTCGCCTCCTAAGGCCGGCAAGACCACCATCATGAAGACAATCGCTACCTCGATTGAACGCAACAACCCCGATGTGAAGCTGATGGTGTTGCTTATCGACGAGCGTCCAGAAGAAGTGACCGATATGCGGCGCACCGTCAAGGGCGAAGTGATTGCGTCCACCTTCGACCGTCCTAGTGAGGAGCACACGTACATTGCCGAGCTCGTTATCGAACGGGCCAAACGGCTCGTCGAAATGGGTCAAGACGTCGTGATCATCCTGGACGGCATCACCCGTTTGAGCCGGGCGTACAACTTGGCCAACCCCACCAGCGGCAAAATTATGTCCGGTGGTATCGATGCCGGTGCGCTGTATCCTCCCAAGAAATTCTTCGGCGCCGCCCGAAATATTGAAGAAGGAGGCTCACTCACCATTTTGGCCACCGCCCTCGTGGAAACCAATTCACGCATGGACGAAGCCATCTTCGAAGAGTTCAAGGGCACCGGAAATATGGAGCTACGTCTCGACCGCAAGCTCGCCGAACGCCGCATTTACCCGGCCATCGACGTCGACGGATCATCGACTCGCCACGAAGAATTGCTGTTCCCCAGAGCCCAATTGCAACAAGTTTGGAAGCTCCGTCGAGTACTCAACGGGCTAGCCGAAGGTGGCAATGGTGGCCCCGGGCTTGAGCTTTTGATCGACCGTATGAAAACATTCAAATCCAACGACGAGTTTTTGGCCGAAGTGGCCAAGGGCCTCGCATCCGCCGGCTAGTCGGCGAACCCAGAAAGACATCCCCATGCAGACTGCAATTCATCCCAAATACGACACCATGAAGGTCACCTGCTCATGTGGCAACACCTTCGAAACCAAGTCAGTGCGCAACGCCATCAGCGTCGAACTGTGCAACGAGTGCCACCCGTTCTACACCGGCAAGCAAAAGCTCATCGACACCGGTGGTCGTTTGGACCGCTTCGCCAAGCGTTACGGCACCCGTAAGCAGGCATAGCACTGGCTCTTGCGCCCGAGCAGCGCGCCGCGTTGCTCAGTGCGAAATTGCGAACACTTGCATCCACCCGCGGGGTGTCGGGAGATTCCCGGCCCTTCGTGGGTGGTGCCGCGCTCGTCGCCAAAAACGCGTGCTGGGTTTTGGTAGATACCAACCCACTTCGTGCATTGGGGCCTGCCGTCTTTGTGGCCACCAAAACGGCTGCCGAATCGCTCGATGTTGTCGTCGATGACCAGGTGGCTGGCGCCGTGTTGGCTCGACGGGCATCGCTGTTTTCTATGCCTATTCGGGTGTGGATCGCCGTTGGAACAGGGCTGACAGCCGCGCACGTAGCCCCACCACTCATCGACTGTGGCCTGGACCCGGTGACGGAGTCTTTTGTGCCGACCATCGTGGGTGCTGGTGCGGAACCAGTGAGCGAGCACGGAGTGCTCACCGCCGAAGTGCTGGGTCTGGAAATCGCTCGCGTAGTTCCATCCGACACGGATGGCGAACCGCAACTCGTGCAAGGCGTGGGCCGATTTGATCGTGAGGCGTGGACCTTGCTCAATGGAGCAGGCGTACCCACCCACTCACTGGAGGCTCTTGCCACCCAAGTTCGGCTGGCCCGCCAGATTGATTCGCCCACCGACAGAATGGCGCGTATTGCCCGCGAACGTTTGTTGCGATGGCGTCTGAGCGTGGACCCCAACCTCATTGGCCTGGTTGCATTGGAATCGGCTCCGCCGCCCGTTGTGCGCGAAGGAATCTTGACAGCTGTGCCGTGTGTAGCAATCGGCATCGCCGCTGATGGATCGCGAACAGTGGTGGTGTGCTCTACCGGCATCGACCCCGACCTCGTCCCCTTTGCCGCCGACGCTCGCGCCACGTTGGCATGCAGTGCACCAGAGCTGGCCGCAGCGCCGCTGGTGTTGGCCGTCCCCGAGCGAGATCTGCATCCAATGACGCAACGCTTGGCGGCGCTGGTTCTTCAGCCCGTGGTGGTACGCCCGGTAGCCTGACGGGGTGCTTGAGCGCCTCAGTGGTTTAGAAGATGAATTTGTCGCGGTCGAAGAGCGCCTAGCCACCCATGAGGTGTTGAGCGATTCGAAGCAACTGCGCGAAGTATCAAAGCGCCACAGCGAACTCGAAGCAATTGTGACGGTCTATCGCCTGTACCGCACCCGGCTCGAGGACCTGGCCACAGCTAAGGAATTTTTCAACGCATCTTCTGCCGATGAGCGCGAAGATTGGCGGGCTGAAGTCAGCTCCGCTGAAGCTGACGCCGCCGCGTTTGAAGAAGAGCTCAAGATGTTGTTGTTGCCGAAGGATCCCAACGACGGCAAGAACGTGATCATCGAAATTCGGGGAGCTGAAGGCGGCGAAGAGGCCAACCTGTTTGCCCGCGATTTGTACGGCATGTACACCAGCTACGCCACTCGCATGGGTTGGAAAGTCGACACCATGAACACCGACGTGAGCGACATGGGCGGCTTCAACGAAGTGACCATCATGCTCAAGGGCGATTCGGTGTGGCGTCGAATGAAGAACGAGGGTGGCCCCCACCGTGTGCAGCGAGTGCCGGTCACTGAAGCGCAGGGCCGGGTACACACATCGTCGGCCACCGTCACCGTGCTTCCCGAGGCTGAAGAAATTGACATCGCCATCGACATGAACGACTTGCAGATTGACGTGTACCGCTCGGGCGGGCCAGGCGGCCAGAGCGTCAACACCACCGACTCTGCTGTGCGCATCACCCACAAACCAACAGGCGTGGTGGTGGCCATGCAGGACGAGAAAAGTCAGATTCAAAACCGCGCCAAAGCGTTGCAAGTGTTGCGCAGTCGTTTGTTGAAACTTGAACAAGATCGCCATACCGCTGAAATGTCTGATGCTCGCCGCAGCCAAATCGGTGGCGGCGGGCGCAGCGAAAAAATTCGGACGTACAACTACAAAGAAAATCGAGTGAGTGATCACCGCATCGGGCTCACCCTGTACAAACTTGACAAGATTTTGGCTGGAGAACTCGACGAAGTTGTTGATGCGTTGGTAGCTGATGAACGAGCCCGTCAATTGTCGGGCGCTATCGAATAGGACCAACTGGTATGACTGAAGTTGTTACGTGGCGAGATGTGATCGACGAAGCAGCTGAAGTTCATGTGCGCATCGACGTGCGTCGAGTTGCAGCGCACGCCGCTGGCCTAACGATGGGGGAGCTGTCGGCTCAACTCGACGAGCCTGTTACGCAGCGCGGCATGGCTGCCTTCGACGGCATGCTGAAACGCTTAGGCACCGGCGAGCCGCTGCAATATGTGTTGGGCTCGTGGGGCTTTCGTCAGCTGGATTTGATCGTCGACAAACGAGTACTCATTCCTCGTCCGGAGACTGAAGAAGTCGTCGAGGAAGCGTTGCGCTTGGCCGGGGTAATGCCTCGGCCGTTGACGTGTGTTGATTTAGGCACCGGTTCGGGAGCCATTGCGTTGTCGTTGGCCCTCGAGCTGAAAGGCGACGTTACGGTGTGGGGTTGCGACTATTCCAACGATGCCCTCGCTGTTGCTCGTGCCAATTTGACCGCTTCTGGCACGTTCGTGGCGCCCAAAGTGCGCCTCGTGCAGGGATCGTGGTGGGACGCCTTGCCGAAAGAGATACAGGGCACTGTTGGCCTGTGTGTGGCGAACCCGCCGTATGTGTCGACGCAAGAAACCTTGCCCGCCAATGTGGTGGATTGGGAGCCAGGTGCAGCGCTCTTCGCCGGAGTGGACGGGCTCGACGACTATCGCTCGATTCTGTCCGACGCCGCCACATGGCTGATGCCGGGCGGCGTGATCGTGCTCGAAATCGGCTCGAGCTTGGCCGAGATAGTTGACGAATTGTGTATAGAGGCCGGCTTGGCATCGGTACACGTGCTGCAGGATCTGTCGGGGCTGGATCGTATCGTGACCGCCCGTCGCCCATAGCGGGCGGTACTCAGCGCTGGACTAGGCCGGGCACACCAGAATTTTGGCGTGCCGTTCGGGGTCGGCCAAATCACGGAATGCTTGGGGTACGCCATCGATGTCAACGGTCCCCGTAATGAGTGGTTCTACGTTGAATTCGCCCTCTGCGATCGACCGCAATGCCCCCCCAAACTCGACGGGGTCATACGCCAACGCGAACTGGATGGTGAGCTCTTTGCTAATGCCGATGAGCGGGCGAAGGACATCAGTTTCCATACACACACCAACGATCAGAATTCGCGAATCCTTCGGTGCGGTGAGCATCGTGCGGTCAATCATTCCGGCCACGCCGACAGCTTCGAATTGCACCACGGTGCTGCGACCGTCGACGCGATACCACGCCTGAATACCGGTTTCTTCACGGGGATCTGCGACGACGTCGGCCCCCATCACAGCGGCCAGAGCTCGGCGGGCTGGCGAGAAATCGGCGGCGATGATAGGGCTGATCCCTTTTGCTTTGAGCGCGGCAATACATGCCAAGCCGACCGGTCCGCAACCGATCACCACGGCCGATTCCCCTTTCACAATTTTCGATTTGTTGACAGCATGCACCCCGACGGCCATGGGCTCTGTGAGGGCCGCGTGTTGGTACGACAAACCGTTGGGAACTTTCATGCACAGCATCCCGCTCAGGATCATCTCTTCGCCATAACCACCCGGATACAGATTCGAGTAGCCAACGGTGTGGGCGCCAGCGCTGTCGATGGCGATCGGCATACTCACGACGAGGTCTCCTACTTTCAGGTGATCTGACCCGGGTGCCAATTCCGTGACCTCTCCACAGAACTCGTGACCCATCACGATGCCTTTTCCGAGATCGGTAGGTACGAGGGTGATCGGCGATGGGGGATTGTGGGCGGAGACCTCCTCGCCGATGGCTTTCATTTTGTGAGCGTGTTGGAGGTAATGCAGATCGCTTCCACAGATCCCGCACGCCTTAGTTTTGACACGCACGCCACCGTCGTGAAGCGGTGGTAGGGCAAACTCTTCAACTACTAACTCATTGCCGTGCATAACTGCTGCGCGCATCGCAACCCCCTTGAGAGTTACGAATCTATAGACCGAGCCACTCGCTGTGCAGCATCGTGGAGTTGATCAGTCGACAACGTTGAGTACGAAAATCGTGCGTTGGCATTGGGAAGTTGATCGATAGTGAAAGCGCCGCCGGGCACGAACGCGACTCCATTGTCGAGCGCTCTAGCCAGCAACGCTTTGGTGTCGGCTATATCGCGAAAAGTGGCCCACAGGAACATCCCGCCCTGGGGGCGGTGAAACGAGATTCGGTCGCCGAGCAATTCGTCAAAGGCGTCGGCCAATGCGTGACACCGGGAGCGGTACATCGGCAAGATGCGTTTTTTCTGAGCGTCCAACCATCCCGGTTGGCTGACCAGGTTGGACAGCAGTTGTTGGGCGAACGTGGATGTGTGGAGATCGGCCGCCTGTTTGGCGCGGGCCACCATGGCCATGACAGATGGTGGCCCCACCATCCAGCCCACGCGGAATCCAGGGGCCACAATTTTCGAAAACGTGCTGAGGTAGACGACGTTGGATGTCATTGATGCAATGGGTGCAATGGCGTCGCCTTCGAATCGAATAGCGCCGTACGGATCGTCTTCGATGATCAGGAGTCCGTACTGGTCGGCGAGAGATGCCAAGAGTTGCCGGCGGGCCAAACTCATGGTGGCACCCGATGGATTGTGAAAATTGGGCACTACGTACACCAACTTTGGCCGAAGCCCATCGGCCAATCGGTCGGCCAGAATTTCCACCTGCATTCCATCGTGGTCGCCGGGGATTACCTCGAATGTCGGTTGAAAAAGCTCAAGTGATTGCACGGCCCCCAGGTACGCCGGTGATTCGGTGACCACTACATCGCCAGGGTCGATAAATATCTTGGCCATGAGGTCGAGCGCTTGTTGCGAGCCATGAGTGACCACGATTTCGCCCTCGATGGCGATGGGGCGTGCGAACTCATGGCCGTAGTAGTCAGCGATCCACGTTCGAAGGTCAATCACTCCATCTGTCGCTGAATATTGCACAACCTTCGGCCCGTATTCACTGAGAAGGCGATCGGCCTCGCGACGAAGGTCGGCGAGCGGAAAGCTGTCTGGTGTTGGCAATCCGCCTGCCAACGACAACATGTTTGGCATTTCGGTCACCTTGAGTAAATCTCGTATCGCTGAGCTGCGTAATCCTTGAGTGCGAGCAGAGAAGGCTGGAAACTCGGAAACGGCGGCTGAATTCACATTGCAAGTCTGTCACGAAAGCCGAAAACGCAGGTGAATTATTCAAATTCGCCTCTCGATTGCCGACAGGACATGTGTTCTGTGGCACTCGGCCACACACCTACGAGGAGATCCGAAATGGACCAACTAACACGATTCCGCAAGGCGATTGCTCTCCTTGCGTTGTTGTTGGGTGTTACCTACTTAGGAGTGCGCCTCACCCATTTGGGTGGTGCCGCAGCATGGCTGGCATGGCCTTTGTTCGCCATAGAGGTGTGGGGTTTTGTTCACTTCGCACTGGCCGTTCAACAGCTGTGGCCCCACAAACCGCCGGAGGTAGGCGTGCACTCTGCGTGTACTGCCTTCGATGTGATCGTGCCGGTAACCACTGCATCCACTCACGCAGAACTCAACAATGTGAGGGCGTCGTTGGTCGGCGCTCGTGCCAGTGTCGGAGTCAAAAATGTTGCTGTGGCGTGGGGATCCCAACGCACAGCACCAGGCGCCCTCGGGGACCTGGCCGCGGAATTTGACGCCGCGTTCGTACGCTCATCTGATCAAGGAGCCGCTGTCGCCGCAGCGTGGGCGACCTCATCGACCGGTGTGGTGGCGATCGTGGATCCTTCGTACGTTCTCACTTCCGACGCTCTTGCTCAGGCCGCGAGCCTGGCCGATCACGATTGCATTGCGGTGGTTTCGTGCGACGAGACCAACGACGCTGCGCGGTTCGCCATCGGCAATGCTGGAGCCGGCGGCTTGGCATCGATACCCCGGGGCATCACCATGATTCGCCGCACGCTGTGTGATGCTGGCGGCGGTATCCAAGGCCACAAATCGTGGCGGGAACAGACCACTCTCAGCTTTGTTCGCAACGGATATTTCGTGCAGGTAGCTGGCGAAAAACTCGGCGTCAGTTTGGCGGCTGAATCAATCGTGCAGAGTCAAGCTCGGGCCATTGACCGCACCCGCAACAGCATCTCTGCTCTTGTGCGCGCCGGCTCTCCGCTTCGCACACGGGGCTTCGGATTGTCGCGACGCTTGACAATGATCGGGCGCCTGGTAGCTCCGCTCGACGGTCTCCGTCAAGCAGCGCTCATGATTCTCGGCACCGTCATCGCCGTGGTTGGTCGATTGCCGATGAAGATGAACGCGTTGCTTTTGGCCGGCGCGTTTTTGCCGTGGGTATTGCTCAGCGGATTGGCCCTGCCAGCCCTCACTGGATTTGTGGCCAAGCCTGGCGATCGCACAAGAGACGCTATGCGGCGGATCGGTGTGGTGTTCGCGGCCCTGGCTGGCGCCCGTCGCAAGTCGGCAGCGGCAATGGATGTGGGCGGTGTCAAAGCCCTCAAGTCGTTGAGCTCACTCGTAGTTCTCGTGGGTTTGCTCGATGTGGCGCTTGTTGTGCGTGGCGTAGCGCAGAAGGCCAGCATCGGCCTACACCGCCTGCCAAACGCGCCATTGGGAATGATGTTGGCGATCATGGGATTCCAGATCATGATGGCGCTCGACGTGTTGCAAATGGTTGTCCGCAGGCGTCAACGACGCACCACCAACCGTACTGCGGTACGAATGGCAGCCACGTTTGATGGAACAGATGCCGTGGCCGTCGATGTGACTCCAAGCGGCCTCGGGGTTATGACGTACGGCGTCTTTGTGGCCGGAGCCACAGTGACGGTCGGCCTCAAACTGGGAGGTGCACCAGTAGAAGTTCGCGGCATCGTGAGGTCGTTCAACCCTCAAAATGCGCCAACTGATTCGTTAGTGCGAGTCGGCGTTGAACTCACGGAAGTGGCCCCAGCGGTGTTTGACAAACTGGTGCTGTTTTGTCACGGCGGATTGGATTCCGCTCAGGTTCGATACGCACCAAAACTCGTCGCTGGGGCCGACTTGGCTAAGGCGCCAAAAGGTCAAATTGCCAAGCGCCCTGGGTTGCGGGCAGCAAGTATTTTTGCTTTCCTCGGCATTGCCACGGCTATGGCCCCTCCGTACTACGGAGCTTCCGCCTCAGTTACCGCGGGGGGTTCTTTAGGGGGTGTTGTTTTTCAAGATTTCAATGCCAACGGTGTGCTTGATACCACCACAAAGTCCGGCGCGGTGGATGTGGGTATAGGCGGCGTAACGGTACGAATTGTTTGTGTGCGCGACACCGGCGCCGACAACATCGTGGGCACTCTGGACGATGTGTATGCCGATCCAATTACCACTGTCACGAAATCGGATGCCGCCACACTCGGGCAATGGGCTATCGACACGAAGAGCTTGCCGTGTCGAGTCGACATCGACCAAACACAGTTGGCCCTCGCTGGATTCCAACCGGGCGCACATGGCACGGGCGTCGCCCAATCGGGTTCGACTGTGCAGTTCGCTTCGGCGGCCACTGTGTCTCTCAACTTTGGGTTCAATAAGCCCAACGATTTTTGCCAAGACAATCCGAAACTCGTCGAAAATTGCTTTGTCTACGGCGATCAAATCAAGGGCACGTCCAAAGAACTCAGCGTATTGAAAAACTTTTCGTATGGTGCCTACGGCTCCTTGTACTCCGCCACAAATACCGAAACTGCAGTCAATATGGCCAAGGCGTCCGATATCGGGGCGACCTTCGGACTGGCCTACAACCGGTTGACGAAAACGGTGTACGCCAGCGCTACTCACAAGGTGTACGCCGGGTTTGGCCCTGGCGGCCCTGGCGCTATTTATGCCGTCAACTCTTCTGCCAATACGGCAACCAAGTCAAGCACCACGGTGTTTGCCACGATTCCAGACGCAGGAGTAGATGCTCGTGCGTCATTTCCGGCCAACACGAACTTCAACACCGGATCGTGGATTTCCGACTCGACGTGGGACACAGTGGGCAAGAGTTCGCTCGGCGATATTGAAATCTCCGAAGACGGCTCCACTCTTTGGGTGGTCAACCTCAACAATCGCAAGCTGTACCCAGTCGCCCTAGTGACCAAACCGGGCGCAGTTGGCACTCCCGTTTCCATTCCGTTGGCGACCGGCGCCGTAGGGGGGTGTACGGCGACTGATGTGCGGCCGTATGGCCTTGGTCAGAAGGATGGCGTGTTGTACGTCGGTGAGGTGTGTTCAGCCCAGACTTCGAACAAAGCTGCCGATCTGCGCGTCTACGTGTATGCGTTCAACCCGGCGACAGGTTTATTTTCTGCCGTTCCCGTCTTGGAGTCTTCTCTCGTATTTCCCCGTGGCCGGCCCGGTAATGGCTGCGGCGTTTCCACCCAGAATGGCGACTGGAACCCATGGACAGCCACCGATCTTTTTGCCGTGAAATCCGGACGCGCCTGTGCCTACACACAGCCCATGTTGAGCGACATAGTGTTCGATAAGACCGACATGGTTCTGGGCTTTCGGGACCGTTTCGGTGACCAGGCCAGTGAAGATCATCCTCTGGGTGGCGAAGGTGTTTCGGGAGGCGACATACTGCGGGCGTGTGGAACTAGCGCCACGGGCTGGAAGCTGGAATCCAACGCTTCATGCGGCTCGCGCGTCACGAAGGGCGCTGGCAATAGCCAAGGTCCAACGGCCACAAGTTCGACTGGAGCAGTCGTCGGCGGTGAGTACTACTTCGATGACCGATTCGTTTCGAACCATCAAGAAACATCGATGGGAGGCTTGGCCCAAATTCCTGGATTCCCTGACGTGGTGAGCACTGTCTTTGATCCGAATATTTCCAACGGTGACGATTGGCGTGCTGGCGGAATACAGCGACAAAACAACTCCACGGGCGCCAACACAAGTTGGTATCAGATCTTTGATAAGTGCGATTCGTCGGGTTACAACTGCCCGGCCGGCCGGGCCAAGATTGGCACATTCGGCAAGGTCAATGGCGTTGGCGATGTGGTCGCACTGTGTGACATGGCGCCAATTGAATTTGGTGATCGAGTGTGGCTTGATGGCAACGGAAACGGTTTGCAAGACCCAGGTGAAAAGCCAATCGGCAATGTGGCTGTGAGCCTGTACGCCGCCGATGGCACCACCCTCCTGGATACTGCAACCACGGACGCCAATGGTCTGTATCTCTTCTCGAACGACACCCGATTCGCATCGACTGGTGCATTTCGGTACGGCATCACAAAGCTTGTTGTGAAGACGGACTATGTGATTCGGATCGCCAATTCGCAGGGCTCTGCGCAACAAACGGCATTGAAAGGATTAAGCCCGACCGCGGCCAATCGAGGTTCAAATTTGGCCGGCGTTTCAGATCTCGACAAAACCAAAGCCGGGGCTTTGATCCTCGGCGAAAATGCCACCTTCGACTCCGATGGACTACTCGATGACGCTGCGACCGATGTCAACGCACGAGTTGCATCGGGCAGCTATGGCGTCAACAATCACAACATCGATTTCGGCTACTCCACTGGGTACAGCCTGGGTAACTTCGTATTCGATGACGTCAACAACAACGGCACTGCCGATAGCGGAGAAGCGGGCATCGATGGAGTCACCGTCAATTTGTATGCCGACGGCGATGCGAACGGCGTGCCCGATGGCCCAGTTCTACAGTCACAACTCACGAGCGCTGGCGGTTATTACCTGTTTGTGAATTTGCCTGCCTTTACGTACATCGTGGAGGTCGTTACGCCTACTGGGAAGGTGTCGAGCACGGGCACGCCTGGGTCGCCTACCGGGCCGACCGAGCAAATCCCGCCAACAGGTGTGTGGGTACTACCGACTAACCAAACCGACAACCTGGACCGCGGCAACACTGCTGGCTCGGTCGTGCGTTCGAAGCCAATTCCGCTCAATGGCTCGATTCCGCTTCCTGTAAAAGAGCCCGAAACTCCGGGCCATAAAGACTTAGCTTCGATCCCCGATGAACGCACGAACTACACGATTGATTTCGGCTTCTTAACAACGCTCACCGTTGGCAACATCGTGTGGAACGACGCCAACAATAACGGCAAGTTGGACAATGGAGAACCTGGTATTCCCAACGTGGCCGTGCGGCTAATGAGCGCAGACGGAACAGTGGTTGGTAAGACCACCACTGACGCCAAAGGTGCCTACGTATTCACCTTTCTCAATCAGGGCAAGTACTACGTCGAGATCGACCCGCCGACGGGATTCACACCGTCCACCGGGGGAGCAAAATCGCCGGTAATGGGTGTCACCCGCGGTGCTAACTCGACCAACACATTTGTCGCCAATTTCGGCTATTCCAAACCCGTTTCCATTGGCAACTTCGTATGGGACGACGCCAATGACAACGGAGTGCAAGATTCCGGTGAACTCGGATTGGCCAAGGTTTCTGTCCAACTCAGCGATGCCGGACCTGACGGAACAGCTGGCACCGCAGACGACAAGGTGATCGCTCAATCGACCACCGATGAAATGGGCTTCTACCTGTTTTCGGGGTTGCCTAGTGGCGTGTATTTCGTGACTGCCACTACGCCAGCCGGATACCGTTCCTCCACCGGAGGCAACGACGACCCCAACAACAACGTCAACAATGACGACAACGGGCCGGGTGCCGCCACCGGCGATATTCGGTCGCTCCCCTTAAAGGTCGTGGCTGGATCTGCGCCGATAAACGATGGTGACACAGACCCGAATACCAACCTCACTCTCGACTTCGGCATGTTTAAGCCGACCGCTGCGATGTCGTTGAAGACGTATACGAACGGATGTGATGCTCAAAAGATCACCGGCCTTACGGCGCCCACTACGGCGTGTCCGAAAGACGACGGTGCAGCCAACCCAGTTGTGCCGGTCGGTGCCTCGGTGGTGTGGACATATGTAGTCACCAACACTGGCAACGTGCCATTGGCAAAAATCGCCGTGACCGATGACAAGTTGACAGCCGCCAGTTCCGTTTCGTGCCCAAGTTCGGAACTCGCCGTGGGCGCGACAATGACGTGCAAAGCCAGTGGTATTGCCGTACAGGGCCAATACGAAAACACGGGCAAGGTCTCGGCTGTCGGGGAAACCACAGCGGCAAAAGTTGTAACGCTGGATGTAAAGCCGGAACATTCCGACATCTCGCATTACTTCGCCGGCGTGAGCAAGATCGATATTCGCCACTATGCGAATATCGCAGATCCTTCTGGCCCCAACGGACCAGTAGTGGATGCCCGAGCCGACTCGCAGGCGCCGGGAGGAGCGGACCCCACACTCAACTACGTCGTGCCAGTTGGCTCGACTGTGTACTGGGTGTACGTGCTCCGCAATGATGGGAACTCGGCGGTGAAATCTGTGGTGTTGACCGACGATCAGATCGGCACCGTTACCTGTCCTGCGACCACAATCGAACCAGGCAAGAACATGACGTGTGTGGCCAAAGGCACGATGTCAAAGGTCGGCCAATACACGAACGTGGCATTGGCCACAGGGGTTGATGTGTTGTCAGGTGCACCGGTATCGACGGCGAAGGATCCATCAAACGTCTTCGTTGTCGCCCCCTCAATCACGATCACGAAAACAACGAATGGCATCAAGAACCTAACGGTTGACGCGGGCTCATCTGTGACGTGGTCCTACGTTGTGCGCAACACCGGAAATTCCAGTGTTGGCGGAATCAACGTCACCGATGACAAAATCAAGCAAGAGCTCATTGACTGCAACGGCGAAGCGGCAGGAAATGGCCAGCCAATTGCACTTTTGGCACCCAACACTTCAGTCACATGCGTGGCTAAAGGCGTCGCTGTGAAGGGCCAATACTCGAACACGGGCTTGGCAATCGCGGTGGTAGTCGATGCCAAAGGCAACAAAATTGTTGATGGCTCCGGCAACACGTTCGGCACCAAAGCATCCGACACGGCGTCGTACGTCGGCCTCACATCATCGGTCGGCGACTTCGTGTGGAATGACACCAATGCCAACGGTGTCCAAGACAAGGGCGAGGTTGGAGTTCACGAGGTAAAGGTGGATCTCTACGATGCTGCTTCCGGAAAAGTTGTGGCGTCTACCGCCACCGACAAGGCCGGTAGTTACAAATTTGGCGACGTAATCCCTGGCAAGTATTTCATCGTTTTTACTCCTCCGAGCGGTTGGAGTGTGTCCACCAATGTTGGGCTCCGGACCGTCGTGTTCGGCCTTGCCGGCGGTAAGACTGATACGTCGTGGGACCTTGGACTATTTCAGACGGTGTCTATCGGTGACACGGTGTTCTGGGACAAAAACCACAACGGTATCTATGAGCCTAAGGGCACGCGCGCTGGTACCGACGACGACGAAGTGGGCGTGCCTAACGTAACCGTCAAACTCTTCGACAGCCGCGGCGTGGAGGTCAAGATCGGTCCTGACGGTGTTTTGGGTACGAAGGATGATGCACCGGGCGGCGTATTGACTGACGGCAATGGTCGTTACCGATTCTCGAATTTGACGCCCAACACCTATTCGGTGCAGTTTCTGCCCGGCGCTTCGTGGAAATTTTCTCCCCGGAATGCGACGAACGAGGAACAGGACTCCGATGCTGATCAGACCACCGGTCAAACCAAATCGTTCGCATTGAGTTCAGGGCAAGACCAGGCCATTTGGGATGCCGGAATTTTCCACGATTCGAGCATCGGCGACCGAGTGTGGGCCGACCTCAATGGCGACGGATTGCAAAGTGACAATGAACCTGGAATAGCTGGCGTGCGCCTCGAATTGTGGAGCGCAGGCAAAGACGAAAAGCTGTCGACCGACGATGATCAATTGGTTGGCGTCACTACCTCCAATAAAAAAGGCGACTACCGATTCGACGACTTCAATGTGGATGGTGGGGTGATTTCTGGGCAGTCGTACGACATCCGGATTCCCGGCGCCGATGATTCGACAATGCAGACTCCTCTCGTTGGTCTCCTGCCATCTCAGCCATTTGCTACAGACGATACGAAAAGTGATTCGAACGGTGAGCAAGTAAGCGTTTTGACTGTCGCACATGCCACCGCGCCACAGGAAGGTTTCGACTCGACCTACGACTTCGGGTTCCGGCCGGCAATGAGCATTGGCGACAAGGTGTTTTACGACATCAACAACAATGGGCGCGCCGACAAGGGCGAAGGCGGCATCGCCGGAGTGTTGGTGTACCTCTATCACGACGAAGATCGCAACGGAATTCCTGACGGAGGTGCATTCGACAAGCGCCTCACCGACGAGGCCGGAAACTACCTATTCACCGACCTACTACCTGGTTCGTACATTGTCGAAATTGCTCAATCTGATGCGCTGAAGGGAATGGTTTCGTCGACTGAGAAGGATGTTCCATCGCCTGATGATCTGATCGACAATGTCAATCATGGGTTCAATTTCAAGGACGTCGTGCGCTCCAAAACTGTGACACTTGGAGCACCTACAACGTGGCCGGTTGATTCCTACGTACCTGAGTCGTTTGACAAAGTGATGGAGGCCCAAAGCGAGGCGGTCGCAGTCAAGATTGAAGACGGTCGTGAACTTGAGGCTGTTCGGAGAGTTGAGCGGCATGTCGAGGAGCAGGAAAAATTCTCGAAGTATCAAGAGCAAGACAAGGCTGAGGAGGCCAAGCAGGCCGAACAGGGTGACAAACCAACCGAAGTAGTGTCAACTCCAAATCCTGTGACCACTTTGTCGAATCGTACTGTCGACTTCGGCTTCTTCCGTCCGCTGTCAATTGGCGACTTTGTGTGGCTCGACGCCAATAACAACGGTGAGTACGACAAGGACGAAAAGGGTGTTCCCGAAGTTTACGTAACCTTGTTTACCGCCGACGGCCAACAGGTCGCGATCACCAACACGGATGGCTCTGGCCGCTACTCATTCGACAATTTGGCTCCCGGTCGTTACTACGTCAGTATCGATACCCCCAACGGGCTCGTATCGTCTACGGGCTCTTTGGCCAGCCCCACCGGTCCGTTCGAACCTGCGCCTTCGCTAGAAGAACGCAACGGTGACAATATTGATCGAGGCACCACCGTTGAAAAGTCGGTGCGGTCGCAGGTGTTTGTTTTAAATCACAATCAAGGTGAACTCGACGCCATGAACGTCGTCGAAAAGAAGGTGGCGGAGGCCATTCAGAAACTTGATAGCGACTCAGTCGAACGCGAAAAGGAAGCCGTCGCAAACTGGGGCGACGAACAAGTCAAACAACTCATCGTGGTCGAGCACTACAACGAGGATGAGGCGCGCAAAATCGTCGAGCAACGGCGTGAAACGCGATTCAAAGAATTGGAGGTGCTCCGCCAAGAGCTCGACAGTCGCGATGGACAAACGGTCGACGAGCAAAAGAAGGATCAAGAACAAGTCAAAGAAATCGAGAGCCTGCCCGCTGGCGTCGGTTCACTTGTGTCGATCGATTTTGGCCTCACCCCAATGGTCAGTATCGGTGACACCATATGGAACGACGTCAACGACAACGGAGTACAGGACAAGGGTGAAACCGGAGCAGCCAAAGTGGCGGTGACGCTGTCAACCGCTGGTGTCGACGGAAAGTTTGACACCAAGGACGATGTGATCGCCGGGTCTACGACCACTGACGAAAAGGGCGCCTACCTGTTCGGAAGCCTTCCTCAGAATATCTATCGAGTCACTGTGGAAGTCCCAACCGGATTTCGGGTGAGCGCCGGCACTCAGGGCATCATCGATCGCAAATTGACCGAAGACGATCTCACCGCCGACTTTGGATTGTTTGCCCCTAGAGCAGCAATCTCAGTGCAGAAATTCACCAACGGCAGCGACAACCTCAACCTGCCGGTGGGTTCTGCGGTTACGTGGACCTATCTCGTCACAAACAACGGCAACGTGGCGCTCACAAACGTGGAAGTGATCGACGACCAAAAGGGCGTCAAGGTGGAGTGCCCGGCCGCAGTGTTGGACGTCTCCTCCTCTATGACGTGTAAGGCAACGGGCGCGGCCACGTCTGGTCAATACACAAACAACGCCACCGTGTCGGCGACCGGCGAAACGTCGGCAGGGATATCCGTTCCGTTGCCTGATGACCCATCGATGCACTCTGTTTCGCATTACTTCGGGTACAAGCCGTCGGTCACTATCAAGAAATACACCAACGTGACCGACCCCGGAAAAGGCGCCGGCGCCACCAAGGATGCGGATGACGCGCAAGCGACCGGCGGCGCCAACTCGGCCGTCAATCACATTGTGCCGATTGGGTCGACAGCATGGTGGCTGTACACGGTGACCAATACCGGCAACACCCCGTTGACCAAGGTGGCAGTCACCGATGACAAGTTGGGCGTCGTTACATGCCCGGCCGCCACGCTGGCTGTGAATGCCTCGATGAATTGCGTGGCGTCGGGCAAGCTGAGTGTCGCTGGGCAATACACCAACGTGGGCTCAGTGTCTGCACAGAATTCGTTCGACAATTCGGCCGCAATTACAGCGCAAGATCCGTCAAGCGTGTTTGTGTCTGATCCGAAAATTTCTATTCGTAAACTCACGGACAACGTCAGCACCAACCCATCGGTCGACGCCGGGTCGACAGTTACATGGTCGTACATAGTGACCAACGATGGCAACGTTCTATTGGCCAAGGTGTCGGTTTCCGACGACAAAGTATCGTCCGCCAGCATCGACTGCAACGGACCTAACGAAGGTACTGGCAATCCCATCGCGTCGATTCAACCGGGTGCCACTGTGACGTGTTTCGCCACTGGCATTGCGGTTAAAGGTCAATACGAAAACGTGGGTCTTGTGACGGGCACACCGATTGACGAAGCAGGCATTGCGCTAACGACCGTTGATGGCGAGGCAGTGCCAGAGGTGACTGCGCAGGCGTCCTCGAAATACGTTGGACAGGTCGCCTCGATTGGTGACTTCGTGTGGCACGACGAGAATGCCAATGGCATCCAAGATCCAGGTGAAAAGCCAATCGCCAAAGTGGTTGTGACTCTTCTGAACGGCAAGGGCAACAAGTACGCAACGACGACCACCGACGAAAAGGGCCACTACGAATTTGTGGATCTCAACCCCGGCGATTATTCGGTGCAGTTCACAGTGCCAGACGGTTGGCGCCTAACCACAAAAGGCGCTGGAAAAGATCCGTCCGCTGACTCAAACGCCGACCCGTCGACTGGTCGCACGAGTGTCACACCGTTGGGCGCTAACGAAAACGACATGACGTTCGACGCCGGGATGTACCAGGCGGCGACCGTAGGGGACTACGTGTGGGACGACCGCAACCGAGATGGCGTCATGGGAGCTCCCGATGAAGAACCTGGCATTTCGGGCATTGCCGTGTATCTGCTCGATAGCGAAGGCAACGCAATCGGGAAGACCAAAACTGATGACACAGGCCACTATCAATTTGCCGATGTGGTGCCTGGTAAGTACTCGGTGACCTTCAGCCGTCCAGTGAGTTGGACATTCACGAAGGCCGACAATTCAGACACCGGGACCGACTCAAACGCCGATGTTGCGAGCGGCCAAACGAAGCCGTTTACGTTGTCTTCCGGCCAAGTCGAGAACTCGATTGATGCCGGTATGTATCAACAACTCACGGTGGGCGACCGCGTGTGGGTCGATCTGAACAATGACGGTATTCAGTCCGACAAAGAGCCTGGATTGGTTGGCGTCGAAGTGCAGCTGTGGAGTGCAGGCGGCGACGGCGTGAACGGGTCGTCTGACGACAAACTTGTCAGTTCGGTAACCACGAACGAAAAGGGTGACTACCAGTTCAGCGATGAAAACACAAAGGGCGGAATCTTGCCCGGCGTGCGCATGAACATTCGGATTGTGGACGCCAGTGGCGAGAAACAACAGGGTGTTTTGGCAGGTCTGTTGCCAGCCAAGGCCAACGCCGGACACGACGACACGGTCGATAGCGATGGCGTGGTGACCGAGTCGACAATGATCGACAAATTCACCACCGGGCTTCCCAAGACCAACGACACTACTCACGACTTCGGCTTTACGCCCACCTATCAAATCGGGAACCTCGTCTTCAACGATGTCAACAACAACGGCAAATTCGACGAGAAGCTTGGCGAGGTGGGCATCAATGAAGTTCTGGTGTCGCTGTATGCCGACTCCGATCACAACGGCGTGGCTGATGGCGACCCAATCGCTCAGCAGCGCACCAGCGAAGGCGGTCGCTATCTGTTCACAGGGCTGACTTCTTCGAGCTACGTGGTGTCGATACAAACGGGTGATGGACCGGTGCACACCATGTTGTCCTCGAGCGGCGTCAACGGGAAACCGGAAGGCCCATTCGAACCTGCCGTTTCGCCAATGAAGAACACTAACGACGGCGAAGACAAGGGCACACAGGCCAAGAACGAAGTGTGGTCTGGCACAATTGACCTGTCACCAATAGAAGGCTGGTCCCCAGAAACTGCTGCCGACCAGCGGGCGAATCAAACCATCGATTTCGGATTCTTCACGCCCTACGAGTCGGGCAACCTGGTGTGGAATGACGCCAACAACAACGGAATCTTCGACAAGGGTGAACAAGGAATCGCCAAGGTCGAAGTGCGACTGTGGTCGGTAGGCGCAGACCAAAAAGCTCACTCAGATGACGACGTTCTCGTCGACATTACGAGCACCAATGATGCCGGTGAGTATCAATTCACCGACCTGGCGGCAGGTAACTATTACACCGTGATAGATGCCCAACCAGGCCTTGCCACGTCGAGTGGGTCCAACGGTTCAGCGACTGGTCCGTTTGAACCAGCGCCTGATTTTGCGACCAACAAGGACGACAATGTCGACCGCGGTACTTCAGCCGAAAAGACCATCGAATCGCCGGTGTTTTCTGCTGGTGTCGACGTGGCAGATCGTCAACGGATCGACTTCGGTTTGTTTGCTTCGGTGTCGATAACAGACCACGTGTGGAACGACACCAACGACAATGGCAAGTTTGATTCGGCATCCGAAAAGAATGTCGCCGGCGTTGCTGTGCGTATTTACACCGCAGGGCCTGACGGCAAGTTCGGCACCGATGACGATGCTCTTGCCGGCTCGACCACGACCGATGAAAAGGGTGTCTATCGATTCGACGGACTTCGTCCCGATGACTATCAGGTCGAGATCACCATGCCGGATCATTTTCGGTCCTCGACCGGTGGAATTCGGTCGGTAACGGTGACCATCAAACTGGACGACAAACCGGAAGCCGCCTTCGGAATATTCGAGCCAAAGCCCTCGATGACGCTCACCAAACTCACCAACGGTTTAGGCGCAAATCCGAGCCTTGTAGTGGCGGCGGGCGCCGACGTCACATGGAGCTACATCGTTGTCAATACCGGCAATGTGCCGTTGTCGAAGGTTGTCGTGACCGACGATCACAACGACGTCACAGTCAAATGTCCGGTGACCGATGTTGCCGTCGGAGACTCGATGACGTGTACCGCCGCGGGTAAGGCAATCGCCGGTAACTACGCAAACGTTGGCTCCGTCAGCGCGTTCGGGGAACTGACCCCGGCAGCAGCAGTGGAAGCCCTGAAGCCAGTGACGGCCACTTCGCAATACTTCGGCACCGCGCCCGGCCTATCAGTCAAGAAGTACACCAATGTGGGGGCCAGCCTGTCCGGCAAGTCGTTGACGTTCACGTCGATCGACGACGCTGATGTACCGGCTGGCGAAGATTCGACGGTCGCCCATGTGGTGCCCGTTGGGACGGCGATCACATGGGTGTACGTGGTGAAGAACACCGGCAATATTCCGCTGGAAGGGCTCGTCGTTTCTGACAACGACTCTTCGCTGATAGTGGAGTGCCCGGTCACCACGTTGGCCGCCAACGACAACGCCACTGGTGGTGTCGACGAGACAATATGTACGTCGACGGGTACGTTGAAGAAGCCCGGCCAATACGTCAACACCGGCACGGCCGCCGGTGTTGACAACACCACGACGCCGGGAACATCCATTGCCCAGACGGCGAGTGATCCTTCGAGTGTGTTTGTGGCGGAGCCGAAAATTTCCATCCATAAGTTCACGCAAACTCATGATGATGCTGGAGATGCCAACGCCGGCGACGGTGTCTCGTTGCCTTTGGCGAGCAAAGTGACATGGTTGTACGACGTTACGAATGATGGCAATGTCACCGTCAACGACGTTGTGGTTACCGACGATGTCGAAGCTGTTGTGACCTGCCCGGCCAAGATCCTTGCCCCCCAAGCCTCTATCCAATGCTCGGCCACCGGGATCGTGAAGTTGGGCAAGTACGTGAACAACGGCTCGGTGACAGCTACGCCAAGCGCGCCAGGCATTGCGAAAGTAAACGCCACCGATCGCTCTGCCTACGTAGGGGTGGGCGCCTCAATTGGTGATCATGTTTGGGTGGATCTGAATGCCGACGGCAAGCAAGACGACGGCGAGCCTGGCTTGGCCAAGGTGACCGTCAACCTCCTTGACGGCGACGGCAAAATTGCGGCCACAACCGCCACCGACGACAAGGGTGACTACCACTTTGCTGATCTGGTGCCAGGCAACTACTCGGTGCAATTCGTGACCCCCGATGGCTACCTAGTCTCGAGCACGAGCACCACCACAGGCCCCCTCACCATTGTGATGGGTGACGAGGTGGTCACCGCCGATATGGGCATGTTCAAGCTGGCCTCACTCGGTGATCGCGTGTGGTACGACCGCAATGGAAATGGCACTCAGGACGAGGGCGAAAAGCCGCTCGCCAATATTGTCGTGACATTGCTTGATGGCCATGGCGCCAAAGTTGACTCGACGACCACCTCGACCGAGGGCGCCTATAGCTTCGGCAACCTTCGCCCCGGCACGTACGTGGTCGTCATTGACGCTCCCGACGGGTACAAGACGTCACCCAAGATGGTTGGCGATGATCGCTCTGTCGATAGTGATATCGACGGCGGCACACATCAGTCGGCGGCAATCGTGCTTGCCAGCGGTGACTCAAACACCACTGTCGACGCTGGGTTCTACACCACGATCAGCATTGGCGACACGCTATGGATTGACAACAACCGTGACGGCGAACGCGATCCGCGTGAGCCACCTGCTGTTGGCGTGACGGTGGTGCTGTACGACGAGAGCGACAACGAAATGGGCCGTCAAGACACTGGTGAAGACGGCAAGTATCTCTTCACCGACTTGTTGCCGGGCCGGTATTCGTTGCGCTTCCTCAATTTGCCTGTTGGTGAAAATCCAACCGACGAAGGCGGTGGCGGAACGACTACCACGACTGCTGCCTCGACCACGTCGACGACGGCTGAATCCACGACCACGGTCGGTCCAGAAACGCTGGGCACCGAGGTAGTCCGCACAATCGAAGTGCTCGATTCTGCCGAGGTGAAAGCTCCTGGTGTGGGTATCGTGCCGGCAGCTCTTCCCACAAGCGGGGCCGACAATGCGGCGGTGCTTGGAGTGGAGGTTCAGCACAACGCATCTAAGGCGCTTGCCTCCACTGGTAGCAATGCCATCAGCTTGGCCGTATGCGGTTTGGCACTGGTGGCGTGTGGCGGATTGCTTGTGGGTGCCACGTCTCGTCGTCGTCGTGACGACAAGCCTGTCAACCCTTCGAAGGCGGTAACTTCCTAGCTAATAGTTATCGTGCCGTCGGCCGAAAGCTGGCATGCATGGACCATGAGATCGTGGGTCACCGCATGTTGAGCAAGGTCGGCGGCACGAGAAATTCCCCACGCCCGATCGTCGTTTGGTGTGCGGCAGGCGGCTATGAATAGTTCTGGATTGCCGTCACGATCGTGCATGACCGTGTAGGTCTCCACATTTGCTTCGCCCTCAAAATTTTCGGCGAGTCTTCGGGTGGGCATTGCATCGATTGGTGCCTGAGGTTTGTCGTATTGATACCCGCCGCTCGGCGACGGAGTCGAAGAGTAGATGCCGAACGAATGCTTCGTCACACAGCCTCCGTTGCCCCACACAAGCCCAGGTGTTCCGTCGGAAGCGCTTCGTATGACGTCAACCATCTCGTTGATGGCGTGCATCACGTAACTATTGAAGGGTCCGCCGGCGAATGGCAAGCCACCAGTGACTGTGAGCTGTTTTTCGGCCCCTATTCCAAGTTCTTTCATGCCCAGTTGAACAGCCGATGGGAAGCACGAGTACAGGTCGAAGTGACCAACCTCGTCAATTGTTAAGCCTGCCAACTCCAACGCCCGCCGTCCAGCGGTCCGGATCGCATTCGACTCGGCGAAGTCCCACCTGTTTGAGATAAATGGGGTGTCGTGAGCGTCGGTGCCCACCCACGGAAACACCCATCGGTCAGCGGGCACCCCCAATGACTGCGCCATTTCGGCGGAGCACAAAATGGTGGCTGCCGCCTGATCCACATCCATGTTGGAGTTCATCATCTTGGGGTAGGGAAACCCGATCATGCGGTTGCCGGGGCCAGCCGTGCGAATTTCCACCGCCGTTGGAGCGTGGCGAATCGCGGCGTTCGGATTGGTTGCTGCGACCGCTGCGAACCCCTCCCATAGTTCGGAAATCTTTACCTGGTGTTCTTCGATTGTCTCGCCAGCTGCCACCCGCAAGGACTGTTCAAACATGGGGTACAACTGCACTGGCATGTATATGCCGAGACCAATTTCGTACGGGTGACTCATCTTGAATTCAGGCCCGACGTGATCGGGAGCCGGAGCATCATCGGGCTCTGTCACCCAACCGAGGTCCGACGTCTCGATGCCTTGCTTGCGGGCTTTGCGGCGGGTGCGCATTGACTCGCCACCGGCGATAACTACCAGGTCAATTTCGCCGCTGGCGATTTCACGACAGGCTGCGTTGACCATCATTTGAGGCGTGTTCCCACCCATCGGACCGACGTCATACTGACGGGCAGCGATTCCCAAATAGTTGGCGATCGCAAGTGCCGGATTGCGAAATCGTGCCGACAAAAATGGCACAACCCGCAGCGCGTCGATTTTGGACAGCGGATCGACAGCTCCTTGAGTATCGATAGCGGCAGCGCGCACGGCCTGCGAAAGGAGTTCGATGGGGCCAAGCGCCTCGTGCAAGTCGTTGGTCTTTTGATTGAGTTGGCTTACGCCGATGATGACTGGCGTGCGGGGGTCAAGCGTCATGGTTCCTCCGGGAATATGTCCCCGAGATTATGCGGCTACCAGTCGATACAACGTGCCGGACAACGACACCACCAAAATTTCACCTGATGCGTCGTAGCCGAAGGACACAGGCTTGTCGATTGTTAGGTCGATCTGTTCGACGTCGGCCCGGCCGGAGCCGTGCGGGGTGAGCACTCGAAGCGATCCTTGGCAATAGTCGGCGAACACGTATTTGTCGGTCAGCTTTGGCACTGCTGTACCTCGGTACATAACCCCTCCTGTCACCGAGCAGTTGCCGCCGTCATGGGGGTAGTCCCACACGGGCTGGGTCATTCCCGATGTGTCGCCGTCGGAAAACTTGTGGGTGCCTTCGAGCAGTTTCCAGCCCAAGTTGGCACCGCGGCCGCCTGGCTCGGAACCAGTGGCTGGTGCTGGAAGCATGTCGACTTCCTCCCACCTATTTTGACCAACGTCCCCAATCCACATGTCGCGCGTTTCCGGGTCAAAACTGAACCGCCACGGGTTACGCAGACCTGTCATGAATATCTCTTTATCGCCGGTGGCTACATCGACGCGCACAATCTTCCCCAGATACGTCGCCGGATTCTGCGCCCGATTTTCCGGGTCGCCACCCGAGCCGCCATCGCCGAAACCTATATACAAAGCGCCATCGGGGCCGAATACTACGTTGCCCCCGTTGTGGTTTGCGTACGGCTGATCCTGGCTCAGAATCTGGGTGCGAGACGCTGGATCGGCAATCCCGTTGGCGCTGAGCGTCCATCGATCGACATGACTCTTGCCTGAAGTATCGGTGAAGTCGAGGTACATCTGTGTGCCGTCAGGCGAGTACACGAGGCCGAGTAGTCCTTGTTCGCCATCGCTCGTGGTGTCGGTAGAAATGTCCACGATCGGCGTCGACGAAATTGTGCCATCGTCATTGAGTAGGCGAACGAGTCCGCCTTTTTGAGCGACAGTTATGCCGGCTGAGCGGGGTCGAATAGCAGTTGCCACTGGAGCGTCGAACTTCCCAAGTGGGGTCATCGCCACGCCAAGTTTGGGCGTTGTTGTTGAAGTCTTGGGAGACGTTGGCATATTGAGCAAGCTGACAGCCATCAACGCCGCGATGGCGCCCACGACGAGCCCACCGATGAGGTTGGATTTCACGCTCGTGGTTCTCTGATTAGCCCCTCTTGCGCCACACTGCACACGAGCGTTCCGTCGCGTGTAAAAAACGACCCCATGGCCAAACCCCGCGACCCGCCGGTAGAGGGAGTGTGCTGTGTATACAAGATCCAATCGTCAAGCCGGAACGGGCGATGGAACCACATGGCGTGATCGAGTGATGCCATCTGAAAATCGTCCCACTGCCATTCCTTGCGATGAGGAATCACAATGGTGTCAAGCAGGGTCATGTCACTGGCATAGGTGAGCAAACACTGGTGCAAAATGAGGTCGTCTGGCAGGTCGCCATTGAGTCGATACCACATCATTTTGCTATTGGAGCCCGCTGGCCTGTTCAAGAAGTCTTGGCAATCGCGGGTGTCGATCGGGCGTGGCTCATCGATCCATCGGGGATCGGGAAATCGATGCCGATGGGGCGCCACGCGTTCTTGGAACGTGGGCAACGATTCGGGATCCGGCACACCTTCAGGCATTTTCACTTGGTATTCGAGGCCCTCCTCGTGCACTTGAAAACTGGCCTGCAGGTTGAAGATTGCCTTACCGTGCTGAATGGCTACCACCCGCCGCGTGGTGAAACTCTTGCCATCACGAAGTCGTTCGACTTCGTACAAAATCGGCACTTTGGGATCGCCAGGGCGAATGAAATATGCGTGCAGCGAGTGCACGGTTCGGCCGGTTTCGACAGTGCGATACGCCGCCACCAACGCTTGGCCTGCGACCTGGCCGCCAAAGACGCGCTGCCGTTCTTCGGCAGGGCTGACGCCTCGAAACAGGTTGACTTCGATGTCTTCCAGGTCGAGGAGATTGACGACCTTTTCTAACGGTGTACTCATGGTTTCATGTTGGCACGAGAACGCTCATACAGGTGACGCCGCATTCAATTTTTTCAAGTTCGCCCACGTCGATGGTCTCCACTGGGAATCCCAAACTTGACACAAACTCTGCCGTCCGAGATGCGCTGAGGGGCAATATCACGGTGTTGCCAAGGCACAAAACATCGCCTCCGGACAGGTCCATAGCATCGTGCACTACGAATCCCTCGCCTTCGAAAACCGTTCGGTCGACCCACGATGGCACGGCGAGCAGGGATCCGTCAGGCAGCGCCGTGATCGCCGATTTGAGATGGAGGCAACCGGGTACGTCTACGGGAACAACGGTGATACCAAACGGGTTCATCAGTTCCGCGAATTGGACAATGCCGTCGTCGTTCGTGCGTGTGGTGCGGCCAATAAACACATGCTTGCCAACTACTAGCACGTCGCCCCCGTCCAGAGTGGCGGGCGCCGAAATTGCCGCCACGGCCAGCCCGAGAGAGATCACGGTGGCACGGGTGGAGTCAATTTCCCCCCGGCGAGAATCAGCACCGGGGCGAGTGATAATGGCCAGGCCCCCTGCCATCACCAATGTGTCTTCCACAAAGATCCCATCGGGATGCTGAGGTGCGTCGGCCACGAATACCAGGGCGTAGCCATGGCGTTGCAACAAGTCGAGATACGCCTGGTGTTGGGCAAGGGCACGGTCAACATCCATGGGCACTCTGTCGATGTGGGTGACTTCGCCGTCAGCTATGGCGGGGCTTGGGCGGCGGACGATGGCAATTGGCGCTGGCATGTCGCAACACTAGATCGGGTTAGATTCGTGCGGTGAGTGAGCTGCATTGGACTGAAACCCCGACCCTGCGTCGACCAATTTTTGTGTTGGCCCTGGAGGGGTTTTTCGATGCTGCTTTTGGCGCTACGTCTACGGTGGAATGGATCCAGAAAATCACTGAGGCCCGATCGGTTGCCGAGATCGATCCCGATGCCTTCTTCGATTTCACCAGCCGCCGCCCCAGAGTGCGGCTAGACGATGACGATCAGCGCGAAATTGTGTGGCCCCACAACAACATCACGGTGTCGGGTCTTGACGCAGGCGATCGAGATTTGGTGTTGTTGAGCGGAGTCGAGCCCCACATGCGGTGGCGCAGTTACATCGGCTGTTTGCTTGCCGTGATACGAGAACTCAAGGTTGAGTTGGTGGTCACGTTGGGTACCACGGCCGATCAAATTCCCCATACTCGTACTCCGATCGTGGTGGGGTCCACAGCTGTGCCTGAACTGGCTCGCACACTGGGTTTGAGCGCGCCCACCTATCAGGGGCAAACCGGAGTGGTTGGAGTGTTGCACACCGAATTGGAACGCCTTAGTGTGCCGTCTATTTCGTTGCGGGCACCGGCTTGTTTTTATGCCAGCAGCGCCACGAATCCAAAGCTGGTAGTGGCCCTGGCTGGACAGGTTGAGCGGGTCACTGGAGTGCCCACCAGAGTTGGCGAGCTGGCTGGCACAGTGGCCGATTGGACGAGTCGTGTCGATGAGGCTGTGCAGCAAGACAACTCGATGGCTCCGTATATTCCGCAACTTGAGCTCGCGTACGACCATCAGTTCGAGCAACAGCTTGCTCAGCAAGCCGATGTGTCGGCCGAGGTTGAACGATTTTTGCGAGGCTTAGACGATTCGGGAGCTGGCGGCGACAGCGCTCGGTAATGCCGGGTAGTGTCACGAAACTATGACGCTCCTGAACCTCACCAACGACGAACTGCTCACGACCACCCGAGCAGTGCGCAAACGGCTCGACTTTTCCCGTCCCGTGTCTGACGACGATATTCGTGAATGTGTCTCTATTGCCATGCAGTCGCCATCGGGATCCAACAACATGACCATGCAATTTGTGATCGTGCGCGACGAGGCCAAACGCAAAGCTATTGGCGAGGTGTACAAACAGTGTTACGGCATTTACAAAACGCTTGATGGCGTCTACGTGGGATCTATCAAAAAGGACGGCGATGAGGCCCAGGCCCAACAAGACCGGGTACAAAACTCTGCAGACTTTTTGGGCGACTGTATGGGCGACGCCCCTGCCCTCGTCCTTGCGTGTACCGCGTCTGGGCGCGTCGATGGCGCGCCGGCCATGATGTCGGCGTCGGTTATGGGCAACATCCTGCCTGGCATGTGGAGCTTCATGTTGGCGGCTCGGGCACGCGGTTTAGGGACGTGCTGGACGACCGTGCATCTCATGATGGAACAAGCCGTGGCCGACATCGTGGGCATCCCATTCGACGCTGTTCAACAGGTGTGTTTGTCGCCGCTGGCCTACACGGTGGGCACCGATTTCAAGCCCGCTGGTCGCCCGTCGCCTGACTCGATTATTCATTGGGACACGTGGTAGGTCGTGCCCCTCGCTGAGCCGTGGCGAGCCCACGCGCTTGCCGCCAACGGATTCATGCCCGCCGACGAAGGCGATGCATTGTTTGATGCCGCGCTCGTCGCCGGGGCTCAAATGCCCGGCCTCCCATTTGTCGAAATTGGTTCGTATTGTGGTCGATCCACTATTTGGCTCGGCGCCGCAGCGCAGCTATCCAACACTGCCCTCTTCGCCGTCGACCATCACAGAGGATCAGAGGAAAATCAGGCGGGGTGGGAACACCACGACACGTTGCTCGTCGATGAGCGAGTGGGCAAGATGGACACTCTTCCGTTTTTTCGTCTCGCCGTGCATGATGCGGGAGTCGAAGAATCAGTAGTGGCCATGGTGGGGCGCTCACCACTGGTAGCCAAGCATTGGTCGACGCAGTGCAGCTTCATTTTCATCGATGGTGGCCATGGACGTGAGCCCGCTCAAGCCGACTACTCGGGCTGGACACCGCACGTGGCCCCCGGAGGTTATGTCGCCATCCACGATGTGTTCCCCAACCCTGCTGATGGAGGCAGGCCGCCGTACGAGGACATCTATCTCCCGGCTATCAACTCGGGCAGGTTCACAGAAGTTTCCGCCACCGGCTCGCTACGGATCTTGCAGCGCGCGTGAAGACGTCGCCCATTGCCAACTATTGGCCCGTGGGCGCCATATTGATTTTCCAACTTGTGGTGTTTCCTGTTCCGGCCGGAATATTCGTGCGCGGACTCGTCATTGGCCTATTGACCGCCTTGATCTCGGTGGGCATGGCGCTGGTGTACCGGGCAAACCGGGTCTTGAATTTCGCTCAACCTGATCTTGGATTCGTGCCGGCCTCATTGGCAGTCATGCTGATTTTGTTCAGTGGACTCAACTACGTGTTGGGGTTGGTCATTGGCCTGATCGCGGCATTTGTGGTGGGCGCCATTGTGGAGTTGGCTGTTATTCGCCGATTCTTTCGAGCGTCGCGACTCATTCTGACGGTCGCCACAATTGGGGTCACCCAGCTCCTCGCCGTGGCGGCACTTTTGATTCCCCGATGGTGGAACAAGAGGGCCGCTTCGCAGCGATTGGTGCCACCGTTTTCGATGAAGTTCACCATACAACCGATCGTGTTTTCGGCTAACGACGTGATCGCTATTGTGCTTGCGCCACTTGCCATGGTGGCCGTTGGCCTCTGGTTGCAACACACGCTGGTGGGGGTGGCGGTACGAGCCAGCGCCGACAACGCAGATCGAGCAGGCCTGCTCGGTGTGCCCGTCCAACGCATCCATACATTGGTGTGGGCAATCGCCGGAGCGCTTGCCTATCTGGCCATGTTTCTGCGTGCTGGCATCGTGGGGTTGCCGGTAGGGAGCGCCTTCGACATCAGTGTGCTGCTGCGTTCCTTGGCAGCGTTGATGATTGGCCGACTCACGAACTTGCCAGTGATAGTGAGCTCCTCGCTGGTGCTTGGAGTGCTCGAACAGGCGGTGATTTACAAGGCGTCGAGCCCGTTGTTGCTCGACCCCATCATTGCTGTGATTATCGTGGCCGCTCTGTTGGTGCAGCGTCGGGAGGTCACCAGAGCGGGGCGTGATTCCACGTCGTCGTGGCAGTCGTCGGAAGAAGTGCGGCCCATCGCGGCGGCGCTGTTGCGGGTGCGTGAAGTGATCGCTGTGCGGTCGACACTGGCCGTTGCCGTCAGTGCCGGGCTGCTATCGCTGCCCAGTTTTTTGGGCCCCGACAAACTGTTGAAAGCATCAGCGGTAGTGGTGTTCGCGCTGGTAGGAATTTCGATTGTGGTGCTTACTGGTTGGGCTGGCCAGGTGTCTCTTGGGCAGATGGCATTCGTGGGGTTGGGCGCCGCGGTCGGAGCCAAATTGACCACCACATGGCATGTTGATTTGTTATTGGCGTTGCCGGCGGCGGGCGCGGTGGGAGCGCTGGCGGCAGTCGTCGTAGGTGTGCCCGCTCTACGACTGCGAGGGTTGTATCTGGCGGTGAGCACACTGGGTCTGGCGTTGGCCACGTCGTCGTATCTTCTCAATCGACGGTTTTTTCAATGGATACCAAAAGGACGTATCGAGCGCCCGAGACTCTTCGGGCGCTTCGATACCCAGTCGCAAGGCAGGTTCTACATTTTGTCGCTCGTCGTGCTCACCATCGTGATTGGTTCTGTGCGCGGTATCCGGCGCAGCCGCACCGGCCGCGTGATAATTGCGTTGCGTGAAAATGAAGCAGCCGCCCAGACGTACGGCATTAATACCGTGGTGGCTAAGCTCACGGCGTTTGCCATTTCGGGGGCCGTGGCTGGTGTGGCGGGCTGTCTGTTGAGTCACCTCACGCAATCGTTCGAACCAGTGAGCTACGAGCCTAGCCAAAGCATTTTGGTGTTCACCACGGCGGTCATCGGCGGGCTGGGTTCGATCACGGGTGCCGTGTTGGGGGCTGTGTACCTGCGGGGGAGTCAGTGGTTCCTGGCCAATGCTTGGCAGCAATTCTTCACCTCAGCACTGGGCGTGCTTTTAGTCCTCATGACAATGCCAGGTGGCATTGGTGGAGTGGTAGCTCGGGTACGTGACAGATGGTTGCGCAATGTGGCCAAGCGAAATGACATCTCCGTATGAACCGATTTTTGCACCCGTTAAGAGCCCTAAAATCGGCTGTGGGCGAGGGCCCCTCCATGGCCATTTTGATTCTGTGTGGCGTCAATGCGCTCAACGTTGCCGACCGCAACATCATGGGCGTATTGCTCCCCGAAATTCGTGATTCGTTTCACCTCAAACTGTCCGGTGTGCTGGCGTTGTTAAGTGTGGTGGCTGTTGTTTCACTGGCCCTTCAGGTACCGATCGCCTACTTCGCCGATTCCACCAATCGAGTGCGCATCGCCGTGATCGGAGCCTTGGTGTGGGGCGTGTTTTCGGCGGGCACCGGCCTTGCCACTGGGCTGATTTTCCTGGGCGTCGTACGCAGCGTTTCCGATGTAGGCAAGGCCACCGTCGATCCAACCCACAATTCGCTCATCGCCGACTACTACGACCCAGACCATCGGGCGAGAGTGTTCTCGCTGCATCGCGCCTCCACTGCCGTTGGTGCGTTCATCGGGCCGATCGGCGCAGGCATACTCGGGCATCGATACGGCTGGCGGGTGCCGTTCGTCGTGTTCGCCGTCCCCACGGTGATCATGGGAATCGTGGCGATGCGGCTTCGTGAGCCGGTTCGTGGCGCTCACGAACGTCGGGCCATGGGGGCCAGTGAGGACGTCATCAATACCGAAGAAGATGCCCTCAGTTTTGCGGAATCGTGGCGCACAGTGTGGAAGATCGACAGCCTGCGCCGTATCTGGTACGCCTTACCGTTCCTGTCGGTGGCCCTCATTGGCTTCGTTTCACTCGCCGGGCTTCTGTACGAAAAGCAGTTCAATCTGGACGACCGAGCGCGAGGTTTCGCTATCGCTGCTACGGAGCCAGGGCAGATTTTGGGCATCATCATTGGCTCTCGTATAGCCACCAAATTGATGATGAAAGATCCCGGGCTTGTACTCAAATTCTTGGCGTGGGTGGCAGTTGTCGTGGCAGCGTTGTCGGCTGGCTTCGCGCTGGCCCCCAACCTTGGCGTAGCGATTGCGCTCAACTGTTTGATCGCCGCCTGTTTGGCAGTGCTTGGGCCAGGAATCCTGGCGTCGTTGTCGTTGGCCATTCCTCCTCGAGCCCGGTCGATGGGTTTCTCGGTGGCGTCGTTGTGGGTGATCCCGGGCTTGATCGTGTTGCCATTGGTCGGCTGGATTGCCGACAACTGGGGCATACGAAAAGGCATGTTGGTCTTGGTGCCCGTGTTCCTTTTCGGCGGGCTAGTGGTGTCGACAGCGGGCAAGACGCTGATGACTGATATCACGCAAGTGTGGACGGCTGCTGCCGCGCGATCCGAAGCTCTTTTCGAGCGGCGTCAAGGGCGCAGCAAGCTGTTGTTAGTGCGCCATCTCGACGTGTCGTACGGCCCAATACAAGTGCTCTTCGATGTCGACTTTGAAATAAATGAAGGCGAAATAATCGCGTTGCTCGGCACCAATGGAGCCGGAAAGTCCACGCTACTGAAAGCGATCTCTGGGGTCGTTGAGGCCCACAAAGGGGCGGTGATTTTTGATGGTCGAGAGATCACCCACGCGCCGCCCAATGAGATCGCCGGGCGGGGCATCATGCAGATGCCAGGCGGCGCTGGTGTGTTCCCGTCGTTGACAGTAGGCGACAACTTGCGCATGGCGTCGTGGACGCAACGCCGCGACCCGGCCGGGGTGGCGGCCGCCACGGCTCAGGTACTCGATCAGTTCCCGGTGCTAGCCCACCGGCTCAATGAACCAGCGGCGAACCTGTCGGGCGGGCAACAGCAAATGCTGGCCCTCGGCATGGTGTTCATCACCCGGCCCCGCCTGGTGATGATCGACGAACTGTCGCTCGGATTGGCGCCCGTGGTAGTGGACCAACTCGTCCCTATGGTTCGTCAATTGGCAGCCGACGGAGTGACGGTGATCATCGTGGAACAGTCGGTGAATTTGGCGCTCATGGTGGCCGAAACGGCGTTCTTCATGGAGAAAGGTGAGATCCGATTTCGTGGCCCCACGAAGGACCTTTTGGACCGCCCCGATATTCTGCGATCGGTATTTTTGGAGCGGGCAAAACCTTCCCAGACTTTCGAAACAATGCCCGTGGATCGCGCCGCCGCTCCCGTATTGACGGTGCACGAAGTCGGTCGCAGCTTCGGCGGGATTCGTGCCGTTGACGACATCTCATTCACCCTTGCTCCTCGCGAAATCCTGGGTGTCATCGGGCCGAATGGTGCTGGCAAAACGACGTTGTTCGATCTCATTTCCGGTTTCACGACTTCGGACACGGGGCATGTTCGCCTGGGCGCGAGTGACATCAGCACGTTGTCGCCAAGCGATCGTGCTACCAAAGGCCTCGGACGAAGTTTTCAAGACGCCCGGCTGTTTCCCAGCTTGACGGTGGCCGAGACTCTTGCCGTGGCCCTCGATCGATGGGTGGGCAATCGGAGCACGTTCGCCGCCGCTCTGTACCTGCCGCAGGTGTTTGATTCAGAAGAAGCCGTGGCCCTTCGTGTCGATGAACTGATTGAACTGATGGGTTTGGGGACCTTCCGCAACAAGTTCATGCGCGAACTCTCGACAGGTTCGCGGCGCATTGTGGACCTTGCCTGTCTGGTGGCTCATCGCCCGGCTGTGGTTTTGCTGGACGAACCCAGTAGCGGTATCGCCCAACGCGAGACGGAGGCCCTCGGCCCCGTGCTACGCCGTTTGCGTGATGAAATGGGCGCCTCGCTCGTTGTGATCGAACACGACATGGCATTGGTCACCAATGTGGCCGACCGCTTGTTAGCTCTTGATTTGGGACGTCTGATTGCTGACGGCCCGCCATTGGAAGTTCTGAAAAACCCGGCCGTGGTGGACTCGTATCTCGGTGCTCACCACGCCACTAACACGGAGGATCAACATGTTGCCAGCAAGTGATCAAACAGGTGCCGCAAAGTCTCGGCAGCTCAAACGTTGGGGCCCCATCATTGGCATAGTGGCCGTCGCTGCCATCGTGATTGCCATCGTGGCGAGCTCTGGCGACGACAAGAAAACTGCAGTGCCAACCGCGACCACCACTGCGACGGCGGCGAGCACCACCTCGACGGCCAACCCGAGCGGGGGAGCGACTACAACGAAGGGCGCGCCAGCGCCTATTACGTACCCGCTTCGTTTCAGTGAGGCGAAAGCCAAAGGCATCACGGTTGATTGGTCCAAGTCGTGCAATACCGATTTGGGCCAAGTGAAATTGCCCGACTATTTCGCCCCCGAATGTGTGGCTCCGTTTACGGGCGACAACGGTGGAGCTACTGCACAAGGCGTCACCAAAGACACCATCAAAATCGTGTACTACCAATCGCAACAGGGCGATCCCGTCATCAGCTATGTCACAGACGCCATCAAGAACGATGACACCAATGCCCAGTACGAGGAGTCAATGCGGGGCTATATCAAGATGTACGAATCGGTGGTGGAAACCTACGGCCGTCATGTGGAGCTCACGGTGGTGGTCGGCTCTGGCATCACCACGGACCCGGTGGCCGCTCGGGCCGACGCCGTAAAGATTGCCGAGGTCGACAAGCCCTTCATGGTGTGGGGCGGTCCTGCGTTGACCGATGCATTCGCTGAGGAACTTGCGGCCCGTAAAATACCGTGCATTGGTTGCGGCCCCGGCCAACCCCAAGATGTGGAGGCCCAACGGGCTCCATACGCATTGTCGATCACTGCCTCTGCCGAACAAACGCAGCAGCACGCAGTGGAGTACATCACGAAACAACTGACGGGCAAGCCCGCCTCACACGCTGGCGATCCTGCTCTCACTTCGACCGCCCGCAAATTCGGGTACGTGCATTTGGAATCCAGCGAAGCGGCCAAGAAATTGGCCGATCAATTCTCGGCCGACATGAAAGCGGGCGGCGCAGAATTGGCGGTCAGCATTCCGTATCAACTCAACCCGGCCACCATTCAAGAAACGGCGGCCAGCACGATCGCCAAACTCAAGGAGGCGGGCGTCACCTCGGTGCTCCTCAACGGTGACCCCGTGGCTCCCCGCGACTTCACAAAGGAAGCCACGGCGCAGGGCTACTTTCCGGAATGGATTCTCACGGGTTCGGTGCTTGTTGACACCACGGCGTTCTCTCGTAGCTACGACCAAAAACAATGGGCTCATGCCTTTGGCCTCACCACCTTGTCGGCTCGCACCAACCCCCAAACAGGCGGCTCATATTTCTTGTACAAATGGTTCACGGGCAAAGAAGTACCCGCCAAAAACTCCAGTGGTGTCATCCAGCCCACTCCTTCAGTTTTCTACGCCGGCTTGCAGTTGGCGGGCCCAAACCTCACGGCGCAGAGTTTTCAAGACGGATTCTTCAACGCCCCGCCCACAAAACCGGGAATCTCCGTACCGGGGTTTTCGTTCGGCGACAAAGGCATTTGGAAAGCCACTGATTACAACGGCATCGACGACGCCACGGTGATGTGGTGGGATGCCACCGCCACCGGCGAAGACGAAATCCGTCGAACAGGTACGGGTATGTGGACGTACATTGACGGCGGCAAGCGCTACCTTCCCGGGGCGTGGCCGTCGGTCGATAAAGCGTTTGTGAAAGAGGGCGCAGTGACGATCTACGAAAATCGTCCACCAGGCGAAGAGCCGCCCGTCTACCCGAGCCCGGCCGCGGGGTAGCCTCGGCGGCGTGACTACCCACGAATTGCGCTGGCGCTTCCCGGTGCCCGGATCATTTGCCGACGAAAGTCACGATGGCCAATGGATCGTTCGTTGGGAGGGCGTGGCGCTCATGGGGATTCTCAATGTGACACCAGATTCGTTCAGTGACGGCGGCGATTTCGCCGCCGTCACTGATGCCATACGCCACGCTCGTCAGCTCGTTTTTGAAGGCGCACTTGTGGTTGATGTGGGCGGCGAATCGACCCGCCCCGGCGCGGCCGCGATTGACACCGCCGTCGAAATTTCGCGTGTCGTTCCCGTGATCGAAGCGTTGCACGACGATGGCGATGTACTCATCAGTGTCGACACCCGTCACCCTGCCGTTGCCGAGGCAGCGCTTAAGGCAGGCGCCCACATTGTCAACGACATTTCTGGGCTGCGCGACCAGCTCATGATCGACGTGTGCGCGCATGCTGGAGTGCCCGTGGCGATCATGCACATGCAAGGAGATCCCGACACTATGCAGATCAACCCGACGTACGGCGACGTGGTTGCTGAGGTTGCTGAGTATCTCGATGCGGCCGCCGAACGTGCATTGCGTGCTGGGGTGCCGAGCGTGATGATCGATCCCGGCCTAGGGTTCGGAAAAACGGTCGATCACAATCTGAAATTGCTTCGGGGCGTGAAAAATTTGGGTCAATTTCCAGTTCTTGTGGGGGCCAGCCGCAAACGGTTTATCGGCACTCTCACGAACACCCCTGAGCCCAAAGATCGCCTGCCAGGAACTATCGCCGCCCATCTCATCGCCAGCCAAAATGGGGCGGCGATGGTCCGTGTCCACGACGTTGCCGCACACCGGCAAGCATTTGCAATAGTCGACAGCGCCCAGAATGGTGGCCGTTAACTACTAATTGGAATAGTGTGCGAATTGTGGCTAAACAATCTTCAGTTACTCTGACTCGTTCCCCTGGATTCCCGTCAAGTGAAACTCGTCGAATCCCCAAACAGCAACGTGCATTAGCCCGTGTTGAGAAGATCCTGGATGCCGCCGAACGTGCCGCTGCCGAATACGGCACCGATGACGTTGGCTCGACCGACATCGCGCAAGTCGCTGGTGTGCCGATCGGTAGTGTGTATCAGTACTTCCCCGACAAGTTCAGTATCTATTTTGGGGCCACAGCCCGCTATCACGGCCAGGTCGTGGAACTAGCTGCGTCCCGTTTGGCCGACCATGCGCCTGCCCACTGGCACGACGTGCCCACCGCATGGGTCAACGCCACTGCCGACACGTTGAGGGCACGTGCCGGCATGCGGGCCATCGCTGCCGGCGTGCACCCAAAGGGCCTATGTGTTGGTAAATATCGTCCGTCGCATGCCGAGATCGGTGATGCCATTCGCGAGATGATGCAGGAGTCATTCCCCGATCAAGCAGCGGCAATCGACGCGCACACCATGGGCCTCGGTATCGAAGTTGCTCTCGGGCTGTTGGAATTCGCATTCCGGTCCGATGGCAATGGCGACACCCGGTCGATTTCGATGGCATCGCAACTCATGGTCGCCACGCTCAAAACCGCAATCGTCGCCTAGGAAATAACGCCCAAACGGCAGAACGGTTCGCTCGATAGCGCGTGTGCGGCCAGTACTACTGCTGCGGCCGTGTAAGCACTGCGTTCGTGGTCTGGGAAGAACACTAAATCGGGGTATGCCAGGCCCGTGAAGTACGAGCCGTCAGTGTCACGCATGGTCTGGCACCAGGCGAAAAGCGATCGTGCCTCATCGTCTAATCCCGCGGATTGGTAGGCCATGACTGCTTCGCACGTCTCTGACGCTGTGACCCATTCTGCGTCGCGGACGCAGCGAATGCCGTTGCCTTCGAACCAGAATTCGGACTCCCGACTGCGCAATAGAGCCACTGCGTCGGGACCGCTAACGACACCCGCTAACACCGGGTAATACCAATCCATAGCCCAGCGCGCCTTTGGCTCGAAGGAGTCGCGCCGGTGGCGGATGACGTCTTCGAGCGAGGTAACGCTGAGCTCCCAGTCGAGCCGTTCTTCATCGAGCAAATCGGCCAGCCGCAATGCACACCGGATAGAGAGTGCTATCGACGACGAGCCAGTGAGCAGTGAGTAACTCCACGGATGGCCGTCGGCATGTTTGGCCCAGATGATGTCGCCTCTGGGGGTTTGCAAGCTCAGCACAAAGTCAATCGCTTGTTCCACCATTGGCCACATGCGGCGGCCGAATTCGACTCGCCCGGTGTTGACTACGTGGTGACAAATGCCAGTAGCGATATAGGCCACCACGTTGGTGTCGAGCTTTGCATCTTCGACGGTTTGCGTGCCGTCGGCGTGCCCCACGTAGTAGTTGTGCCACGAGCCGTCGTGTCGCTGTGTATCGGCCATCCATTGGTATGCCAATTCGGCTTCAGCCAGGCGGCCGCCCAACGTGAGGGCCATGGCACACTCGACGTGATTCCACGCGTCCGTGTGACCGCCGGGGAACCAGGGAATGATGCCGGACGGGAGTTGTAAGGCGGCGATCGAATCGACCGTTGCTTGGAGCTCGACCGCCGTGAGCACTCCAGGAACGGTGAAATTGATCATGGGAGATTGCCTGCCGATTTCGACGCATAAATCACGACGCTCTTACCCAACACTGGGTTGAGAATATCGTCGATCTTGCGCACGATTTTGTTGGGCTTGATGATGTCAGCCTCAAGGAATTTGCGATACTTGACCACCGCCGGGTGGTCGTTTTTGGTCACGCCGACTGCGCATTTCAGCCACCAGTAAGGCGAATGCAGCGCATGAGAATGATGCGAAGAATGCACCGTGAACCCTGCTGACCGCAGCTTGGCTTTGAGCTCTGTGAGTGAATAGATCCGCACATGACCGCCCACCGAAATTGGCGCGTGGTAAGCGTCGGAAAGCATCCAGTTGATCTTCTCGGGATACCACGTGGGCACGGTCACAGTGAGCGTGCCGCCCGGCTTGAGGACGCGATGAAATTCGGCGAGAGCGGCAACGTCGTTTTGGATGTGCTCGAGCACTTCGCTGGTCACGATGTGGTGTACTGCTTCATCGCGCAAACCAAGGTTGGTGACATCGCCGCGAGGGGTACCAATAAAGCTGGCGGGTTCCATTTCGCCCACCTCCAACATGGCAGCGAAGGTGGCTCGAACTTGTTGTAACTCTTCGCCGGCATAGTCGAGAGCCACCACGTGGGCGCCTTGACGGGCGGCTTCGTAGGCGTGTCGGCCGAAGCCACAACCAAGGTCAATAAGGGTGTCGCCAGGCTTGATGCCTAGTCGATCAAAACGCACGGTCAGCACAGTGTCATCGTCCGTTGGCGCGGAGTTTGGCTTGGTTGGCGGGCATGGCCAGCACCTCGCGATATTGGTCGACTGTGAGCTGTGCACAGTACGTCCAACTCCACCGTTCGACTACGCGTTGACGCCCAGCAGCGCCGATTCGGGCACGCAATTCTGCAGAGTCGAAGCCCCGTCGAAGCGCGGCCGCCAGTGCGTCGGCATTGCCAGCTGGGCAACTCAACACGGTGTCGTTGTCGATGCCGGTGACTTCTGGCAGTGCGCCGCCATCAGTGGCGACCAAGCAAATTCCGGTGGCCATGGCTTCGATGGCGGGGAGGCTGAAACCTTCATACAGGCTGGGCACAACCGCCATTTCGCTCTGGGCGTATAGCTCCACGATGCGTTCATCGGTCACGCCAGTAACGAACTCGACAATCCCGTCGAGCCCAAGGCGCGTGATGAGCTGTGCGGTTTGACCGCCGGGCTTCGCCTTGCCGATCACAGTGAGTTTGATGTCGTTGCGTTCCGTGCGAAGCTTGGCGATTGCTTCGAGGAGGTACTGCAAACCCTTAAGCGCCACGTCGGCAGACGCCGTGGTGATGAGCTGGCCGGGGATCCGAGTGACGCCATCGAGTGGCTTGAAAAGTTCGACGTCGACGCCCACTGGCACGAGCCGCATACGGTCTTTACTGACGCCCATGTCGGTGTGGATGTCGTTTATCGAGTTCTCGCTGACCACCACAATGCGGGGCAGTTGGCTGGCCACTTTGCCTTGCATCTTCACAAAGTTGTACCAACGCCCGATGCTCCACCGCTTGAAACGATTGGAAGCATGTTCCATTTCGAGGGCCCGGTCGCGGGTGATCGGATGGTGCAACGTGACAATCGTGGGGATGATCTTTTCGAGTTTCAGAATCGAGTAGCCCAGGCACTGGTTGTCGTGAATGAGGTCGAATTCTTTGGCCCGAGGGGTGAGTTCTTTTAGGGCTCGCATCGAGAATGCCAATGGCTCGGAGAATGTACCCATCGAAAATTGCAAGGCCTCAGCGACGTCGGCCTTGGTTTTGAATTCCCAAAATGCGGGGAACCGGCCAGGGTATTGGTCATTGAAAATATCAAGGCTGGGAAGCTTGGTGAGCTTGATCCGGTCGTCCAAAATGGGGTACGGCTGACCGCCGATGACTTCAATCGTGTGCCCTAGGTCGGCGAGTGCCTTTGTGAGGTGGCGGGTGTACACGCCCTGGCCGCCCACATGTGGCTTGCCGCGATAGGTGAGGTACGCGATTTTAAGAGGATCGTTCGGCCCGGGGGAGGCGTGTATAACCATGAAGTTGACAGGCTACCGATCGGTAACGGTGATGCTCGCAGCGACGTGTGTTTCCGTCTGGCGTCGGGCCAGCAGATAGACGGCCGCGACGACGAGAATGCACAGTGCCAAAACGGCTGCGTCGCCGACGTGGGCGTACACCGTGCGACCCGTTCGCTTGTCGATGGTGGCCACAATCACCCGCTGTTCTTTGAGCGAACTGCGAGCGGTCAACTCGCCACTGGAGGTAATGATGGCGCCAAACCCTGTGGGACTCACCTGGGCCACAGTGCGTCCTGTTTCGAGCGCTCGCAAACGAGAGGCATTGAGCGTTTGTGTGGGCACCATGGAGTCGCGATAGCTCGACGAGTTGGTAGGGCCGAGCAGCACAGTGCCACCCCGGTCGACGCCGCTAGCCGCCCGATCGGGGTGGAACAACTCGAAACTAACCGCCACCGCAAGGTCGCCAGCCGGAGTGTGGAGCAGACCTGGCTTCGTGCCGGCGATGGCTTCATGAGGAATCAAACTGAGGTCAGCGAACTTTTCCACGAACGAACGAAGCGGGATGTATTCACCGAATGGCACCCGATGCACCTTGTCGTAAATGTCAACGATTTTGCCTTGGGAGTTCCATACGACGGCTTGATTTCGAAAGCAGCAGTCGCCGTCGTCGTGTACGACCCCAGCCACTATCGGGGCACCGATTCGTCGGGCCTCGGTGGCGACTTCGGCTTGTTCTTTCGAGGTCGCGAAATCGCCGTCTACGTTGATGACATTTTCGGGCCACAACACGAGGTCGACGGTACCGGAGGCGATCGAATGGCTAGCCGTGAGATGGCGCACGAATACCTGGCGGGCATCGTCGGTAATAGCTCGGGTACCGAGCCGACCGCCACCTTGCACGAGAGCCACCCGCATCGTGCCGGCCACAGTTGTGCTTGGCAGCAATGCCCCGGCGACGGGAAATATTGCGGCCAGGTAGACCAGTAATCGTGCTACACCATATGAGCGATGCTGCGCGCTGGCCAGTGCTGCAGCAGCGAACCCGACGACTGCGACGGCCAGCATCGAGCCGCCCAGTGGCACCGCCCACCGAATCGGCGAATCGGCGACGCTTAGCGCCAGTGAGCTCAAGGGCACGCCGCCGAAGGGCCATTTCCACCGAATGAATTCTGCAATCGTGAAGCAGGTGGCGAGGGCGGCAAACCGCCACGAACCCTTACGGGGAGCAAGGGCCATGCCGGCGGCCAAGATGGCGCTCTCCAACAAAACGGCGCCGATATAGCCGCCCATATTGAAGTCACGCATCCACTGCAGCGACACCACGAAGTGCACGAACCAGGCAACCATTGCCAGGTTGAAAACGCGCCGCCGACGCTGTCCATCGATGGCCATCATCAGCCCGGCGAGGCCGGCGATGGCGAGGGGCCACCAACCCCATGGCGGCAAAGAAAGACACATCGCTAACCCGCTGGTCGCTGAGCCAAGCCACCGATTTCGAAGGAGGCGACGAGCAATCGGCATCTCGCCATGATGGTCGATAGGCCAGACTGTAGTGATGTTGCGCCGTGGCCGTTTTCAAAGTGTGTCTTTCTTGGCAGTCGGATTGGTAGTTGTAAGCGCTTGTACATCGGCGCCAATTACGGCGCCTTCCACAGCGCCTTCCACAGCGCCAATTACGGTGCCGACGACCGCAGCCAGCGTTTCCACCACTTCGGCTTCCTCGTCAACGACTTCACCGACTACAAGCACGACGGCAATAACCACGAGTTCGACGTCGTCGTCGACAACGCCATCAACGGGGTGCGACGGCCGCAAGCCGATCTCCGGCGGAGCCAGTGAAGGCACCATCACATCGTCGGGTATTGAGCGTCATTATCGATTGGTCACGCCTGCAAAATACGACCCCATGAAGCCCACACCGGTCGTCTTCGACATACACGGCTTTGGCTCGTCGTCATTCCAACAACTGATCTATTCCAAGGTCTCGCCGGTGGCTGATCGGGAGACGTTCATCGCAGTGTTGCCCGACGGTCAAGGCAAGCCACCACATTTTAATTTGGGGTACAACGCGCCGGCAGGTGAGGGTGACGACGTGGTTTTTATGACCGATCTTCTGGCCAAGGTGAGCGATCAATATTGCGTGGATAGTCGTCGAGTTTTTGCCACCGGTATGTCGAACGGAGGCGTGATGAGTTCGCTTTTGGCATGCAAGGCGAGCGACAAGTTTGCCGCGTTCGCTCCTGTCGCGGTGGTGGTGTTTACACCTGAGTGTGGCCGTGGTCGACCGGTATCGATTCTGGCGTTCAAGGGCACCAAGGATGAGACCGTCCCCTACGAAGGTGGTGTGGTGAATTGCTGTGGCAATGGCATCGTTCCTAGCACGATCTCGTCCATGGACGGATGGGCCGCCAGGGCTGAATGCAAGGTGCCAGCAGTGGAATCCAAGATCGACGACGACGTGACGTTGCTCACCTATGGGAACTGCGCCGATGGCAGCGAGGTGGCCCTGTACCGTATCGAAGGCGGCGGCCACACATGGCCCGGCAGCCTCGATATCCCCGGCCTTGGCTACAACACAAAAAACATCGACGCCATCGAACTTGCATGGGCGTTCTTTAAGAAACACCCACTGCCGTAGGCGAAGGCGTGAACGTGATCCATTGCGTGTTGAGCGGTTCGCCGCTGGCATGTACATAGGGCCGCGGCGGCGCCGGTGGCGGCTCGCTCGGCGGAATTGGTGATGGTCGTTTGATGATGCTGCCTTCGGGTTTCGTGAAGGTGATGCCGTGGGGAATATCGGCGTTGCCCGTGATGTGAAATTCGCCATTGTGATGTGATTGATGATGGGCACCACATAAGGCGATCAGGTTCCCGGTATCGGTTTTGCCACCGTGTAGCCAATGGGTGATGTGGTGGATATCGAGGTGATGGCGGCTAGTGCATGTGGGGTGTTGGCAATATTGGTCGCGTTGTTCGATGACGCGACGGGTGCGATCGGGGACGATTCGGTGCGCCCGTCCAACGTTCACCGCGTGTCCGCTGGTGCTCCACACCGGTTGGACGATCCCGTTGCACATGATGTGTTCCGCCATGCGATCGGGTAGGCGCGGGCCTTGATGAAGGAATGCGCCTTCTGTATCCAGATGGATCAGAGTTCGGAATCGGTCAGTGCGGCTAGTGCTCGTGATAGTGGCCAATGATCGTTCGCAGACGAGCGTGAGGGCGTCGATCCACGTGGCCTCAGCGTGGCCGTTGTGGAACAAATGGTCGTGCGCTTCTTGAAGCGCTTTGGCAATGGTTGCGCCTTGGATCGCGCTGCACTCGGCGGAGAGGTGGAATCGGCCGTGTTCGTCGGTGTGGTGGTGGACGAAATCGGTGGGATTCGTTTGCGTCCCCGGCGATGGTTCGGGAGCAGGCTCGAAGGTGTAGCGACTGACGGCTTTTGTGAGTTGGGTCACAGTGGTGTGGCGGGCAAGGTCGGCAACTTGCTGGTCGTACGCCGCGGGAACATATTTGGCGACGACGGCCACTTGATCGATGGCCACTTCGCCGTTGGCGAACGCGTTGTAGGTGGCGGGAAGTTCGTGGCGTCGTTCTGCAATGTGCACGATGGAACGAGCTCGGGACGGCGACAAGCCGGTTTGCCATGCGACCCAGTGAGAAGCGGTTTTGACCCCCCATCCGTGCCAGGCGTTGGTTTCAAGGGCTTCTGATATGGCGTCGACGAGTTGTGCATGGACAGCGTTGAGGTGGCCGCACAGGCGTGCAATCCGTTGGGCCAACGACTCCTCGCACGAGTTTGTTACTTCGCCTGCCAGCAATTCCATACACAATATCGTACACCAGTTCGATTAATTTGTCAACCCAGATGTCTATTGGCAAAATCTCGGTTTGATCTGTGAATGGTCGCTCATCAATCGCCCGCGTACTGTCGTCTGCCCGCAGTTAGCTATCAAGAATTGCGTGAACTGGTCGATAGATGACTGTGACTCAGACTGTTCTCACTGACCTGTTAGTGCCCGGGGTGCTTGACCCCGAGGACTTTGTAATCATCGGGGTCAACGGCGTGTACCTCGTAGGTTCCCACGTGGGCGACGAAAACTCCCTCGATTCCCGCGTCGCCCAAATGCAATCCAAGTCCGACAAATTGTCAGCCAAAATCGACCATATGGTCACTCCGGTGCTCAGTTCAACCATGGCCGGCAACGGCACGACTGTGTCGGTGCAAGACCGCACACTCGTCTGCGTTCCAGCGGCCGTGTCTCACGTCGTGGCGCAGCCGAGCGGACGAATTGACGAAGAAGATCTGCCGCGTATGGTCAATCGGGTGGCGTGCTTGGTAGGGGTCACTCGGGGCGCAAGGCCGGCAAGTGCCTCCCAGCGGCAGATAGAACAACAGAACAAGCAGATGCGCCGGTTCACACAGCGCAAACGCCTGCGAGTGGGATTTGCCATCGTGATGGTGCCACTGATCGCGGTCACTGCCAAGGTGCTGGTTTCGGCTCCAGCGCCCAAGCCAAAGGCGGTTAATCCGGTCATGACGGTCGCGCCAGCCGGCCTCCCTCAAGCAACAGAATCAACAACGACGATCCCGGTAATTGTGCAAAGCCCAGTGGTGGCCTACGCGCTGTCGTGCCCGGTGCCTGGCGAAGGATGGGTGATCGCCGCTGTGTGGCCAGGAACGATCGCAAACCTTCAGGCCTATGAATATTCGGTGCAAAATATTTTCAACGGTGAGTGGACGGTTATTGGTCGTTTCGCTCCAGATGACCAAGCAGGCGTAACACTTGCGAAACTTCCGGCCGGATCGACAGTAACAACGAGGGTCATTCCTGTTCTGATCGATGGTACCCGGGGTGCGCCGATTGTGGCGCCTGCAGTAGTGCCATCCGAGGCGTGTTAGCGAGCCTCGCAGACCCATCCCTGAGGTAAATTGTGTGAACGTTTTGTAGCCTGTATTCATTCGGATGATCGGTTGACCGATAGAACACGGTGATAAACGTCTTGGACAAGAGCACTTCCATACCAACAACATCAGTCGAACGTGCACTCACCGGCTTGCCCCTGCCATTCAGCACGATGCACAATCTGTCGATTCAAGGCTCGCTCGCCGACTCCGATTTTCTCGTCGTGGGCCCGACCGGCGTGTTCCTGGTGGCCGAATCGAGTGCCTCGATCGACATCATCGAACGGGAGATTGCCGCCAGCCGCATCAAAGCCAACGCGCTGGCTGGCATTTTTGACAAAGCCGTCATGCCGGTTGTGGCCATTGCCGGCACTCGATTGTCGCAACCCATGATCACCGTCGACACCACTGTAGTATGTGTGGTCGAAGCGTTGGTGTATTTCATTGGCCAGGGCAACGCCAAAATCGAAGTGGGCGAAATCGAACGTCTGAAAAATCTCGTCGCCGAAAGGGCAACGTTGCTTGGTGTCGTGCCTCCTGCGCCCGCGCCGGTGCAAGCGCCCACGCCAATAGATGCCCCAGCCCCGGTCCCAGCTCCACCCCCAGCGCCCCCACGCGTCAGGCCCGATCTGGCAGGAAACGAAACCATCAAAGCCAATGCCGATCGGACGAAGGGGGCGCCGAAGGCGAATGTGGTCTCTGATGCGGCCCGCCGTCGGAAAAATATCCGGCTGCGTGTGGTGCAAATAGTGCTATTGCTGGCCATGATTCCGCTCATCGTCATCACCTACGACGCCCTAACGAAGAGCACGGGCAAACCCAACTCGGTCCCCGCTACCACGGCACCAGGCGTCACGAATTCGGCCATCACCGTGGCCACTACCCCCGCTGATCCGAATCAAACGACGGCATCTGTCACGCCCACAGTCGCAAATCCCACGGTGGCCTACACGCCTGCGTGCCTGACCCCTGGTGCCGGTTGGACGATAACTCCCGCCTGGCCCGGAGCGATTGCCAACCTGGTGGCGTACGAATACTCAACGCAGGCCGACCCCACGGCGGCATTTGTTCCCATCGGGCGTCTCACCACTGCAGCTACCACAGGCGTGGTGATTTCCAATGTGCCAGCCGGGGCGTCAGTCAACGTGCAATTCGTGGCCATCATGCAAGATGGCAGCATGACAAAACCGTTCGTGTCGACAGTCGCTATTCCCGCTACTGCGTGTTAGCCGACGGGTCGGGTTTCCTTCAGCTTGAGGTGCACCACAAAGCGTTGTGTGGCACGGCCTGGAGGATGACAGGCAAATAGCGTGGCCGTCTTTTCGGGCGTCTGATCCAAGATGTACACACCATCTGGATTCACGACTTCGTTGCCCGTCATTTCGTACACAAACTTGGTGAACCCGTAGGTGAAGATCACCTCGTCGCCCACCTCCATGGTGTTGATTTCTCGAAACGGGTGGCTGTGCGTCACTCGATGGCCGGCGATCACTACGTTGCCAGCGTCGCCGGGCATGGCCGATCCCGGCCAGTGGCTCGGCCCGCGATCGATTGATACTAAAGAGATGCCCTCGTGCAATGACTCGTTGATGCCGAGGCGCGGTATCTCAATCTGGCCAATCACAATTTCGGGCTCAAAGGCCCTCTGATCGGCCGGCAATTCGACAGGCACCGGGAGCGGCTTCGCGGTGGTCGTGGTGGTCGTCGTGGGCGCAGAAGTGGTTGTAGTTGTCGGGGGCCGAGTCGTCGAGCTCGTTGGGGGCGGTGGTACCGAGGTGCTCGTGGTTTGCGGCGCGGTGACGGTAGCCACCGGCGACTGGACAACTTTTGTAGAGGCGCAAGAAGTCACGCTGAGTGCAAATACGGTCGAGGCGACCAATATCTTGCTGCGGTGCGTGACGTGCATCACCTAGTTGTACACCATTTCGTGTGGCCAGCGGGGGTCGCCGTGGGAGATTACCTAGCCAAAAATTCGACAGTTTTAGCAGCCGCTCGTCGCCCGCTTCGGATACAGGCGGGTACGCCTACTCCTCGATATGCAGCGCCTGCCAGCTGTATGTGGGGCATCTCTCGGGCAAGGTCGACGTCGAGTTGGTCGATTCGGTCGAGATGGCCCGGCAAGTATTGCGGGAAGCCGTTCGGCCACCGACTCACTCGTACCTGCGATGGGTCCCCGGTCATGCCAATCATTGGCCGTAGTTCGGCCATGAGTGCATGCACGAGCTGGTCGTCGTCGAGATCGTCAACTCGCTCGTCACCGAGTCGCCCTGCCGACAGTCGCATCACCATGTCACTGCCCGATCGATCGCCGACATGTTGCCATTTCATGGACGACCATGAGCACGCTGTCAAAAGCGTCCCCGCGACGCGAGGTACCAAAAAGCCCGACCCATCTAGGGGATGACGAATCACTTCCCGGGGCACGGCGACCGTGATCAGCGCCACCGACACGTGCTGTATGTTCGCCAGCGCGGCTGATGCGTGTGGGGCGTACCCAACGAGTAATTTCGCAGCCACTGCGGCCGGCGTGGCAATAATCGTAGGGCTGCTATGGACGCTGCCATCGGACGCCAAACGTAGGTCGATGCCCCGTGCCGCAAGCTGATCGACGAGAGCATCGATGATGGCCGCCATCCCTCCGGCTGGCGAGAAAAACACCGGCCCCTCGACTGCCGGGCGTCCGCGAAGCGTCCGCATCATTGAACGATTTGAGGACGCCGATTCAAGGAGTTGTGGAGCGCTGGCACGAAGGCTCAACTGGTCGGCATTGCCGGCGTTGATTCCGCCAAGCAAAGGGTCCACCAGACGCTCGGTGACGTGATGGCCAAACCGAGCGGTGATGGCTTGTCCTATCGAATCCGTCGCCGCAACCTTGGCCGCCTGACGAGCCACGATCGGCTCCATTGCGGCCCGAAACACACCACTCAAGGGCAACACCCCCGATCGCCACAACGAGCTAATCGACGTGGGCACGCCGAGAACGACGCCGGCCGGAATTGGCCGCAAGACACCTCTGCTCCAGACGTACGCCCGACTCGTTTGCGGCGACGTCAACGAGCCATCAATGCCCAATTCTCGGCACAATTCGACGCCCTCTGGGACGCGGGCCAAAAACGCATCTGCGCCTTCGTCGATGAGGCCAAACTCACCGAATTCCGTCGAGTGCAGTTTTCCGCCCCATTGTGCGGATGATTCGTGCACCGTGATTTCGAGGTCGGGCAGCGCATTCGACAGGTGCCATGCGGCGCTCAATCCGGCGATGCCTCCGCCAATAATGGTGACGCCGGTCATCTCACTATGGGCCGGCAGCGACCACGAGTTTGGCGAGCGCGCCGATCACTGTGGCGTTGGTGTTGAGCATGTCGGTGCGGGCAAAGGGCATGTCCAGCGATGCGGCCAAAGTGGATGCTTCGATGTCGAGGTCGAAGAGCACTTCAAGGTGATCGGCAACGAAGCCGCACGCACACACCAGGACTCCTGGCAGCTGTGCCGCTGCCGCGTTGCGCAAATACTCCAAGATATCGGGGCCGAGCCATGGCTCCGGTGTGCGCCCTGCAGATTGATAGGCAACATCGTGGGTGTCGAGGCCCACTTCGCGAGCCACCGCGACGGCCGTGGCGGCGAGCTCATCGGGGTATCGATCTCCGGCGGCCAAGATTCGTTCGGGAAGTGAGTGGGCCGTAAAAACGACACGGGTGCCAGCAGGCATGGCGGCCAATTTTGCGCGCACTGCGTCAGCCAAAAATGATACGTACTCCGGCATCACATGCCACGAGTCGACACCGGCAAATGACATGCCCAACTCGCCGGCGGCAGCACCGGCGCGGCCGTGATATTGGCCAATCGAAAACGCCGAATAGTGAGGCGCAAATACCAAACCAACTGCTTGTGTGCAACCCGCTTCGGCGGCAGCGGCCACCCCGACTTCGACCATTGGCGAAGCGTGTTTGAGGCCTTGAAAAACGCGGTAACCGCCGGGCACTATTTGGTCGAGTTCGTGCTGCAATACATCAGCCTGTGCAGTGGTCAATTTGGCAAGTGGTGATAGCCCGCCAATGGCGTCGTACCGGCGTCTCAGATCGGCGAGTTGCTCTGGCAATGGCGGGCGACCGCGCCGGATATCGGTGTAGTACGCCTCCAACTCGTCCTCATGACGCGGCGTGCCATACGCCATAGCAATGACGGCAATCGGCTTCATGCTGCGAACCCCACTGGGTCGTGCACTAGCGCCACAATTCGTTCCAGGACCGTTGGGTCTAGATCGGGTGTAACGCCGTGGCCGAGGTTGAAAATATGGCCGCCAGGATGGGCTCCGCCGAGCCGCAGTACCTCGCGCACCTGCGTCTCCACCACTGGCCAGTCGCACGTGACGACCACCGGGTCAAGGTTGCCCTGCAATGCCCTATTGGGGCCGACACGTTGGCTCGCGACATCGAGCGGCACTCGCCAGTCCACGCCCACCACATCGGCTCCTGCCTCGCCCATGAGACCGAGTAGCTCGCCGGTGCCGACGCCGAAATGAATGCGGGGAACGCCACTATCGGCCATTGCGCAGAGCACCTTTTCTGAGTGGGGCATGACGTATTTTTTATAGTCCGGAGCGCTCAACACGCCCACCCACGAGTCAAAAAGTTGAATGGCGCTCGCCCCCGCGGCGACCTGAGATTGCAACGAAGCAATGGCGATATCGGCCAATCGGTCCATCAACAAATGCCACAGCGGTTCGTTGCCGTACATCAACGATTTGGTGTGTTCGTAGGTACGGCTGGGGCGTCCCTCCACGAGGTAGGAGGCCACGGTGAATGGTGCCCCTGCAAAACCAATGAGCGGCACCTTTAGTTCAGCCACCAAGGTGGCGATTGTTTCGAGCACGTACGGCGTATCGACTTCGGGTTCCAGCGGTCGCAATCGGGAAAGGTCGCTTGCCGACCGAAATGGGTTGGCGATGACTGGGCCTATACCAGGCTCCACATCCACCCCGAACCCCACAGCATGGGCGGGTACCACAATGTCGGAGTACAAAATTGCCGCGTCGACTCCGTATCGGCGCACGGGTTGCAGCGTGATTTCGGCGGCCAAATCGGGCTGCTTGATGGCATCCAATATGGAGCCGATTCCTCGAATCGATCGGTACTCCGGAAGCGAGCGGCCGGCCTGGCGCATGAACCATACCGGAGTGGCGTCCACGGACTGCCCCTGGGCGGCACGTAACAAACGATCGTTGGAAATCACCCGCACAGGTTGACCGCCCACGGGCTAGTAACGCAATTCCGCTAGTACGCCATAGTGATCACTGGGCACGACGCCGTCGACAAGCTCGGTGCATACTCGGCGACATGTCATGGCGTGGCCTGCCCCGCCACCCTTTGGCCAGCCAATAAATATGTAGTCGATTCGACGCGACGGCTCCAGGTCGAGCAGAGCATAGGCATTTTCGTTGGCCCACGTATTGCCATTGACTGTTTTGCCACTCGCTGAGCTGCCATCCGTGGATTCCCACGCGTCATGGAAGATCATGCCTTCGATGGGCACCTCAGTCTTGCCGGTCATCATGCGGATCTCATCGGTGTCAGGGCCGGCATTGAAGTCGCCGGTCACGATGGCCGGAAACGTGCGGGGTCGACGTTGATGGACGGCGTCGAATATTGCCTTTACTTGAATTTGGCGGATCGCCGATTGGTCGAGACGCCAATTCAAATGGGTGTTGAACACTTGGAATGTGCCACGTGGACCTTCGATTTCGGCGAAAAGAATGGTGCGGCCTTCCTCGAATTTGCCGGCTTCGTCGACAGGTAACGGCAGCGTCTCGCTGCGCACGATTGGCCACTTCGACAGAATGGCATTGCCGAATTGGACGCCATCAAATGCTTGCCGGGAGCCGTAAATGTGGTGCATGCCGAGCAGGTCCGTGAGTCTGGATACTTGGTCGGGCCACGTTTCTTGGATGCATATCACGTCGGCGTTGAGTGCCACCAAGGTGGCATCGATTGCCGGCTGCCGGGCCTCCCAGGGTCCGAACCGCCACCATAAATTCCAATCCAGAACGGACATGGTGGTGGTGATGAGTTCTCCGAACGCGCTGGTGTGTTGCATTTTGTCGCTATTCACGTACGCAGTTTGGCACCCAAAGGGGCTAACCTTTGCAGTCCCCCTATTTTGAGGTATGCGCGTGAGCCAGCACCCAGAATTCGCTGCAGAGCAGCTCTACATCGATAGCGCATATGACGCGTTAGAAGGCACGCGTGCGGCGGCCCGAAAAATGCGCGGCCTCACCGAAACTGGACGCGGCGGCACCTTTCAGGCCCAGTTCGAACGTGATGTGATCACCGACCAGATGGCCCACCGGTTGAGCCAATTGCAGCTCGGCGATGCGTCGCTTGTTTTTGGACGGATCGACACGGAAGCCACTGAGGCCACCCCATCCGAAGCGTTCCATATCGGCCGACTGTCGGTGAGCGACAGCCAGCAAGAAGTGTTGGTCGTCGATTGGCGGGCACCTATTGCAGAGCCTTTCTACCGGGCCACTGGGCGTCAGGCAATGGGGTTGGCTCGTCGTCGGCACTTCATGTGTGACGGCCGCAAATTGCTTGATTTGGAAGACGAACTCTTCGGGCTTGACCGCATGGCCGATGGCGGGGAAGCTGCCTCGCTGACTGGCTATGGCACGCTGCTGGCAGCCTTGCAACAGTCCCGCACTGGGCAACTCGGCGACATTGTCGGCACCATCCAAGCCGAGCAAGACGACGTGATCCGGGCCGAGTTGCCGGGTGTCCTTGTGGTCCAAGGTGGTCCTGGCACCGGCAAGACAGTCGTCGCTCTGCACCGGGCTGCGTACTTGTTGTACACCTATCGTTTTCCGTTGGAGGGCCAGGGCGTCTTGGTGATTGGCCCCAACCGTCATTTCTTGCGATACATCGAACGCGTGCTTCCCTCTTTGGGCGAGGCAGGCGTCGAATTGGTGACCCTTGGCGACCTCGTGCCAAACGTCAATTTTGGTGGCGCAGGCACGTGGCCCGCAGCCCGAATTAAGGGCGACTTGCGCATGGCCAAAGTGGTTCGCCGCGCAATCCGCGATCGTCAACGCCCGATTCGCAAAGATTTGTCGATTGGGTACGGTCTAGAAACTCTTCGCATCACGGCCGCCCAGACCGTCGAAATTGTTTCCCAATCCCAACGACGGTTTCAGCTCCACAATCCGGCTCGCCGGTTTGTGGAGCATGAAGTGTTTGGATGTTTGGCTCGGTCGAGCCGCCAAGATCTTGATCCCAATGTGGTGCGCGATCGGTTGCGGCACACTGATGAGATTCGGCTCATGTTGGAAACTATGTGGCCGTTGTTGACGTCGGCAGAGCTCTTGCACGACCTGTACGGTTCCCGCGGATTGCTCCGCAGTGCCTTGAAAGCCGGCGGATTTTCCGAAGACGACGTAGAGACAATGTACGTAAATCGCGTCGACGACTTGGCGGCGATCCGGTGGACGGATGCCGATGCGCCCGTTCTCGACGAAGCCAATGCCCTGCTCGGTGCCAAGCCCACGAAGGGCAAAACAAACACCAACGTGGACGACGAAATTCGTACCTACGGGCACATGGTGATCGACGAAGCCCAGGATCTCACGCCAATGCAACTGCGCATGTTGGCTCGCCGGTCGCTCAACGGCTCCATCACCATGGTGGGCGATATTGCCCAAGCCACCGGGCCGTTCGCCCCCGATTCTTGGGAGGATATTTTGCGGCTCATGCCCGCCAAGAAGCCACCTCGCCGAGTCGAACTCACGCTTGGCTACCGCATTCCCGCCGAGGCCATGGCGCTGGCTTCCAAGGTGTTGGCAGTGGCAGCGCCCGACCTCACTCCGCCCCGCTCGGTACGTGTCGTGGGCGTCGATCCTGCATTCATCGACGCCACCGCTCTCGGCCTGGTGGAGACAGTTCGCCAGGCTATTGCGACGGCCAAGGTAGATGTCGATGACGGCCGAGTGGCCGTGATTGTGCCCAGCACGTTGCACGGCACTCTCGCCCACGTGACAGACGATTTTGACAATGTCACTCTGATTGCCGTCGGCGTGGTGAAGGGCCTTGAATACGACGCCACGATTGTGGTGGAGCCTGCCGAAATCATCGCTGCCGAGCCCCAAGGGATGCGTGCGCTGTATGTGGCGCTTACCAGAGCCACGAAACGCCTCACCGTGGTTCATGCCCAGCCGTTGCCTGACGTATTGCGGTAGGCCTTCAGCGGCCATGGCCGTCGGCGGTTGGCCTATGCGCCGGCGACTACCAAAATGAAATCGGTTCCCAGCCCAGTGGCCAAGCCAGCGATGACACCCCACGCCAAGCTCATGGGACGGCCCATTTTCAGTGCCACGCCGATCAATTGGATGACCACGTACAGGATCGACCCGGCGGCCAGGGCCAGAAATAGGAGGGCCAAATTGTTGTTGACGACTGAATGTCCGATTGCGGTGCCCACAAATGTCGGGCCGCCGGCGATAAGGCCCATGAGGCCCAACCAGCGCCACGTGGGCACTGTTGCTTCACCAGTGAGCGGCCCAGCGATCCCGAACGCTTCTGTGGCGTTGTGGAGGGCGAATCCAACGACGAGCAACACCGCCAGCTTCACATCGTTTCGGGCCGCCGACTGCCCGATTGACAATCCTTCTGCGAAATTGTGCAACCCAATACCGATGGCGATGAGCAGCGCTGTGGTGTACGCAGGGTTGACATTTGTGCCCAGGTGGGAGCGTTTGTTTCGCATCCACTGCTCGTATGCAGTCAAACCGACGAGCCCTACAAGTAATGCGCCCACGAAGAGCACTGATTTACCGGCAAATGAGGACCACGATCCAAGATGATCATGCGCGTCAGTGAGTGCAGTTTCGACTTGGTCGGACGACTTATGCAGCGTCTCGATCAGCAAGAACACCAGGACGCCAATGGCGAAAGCATTCAAAGCAGCTTTAGCTGTGACAGTGACCTTGCGCATCCTGGCCACGGGCAGACCCAAGAAAATGGTGACTGTGGCGATTAATCCGAGGAGCAGTGTCTTACCGAGGGTCATGTTAGGTAAGGCTAACAACTCTTGTAAGACCAACCAAATTGTGGCTGAACTAACCCGTTACGGTGAATTCGGTGTGCATACCCTTTTTGAAATGGTCATTCAGGTTGCAGATGAGCCAGTAGTGGCCTGGCTCGAGGTTGAGTGAAAAGTTCCGTGACTCGCGGACCTTGATGTCGGATGTTTCCTTAATGAAGTTGATCTTGGCCGACTCTTCATCAATCCGACCATCTTCAGGGTCGACGGGAAACTCTTCTGGCTTGAGGTCAGTTTTGATGACCAACATCTCGTGCATGGTGACATCCGACGTGTTTCTGATTTTGAAGTCGATGGTGCCTGTCTTATGGGCAGCGAGGTTGGTACCCACGTTGAAGTCGGTGATGATGACCTTGACCGGCGCGGTTGATGCCGACGCGTCTGCGGTGCCACAACTTGTGATGGCAAACGAACTCGCGAGCATCAGGCCGACAATTGCCGAGCGTCGAACAACAATGAACTTCGTCACAGATAACCGCCAGAGTGAAACGCCGCTCACCCCATGTGAACGAGTCCCCGAAATATAACCAAGAAATAACCAAAGTCAAACAAAAAATTTACCGAGGGCGCGAAATATTGTCCGCATCAGGCCTCGACCAGAATTCGTTGGCTGGCAAAGGCGCCGAGCCCGATCGTTGCGCCATTGACTTCTAGGGTAAGCGTGCCGTCGGGCCCAATAGCTACGACCAGGCCGTGTGCTCCGGGAAGTAGTTGTGCGTCCTCCAAAAATTCGAGTACTCCAGGGGAAAATTCCAGTTCCTCGGGGATGCGGGAAACGATGAAGCGGTGCCCGACCACTACGTCGGTAAGCATGCGACTGTTGGGTGCTGCGTAGTCCGAGCCGGGAATCGGGTTGCCATGTGGGCACGTGGTCGGCTCACCTAACACTCTGTTCATAGCGTGCTCGACCGAGTCGCTCATGATGTGCTCCCACTTACCCGCTTCTTTGTGAGCCTCTGCCCAACTCAGCCCCAAAATATCGGTGAGAAAACGTTCGGCCAATCGATGACGGCGTACCACTGATTCGGCTAACGCCGTGCCCGCACGGGTGAGGGTGATCTTGCCGCCCGATTGATGCACGAGCCCCTCAGCCTCGAGCTTCTTTATTTGCTCAGAAACAGATGGACGACTGATACCCAGCCGCTCGGCGATTCGAGCCTGGATCACATCAAGATTGTCCTCCTTGAGTTCGAAGATCACTTCGCAGTATTCCTCGAACGCAGGATGAAACTCGGCCATGGGTGGAGTCTACGGGAGCCGGTAGTGTGCGCGCCGTGCCTCTGCAATTGTTCTCGCCCGCCGTGCAGGCGTGGTTTGAGAGCTCGTTCCCGGCCCCTACGCCCGCCCAAGAGCAAGGGTGGCCCGCGATCCATCGGGGCGACAGCACGCTGATTCTGGCTCCGACTGGATCCGGCAAAACGCTCGCCGCGTTTTTGGCCGCTATCAACCGATTGATGACGTCGCCCGTCACCGATCCAAAGCAGCGCAGAACAAGAGTGTTGTACATCTCGCCGCTGCGGGCGTTGGCGTTCGACGTCGAGAAGAATCTGCGGTCGCCGTTGGTGGGAATTCGTATGGCAGCAGAGCGTCTCGGCATCGAGATCACAGAGCCAACGGTGGCAATGCGCACAGGCGATACCTCGATGCAAGACCGTCGACGATTGGCCAGAGTCCCCGCCGATATTTTGATCACCACGCCGGAATCTCTTTTCCTCATGCTTACGTCCAAGGCGCGTGAGACGTTGGCGGGCGTCGAGACGGTGATCATCGATGAAATACATGCGTTGGCTCCCACCAAGCGTGGTGCCCACATGGCTCTGAGTATGGAGCGTCTCGACGCCTTAGTAACGGGGGCAGGAAATCCACCGGTGCAGCGCATTGGCTTGTCGGCCACCCAACGACCATTAGAAGAGGTCGCTCGATTTTTAGGCGGCTTCGATACGACGACCGGGCGGCCCCGGCCAGTGACCATCGTGGACGCCGGAGTTCGCAAGCAGCTTGATATCGAAGTGGTGGTGCCCGTCGACGATATGAGCGATCTGGGCGAGGCGCGAAGTTTGTGGCCCTCGATTCATCCCAAGCTTCTGGAGCTGGTGATGACACATCGCTCCACGCTAATTTTCGCCAATTCGCGTCGCTCGGCCGAACGGCTGGCAGCTGCTCTCAACGAGCTTGCTTTCGAGCGTGGAATCATCGGCCCCGGTGACCCTGATTTGGTCAAAGCCCACCATGGATCTCTGGCCCGTGAACAACGAGTGGTCATCGAAGACGAACTCAAAACTGGGCAGTTGCGCGGCCTCGTGGCTACCTCGTCGCTGGAATTAGGAATCGATATGGGCGCCATTGATTTGGTGGTGCAGGTCGAGTCACCTGGTGCAGTGTCCAGCGGCTTACAGCGCATCGGGCGAGCCGGCCATCAGGTGGGCGAGCCGAGTAAAGGCAAAGTGTTCCCTAAACATCGCGGCGATTTGGTGGAAACCGCGGTGGTGGTGCAACGCATGCGGGCTGGGCTGATCGAACATACCCGCTATTTGCGCAACCCGCTTGATGTGTTGAGCCAACACCTGGTGGCCATGACGGCCATGGACGAGTACTCGGTACACGAGTTGATGACGCTCACCCGGCGTTGCGCATGCTTCGCAGACATCACCAACGAGGTGTTCGTAGCCGTGCTCGACATGCTGGCAGGCCGGTATCCGAGCGACGAGTTTGCCGAGCTGCGGCCGCGTCTGAATTGGGATCGATTGGCCGTCGATAGCGACGGCGAGGTGCGCCTTGGTTTGGTGCGGGCGCGCGACGGCGCTCAGCGTTTGGCGATCGCCAATGCGGGCACGATCCCCGATCGTGGACTGTTTGGCGTTTTTCTTCCCGACGGCGTCCGGGTGGGCGAACTAGATGAAGAAATGGTGTACGAGAGTCGTACAGGAGAGGTGTTTCGACTCGGAGCAAGTACTTGGCGAATTGAAGAAATCACCCACGAACGAGTCGTGGTCACGCCAGCGCCGGGGGTGCCGGGAAAAATGCCGTTCTGGCACGGAGACCGGCCCGGGCGTCCCATCGAACTGGGCACGGCCGTGGGCGCATTTGTGCGCGAAATCCGCGCCATGCCTGCCGACGACGCAGTGGCGCGCATGGAATCGGAGCACTGCCTTGACGGCCTAGCGGCCCGGAACCTGTTGCAATATCTCAACGATCAGGCCATCGCCACTGGTGTGGTGCCCGACGATAGAACCATTGTGGTGGAACGGTTTCGTGACGAAATCGGCGATTGGCGGGTGTGCATTCTGACCCCGTTTGGAGCGGCCGTGCACGCACCGTGGGGCATGGCTATTGAAGCCAATATGCGCGCCGTTCTGGACGTCGCCGTGGAAATTATTTGGGGCGATGACGGCATCGTGATGCGGCTGCCGGATTCCATGGACCGGATCGATAACGAACTGTTCACTATCGATCCCTCGGAAATCGACGAGCTCGTGGTCTCCGCGGTGAGTCAGTCGGCGTTGTTTGCTTCTCGGTTTCGGGAAGCCTCGGCAAGGGCGCTTTTGTTGCCTCGTCGCCGGCCCGGAATGCGCACGCCTTTGTGGCAGCAGCGTCAGCGATCCAGTGGCCTGTTAGATGTGGCGTCGAAATATCCCACGTTTCCCATGTTGCTGGAAGCCACCCGCGAGTGCCTGCACGACGTGTTTGATCTCGATGCGTTGCGCACCATTTTGGCCGACATTCAGGCGCGCCGGATCAAGCTGGTGGCTGTAGAAACGCCGACGGCATCGCCGTTTTCGCAGTCGCTCGTGTTCTCGTGGATCGCAGCTTTCATGTACGAGTACGACGCTCCCAACGCCGAACGCAAGGCGGCGGCGTTGGCCTTGGATCGTGACTTGTTGCGGGAGCTGCTGGGCTCGGAGGAGTTGCGGGAACTGCTTGAGCCGGCAGTGCTCGATGATGTGGAAGCCGAATTGCAGTGCATTTCCGAATTGCGCCACGCCGTGAGTGTTGATGGGCTCCACGATATTTTGCGCCGCGTTGGCGACCTTTCGATGGCAGAAATTTCGGCTCGATCGACCGGCGATTTCCACGCTTGGATTGGCGAACTGGTACTGGCTCGGCGGGCCATTGTCGTGCGTATAGATGGTCAAGAGCGCTACGTCGATGCTCAAGATGCTGGCCGTTTGCGAGATGCCTTGGGGGTGGCGATTCCCGTTGGCTTGCCCTTCGTTTTCACAGAGTCGACGCCCCGCCCACTCGATGTTTTGGTGGGTCGATTCGCCCGCACCCATGGGCCATTTCACACCATCGATTTGGCCACCAGGTTTGGCGTATCAACGGAACGGGTGACTGCTGCGCTGGAAGCGTTCGAGCGTGCCGGCCGCATCGTGAGCGGTGATTTTCGGCCTGGCGGTGTGGCTCGAGAATGGTGCGATGCCGATGTCTTGCGTTTGTTGCGTCGACGATCGCTTGCCGCGTTGCGCAAAGAGGTTGAACCTGTTGACGCAACGGTTTTGGGATTGTTTTTACCGGCCTGGCACGGCATCGATAGTCCGCGGCGAGGCACCGATGCTTTGGTAGATACCATTGCCATGTTGCAAGGCGTGCCGCTTGCCGTTTCAGCGTTGGCTACCGAAATTCTCCCCGCCCGCGTGGCCGACTTCAAGCTGAGTGATCTGGACGCTTTGTTTACATCAGGGACTGTTGTGTGGCAAGGCGCCGGAGGATTGGGCAGCAACGATGGCAAGATCGTATTGGCCTTCCGCGGCGAAGCCCGGTTGGTATTGCCTCAGGCACTTGAGCATGCAGTAGGCGACATCGCATCGGCCTTGCGGGAGCACCTGGGAATGGTGGGTGCTTCGTTCTGGAATGACCTGGTGCGTGCCGCTCACGTGGGTGGGCATAGCTACACCGATAGCGAGGTGCTTGGCGCGCTGTGGGATTTGGTGTGGGCAGGCGAGGTGACAAACGACGGCTTGGCCCCGGTGTGGGCTTATGCCAGCGGTGCTGTGGCCAAGGCTGCGGTGGGTGCCCGGTCGGCGGCTCGCCGGCCTCGGCCTGGAGGGCTTGCTCGTTTGGGTCCGGCCTCTGGCCATGGTCGATGGTCGCTCACGTCGGCGCTTCGTCAGCCGCCTTCATCGAACACTGAGCGCATGCATGCGTTGATTTCGCAGCTCTTAGAGCGACACGGCGTGCTGACTCGTGAGGCGGTGTTGGCGGAGGGAATCGAAGGCGGATTCCATGGGATCTATCCGGTGCTATCAATGATGGAAGAACGGGGCCAGGTGCGCCGCGGCTACTTCATAGCCGGCATGGGCGCCGCCCAGTTCGCGCTGCCCGGCGCTGTCGACCGGTTGCGCTCGTACGATTCGATCGATCGATCCACAGGCGTGGCTGGCCCTGGCGTGGTCAGTGTGCTCAGCGCAGTTAATCCAGCCCAGCCCTATGGTGCGTCGGTGCCGTGGCCGACCATCGAATCGACAGCCTCAAAGCCCATGCGGGTGGCTGGCGCTTTGGTGATGCTGCTCGACGGCAATCCCTTGGTGTATCTGGATCGTCGGGGAACATCGGTGGTCACGTTTGGCTCGCGAAACGGGCAACTCGATTGGCCGTCGTCGCTAACGAACATCGTGAACTCGGGGCGTCGCAAATCGCTGTCCATTGAGCGCATTGACGGTGTGGCGGCACCATCGAGCCCGCATGCGGACGCGTTGCGGTCAGTCGGATTTACAGATGGTTACAAGGGGTTGGCGTACCGAGCATCGTGATCGATGCACGCACGGTGGGGATCACGATGCCCCCATTGTTAGTGAGGATCGGTACTTCGAGAGCGTCGCCGAGTCGTTCGGCGAATGCTTCGATTTCGAGGGTCGATGTGATGTCGTCGACCACGATGCCGTAGGTGTGGGCACCGAGCTGGCCGACGGTGTCATAAGCACGGGCGCAATGGGCCAATCGTTCGCTCAGTTGCCATTCGAAGTCGATCACGTTGGGCACATTGCCGACGTCGAAAATAATCATCGCCACCGTCGAGTTTGCTCGTTGGGCACGGGCCGTAGCCTTGCCAATGACCCACATGAAGACATCATGGAGGCAACATCGTGATGGGCCAATTCTATGTTTGTTTGTGTTGTAGGTTCCGCCATGCGGTGCATGATGAGGATTTTCCAACATCCATTCAATAGGTGATTTCACCCATCATTTTCCAGGCTTAAGCAACGATCTGAAATCGTAGTCTTCACTGGATAACCCCTGGCCACGTATCCGATCGCGCAGACGCGCCAGGATGTGCGTTATTTCCTCGGTCTCGTTGCCGAGTGTCCCGTCAGCAAGCCGATCACGGAGCCATTGTGCGGCCGTTGGACTCTGGCCGTTGGTGCTTACCGCCACGTGCACATCGCCCAGGTCCCACCGGGCCGGGAGTATGAAATTGCAGTTTTCGGGGTCGTCGGCAGAGTTACACAACATCGATCGCGACTCTGCGGCGGCGAACACGGTCCCATCGACGGTGGGCACTCCGGTGGCCGAAATAACGAGCCGGAAGCCTTCCAGATCTGCTGGCTCGAATGGCTTGACGCGACTCGCCTCGATGGCCAATGCCTGCATATCGGCGCTGAATTCTGGTGCCACTGCGGTGACTCTCGCTCCCGCCTCAATAAGGCCAGCGGCCTTGCGGGCGGCGATCGGCCCTGCGCCGACTACGAGGCACGGCCACCCGTGAATTTTAAGCATCGCTGCGTAAATCATGGCGGCAACCTAGCCCACTATTTCACGTGCCGGATCATGCCTGCCGCTGCTGTGTCGTTGGTCTGTTCATCGATGAGGAGAAACGATCCGGTGACGCGAGCGATGTCGTACGTGTCGGCCACGACGTCTTCGCCGGTGACCAATGTGATGTAGCCAAGATCGTTAAGAATTAAGGATTCTGTGCCTTCTGGTTGCAGCGAATCTAGGCTCAAGCGGTGGTGAATGGCGTCGATTTTCACGAGCACACTGGCGGTGGCCAGCTTCAGTATCCACCGGCTGCGAACGGTGGCTGGTCGTTCGGAGAGCCAGCACACTTCGGCGTCGAATTCGGTGGTGACCTTGGGCGGCGGCGAGGCGTTGGCGGCCACCAGTACTGTTGATCGCCCGGCGTCGATTTCACGGTCGAGCACCACGGTGACGGCGTCACCAGGAATGGCGTGATCGACCTCGCGGCCTGCTACTCGTATCTCGGTGACGATGGCTTCGCCCGTGCGCGGTTGAGCCACGATGGTGTCGCCTACTGCGAGAGTTCCGCCGTGGAGTCGGCCAGTGTGTAGCCGCACATCGCCGTGCTTCACAACCGACTGCACAGCCAAACGGGCACCCACATCTGGCTCGGTTGTGATCGGCAAATCCACGAGTAGATCGAGCAGCGTCTCGGCTGTGTACCACGGAGTATGGACACTGCGATGGACTACGTTGTCGCCGCCGAGCGCGGCAATGGGTATGGCCCGCAGATTGGCCCGGTAAGCATGTTGGTGGAGCACGTTCGTGGACTCAGTCACGATGGCGTCGAACACGTCCTGATTCCAATCAACCAAGTCCATCTTGTTGACGGCCAGGATGATTTCGGGAATGCCCAACATGGCGGTGATGGTGAGGTGGCGAACAGTTTGCGAGAGCACGCCGTTGCGGGCGTCTACAAGCACGATGGCAGCATCGGCGTGGGATGCACCGGTGACCATGTTGCGTGTGTACTCGGCGTGGCCTGGCGTATCAACGAGCACACAGCGCCGGGTGCCGATTGAGAAGTAGCGATAGGCCACGTCGATGGTGATGCCTTGACGACGTTCATCTCGCAGCCCGTCGGTGACGAGCGCCAAGTTGACAGTACCGTCAACGTTGAGATTGCGGTTGAGGGCGGCCACTTGATCGTCGAGCAGATTGTCGGTGTCGAGAAGTAGGCGACCAATGAGCGTTGACTTTCCATCGTCGACGGAGCCGGCGGTCGCAATGCGCAGTGCGGTCATCGACCGTGAAGCGGTGACAGCCATATTTAGAAGTAACCCTCTTTTTTGCGATCTTCCATAGCTGCTTCGCTCAACGTGTCGTCGGCTCTCGTGGCGCCTCGTTCGGTGATGCGGCTGAGCGCCAATTCGTTAATTACTTCTGCCACATTGGCGGCCGTGGATTCCACAGCACCTGTGCAACTCATGTCGCCCACGGTGCGGTAGCGAACGATCTTTTCCTCTGGCACTTCGCCGGGCCGCACGTGAATTGGGCCGCCCACGCTCAGCCACATGCCGTCGCGTTTCACGACCACTCGACGGTGCGTGAAGTACATGGCTGGCAACGGAATTTGTTCCCGTTCGATGTATTGCCAAATGTCGAGTTCTGTCCAGTTGCTGAGCGGGAACGCCCGCAGGTGCTGGCCTTTTTGCAGACGGGCGTTAAGAACTCCCCACGGCTCTGGGCGTTGCCGGCGAGGCTCCCATTGGCCAAGACCGTTGCGCAAGGAAAGTATGCGTTCTTTGGCGCGGGCCTTGTCTTCGTCGCGGCGGCCGCCACCGAAGGCGGCATCGAAACGATGCTCGTCGATGGCGTCGAGCAACGTGACGCTTTGTAAGCGATTTCGACTGCCCTGTTCGCCGGGATCTGTGATGCGACCTTGACGAATTGATTCTTCGACACTGGCCACCACAACTCGGGCGCCGTAGTGGGCTGCCAACTGGTCGCGATAGGTGAGGACCTCTGGAAAATTGTGCCCTGTGTCGACATGCAAAAGAGGGAATGGAAGCTGCGCGGGACGGAAGGCCACCGCTGCCAAATGGAGCAACACGGCAGAGTCTTTGCCGCCTGAAAACAACAGCACAGGCCGTTCGCATTCTGCAGTCACTTCGCGAATAATGGTGATAGCTTCCGCCTCGAGTTGATCGAGGTGTGTTCGTAATAGTGTCATGATCCCGTCCCTATTTTTGGTCGTTGCCCGACGGCGGATGGTGACCCGATAGTCACGTGGAGCCCGCATTCGGTTTTGTTTTGGCCGACCCACCGACCGGCGCGGCGATCTTCGCCAGGCTGCACTGGCTGTGTGCATGGCCAGCAACCAATCGAGGCAAACCCTCGTTCGGTGAGAGGGTTGACAGGCAGGTTGTTGTCGATGATGTACGAATCGAGTTCGTGATCGCTCCACGCCACAATCGGGTTGACTTTTACGACGTTGCGACGGGCGTCCCACTCAATGACGGGCGTGGTTGCCCTGGTGGGTGCATCGACGCGGCGGACGCCGGTAACCCAACCATTGCGCCCCTTAAGAGCGTTTTCGAGCGGGATCACCTTGCGTACATGGCAACAGCCATCGGTGTTGGTCTGCCAAAGGTTGTCAGGCACCACATCGGCCGGCGGCTGCACGATAGTGAGGCGAAGGTCGTAACGATCGGCCACGGTGCGGGCGAACTCGAGCGACTCGGGAAACAGGTATTGAGTGTCGAGCAACACATTCTCGGCGCTCGGCGCGTAGAGCCCCACCAGGTGAGCCAATGCGGCGTCCTCGAAGCTGTTGGTCACGATGAGATCGGCACCGAATTTGTCGTGTGCCCACTTCAAAACTGCGCCAGCGCCAAGAGGTTCGAGCTCGGCGGCAATGCGGGGGAGATCGTCGATCATGACGTCAGGCTATCGAATCCCGACTAAACCGATCAACTTTATAGCAATTAAGACAAATTATAGCATTTACCTGGTAAAACTTGACCCCAAGATCCGGTCGACCTGGATTTCTATGGTGACGCGCTCTGGCCGCTCTTTCGGTTGACGGTATCGGGCGGCGTATCCCACCACGGCAGCAGCTACGCGGTCACCATCATTTGTGACCGTGCAGACCCCCTCCAGCGTTATCCACCGCCCACCGTCTACTTGGCTAACAGCGGCGCGCCCGCCGAGTGCCGCGTTTCGTGCCTTTTGGGAACTGGGAAACGTGATCACGCGGGCGATGTGGGCGTCGGCATCGTATGAAAATCCAACGGCCACGACGTGAGGAGAACCATCGGACCGCAAGGTGGTGAGAGTTGCCAAATGGCGTTCGCGAAGGAACTCCAAACCGGCGGGGGCGAGATCGGCAGGCTTCATGACTATTCGAAGGTTATGGCGGCCAGCATGTCGACCTTGGCTGCCGTGCGACCCGGTTTGATGGCGGCCACGATGCCAAAGATCATGCCTGCTATCACGATGATCACCATGCGGGGGATTGGTACGGCGAACTCTGTGAGGCCCTTGTCTTTGATGGCTTGCAGCATGGCCCATCCGAAGAAGATCCCCACCACGATGCCTAATGCAGTGCCCATGAGTGAGATCAAAACCGCTTCCCATCGCACACTGGAACGCAGTTGAGATTTACTGGTGCCTACGGCTCTCAAGAGCCCGAGCTCGCGGCGGCGTTCCCAAATCGATAGGGCCAACGTGTTGGCGATGCCGATGGTGGCGATAACGATGGCGAGGGCGAGCAGCACAGTGACGAGCGCCACGATTTGGTCGATTGCTTTGCCTTGGGTGGCAATGAAACCGGCCTTGTCTTGCACCTTGGCATTTGGGTACGGTTTCGCAGCCAATTTCGCTGCGATCAACGCTTGTGCCACGGGTACGCCCTGCTTCACAGTGACATACACCTGGGCATCAAAGTTGTCGGCCACGTTGGCCTCAAAGCCTTGCTGACTAATGAGAAACGAACCCTGGCCAAGCTTGAGATCAAAGATCGATTTCACGGTCAACGTTTGCAAACCGGTCTTGAGGAACTTCACCTTGATGACAGTTCCGAGCGTCCAATCTTGACGACTAGCGAGATCGCGTTCCACGGCTATACCATCGACGCCCAGAGCCGTGATATCACCCTGAGATTGTTTGACGTTGAAAACCTTCGGCAATTTCAACGGGTCGATGCCGATGACGAAACGGGTTTTGTATTTGTCGCTTTGCTTCAGCAGCACGCCCATTGGCGCGGCTCGCAACGAGGTGGCCGTATCGATCTCGGGCAAGGCTTGTAGTGACTTTGTGAACTCGGGCGAAATACCAGAAATAAATGATCCCGAATCAATGGCAATGTCGCCCTTGAAGGCGTCGCCGAAGACTTTGTCGATTGATGCTCTGGCCGACGCCGCGAAAATACTGATGAACGCCACCAGCGCTACTCCGATGGTCAACGCCGATGCCGTGGCAGCGCTTCGCCGCGGATTTCGGCGTGCGTTCTCGGTGGCCAACATGCCCGGCACACCCCGCCAACGGCGCACTTGCTTGCCGAGGACGGCCAACAACGGGCGGGCGAAGAGAGGCGTCAAACCGGATACCCCGAGGAACGTGAGCATGGCGCCGAGCCCGACTGCCGACAAGTTGCCGCCCCGTAGGCCAAACACCACAGCGCCGATACCGGCAGCGAGGGTGACGATGCCGAAAACAAGACGTCGGCGTGATGTGCCACTGGAATCAATCGCCACATCACGCAACGCGGTGACAGGCGGAACTCGTGATGCCCGCCACGCTGGTACCAATGCTGAAAGTACGGTGATGCCGATACCGACGCCGGCTGCTTTGATGCCTGTTGCCGATGTAAACACGAGACCGCCGGCGGGAAGGTCGAGGCCTCCGGCCCCGAGCAGACCTCGAATGCCGTACGCCGCGCCAATGCCCCCCACCACGCCGAGCAGCGATGCCAACACTCCAGTAACCAGCGACTCCGCCACTACGGAGCCCAATATTTGATAGCGACTCGCCCCAATGGCTCGAAGCAATGCCATTTCACGGGCTCGCTGGGCGACCACAATGGAGAAGGTGTTGAAAATGATGAAGGCCCCCACGAACAGGGAAACGTACGCCAGCACCAGCAAGACGGTGGTGAAGAATCCGACTGCTTTTTGAATCGAGTCTTGTTGCTCGGCGGTGATCTGTTTGCCGGTCAATACTTGAATTTCTTGGCCGGCGAACGCGGCCTTCAAATTGGCTTGGAGCTGTTGCTGACTCACGCCCGGTTGGGCGGCAACAGCTACGGAGTCAAACTTGCCAGGGTCTGTCACGTAGGCCTGTGCATCAGATGGCGTGAACAACACATTGGTAGTTCCCCCCGCCGAATCCTCTGTGCCGAAGCGCACCAAACCCACCAGTTTGAACGCGGTAGTTTTTCGTTTAGTGAGCACGTTCACGGTGTCGCCGACGTGCAATTTACCTTTGCGGGCAACAGCACGGTCAATGACAATTTCACCGTTGGCGGTGGGCGCACGCCCTTCAGACACTCGAAAAGGATTGAGTTTCGAATCGCCAAGCCATGCCCAACCGAAGTTGGGTGGTCCCTGATCGTCTCCCACCTGTTTGCCGTCTGAGCCGATGACTTTGACGCCGAATCCGCGCACGGAACCCTTCGCCTCTGCCACTCCGGGCACCTTGGCCACGGCGTCGATTACCGACGCATCGATGCGATCGCGATCGTCAGAGAAGTCACCCTCAATGAAGTTGGATGACCGTACCCATCCGTCTGTGCCTTTGTAGACGTCGGCAAAAATTTTGTTGAAATTGCTGGAAATGGTGTCGCCCAAAATAAGTGTGCCCACCATGAATGCCACACCAAGCAGAATCGAAATTGAGGTGGTGAAGAGTCGAAATTTTCGGGTCGCTAGACCGCGGCGAATTACTCGCCACATATGTTGGAACGCGATTTTTGGGCCAGGGGGAAAGGCATTAGTGGACTCTACCGGCTCGACTAAGCATTGAGTATCGTGCGGCGGTGACTTCTGAATTCATGATGCCAGCCGAATGGGCGCCCCACGAACGAACGTGGATGGAGTTCCCTCCGGTCAACGAAACCTTTGGTGAACCGGGATCTGATTCGTTGGCGTCTTACCGAGGCGTATGGACTGCTGTTACGAACGCAATTGCCGAATTCGAGCCCGTTTCATTGGTAGCCAATGTGGGTGATGGCGGAGCTGCACGGGCGATGGTGGGCCCCAATGTGACCGTGCACGAGTTCCCCATTAACGATGCTTGGTTCCGTGATTCCGGCCCTACTTTTGTGACGTCCGATTCAGGCGAAGTGGCCGCCACCCACTGGACATTTAACGGTTGGGGTAATGCCGGATTTTCAGAGTGGGACCTTGAGCAACACGTGGGCGGGTTGGTTGCACAAGCGGCGGACGTGCCCATTCGCAAGTCGGTCATGGTCAATGAAGGGGGAGGGATTCACGTAGACGGGCAAGGCACGGTGATGATCACTGAGACGGTGCAGCTGGGCGTCGATCGCAATCCTGGTTGGACCCACGGAGAGGTCGAGGCCGAGCTGCGAGCGCAGTTGGGCGTCGAGAAAGTGATCTGGCTGCCGCGTGGTTTGACACGTGACTACGACCGGTTTGGCACCAGAGGTCACATCGATATCGTGGCTTCGTGGGTTGAGCCGGGGCTAGTAGTAGCTCATTCGCAGCCTGATTCGAGTCATCCCGACTTCGAGGTGTGCAGGGAAAATATCGCCATCTTGCGCGCTGCGAAAGATGCTCGCGGCCGCACCCTTGAGGTGGTCGAAATTGAAGCCCCGACTGTGCTCGAAATCGATGGCGAGTTCGTCGACTATTCGTACATCAATCACTACATCTGCAATGGGGCCATCATCTTGTGCTCGTTCGACGACCCCCGAGATGAGGCGGCGGCCGCCACGCTGAGCAAACTCTTTCCGAGCCGAAAAATAGTGATGGTGGATGCCCGCCACATTTTTGAATGTGGCGGAGGCATCCACTGCATCACACAGCAACAGCCTTCCGGCCGGTAGCTACTTTCCGGGCTGGGGGAGCACCCTCAGGTACGGCTTGACGGTCGTCCACCCTTGGGGGAATTTCTCGCGGGCTTGCTCATCGGTGACGGCAGCGCCGATGATCACGTCGTCGCCATCTGTCCAGTTGGCAGGGGTGGCTACTGAGTACTTCGCCGTGAGTTGCAACGAGTCGATGACTCGCAAAATTTCGGCGAAGTTGCGGCCGGTCGAGGCGGGGTAGGTGAGGGTGAGCTTCACCTTTTTGTCGGGCCCGACCACGAACACGGAACGCACCGTAAGGGTGTCGTTGGCATTGGGGTGGATCATGTCATAGAGGTCAGAAACCTTGCGGTCGCTGTCGCCAATCATGGGGAAGTTCACGGGGGTGCCTTGGGTTTCAGCGATGTCGGCTTCCCACTTATTGTGCGATTCCACAGAGTCGACCGACAGGCCGATCACCTTGGTATTGCGCTTGTCGAATTCTGGTTTGATGCGAGCCACGTAGCCAAGCTCGGTGGTGCACACGGGCGTGAAATCCTTGGGGTGGCTAAACAACACGCCCCATGAATCGCCGAGCCACTCATGGAAACTGATGGTGCCTTGGGTGGTTTCCGCTGTGAAATCTGGGGCTATGTCGCCGAGACGTACGGGCATGTGAATTCCTCCTTGGAATTTGATCTGTGTGATCCTGCCGCCATTCTTGCGGAATCCCGACCAGTTTTGTCAAGAATTCCAAAAATTCTTTACCCTGGCGGCGCGATCCTTGTCCGCTAGAGGTCGTGGGCGACTTCCCAGTTGTGGCCGTCGGGATCTTCAAAGGTGGCAGTGCGTTTACCCCACTCGCGGTCTTGCGGTTGCGTGAGCAGTGTGACACCAAGCCCTTCCAGGCGGCTACATACTTCGTCCACGTTGTCGACGAAGATGCTGAATTGACAGCGTACGCCGTCGACTTTGGTTGCCACTTTGGCAGGGCTAATCAACGCCGGCGCTTCCGAGATTTTCAACAGGTTGATCATCACGTTGTCGAAACCCATGACTGCCGATTCGGCGTCTTCGTAGATAGTTGCTGCTTCGAATACGGCCTGATAAAACGCTTTGGCCGTTGCCAGGTCGCTTACGAAGAGACTGATTGCACCGATTTTTCGGAGTGAATTTGGCATGGGTATTTGTCTCCTGGTTGCTAACGGATGCGCCATCCGAAGCGATGGGTGTGAATGCCGAAATACATAAAACTCTCGACTGCTCGTACTCCAGCAGTTTGACGCACACGGTCGTTGATCATGTCGAGGAGCGCAGCAGAGCTTTCACAAATGACTTCGACCATGATGTCGAAACTGCCCGACGTGAGAACCACGTAAATCACGCCGTCAATGGTGGCGATCTCGTCGGCAATGGCCCGCACATCGCCGTCGACACGTACGCCGAGCATCGCCATCGTGGGGTAACCCATGGCTTGGGGATCGGTGATGCCGAGCACCTGCACCACGCCGGAATCGGTGAGGCGTTGCACGCGTTGCCGGGCAGCTGCTGGCGAGAGGCCCACGAGAGGCCCGAGGTCGGCGTAGCTCACCCGGCCGTCGCGTTGGAGTTCGGTAATGATGCGTTTGTCGACGTCGTCAATAGCCGCCGTTGGATCAGGCATTTGATTTGCTCACATCGTTCAGAATATTCCGGCCGACAAGGCTTGGTCGATCGACAGGTTGGCGCCGTTGATACCAGTAGCGTGCGGTTGGCACAGGAACCAGATGAGCTCTGCCACTTCGCTGGCTTTGAGTAGGCGTGCCGCGCTGCCACCAGGGTAGGCCGCCAACAAATTGTCGACGTACGCCGCGGGGTCGCCATCGCCGTAGGTGGTGGCCTGAAATTGCAACATGGGTGTATCGATGTCACTTGGGCACACGGCATTGCATCGCACTCCGTGAGGTGCCAGTTCGAGAGCGAGCGCCTTGGTGAGAATGCTGACGCCCCCTTTGCTTGCGCAGTAAACGGCTGCACCTTTGTTGCCTTGAATTCCCGCATCGCTCGACATGTTGACAATGCAACCTTTGGTGTGGCGCAGGTGAGGTATGGCGGCCGAGGCGATGAAGTAGGTGCCCTTGAGATTCACGTCGATAACGCGATTCCAATCGGCCTCCTCTGTGGTTTCGGCTGGGCCTTCCGTCCACAATCCGGCTGCATTTACAACGGCATCGAGACGGCCTCCCCACTCGGCAGCGGTGTCGACTGCAGCTCGACAGTTGGATGCCGATCTAACATCGGCGGGGAACCAAGTGACCGAATCGGGCGAACTTGACGGTTGTGTCAAGTCGCTGGCCGCTACTCGCCAACCGCCGTTAGAAAACCGCTCTACGCATGCGCTGCCCACGCCGCCCGCAGCACCGGTGATGAAGACAACCTTGTGTGCCTCAGGCACCGGGGCGCTATGTGCCTCAGGCACCGGGGCGCCAGGTACGGTCTTCGGGAAGCGAGTTGCCGCCATCGATCACCAGCAGTTGGCCAGTGATGTACGCGGCGCCTTGCGATGTGAGATATGACACTGCGCTGGCCACTTCATCGGGTGTTCCGGCACGACCAACCGGGGTGGCCTCGCCCGCCACCACTTCGAATGCTTCTGTGGATCCAGTGGCGATCCATCCCGGTGCCACTGCGTTGCAGGTGATGCCATCGCTGGCTGTTTCGAGGGCGACTGCCTTCGTGAATCCGACCATGCCTGCCTTGGCGGCGTGGTAGTCGGCAGCACCGTGATAGGCGGCCACCGTTCCCGACGTAGATGCCACGTTTACGATGCGTCCGTAGCCTGCCGTGCGCATGTCGGGCAGCACGGCTTTGGTGACCAAAAAGCACGACGTGAGATTGCGGGTGAGTCCGGCGTCCCAATGGCGAAGGGTCATCTCGTCAACAGCCGCGCCACCGGCGACAGGATCGGCAATGCTCGTCATTCCTGCGTTGTTGACCAAGATGGTGATTGGCCCGAGCTCCTCGTGAATGGCGGTAATCACGCCATCGACAGCGGCGGCATTCGTGAGATCGGCCACATAGCCACGGCACCCAGCACCAATTTCTGTGGCCCGTTCATGAATGCGTGGTGTGGTGGCCACGATGGCTACAGCGCACCCATGTAACGCCAGTTGCTGAGCGATAGCGAAACCGATTCCGGACTCGCTTCCTGCTCCGGTTACCAGGGCCACGGGTAGGCCATCGGGGGGAAATGCAATCATGCCCTTACCGTACTGCCCACGAGTTCCCCGACGAGGGCTGCGAACACTTCGGTATGTAGGTCGACGTCGAGTTGGGTGTGGTGAGGTGACATGAGCGCCATGTTGTGAAACGGCGTCATCAGGATGCCCCGATTGAGGGCGTAGAGGTGCATGAGCTGATCGAGCTCGTCGTCGATGGCCTCATGGGCCAAGCCGCCGTTGCGTGGGGGCGGGCAGAACCAGTACTCGCCCCGGCAGCCCAATTGCTGCACGTTCCATGGCAACTTGTATTCGTCGATCACTGACTGCACGCCGGCCGTCCACGATTTGGCCAACGGAATCATGTACTTAAAATCGCGGGGCAGCAATGTGGTTGACAAGGTGGCGCGCACTGCAGCCAATGCCAACGCGTTGCCCGTGAGGGTGCCGCCGACGCCAGAGCAGTCGATGGTGCCGGCCAGTAGATCGTCGGCCAACGCGTCGGCTACTGCGGCGCTCATGCCGTAGGCGGCGGCGGGCATTCCACCACCAATGGTTTTGCCGATCACGAAGAAGTCGGGCTCTAAATTCCACGCTTGGGTAGCGCCGCCGGGGCCCGCACAAATCGTGTGCGTCTCGTCGATCACCAATAACGTTCCGTACTTTCGGGTGAGTGCTCGCAGCGCTTCGTGATAGCCCGGATCGGGGAGCACGATGCCTACATTGGTGAGCGCTGGCTCGGCCAGCACGCACGCGATATCGCCCTTGGCCAGTGCGGCCTCGAGGGCCTCGACGTCATTGAATTCGACGACCACGGTGGTGAGTGTTGGGTCGACGGCTGGACCAATGGAGCCCGGCCGGGTGACTACGTTGCCGGCCGCGTCGAGCACGGCAAAGGTCTCATCCACGGTGCCGTGATAGCAGTAGTTGAACACCAAAACCTTTGGTCGTTTAGTGATGTGGCGGGCGAAACGCAGCACGAAACGGTTGGCATCGGTGGCCGTCATGGCCATCTGCCAATAGGGCATTCCGACTCGTTGCGCCAGCTCGCCGGCTACCCACGCCGCGTCGTCGTTGGGGAGCATGGTGGTGATGCCTTTGCGGGCCTGTTTCGACAGAGCGTCGGCTACTTGGGGCAGACCGTGGCCGGTCATGGCGCCGGTGTCGCCGAGGCAAAAGTCGACGTATTCAATGCCGTCAACATCTCTAAATCGACCACCGTACGCCGAGTCAAAAAACAGCGGAAATGCCCCTGGCCAACGAGTCATCCACGGCATTGGTACGCCGCCCCACAGATGTTGTTTGGCGGTGATAGCCCGGGCGGCAGAAGCGGGGTGAAGTTCAACGAACTGGCTATTTTCTCGGGCCATGAGAGCGGATATTTGTGATCTGTCGATCGTGTTCATGACAATAGAATGACGCGTTGTAAGCTGTTGTGTCAAGTGAATCAATTGTCTAAGCGATACATCACAAGTTTTTCATGATTGAAATAGAGTGCTCACATGGGTGTCACTGCCAACGTCATCATCGTAAATTCGACGGGCACCCTTGGGGTTGTCACGGGCATCGAACTCTCCACCCCTTACTGGTCCGACACCGGCGAATTGCGTGGCAAGCTCGTTCAACGTTTCGGTTGTCAATTTGACGTGCTCCGCATGTACGCCAATACCGGCTACGACGACGGGAAGCGGATGAATGGCACGATCACCTATGTGGCGCAGGCCTATCCGGGCGTCGACCAAATCTTGGATGTACGGCCCTTCGATGGCGTATTGCCTCCCGATCACTGCAGGGCTCGCTACGCGGAGGTTGATGGTCCGGCGGCCGAGGTGGCGTGGGCACAGTCACACCTCGAATTGCCTGTCGTTGATATCGAGCAAACGCGGTCGTGGAACTTGTCCGCAGTATGGCGACTAGGTACGGCGGCTGGTGAATACTGGCTCAAATCGGTGCCCGATTTTTTCGGCCACGAAGGTCGGGTGATTGAGTTGCTGGCCGCAATCGATTCGTCGGCCGTCCCCTCACTCGTGGTTCATGAACCCGGGCGCATTCTCATGAGGCCCATGCCTGGCGTCGAACAATATGGAGCGCCGCTCGAGATGATGTCGCGCGTCATTCAGCGCGTTGTTCCCCTTCAACTCGCCATGGCAAATTCAGTCGACGAAATGCTGGTGGCCGGTGCTCCCGATTGGAGCGAAGGGCCGTTGACGGCGGCCGTTGTGGATGTGGTGAGTCGGCACGCCTATGAGCTCGAGAGCGCCGAATTGAGCGCCGTTGAACGCCTCGTGAGTGAGCTGCCGGATCGGTTCGCGGAGGTCGCACGTAGTGGGGTGCCCGACACGCTGGTGCACGGCGATTGCCACCCAGGCAACGTTCGCGTCGACGACGAAATTGGATCGCTTGTCATTTTCGATTGGGGCGATAGCGGCGTTGGCTGCCCACTACTCGACTACCCGGCAATGGCCAGCCAGTCTGGTCCCGATGCTGCGGCGGAGGTCCAACGCATGCTGTGTGATGCGTGGCGAGTTGCTATACCCGGTTGTGATCCCGAGCGAGCATGGCGGGCCATCGAACCCATTGCCGCGCTCCGCCAAGCCACGATCTACCGCAAATTTCTCGACAACATCGAAGCGGCCGAGCACATCTATCACGCCGACGACCCCTGCCGCTGGCTTAAAGAAGCCGCCCGCCTCACTACGTCAGAAGTTCTATGACCGAAGCGATGGCGTCCAACGAACGAACACAGAAGTAGTTGATGCCCCACCGTTGGTGCACTGCTCGGAAATGATCCGCAATTTCTTGGTGGGTGCCAATGGCCAGAAACGGGGTGACAAGAGCGTCGGACACCGTGAGCCCAGCGACCGAAGAAACAATTTCAGTTGCTGACGTGTGGCGATCGTCGGTGACATCTACGACCTGTACGAGAGCCGACAATTCAGGCGGCCTTGTGCGTCCAACTTCGACGGTGATGGCCGCGATCTGGGCCACGTCAGCGTCGAGCAATTCTGGATTCCACCGCACCTCGTGTTTGTGCCCATCGGGCAGTGTGCGACCCAGCCCAGTGAGGTTGATGATGTCGCACGACCTCGCCCCGAAGTCAAGAAGCGTCGGCCCAGAGCCACCAATGAGCATCGGAATCGTGGCCTGTGTACTAGCCCGAATACTCGCCCCAGTGAGGTGATAATGATCGCCGAGGTGGTTGACTTCCTCGCCGGCGAGCAAGCGACGGAGCAACGAAATGCTTTCGTACAGTCTGGCCTTGCGCACCCGTGGTGGGTCGAGCGCCAACCCGATTGCTGCGTATTCCTGGGGTGTGTGCCCAGCTCCCAACCCGAGATCGATACGGCCCCCAGAAATGTGGTCGAGAGCGGCGATCTGGCGAGCCAACATCACTGGATGTCGAAGATCGTTGTTGAGTACCAATGTGCCCAACCGAATCGTCGACGTATGTATGGCCAAATCGGCTAAAACGACGAGTGGATCAAGCCCGGTATCGAGATGATCGGCAACCAGCACCGACGAAAATCCAGCCGCTTCAGCGGCCAGAGACTGAGCTCGAATTGCTTCAATATTGGCACCGCGGAGCTGAAGTCCAAATCGAATTGGATTGGTTAAAGGTTCCCCAAGATCCATTGTCATCGTCGAACCTTACCGGCCTGGCGGGTTACCTTGTCGGAGCGGGGCGACTCCGTACGGCAACTCGAAAGGCCATATATTTGATGTTTTCAAACATCTTGCGTAAGCCACTGGTGATCTCAATAGCGGGTGTGTTCGTCGCCGGCGTGATGGTGTTCGCCACTCAGACTGCGGGCACCACGCCCCAGGCCTCGGCGGCGGCGTTTCCAATTGATTTCGCCGACAATCTCGTGGCTACCGTTGGCGCTCCTACAGCGATCGCTTTTACTCCCGACGGGAGAATGCTGGTGACCACCCAAGGCGGCGCGTTGCGTGTGGTTGCCAATGGCTCGCTCGTCGCCACGCCAGCGCTCAGTATTGGTGCGAGTTTGTGCACCAACTCCGAGCGAGGCATGTTGGGTGTGGCGGTCGATCCCAATTTCGCGTCGAACAATCAAATATTCGTGTACACCACCTACAACAAGGCCGGGCAGTGCGTGAACCGGGTGATGCGGTACGTGTTGGGTAGTAACAACCTAGCCACCGGCGAGACCGCAATTTGGGACGCCAACTATCAAGCCAGTGCTGGTAATCACAACGGCGGCGATATCCATTTCGGAGCCGACGGCTACCTCTACATCTCGATAGGTGACGGAGGTTGCGACCCCAGTGGCGCTAGCGGATGTGCGGCTGCTAACAATGCCACTCGGAGGCTCGATTGGCAGTTTGGAAAAATTTTGCGGGTCGATACAAACGGAGTCCCGCCGTCATCCAACCCGTTCGCCGGGCAAGCTGGCTCGCGGCGATGCGGCGACCCCGCTGGTACACCGGCCGGCACGGGGCCATGCCGGGAAACATTTTCGTGGGGTTTTCGGAACCCGTTTCGATTCTCGTTTCAGCAGGGCACCAACACGTTTAATGTGAACGATGTTGGCCAGGGCACATGGGAAGAAATTGACCGTGGAGCGGCGGGCGCCGACTACGGATGGAACACCCGCGAAGGTCATTGCGCCACCGGTTCCACGACGAATTGCGGAGCACCGCCCGTGGGTATGACCAACCCATTGTTCGACTACAACCACTCCACGGGGTGTACAGCCATCACCGGCGGAGCGTTTGTGCCGAATGGCATTTGGCCAGCCCCATATTCGGGGTCGTACCTTTTCTCCGATTATGGCTGCGGCAAAATTATGCGGCTCGTTGACAACGGCGCAGGCAACTATTCATCGGCTGATTTCGTCACCGGGCTGGGTAGTTCCAGCGCCACGTCGATGGTTTTCGCGCCGGGGCCAGGCGGCCAATCGCTGTACTACACGTCGTACGCTGGCGGTGGCCAGGTACGCCGGATCGATTACACGGCAGCATCGAATCATGCTCCGGTGGCAGCCTTTACGGCCACACCCACCTACGGCTCGCTGCCGCTGATGAGCAACTTTGATGGCAGCGCATCGAGTGATGTTGACCCGTCCACCACATTGAGTTACCACTGGGATTTTGGTGATGGAGCAACGGCAGTGACGGCTACGCCAACTACGTCGCATACCTACACTGTGTTCGGTACGTACACCGCTTCGCTGGTGGTTGTCGACAATCTTGGCGCCCCCTCAACACCAGTGACTCAACGCATGGACCCCGGTAACACACCGCCGACGGTGACCATCACGGCACCGAATGCCAGCTTGCAATTTGCTGTGGGACAAACGATCACGTTGTCGAACACGGCCACCGACACTGAAGATGGCGGAGCCGTGCCGTCGTCGAGAATGACGTGGACCGTTATCCGTCGCCACGACGCACATACTCATCCATTCCTCGGACCGTTGGTGGGGAACAACCTCACGTTTGCGGCACCAAGCCCGGAAGACTTTTCTGCGGCCGCCACCAGCGACCTGTTTATTTCGTTGACTGTGGTCGACTCGCGAGGACTGGCCCGCACGGTCACCCAAACATTGAGCCCCCACAAAGTGGCGATCAATCTTGGTTCGTCGCCAGGAGGCGTACGACTAAGTGTGAACGGACTCACATACATAACCCCGGCGACGGTGGTGTCGTGGGAAGCACTGCCGGTGGCGGTGATCGCTCCGACGCAGTCTGATGCTCAAAGTCGCATAGATACGTTCACCAGTTGGAGCGATTCAGGAGCGCAATCGCACACCTTCAACACTCCAGCCAACCCGCTGAATTTGAATGCCAACTTCAACGTTGGAACGGCGCCCACTGGCGCAGGAAGTTGGTTGGTCGGCAGTGATGGCGGCGTGTTTGCCTTCGGCGACGCTCCATTCAAAGGTTCGCTTGGCAACCTAAAACTCAACGCCCCGATTGTGGGAATGGCACCCACTCCCACGCACAACGGTTACTGGTTGGTGGCCTCCGATGGTGGGGTGTTTGCGTTTGGCGACGCCGGCTACTTCGGGTCGATGGGCGCTACCCGGTTGAACCGACCGGTGGTAGCTATGGCGTCCACGCCCACAGGCCGTGGCTACTGGCTGGTGGCCAGCGACGGCGGAATTTTCGCCTTCGGCGACGCCGGATTCTTTGGGTCGACTGGAAATTTGGTGCTCAATAAACCAATCGTTGGTATGGCTCGTAGTGCCACTGGATTGGGCTATTGGCTCACCGCCAGCGACGGCGGGGTGTTCAGTTTTGGCGACGCCGTCTTCTACGGTTCTGCTGGCGGGTTGACACTCGTTCGACCAGTGGTAGGCATCGCTGCCACTCCGCAAGGAAACGGCTATTGGTTGGTGGCGAGCGACGGCGGCATATTCACCTACGGCGACGCACTGTTCAGAGGTTCTGCCGGTGCGTTATCGCTCAATCAACCAGTCCTCGGCATGTATCCCACGCCCAATGGAAATGGGTACACGTTGTATGCCTCTGATGGCGGGTTGTTCAACTACGGAGGGGCTGGATTCTTTGGCTCGCTTGGCAACATCCGTCTTAATGGACCGATTGTGGCCGGAGCAATTCACTAGCAACGGCCGCTATACGCCGTCGGCATCCCCGTGGGCAAGGGCGTCGAGAAGGGGCAGATCGGTATCGGGCACTTCGCCATGAGCGAGGCGTGTGTTGGTCAGGATCCACATGCTGCCCGTGGCTGCCAGTGAACCGATGACGAATGCCAATGATGCTCGGAAGAGCAAATCGTGGCTCAGCGTCAAGCCCACAAAGAACGCCACCACGCCGATTGCCCAGCCCAATGCGGCCCGACCGTAGGCCTGCAAGGCAATGAGAGCCTGCCCGAACGTGGTGGCTCCCATAAATGCTGCAGAACCCAGTGCCAGCATGGCGAAATTGAGGTGGCTGAGGTGGGTGTCTTTGCCGAAGATGAGGGGCAGGATGCTTGGCCCGATCGTGCCGGCCACCAGCGTGGCCACCACGGCGATAACGACCACGCCAATCAACAAGCGACGTAGGCCGGCCTTGAAACTCTTGTGTTCGCCTGCCGTGGCCAGGGCGGCCAGCTTTGGTAGCAACGCAGCCTGCACAGCCTGAAACATAAACAGCGGCACGCGAGCCAAAATGTATCCCGACGCGTAGTTGCCAGCTTCGGCGCTTTCCGCTTTTCCGTCGGCCAACAGCTTGGCCACCAGCGGAGCGCCATTCACGAGCACTTGGGCCAGCAGCTGACTCAATATCAGCCAGCCCAATGCGGCGGTAATCTCGGCCCATTCGGCCTCGGGCCCTGGGGCTAGCTCGGGGCGGCTGCGAGCCAGCGAAATGCCCACGGCCACGATGGGTGCTACTCCCACGGCGATGCCATACGGTCCAGCAGTCTTGATGCCCACGATCACCAACACGATGGTGACTGCCAGACGCACTGCCCCTTCGCCAGCCATCAATGTGCCGTAGCTAGCGAACTGGCGGGTGCCGGAAAACACACCGCGGGTGAGGTGCAGCGAGGCGTAGCCCACGAGCGACATAAGGAAACCAACAAGCAGCAACCACTCGTGATCAAACGCTTTGTTGAGTAACGGCTGCGATGCGCCAAAGCTGGCGATCAACAAAATCGTGGCGATGGCGGCCGCCAAAATTCCAGCCCGCCGCACAACGGGGCGTCCACCCAGCTTGTTCACAAGGCGGGCAGAAAGGGCACGACCGACCTCTTGTTCGATCGGCAAAAAGAAGCCGGGTGCGACGAGAAATGTGAGCAACCACAACGTGGTCAGGCCGCTGTATTGAGCGGAATCTAAGCGCCCTGACTTTTTCGGCAACGCCAAGAACAAGTACGCCAAGAGTCCATTGATGGCGATCCCGCCGGCCACAGCAAGTGTGCCCTCTGGCAGTGGATTTCTATCTTTTGCGCGGGCGGTAATCGTGTTCAGGGTGGGCTCCAGGGCGTCGAGGCGTTGTATACGTCGGGGCGTTTCGCCATCAACGGTAATCGGCTGCGAGGCATACACTGGGGTCATGACCCGTTCGGAGGCCCCGCGCCACGTTGCCTATTTCGACCACGCGGCCACCACGCAGGTGCATCCGTCGGTCGTCGACGTGATGATGCGGTGCTATTCCGACACGTTTGGCAACCCGTCAGGCGGCCATACCGTGGCTCGTGCCGCCCGACGGGCCATTGATGAAGCTCGTGATGCTGTGGCGTCGATCGTGGGATGCGCTCCTCGTGAAGTGATCTTCACCTCGGGGGGCACGGAGGCCGACAACCTTGCCATCTTTGGGACACCAGGCCACGCCGTCACTGTGGCCACAGAGCATCACGCCGTGTTGCACGCCGTGGAGCACGTCGGAGGCTCAATCGCTGGCGTTCTGTCGACCGGCGAAGTTGACCTCGACTCACTCAGCGCCGTATGTACCACCAACACTCGAATGGTGTCGGTGATGTTGGCCAACAACGAGGCCGGCACCATCAACGATCTCGACGCAGTTCGACGCACCATCAAAAAGTGTGCGCCGAATGCTTCGTTGCATACGGATGCCGTTCAGGCCGCGGCGTGGCTCGACCTACGTGAGGCGGCTCGCAGCGCCGACATGATTTCGATGAGTGCCCACAAGTTTGGTGGCCCGAAAGGAGTTGGGGTGTTGGTGGCTCGAAGTGGTCATGACCCGCAGGCCCAATTGGTGGGTGGAGGCCAAGAACGCGAGCTACGCAGCGGTACACAAAACGTGGCCGGCATCGTTGGTTTGGCCGAAGCGCTCCGCATTACCGACCGCGACCGAGCGGTAACCAACGCCCGAGTGGCGACGTTGCGAGATCGACTCGCCGACGGCCTCACCCAAATCGCCAATGTGCATGAAACCGTCGAGCGTTCAAAAAAACTGCCAGGTTCGTGTCACCTGTGCATCGAAGATGTGGAAGGCGAATCGATGTTGTTTCTTCTCGAGCGCCAAGGTATTTACGCAAGCGCTGCTTCTAGTTGCGCCAGTGGAGCAATGGAACCCAGCCATGTGTTGGCTGCCATGGGCGTGCCGATCGGGCGGGCGAGTGGTGCGCTGCGCCTCACGCTCGGCGTCACCACAAGCAACGCCGATGTGGATCACGCACTCGCAGTGATCCCCGACGTAATCAATCGGCTGCGAGCCCGGTAGGCCCCTTTCGTACACTGTGGGTATGCAAGTGCTCATGGCGATGTCGGGAGGCGTGGATTCTTCGGTGGCCGCTGCCTTGCTGCTCGACGCCGGCCACGAAGTCGTGGGCGTCACCATGAAGCTGTGGGGCGGAGAATCCGACACTGGTTGTTGTTCGGTGAGCGACGTCGATGATGCCCGTCGAGTGGCTCAACAATTGGGAATCGACCACTTCGTTTTCAACTTTACGGAAGAATTTAACGAGCACGTTGTGGCGCCATATGTCGACGCTCACGCCAAGGGACTCACCCCCAACCCGTGCATTGAATGCAATCGTCATTTGAAATTTGACCGCCTCATGGAGCGCGCCGAGCAACTCGGTTTTGACGCCGTCGCCACCGGGCATCATGCGCAAATAGTGACGGCTGCCGACGGTACGTTGGCTATCGGTCGTGGCGGCGATGCGGCCAAGGATCAGAGCTACGTGCTCAACATGCTTACGCCAGAACAGCTGACCAAAATCATGCTGCCGGTGGGCGGTTCGCAGAAGCCGGAACTCCGTGCCTTGGCTGAGGCTCGTGGACTCCGCACCGCTTCCAAGCCCGATAGCCAAGACGTCTGTTTCATCACCTCGAATGCAGGACGGGTGACGTTCCTGGGGTCGCGTATTCCGCTGCGCCAAGGCCGCATTGTGGACACCGACGGCGTCGAGTTGGGCACTGTCCCCGCCATCGAATTGGTGAACGTGGGCATGCGCAAGGGCCTCGATATTGGTGGTGGTCCGCGCCGGTTCGCTTTGGATGTCGACATGGAAAATCAGGTTGTCACCGTGGGCACGCTGGATCAATTGATGACCGAAAAAACGGTCCTACGCGACCTACAACTTCACCATGGTTCGGCCCATGGCGATGTGCTGGTGCAGGTGAGCGCTCACGGAACGCCTGAGGCTGCAACGCTCGACGGCGATACGTTGCGGTGGGCGTCGCCCCATCGCAAGGTCGCCCCTGGGCAGAGTTGCGTGCTGTATGACGCCGGCAACACCTACGTGATCGGCGCGGCAATCGCCCGCTAGGGCGATCAATTGGCGAGGCCCGTTTAGGGCAGGGCTTCGAGGAATGCGGCAGGCGACGACGGAGTGCACAACCATGAGCCTGGCTCGACGGGAGCGGCTGGCTTGCCTTTCAGGGTGCGAGGAATCATGGGCAACGGCTCGCGCATGGTTATTTCGATAGCCAACCCCATGGAGCCCATGGTGAAGTCGTGGGCGGTTGTGCCAACTGTGGCGGCGCCGACCGACCCGATAGATCGATGGGGGCACATAACCGTCTCAGCCAACGCGAACCGATCGTGCAGCACTATGCCAGCGGGCACAACGACCAGCCACCGGTCTGCCAACATCCAGAAGCTCCTCACGGAAGCCGTTGTCGCCGCCGCGCCTGCCACCACCGCCATGGCGCCTGCGATCCACATTCGATTGGCCAGGAGTAAGGGGCCGGCGCTCAGCGAAGCCGCGATGGCTAGCCATGCCACTTGGATGGGCCCCAGAAGCAGCGACGCCGGTGCCCGTAAAACAAATCGCTTCTCATGTCCGTACGCCCCGCCCTGCACCCATCGATCGGCCACGCCGGGAGCGAACGGCGCAAGTAATGCCACCGTTGAAACTGTCATGGCCACCACGCTGGAGTGCCCGGCAATTGCGCACGCTGCCGACACGCAGACAGGCCCTGGCGCACCCACACGCAATGCCACCAGGGCCGACGGCAATCGCACCAGGGTCGCCACCAGTACCACCGTCCACATTGCCCATAACCCAATCACGATCACGAGCTGAGTGGCACGGCTGGCCGACGCCGTTGCCGCCTCGACTGATGGGCCAACGGCGAATGGGCACGCGGCCCATACGACGGCAATTAGCCAGTGCCCAAATTGTCGAAATAGCTTTCGAAGCGCGTCCATTGCTGCCAAGCCTTGCCGCCCAACGGCTTGGCACAGAAAACCAGCCGGTTATCCTGGGCGATGTGAGCACGAGTGAGGTATCGACGCAACGGCAACGGCTGGATATTTTGCGTAGTGAGCTTCGGCGGCACAACGATTTGTACTACTTGGATTCGACGCCCGAAATTGCCGATGCCGACTACGACGCGCTGGTTCGTGAGGCGGCAGCTATCGAGGGTGCGCATCCAGATTGGATCACGCCCGATTCGCCGACTCAGAAGGTCAGCGGCACGGCGAGCGCCACCTTCTCAGCGGTAGCCCATCGGGCGCCGATGATGAGCCTCGACAACGCCATGGACCTCAACGAATTGCAAGCGTGGGGCGATCGCGTGGCCAGGGGTCTCGGCCTTTTTGGCAGCGATGCCCGCTATGTATGCGAGCTGAAAATTGATGGCCTGGCGATCAGCTTGCGGTACGAAAATGGATACTTCGTGCAAGCCGCCACACGCGGCGACGGCAAGGTCGGCGAAGATGTCACAGCCAACGTGGCCACGATTGATACCGTCCCAAAGTCGTTGGGGCCACATGCGCCAAGCGTGCTCGAAGTACGGGGCGAAATTTATATGCCGCTCGCCGCTTTCGACGAGCTCAACAAACGCCAATCGGCTAGCGGGAATCGCCTATACGTCAACCCTCGAAATTCGGCGGCCGGAAGTTTGCGTCAAAAAGACGCCACCATAACGGGTAGTCGACAATTGGCAATGTGGAGCTATCAACTTGGTGAAACTGTGGGCGCCCCTGAGTTCGCCGATCATCTTGAAACCCTTACGTGGCTTAGTTCGTTGGGCTTTCCAATCAACCCTGAGATTCGCCCGTTGACCGATCTCGCCAGCGTCTTTGCCTATTGCCAGCATTGGCAAAATCATCGCCACGAACTCGAGTACGAGATCGATGGCGTGGTGGTCAAGCTGGATCAGTTGGCGATGCGAGAACAGTTAGGCGTTACCTCCAAGGCGCCGAAATGGGCGATTGCTTTTAAGTTTCCACCCGAGGAAAAAACCACCAAGCTGAACGACATTTTGGTGTCAATCGGGCGTACAGGCCGCGCCACGCCATTCGCAGTTTTGGAGCCTGTGTTTGTGGGCGGATCGACGGTGGGCATGTCGACCCTGCACAACCAAGATCAGGTGCGTATCAAAGACGTGCGGCCCGGCGACACGGTGATAGTGCGCAAGGCCGGCGACGTGATTCCCGAAGTGGTGGGGCCGGTGCTGAGCGAACGTCCAGCCGGATTGCCGGAGTGGCATTTCCCGACGATCTGTCCGTGCCCTGTGGCCTCGACGCTCGTGCGCATGGAGGGTGAGGCCGACACCCGCTGCGTGGAGTCGACGTGTCCTTTTCAGCGCGATGCCCGGATCATTTACTTCGGTTCCCGAGGCGCGATGGACATCGAATTTCTCGGCGAGCAAACTGTGTATCAGCTGAGCGAAAAGGGATTGATCAACGACGCCGCTGACCTGTACTCCTTAACCGCCGACATGCTGAGTGGGTTGGAAAAATACGGTGAAATTTCGATCATGAATCTGCTCACGGCGATTGAAGCCTCTAAGCAACGACCCCTCGTGAAACTGATGGTCGCTTTGGGGATCAAGCACCTCGGCCCCGCGGCGGCAGAGAGTTTTGCCGACACCTTTGGCTCGCTTGACGCGGTGATGGCCGCGCCGGCCGAAGCCCTAGCCGGAGTCGATGGCATTGGCATGGTGATCGCCGAGTCGGTGAGCCGCTGGTTTGCCCAAGACGTCAACCGCGACATGGTTGAGCGGCTGCGAAGTGCTGGCGTTCGGTTCGACGTCGTGGAGCGGAGCAACCTAGCGCCGACGTTGCTGGGCAAAGCCGTTGTCGTTACGGGATCGCTGGAGGGTTTCAGCCGTGAAGGAGCCGAAGAGGCCATCAAGGCCCGCGGCGGCAAGTCGCCAGGGTCGGTGTCGAAGAAGACGACCGCCGTCGTTGTAGGCAACGAGCCAGGAGCGTCGAAACTGACCAAAGCTCAAGACTTGGGAGTGCCGATTCTCGACGAAGCCGGCTTTGTGCACCTGTTGGAAACGGGTGCACTGCCCGAAATCGCGCCGCAATAGTTACGCGGTTTTGAAGCACCATTCTTGGCGCTGAGGGTTGACGTCTGGGCCTTCGACGATGTTCCAAAAGATGGCTACGATGCAGTGTTCGCCGGGGCTAAAACGCTCAAACTCGGTGTTTGGGCCAGGTGTAAAGAGCACGTTGTTACGAGGTTGGTTAGATGCCAGGTTGGCATCTCCCACGCTGCCCGAATCGACCTTGCCGCCCGGGGTTTTTCGGTACACCTGGTCGTCAGGAATTTCGCGACCGTCGATGATCAGCCGGCCTTCGAAGCCCTCTTTGAGATAAATGCCAACTTGGCTTTGACGCAAAATAATGTTCTTGGGGGAGGGCAAAAGTTGGACCACATTAAGGTTGTACACGACGGGCTTCTCGGTATCGCCAGTACGGGCGCTGGCGAAGCCCAACACGATGAGCCCTGTGGCTACGGCCGCCAATGAGATCAACAAAAATGCCTTCAGCTTTTGGTGCACTTTGTCAGTCTGCCAAGTCATTCCGGGGTTGCAACAATCTGGCTTCGATTGTGGCAAACGCGAAGGGTGGTTATTGGCTGCCGTCTTGTCAGCTAGCGTTCAACGATGGCCCACGGTTCGTTGCACATCCGCGGCATCGGCCAAGTCCTCGGCGGCCGGTATCGACTCCAGACACTGGTTGGCGTTGGCGCGTCGGCGATGGTGTATCGGGCCAGTGACGAAACTCTCAGACGGGAAGTTGCCGTAAAGGTCCTTCACGCCAATTTGGCAGGTGACCCTCGTATTGTTCAAAGATTTTTGGCTGAGGCCCAAGCGGCTGGATCTTTGAACCATCCCAATATCGTGAGCATTTTCGATTGGGGTACCGATCACGGCGGCGCGGCCTTGCCGTACATCGTAATGGAGTATCTGGGTAGCGGATCGTTGCGCGACATGATCGACGCTGGCCATCGCCTCACGCTTTCCCAAGCGTTGGTCGTGGGGCTTGATGCTGCCAAAGCATTGGAATATGCCGATGCCCGCCGGCTGGTTCACCGCGATATCAAGCCTGCCAACCTGATGTTTGGCAGCGGTTCGACGCCCAACGATACGCGGCTACGAATTGCCGACTTTGGGCTGGCCAGAGTGCTCGACGATGGCACTTCTGGTGCGCTGACCGAGCGGGATGGCATCGTGCTCGGCACCGCGAAATACGCCTCGCCGGAACAGGTGCAAGGAAAAATTCTTTCAGGTAAGAGCGACATTTACTCACTGGCGTTGTCGCTCGTGGAGGCCGTCACCGGTGAAGTTCCCTTCGCCAGTTCATCGCCCGTCGACATGCTGACAGCGCGGGTGAATAGCGATGTGGTGATTCCGGCTGAACTTGGTGCATTGATTGACGTACTCAGCTCATCGAGCTGCAAGGATCCCGCCGGCCGGCTGGATGCTGCTGGACTCGGGCGGCAATTGTTTCGATGCGCAGCGAACCTTCCGGCACCCACCCTTTTGCCCGTGCGATTGATTGATCTCACTGGTGGAAATGGACTGGGTGAAATCGACAGTTCGGGTGACGCCACCACCGTCATGTTGGTCGACGCCACCTCGATCGCCGAGGATCCGGCTGCGCCCGTCGATCCCGAACGCGCCGCCCCCGACATGCCAGCGTCGGCGAGTCGAGTAGTGCCACCCCCCACCTTGCGAGAGCCGAATATGCGGTTGCGCACGATCCGGATTGCACTAGCTGTTGCGGTCGCTTTCGCTCTTCTCACCGTGGCATTTTTCACGATCAGGTCGGCCTATAAGTCGTCGCGACCCAAGCCGATTCCCACCCATTTGTTGGCCTCAGTGGTCTCCTTGTCTGAGGATGCCGCTCGCCAACAATTGTTGGGTCAAGGCATGGTCGTTTTGGTGAACTACCGATACCAGGATGGCACGACGGCGGGCGTCGTTGTGGAGCAGTCTTCGCCAGCCGGATTCGACACCCGTGAAGGTTCGGCAATTTCGATAGTGGTGTCGCGTGGCAACGAACTTACCGCGGTGCCCACCCTCAATACGATGACCCAAGAACAGGCATCGGCGGCGATCGTGGATGCCAAATTTGTGGTTGGAACTGTTACTCCGAAGAACGACGAAACCATTGCCGCAGGCGTGGTGGTGGATTGGTCGCCAAAGGGCATCGACCTCGAGCATGGCAAGCCCATCGACCTAGTTGTATCGAGTGGCCCGGCCCCACGGGCGGTGCCACAGCTGGTCGGGAAAACCGTCGAAGAGGCAACAGCGGCATTGACGCCATTGAATCTCACGTTGGCCCCCGACCCAGCACAAGTGTTTAGCGACACCGTGGCTGCCGGCTTAATTATCTCGGCCGATCAGGCCGAAAACGCCATAGTGGCCAAGGGTGCCGTGATTTCGGTCGTGGTGTCGAAAGGCCAAGATCTCGTGACAGTGCCTGATCTCGGAGGCAAGAGCTACAGCCAGGCGATCAAGGCCATCACCGACGCCGGTCTGAGCCTGGGTGAGGGACGTGGAGCTCTCGGCGGTGTGGTTATTGACCAATCCCTCACGCCCAATACGGCGGTAAAACGAGGCACGGCAATTAACGTCCGATTTGGGTAGACCTAGCGGGCATCGATGGGTCATGATGCGGGCATGACAATCGTTGACGCTCCCCGCAACATGTACCTCGAAGGCAATTACGCACCCGTAGCCAGCGAGGTCACTGCCACCGATTTACGAGTGCATGGCACCATTCCAGAAGCGCTCAATGGTCGCCTGTTGCGAAACGGCCCCAACCCGTTTGGCCCTCAAGACCCCGCGACGTATCACTGGTTTACCGGCAACGGCATGGTTCATGGATTGGCTCTGCGCGACGGGCGAGCGGAATGGTTTCGTAGCCGTGCCGTGCGAAGCGACGCGACCATGGAAGCACTTGACCACGGTCCGGTGGGCGAGGCTCAAGGACCGATGTCGGGAAATGGCCCTAACACCAACGTGATCGGACTCAATGGCCGCACATTCGCGTTGGTCGAGGCGGGCACGTACCCCACCGAGTTGGATTACGAACTCAACACCATTGGCCCCAACAATTTCGACGGCACACTCGATGGGGCGTTTTCCGCTCATCCGAAGCGTGATCCACTTACTGGCGAGATGCACGCCATGACGTATTTCTACGGGTGGGGCAACCAGGTTCGGTACGTCGTCCTCAATGCTGATGGTCTCGTGACCAAAGAAATTCCGATCGACGTGAGCGGCCCCATCATGTTGCACGACATTGGCTTGTCGGCCAAGTACGCAGTGGTTATGGACATGCCATGCCATTTCAATTTGGACGCAGCTATGACCGGGGCTGGCCTTCCGTATCGATGGAATCCCGATGGTGCGACTCGGTTTGGCTTGTTGGCCCGCGATGGCGATTCGTCGAGCGTGGTGTGGTGTGACGCCGACCCGTGTTACATCTTTCATCCCATGAACACGTATGACTTACCAGATGGTCGTGTGGTGATGGATGCCGTAAAGCACCCGCGCGTGTTTGCCACTCGGTTGCTCGGGCCCGACGAAGGCAAACCAATCTTGGTTCGCTTCACGATGGACCCATCTACTGGGCGGGCCACCGAGGAAATTGTCGACGAACACGGTCAAGAGTTTCCTCGCCACGACGAGCGTCTCGTGGGCTTGCCGTACCAATGGGGATATGGCGCCCATATCGGGCCTCACTTTGAATACGGCGGGCTACTCAAGTTTGATATGCACACAGGCGCGGTGGTGGAGAAGTCTCTTGGCGCCCATATCGGCATGCAAGAAGCCGTATTTGTGCCTCGCCATGCGAACGCCGCTGAGGACGACGGATGGCTCATGGCCTATGCCCACAATGCACAACGTAACGCTGCCGAAGTGTTCATTTTGGATGCCCAAGATTTCTCAGCGCCGCCCGTTGCCGTGGTGGAACTCCCCACGCGTGTGCCCTACGGGTTCCATGGGAATTGGGTAGCCAATCAGTGACTTGGGTAGCCAATTGATGATTGGTGTTGCTATTCGGTGATTTCCTGAATTCGCTTTGCCACATCGGCAGCGGTGGGGTCGGCGCCGCCAGCCTGCATAGCCATCAGTTTGGTCATGTCGCCCTGCACCTTGATTTTGCCGCTCATAAACGCCTGCATGGCGGCGGCAGCGTTGTTGTCCACGATAAGTGCCTTGGCAGTGGCGTAGTCGACGGTGAGGGTCAACTCGGGGTTCTCGAGGTGGCCGAGACCCATTTTCATTGTGCCGTCGGATGAGTCGGTGTGCACGTTGACCGTGCCGTCGCCGAAAGGAACCTCGGTGATGATTTGGTTCATTCGGATCTTGGGTGCTGGCTTGGCTTGGCCAGAGAACTCGTCGCGAATTTTCTCGGCTTCTGCAACCCATTCGGGGGTCAAAAATGCATACTTTGTCACGGATACTCCCGGTTTGTGAGGATGTGGTTTGGGGCGCACAATAGCCGTGCACCTTCGCAGTTGTCGGCTGGTGGGGCTAAGTTTCGAGGGTGCCCGCCGCGAACCGTTTGCAACGAATCGAGAATCGCGAAAGAAATCCGAAATGGAAGTCACTTCCTCTGCGCATCGAGATGTCGGAGTGCATCAACTGTGACGCGTGTCTCCGTCATTGCCCACCACAATTTGGGGCCATCTTCAATCACGGTATTGATGTCATTATCGTGCCCGAATTGTGTTCGGGTTGCGGCAAGTGTCTCGACCCGTGCCCTGTCGATTGCATTTACGAGGACCCCAGCTGGACACCTGCCACCGACGACTGGTGGACAGAGCCGCTCGGTCCGCACGACCCGTATTAACCATCACCTCGAAAGAAGTCCAACTATGACTCACCCAATCATCGCCGGAGCCGAACCGTGGAGCCATCAAGGTGGTTCAAATGGAGCACTGGTGTTGCACGGATTTACGGGCAACTGCAATTCAATGCGTGGCATTGCTGAGGCGTTGGCCGCCGCCGGATTTTCTGTGGAGCTGCCTCTGCTGCCTGGTCACGGCACTCATATCGACGACATGTTGCCGACCACCTTTTCTGATTGGTCGGCTCATGCCGAGGCCTCTTACCAATCCTTGGCTGCCCGATGCGACAAGGTCGTTGTGGCTGGCTTGTCGATGGGCGGCACGCTCACGGCGTGGATCGCTGGCCGTCACCCCGAGGTGGTCGGTGCGGCGTTCGTGAACCCCGCTGTTGAGCCGCAAGACGACGCATTGCGAGGCATTTTGGTGGAAACCTTGGCGGCTGGCACCACCGTGATCAACGGCATCGGCAGCGATATTGCCGACCCGGCCTCGACCGAAACGGCATATAGCGAGACCCCTTTGGCACCACTCATCACCATGTTCGACGGCATTGGCGAGATACAACCGTTGTTGCCCAAAATCGGCTGCCCAGTGATCATTCTCACGTCTCCTCAGGACCATGTGGTGCAACCATCAGCCAGCGATCACTTAGCGGTCTCGGTAGGCGGCCCTGTGGAGCGGGTGTCGCTGGATCGCAGCTATCACGTCGCCACGCTCGACTACGACCGGGACCTCGTGGAGTCCTCGATTGTGGCGTTCGCTCAGCGGGTGTGTGCCTAAGTTGAGTCTCTTCGCTTCGGAATTCTTGGCTTCGATCCCAAGCCCCGGTAGCAATTCATTGCACCTCGGTCCACTGCAACTGCGGGCCTACGGCCTGATGATTGCCGCCGGCGTATTGGCGGGGGCATCCCTTGCCGGCCGACGATATGAGCGCATTGGCGGCGATCGCCAAAAGTTGTCCACCGTGTTGATGTGGGCGGTGCCGGCTGGCGTTGTGGGGGCCCGCCTCTATCACGTGATCACCGATTGGAAGGGTTTTCGGGGTCGGTGGATTGAGACGCTGTACATCTGGAAAGGTGGCCTCGGCATTTGGGGCGGCGTGGCTCTTGGAGTGGGCGCTGCATATTGGCAAACACGAAAGATGCACCTCAAATTGCTTCCGATTTTGGACTCTGCGGCGCCAGCCCTGGCATTGGCGCAGGCAATAGGCCGATGGGGCAACTGGTGGAATCAGGAGCTTTTTGGAAAGCCATCCACGTTGCCGTGGGCACTCAAAATTGATTCCGCTCATATGCCCGTGAAATACCCCCCGGGTACCACGTTCCATCCGACGTTTCTCTACGAATCGCTGTGGAATTTTGCATTGTGTGGGGCATTAATCGCAGTGACACGGCGCGGGAAGCAACGGCGGGGTCAAGTGTTTGCTCTATATGTAATGGGCTATACCTTCGCCCGGTTTTTCATCGAACGTATACGGATCGACTTCGCCTCTCGCCTATTCGGATTGAGAATCAACGAATGGGTAAGCGGCATTATGTTTTTCGCTGCCCTGTTGGCGTATTTGAGCCTACGAAACAGTGCCGAGGCCGCCACTGATTCGGTGAGTCCGCGTTCGCTCGACGATGTCGTCGACGAGTTTGACGTCGCCCCCGAGGCCCTTGATGATCAAGAGGCTCATGGCGCGGAGTAGATCGTCGTTGTCAGGCATGTTGAGATCGGGTTTGGTGAGCCGCAACGAGAGATAGCCGTGCATAACGAACAGAATGAGAAGCGTTGTCATGTGCGGGTCGAGCTCGATATCCAGATTGCCTCCCGCTTGAGCCGCACGAATAGCGGCAAGCGACGTCTGAAACGGCACCATATCGAATACCTTGTCGCCTCGGTATTCCGCGGGCGTTAATTCATAGTCCGTCATCATCAGAGTGCGGTAGACGTCGGGGTGTTTGTGGATGGTCGTCATCACGCCACCCATACGCACCATCAAGTCCACCACCGGATTCCCCGAGTTGGCGAGAGCGTCGCGCATTGCGATTCCGGCTGCAGCGATACGTTCGGAGGCTTCAAAAAGTAATGATTCCTTCGACGCAAAATGGATGTAGAGGGCTGGCGCGCTCACGCCGATTTTTGTAGCGATGTGACGCATCGTGAGAGCTTCTGTGCGTTCTGTGTCAACCATTTCGGCAATGGCTGCCTGCATGATCTTTTCTCGAAGCAGCGGCCCGTCGCCTTTTTTGGCGCGTGTCGGGCGAGATATTTCTTCGGATGTCACAAGCCGAAGGGTACTGACTTAGTGACCTTCGTCGAAGGATATGGGAAGGTTCAATGGGCCGTCGATGCCCACATTGCGCTTCCAAATGACGTCGCCCGTGAGCTTCATATTTGGCATGCGGCCGGGTAAAACTTTGAGTGCCTCCTGCAATTCGGCTTTTGCCAAATTGACACCCAAGCAATAGTGCGCTCCGCCGCCGAACGTGAGGTGTGGCATTTTTTGTTGACGGGTGATGTCGAATTCAAGCGGCGTTTCGTGAACCCGTTCGTCCACGTTGGCTCGGCTCGTGAGCAGCGACACCATGGTGCCGGCGGGGAACAAGACGCCGTGCAGTTCGACGTCTTCCTTAGTGACTCGGAATGTGCCGGGAATCACAGGAGTGTGGCGCATGACTTCGTCGACAGCGCCTGGTGCAAGCTCTGGATTGTCGGCCAACGTTTTCCACTGGTCCGGGTGTTTGGCGAAAAGTTCGACGGCGGCCGCCAGTTGGTTTCTGGTGGTATCAGTGCCAGCTGTCAGCGTGGCTTCAACCATCATTTTCAATTCGCCAATGGTGAGCGTGTCACCCGATTCTTCCGCTCGAATCAAATCAGTGATGAGGTCGTCTTGGGGGTCGGTACGACGACGGTCGACCATTGCTTGGACATACTCGTCGAGCTCCATGAAGCTGGCCAAAATGGCATCGTGGTGGGCGGCCACATCGAAGGAAAAGATACGGAAGATTTCGTCGGTGATGCGGCTGAAAAATTCCCAGTCTTCACGGGGCGCACCGAGCAGTTTGCAGATAATGGGGATCGGATATTGGGTGGTGACTTGGGCCACGAAGTCACCTTCACCGGTGAGGCACATGGGGTCCACGAGTTCGTTGATCGTGGCTTGCATGAACGGGCGCAATCGGTCGGCCGACTTGGGGTTGAACGCCCCGTTGACGATTCGACGAAGCCGGCCGTGGTCGTCACCATCAAGGCCCAAGATACCGGTGATGACCCGGTCGTAGAGGGGGCCGGCCGTGATGCCTTGTAGCTCCAGACCGAGCCCCTGTGGCGTGCGCAACCGACGGTCCCTCAAGAGGGCTTGCACATCGGCGTGATGGGTCACAATGGGGCCGAACATCGTCTTGGCTACCCAGTTGTCGCCGAGCACAGCGCCCAATTTTGCGGGATCATTCATCAAACTCGGGTCGAAGATGTCGATGAACGGTGCTTCGAAATCGTGAATCGAAATGGTCATGGCGACCTCCTGGCCCGAGTTGTATGCAAACCTAGTTGCGCGGTTTCACTCGTGCCGAAGCAACGGCCGTGATCGGGTCGTCGGGCCATGGGTGCCGTGGGTACCTGCCTCGAAGCTCCTTACGAATCTCGAGGTACGGCCCTGCCCAAAACGAGGCCAAATCTGCGGTAACTGCCAGCGGTCGTTGGGCAGGCGACAACAGGTGCAGGGTAATGGGAATGGTGCTGTTGGCGATTCTGGGCGTGGCGGCGAGGCCGAACATCTCTTGCAATTTCACGCTCACTGTTGGGCGCCCCGAGCTGTAGTCGATGTCCTTGACGTTGCCGGAAGGGACGGTGATCGTCTGCGGGGCGAGCTGGTCGATGCGATTTGATGTGGCCCAATCGAGGTTGGCTTTGAGAAGCTGGCCAGGGTTGAGTCGTTGGAGTTGAGCCCGGTTGTGCACCTTGGCGAGGTGGGGCGCCAACCACATTTCTAGAGTTGCCAAAAGTGCCTCATCGGACACGTCGGGAAGTGTGGAATCTACAGCGTGGCGAAGGAAATTGACGCGATCACGCCATGCCTGGTCGCTTGTTGTCCATGAAAGAAAGTCGATGCCGTTGAGGCGCACTCCATCAATCACGGCGCCGATGCAATTGACGTTTTGCGCCGGTGATGAATCGAGTTCGATGGCACCCAGCATGGCGGATGTTTGAGCATTGACGTCGTTGGCCGCCTTGTCCCATTCGACCACCGTGACTGATTCGATATGGGTTGCCGTGAGCGCCACGAGATCGGTTTGGTTGATGGGTGAGCATTGGTAGATTCGTCCCACATTTGAGCCTTGGCCGGCAGCGGCAAACGTGACCTCGGCAATGGCAAGGAAGGTTGCGCCGCGGTGGTCGGCATCGGGACCGAGTTCGGCGGCAGTTCCGTTGCGGAGTAGATATCGATGGGCTGAACCGTCTCGAATTTTTGCCACGCGTTCTGGGTAGGCGAGCGCAATGCAGATTCCGGTGGCTGGGTCATTGGGAAGATCGTTGAGGGCCGACTTGACACTTCCGTCAAGTACGTCGGCGATTTGTTGAGCAATGGTGCCGTGACCAAGTTCACCTGCTCGCAGTTTCATGTGAGCGAGGCGTGGGTGGATGCCAGATTCTGCAATGGCGAGACCGTGTGAAGTGAGCTTGTGCTCAGGGTCGAGCGCATCTAGTGCTTCGAGCAATTTGCGGGCCGAACCTATTGCCGCAATCGGCGGTGGAGTCAGCCATCGCAACGTTCCCGGATCGTGAGCACCCCATCGGGCCAAGTCGATCGCAAGGCCAGTGAGATCGGCGTTGGCGATTTCCGGTTGGGGAGCAGCCACCAGGCGATCGCCGGCCGTCCACACGCGGTAGCACACACCCGGCGCCGTGCGCCCCGCTCGTCCGGCGCGTTGATCGGCCGTTGCTTGAGTGACGCGCACTGTGTCGAGGCGATTCATTCCCCGTTGTTGATCAAACGCTCCAACACGGCTGAGGCCGCCATCGATGACAACGCGAATACCGGGCATCGTGAGCGACGTCTCGGCGACCGCAGTGGCCAAAATTACTTTCCGATTTCCCGGTGCGCTAATCGCCAAAGCGGCGTCTTGGGCCTGCCGATTCTGAGTGCCAAAGAGCTGGTGCACTTGCACGCCAGGAGGCAGGTTTGTTAGCTCGTGAGCAACGCGATGAATTTCTGGGCTGCCGGGGCAGAACACCAAAACGTCACCGACAGGATGATCAATTGCGGCCCGCTCGACGAGCTTGGCCACCGTGACATGCCATGGTTCGTTTGGCCGTTGGGGCGGCGCATACTGGACGGTCACGGGATAGGTGCGTCCGGTGCCGACGACGACAGGGGTCGGTGCGAGCGCGGTACCCAAAACCTCTGCCACCGCCGCTCCATCGAGCGTGGCCGACATCACCACCAAGCGAACTTCGGGCCGCAGATTCGCTTGGATATCTAACGCGAAGGCGAGGCCCACATCGCCATGCAAATTTCGCTCGTGGAATTCGTCGAAGATCACGGCGCTGAGTCCTTCGAGGGTGGGGTCGTTGTGGACCATGCGTGTGAGAACACCTTCCGTGATCACCTCAATGTGGCTACCGGCTCGAGAATCGCCCCGCATGCGGTAGCCCACGTGATGGCCAATCCGCTCTCCTAACGTGTCGGCCATTCGTTGGGCGGCGGCACGGGTGGCCAACCGTCGTGGCTCGAGCATCAAGATTTTTCCGGTGCACCAGGTTTGCTGAATGAGATGAAGCGGCACAACTGTGGTCTTGCCGGAGCCGGGTGGTGCCACCAACACCGCGTTGGAATTTTGATCAAGGACCGCCGCTAGTTCGGGCAAGACGTCATCGATTGGCAAACCCGATGGCGGGACCTTGGTCGCGAAACTCACAGCAATAGTGTCGCACCTGACCGCTTAAGATGACCGACGTGTCTGCACCGCTTACCGAAGATGAAGTTGCCCACGTGGCCAAGTTGGCCCGTTTGAGCCTGAGCCCCGAAGAACTTTCCGCTTTCACAGAGCAACTGGCTGGAATTCTGGCCCACGCTGCTGATGTGGAAGCGTTGGATTTGGCCGATGTGCCTGCCATGACCCATCCGCTGCCCCTGCACAACGTGTTTCGAGCGGATGTGGAAGTGCGCACCGATGTGCGGGCGGCGGTCATGGCCGTTGCACCAGCCACGCACGACAATAAGTTCATGGTTCCCGACATTTTGGGAGAAGCGCCATGACGCGCTCCGCTCTTGAAATATCGGCTGCTGTTCGTTCTGGTGCCATGTCCGCCCGTTCCGTTATCGAAGGTGCTTTGGCTCGTATCGGTGAACGGGAGGCCGACATTCACGCCTTCAATACCGTCACTGGCGATGCTGCTTTGGCGGCGGCCGATGCCCTCGACGCTCGGGTCGCGGCCGGCGATCAGATGGGCCCGTTGGCTGGTGTGCCTGTGGCGTTGAAAGACAACATGTGCACCACTGGGGTTGCTACCACGTGTTCGTCGAAAATTCTGGAAGGTTGGTTGCCGCCCTACAACGCCACGGTGGTTGATCGTTTGGTCGACGCCGGCGCAATTGTGATTGGCAAATGCAATCTTGATGAGTTTGCCATGGGTTCCTCCACTGAGAATTCGGCGTTTGGGCCTACTCTTAATCCTCACGATTTGTCACGCGTTCCGGGCGGCTCAAGTGGTGGCAGCGCGGCGGCTGTAGCTGCCGATTTTGCCACCGTATCTTTGGGTTCTGATACCGGCGGCTCCATCCGTCAGCCGGCCTCGTTGTGTGGCGTGGTCGGCGTAAAGCCAACCTATGGCGCAGTGAGTCGTTACGGCTTGGTGGCTTTCGCATCGAGCCTTGACCAGATCGGCCCCTTCTCGCGCACTGTTGCCGATTCGGCCGCCGTGCTCGACGTGATCGCCGGCCATGATCCACGAGACTCCACCTCAATTCAAGGCCCGTGGACGCCCGTGTCGAACACATTGCATGACGGCGTGGCTGGCCTGCGAGTGGGTGTGATTTCTGAACTACTCGATGGCATGGATGTCGATGTTCTTGAACGGGTGCACGCTTCGCTTGATGCATTGCGGGCCGCGGGGGCAACAGTCGAAACCGTCTCGGTTCCCGCCACCATGTACGGCCTATCGGCGTATTACCTGATTGCCCCTGCCGAGGCCTCCAGCAACCTGGCCCGGTACGACGGTGTGCGGTACGGCCTTCGGGTAGATGGGGTGGACACCACAGCAATGATGACGGCCACCCGGTCGGCCGGATTCGGTGCTGAAGTGAAGCGTCGAATCATGCTCGGCACCTACGCGTTGTCGGCCGGTTATTACGACGCCTATTACGGCAAGGCTCAAAAAGTACGCACCCTTATTACCCGTGAATTTGCCGCCGCGTACGCCAAGGTCGATGTATTGGTAACACCCACTTCTCCGAGCGTGGCATGGCAGTTTGGTGCGAAGGGTGAAAATCCCCTTGCCATGTATTTGGCCGACGTGTGCACGATTCCCAGCAATCTGGCCGGGCATCCTGGTATGAGCGTGCCGTTCGGAACTGGCGCCCATGGCATGCCGGTTGGGGTGCAATTGCTCGGCCCCACACTGAGCGAACCAACGCTGTTTCGCACAGCCCAAGTATTAGAAGCGGCCGCTCCGGTCGCTGGAGGTTCCAAGTAATGAGCGATCTTTTGCCCGAGAATTGGGAAATGATTATTGGCTTGGAATGCCACGTGGAGCTGGCCACCGCCACCAAGCTTTTTTGTTCGTGCGCCAATCGGTTTGGCGACGAGCCCAACACCAACACCTGCCCGGTGTGTCTCGCCTTGCCTGGCTCGTTGCCGGTGCTTAATGAACAAGCTGTCGAGCTGGCAATCCGATTGGGCACCGCGCTCAACTGCACTGTCAAGCCCAGCATCTTTCATCGCAAAAACTACTTCTATCCCGACATGCCCAAGGACTATCAGACGTCGCAATACGACCAGCCCATCAACGAGGGCGGCCACCTCGAAATTGCGTCGGGCAAAACCATTGGTATAACTCGCGCCCACCTCGAGGAAGACACTGGCAAGTCGAATCACATTGGCGGCACGGGCCGTATCGCTGGTGCGTCACATTCGCTCGTGGACTACAACCGGGCCGGCGTGCCGCTGTTGGAAATTGTGAGCGAGGCCGACATCCGCACGGCAGAAGAAGCTCGCCAATACATTGCTGAATTGCGCTCTATCATCCTGGCCGTCGAAGCGTCTGACGCCAAGATGGAAGAAGGCTCCATGCGCGTTGATGCCAACGTCAGCGTGCACCACATCGGCACGCCATGGGGCACCCGATGCGAGATCAAGAACCTCAACTCTTTGCGGTCACTTGGCAGGGCGATCGAGTACGAGGCGCGCCGCCAAATCGACGTGCTCGATAGTGGTGGCAAGATCCGTCAGGAAACGCGTCACTGGGACGAAAACACGGGCCGCACGGGCACGCTTCGCATCAAAGAAGAGGCAGAGGATTATCGCTATTTCCCGGAGCCTGATTTGGTGCCAGTCATTCCCTCCGACGAGTGGCTCACCCGAGTGCGCGAGGCTCAACCAATGCTTCCTGCCGAGCGCCGAGCTCGTTTGGCGACCGCCGTGGGCGTTACGCATACGTCAAGCTCTGTGGCCATTGTGGTGGATCGAGCTTTAGATGAATTGGTGTTGGCGTCGATTGCCGCGGGTGGCGATGCCGTTCGATCGTTGACACATGCCGAGCACAACCTGGCTGTCGAGGGGGCATCATCATTGACACCCGCTGCGTTGGCTGGGCTCACTCAACTTGAATTGAGTGGGTCAGTCACCGCCACACAGGCTAAACAAATTTTGGCTGAGTTGGTGGAAGGCGGCGGCCACGGCGATCCTGCGGCCATTGCTCAGTCGCATGGCTTCGAGGCAATGGACAACTCGGTTCTGGATGCCGCAGTGGATGCGGCGATTGCGGCGAACGCCAAGCAATGGGAAGAATTCGTGGGCGGCAATGACAAGGTGGCTGGATTCTTCGTGGGTGCTGTGATGCGCGCCACGGGCGGCAAAGCGGACGGAAAGGCAGTAACTGCCGCTCTCAACGCTCGCAAGGGTTAGAGAATCGGCCGCTAGGGTGGCGAAGTGAATGTTCGCACAAGCGCAGTCATTGCGGTGGCCCTCTTCGCGGGGTGCACATCGTCCACGTCCACTGCTACTTCTACGTCGGCAGTCGCCCCGACAACCACCACGACGGCCGTAGCTATGACGGCAGTCACCACGGCTGCCACAACTGCGTCTACGACCACTTCGGCTGTAGCTGTGACCACCACAACGATCGGGCCCGACGTCACCAAGGATCGGCCATACGAAGTGTTCGTGCCGACGAAATACAACTCGGCCGCACCTATGCCTCTCGTCGTGATGTTGCATGGCTATACCCTTACTGGCGCGTTGCAAGAGGATTACTTCAAGTTGCAGCCACTTGCCGAAGAACGGGGGTTTCTGTATGTCCATCCTGACGGCACCCAGGCTGCTGGTGACGGCGCCCATTTTTGGAACGCCACGGATGCCTGTTGCAACTTTCATGCGTCAAATGTTGACGATTCTGCTTATTTGCTCTCGATTATCGAGGAGGTACAACACAAGTACAACGTGGACCCAAAACGAATATTTCTGATGGGCCATTCCAACGGCGGATTCATGTCTCACCGTATGGCGTGTGACCATGCCGACAAGATTGCCGCCATCGCCAGCTTGGCCGGTGCCATGTGGAACGACGTGTCCAAATGTTCGCCCTCATCGCCAATCAACGTGCTCCAAATTCATGGCACAGATGACGAACTCGTGAGGTACGCCGGCGGCATTTTTGCGGCGCGCTTTCCAAGTGCAGAAGTGACCACGGCCGATTGGGCAAAGCTCGAGGGTTGCGATGCTCAACCAGTCGTGCAGCCATTGACACTTGATCTGGATCGCGAGCTTCCTGGGGCAGAAACGACGAGCTATGTATACAGCGGTTGTACGGCAGGTGGCAGCGCCACCCTGTGGTCAATCGCCGGCGGAAAACACTCGCCGCATCTATCCGACACGTTTTCAGCACAGGTCATCGACTACCTGTTCGCCCATCCAAAGCCGTAATGGCGTTGGTTACTCGTTGTTCGTGCGACTGCGATTGGCTAGGTAGTCGGCGTATTCATCGATGAAGTGTGTTTGACGTCCGTTTTCGGGAACCCGCTTGCCACGAGCTCTCGTGATCCGGTCCCAGGCATCGGCAGGCTCGTGGCCTTCCACAAGCAGTACGGCTGCCGCGGTGAGCGATGCTCGACCAATGCCCATCCAGCAGTGAATCGCTATAGATTCCCCCGCAACGAGCCGGTCGGCAAGGTCGTCGATCATCGGCACAAACGGCTCCAACCCGGGAATGCCGAAATCCAAAATGGGGTGATGGACGAAACCCATTCCTTCGACTGCAGCCGCTTCTGCTTCAGCTTGCAGGTCACTTATCAGGATTTGGTCCATTGGCAACAGGCTCACAATTGTGGTCCAACCGTCTGCGGCAAAGGCGGCCATTTCCCCGGCTAGCAGGTGGCCTCCGAGGGGCTTGGGCATCGTGGCGAGCCGCCCGGGGCGACCATCTCGATTGATGACAAAAGGCATGTCTGAAATCCGCTAGACAGCGACCGGCGAGGGCTGGTCGCCTCGTACCAACTGACCGGGGAGAGCTCCAGTGTGCACACCATCAATAAATGTAATTTGTCCACGTTTGATGGTGTATCGATATCCGGTAGACGTTTGCATGAGTCGGCGTCCGCCAGCCGGCAAATCGTGAACAATGAATGGCGGCGCCAGGTTAAGCGTGTTCATATCGATCACGTTGACGTCGGCCAGGTACCCATGAGCCAATACGCCGCGATCGCGCCAACCAATGTATTCGGCGTTGCGTTGCGTGTGGAGGTGCACGAGATAGGGCAATGGGATCTGATCGCCATGGCTGCGGTCACGGCCCCAGTGGGCGAGCAGCGTGGTGGGGAATGTGCCATCACAGATCGCTCCGCAATGGGCACCTGCATCACTCAACGCTATGAGGGCATCGTCGCTCACCAGCATTTCGCGGGTGTCGTCCAGGTTGCCTTTTGCGTAGTTGTAAAGGGGCAAATACAGCATGTTTTGGCCGTTGTTAGCCATGATGAGGTCGTAACACATTTCGACGGGATCTACGCCGGCCGCAGCGGCCAAGCCAGCTACGGAGTTGGTGGGGTCAGGCTCGTAGTTCACGGGATGGGTCAAGCTGAACATGCGGTGAAACGCCCCCGTCAGGTGGGCGGCGATGCCGTCCAGATTGAGCGATTTGTGTTCCCGAATGACAGTGGCGCGCAATTCGGGCTCTGCCATGCGGGCCGCTTTTTCGGCAGCGCTCAACATAAACAACGCACCGAATGAGGGGCAGAACGCGAACGGGTTGACGGTGGCTGCCAGCCCCAAAAGTACGCCGATCGGCCGAGGCGCAACTTGTGCGTGCATCTGCGCGCCGTTCTCGTTGGCGTCTGCGATAAAGGCGAACATTTCACGCCAACGGTCTGGGAGGTCGATTGGTTGTTGGACTGTCATGGCCAATGGGCGGCCAGCTGCGATTGACACATCACGCATGAGTTGGAGCTCGGAAAGTGTGTACTGCTCGTCGTGTGATTGGTATGCATCGGAGATGAGCTGCACCACTCCGCGGCCTGCCGATCGCAAAACAGACCCCAATGCGATCACCTCGCGATTTTCAGCAGTGAAGGTACCGATGTGGTCGCCAGTCTTGGTGCGATGCACGTATGTACGAGAGGTGGCGAAGCCCACGGCGCCATGTGCCATGCCGTCAGCCACGATGGCGGCCATGTCGGCCAGTTCATCGTCGGTGGGAATCTCGACGGGGTTCGCTCCGCGTTGGCCCATCACGTACGCCCGCAATGGCGCATGGGGCACGTACGACGCGATGTCGATGGTGCGTTCCTGTCCTTCTAACGCATCAAGGTATTCGCCGAAGCTCTCCCAGTTCCAACGCAACCCCTCTACCAGTGCGGCCCCTGGGATGTCTTCGACGCCTTCCATCAGACTGATCAGCCAGTCGTGCTTGTCTGGGTGGGCGGGAGCGAAACCCACGCCACAGTTGCCAATGACGGCGCTGGTGACACCGTTGATACTGGATGGGGCGAGCATTGGATCCCACGTGGCCTGACCGTCGTAGTGGGTGTGGATATCGACGAAGCCGGGAGTCACGATGCATCCTGTGGCATCGATAATTTGGCGAGCTTCGCCAAGATTGGAGCCCATCGCGGCAATTGTGTCGCCGCTAATTCCAAGATCGGTGCGAACCGGATCGGAGCCGGTGCCGTCGTAAACGAGGCCGCCTGAAATCAATATGTCGAACATGGGTCAACCCTAGGCGCAAACCTGGGCCAGAATGTGATCGTGATAGCGGTCGATGGAACGGGATATGAACGGGGAATACACCATGGAGTCCGTGCGCGCGAACGCATGGCAACACAGTGGCCAAAGTGGTTTGGTGACCTCGAGCGCACCGGCCTTGGCGCAGCTCGCGACGTGATTGGTGAGTTCTTGGCGACCACCGATTTCGTGACCGACCTCACAACCTATGCTCCTCACCTTCTTGACGAAATTCGGGGCATATCCGACGGATCCGGACTGCCTTTCGATGAAGTATTCGCCTTCAATTGCATGGATGAAATGTGGTGTTTCATCGACCGCCAAAGTGCGCCGGGGCCGATGGATGCATTTCGGGGTTGCAGCGTGATCGGCGTACGTCAACCGACCACCGGCCCGAGATTGCTTGGCCAAAACATGGACCTTGGTCTGTCGAGCGTAGGGGGCGCTGAGGTGTTGGCAATCAAGCCGAGTGGGACGACGCCCGGGCAACTTATCGTGACCCATGTGGGCATGATTGGCCTGGCTGGCGTGAACCACCACGGAGTCGGCGTGTGCGTGAATACGTTGATGGGATTGGCGAATCGACCAACGGGGTTACCTGTGGCAGCAATCACTCGCCTCATTGTTGAACAAGCCACGTTGGCCGAAGCGGTCTCGTGCGTGCAGAGCGTTCCTCACGCTGATGGTCAGGCGTACACGATTGGTTCGCCTGATGGCATTCGATGTTTTGAAGGCTCTGCTCATGGGGTCGCGGAATACTTCGGCGACGATGACGTAGTGCTCCATACCAACCATGCGTTGGTGAGTGAAGATCTCAATGACCAATACGAGACAACGCCGAGCGGCGAATCAAGCAGCGTGAATCGGCTGGCGTTTTTGGCCGCTCGACGCCCTGCCGACCGGTCTGCATGTGATGCCGCGTTGTGCGACCAGACGGTGCCGTTGTGGTTTACGGCTGCCAATTCAGACGGCACAGCAGTCACGTTTGCCAGTTACATCTACGAGCTCACCAGCGAGCCGGTGATGCATTTACGCGTCGGTGAATCCGTCGAGATGTTGCGAGTGCCAACGCCAAGCTGACTCCATGATTTCCTCGAGGCCAAACTGCGGATGCCAGCCGAGAACTTCACGAGCTTTGCTGTTGTCGGCGTAGACGGAAACGGGATCTCCTGCCCGGCGAGGCGAATAGCTGCGAGGTACGCGCACGCCCGAAACATGCTCTGCCATATTAATCACTTCTTTGACGGAAGAACCCTTGCCTGTGCCGAGGTTGATCACCGTGGTCTCGCCGTTGGCCTCCAAATATTCCAGCGCCTTCACGTGGGCGTCGGCGAGATCGTCCACGTGGATGTAGTCGCGAATGGCAGTGCCATCAGGGGTGGGGTAGTCGGTGCCGAACACCTCGAGAGGCGGACGGCGTTCCAACATCGATTTCATCACGACCGGCACCAGGTTGAGTGTGACGGTCCAGTCCTCTCCGATCTCTCCGTCCATTGCTGCCCCGGCCGCGTTGAAGTATCGCAAGCACACCGACCGAAAATTGTGCGAGAGTGAGAACCACGCCAGGATCTGCTCGACCATCAATTTCGAAAGACCATACGGGCTCTCTGGCCTGGTGGGATTGGCCTCGGAAACGGGTACCACATCGGGCGTGCCGTACGTGGCCGCCGTTGAAGAAAACACGAACTGGTTGACGCCATTTTCGCGAAGAGCGTCAATCAATTCCAGCGACCCAGCAGTGTTGTTGCGAAAGTATTTTTCCGGGGAGTCCATTGATTCGGCAGAACTTTTGTACGCCGCGAAATGGATGCACGCCGTGACGCCATATTCGGCGACCACTTTGGCAATGAGCGCTTTGTCGGTGATTTCACCAATCACGATGGGAGCATCGATTACTGCCGCGGCATGACCAAGCTCGAGAGAATCAAGCACTACAACTTGTCGCCCGCATGCCCGTAAGGCCCGAACTGTGTGTGATCCGATGTAGCCAGCGCCGCCTGTCACTAAAACTGTCATGGGCGCCAATGTAGTTGGGTTCTGAGAGCAAATATGGGCGGTTCCTCCGTCAGCCAACGTGGCAAGATGATGGTCATGAACGAACTCAAACTCGTCCCGCTGAAGGATCTCAGCGATTGGGACGCGTATCAGACCGCCACGGCGTTGGCCTTCGGTGAGATCGCCGATCAGGCGCGCCTTGACCGAACCCGTGGTTGCTTTGAACCAGAACGGGCGGTGCAGGTCGAGGATGGCGAGCTGATCGTGGCCACGGCGGGTGGTCGGTCGTTTGAACTCACACTGCCTGGCGGCTCGCATATCCCGGCGGGTGGGCTCACGGCGGTGAGCGTGCGGTCAACACATACTGGTCGCGGGCTACTCAACAAAATGATGGAATGGCACTTCGACGACTGCCGAAAACGGGGCGAATGTATATCGATGTTGACCGCCAGTGAATCGAGCATTTACCACCGGTATGGCTACGGAATTGCCTCTCATATCGAAACTCATCGTTGCGCAGATGGCCATGCTGAACTGCTGCCGGGAGCCGATGCGATCGCTCGCCGTGGGCAGATCCGGCTGGCCTTGCTCAAGGACGTGATGGTCGACGTGCAGGGAATTTACGACAAATGGCGTCGGAAAACAGTCGGAGCGCTGAGTCGGTCCGATGCCTATTGGGATTCGGTCGTGACCGATGCGTACACGGACCTTGAACCGGGCAAGGCATGGCAGGTCGCCATGCACTACGACGAGGACGGCGTCCTCGACGGTTATGTCAGGTTCCTGCTCCACCCGAAATGGGGTAGCGATCGCGTGCACAAAGGCAGCGTGGCAGTCCAAGAAATTATCGATCTTGTTCCGGCAGCCCGATTGGCGTTATGGCGCTATGTAACAAACATTCCCCTCCATCGGGATGTGGTTCTGGACCACGGCATGCCCAACGAACCAATTCGGCTGGCCCTCCAGGATCCTCGTCGATTCGTGACCACCGCCTCAAATGACTTCCTGTGGATACGAATTTTGGACGTCGAGCGAGCCTTGAATTCCCGGGCATATCGGGTGTCGAAACCGGTGACGATTTCGGTCGATGGCACCACGTACGCCATGACCGACGGCCGGTGGAGTGTGTCCGCCAGTCCGGCCGATTTGGCGTGTTCGGTCGCCGATCTCGGGGCCGTGTATCTCGGCGAGGTGACGTGGCGAACGCTTGCCAACGCGGCGCGGGTGACGGAACTCCACTCAGGCGGAATCGAACGCGTGGACGCTGTATTCCGGACCGACTCACCGCCGTTCTGCCACACCCACTTTTAGGAGCTGGTTTGACTATCTCAACACGTCCCCCACTGTTTTCAGAACACGATGAGATGCAACTCGTGGCGGATGCCCAATTCGTTGTGACGCCGGGTCCCGAAATTCTCGACCGTCTCCGGGCTCAGTTCGAGCCACTGCGTTCTGTGATCGCGATTGATGACATCACCGGCGACGTCGTTGGCGCGGCGAAGGTATACAGCGTGGCGCTGACAGTGCCCGGTGGCGCGATTCTTCCAGCCGGAGTTCTCGACGAGGTGGGCGTGTTGTTGACCCATCGTCGCCGAGGAGCGCTGACGGCAATGTTGGGTGAACATTTCGCAGAGCTGACCCACCGCGGCGAAGTGTTCTCGCTGCTAAAAGCGAGCGAGTCAGGTATCTACTCGCGGTTCGGATATGGGTGTAGTCACGACGCCTGGACGTACGAGTTTCATGCTCGGGCGTCAAAATTTCTCCCCGCTGCGAAGGCAATTTGTGATGGCGATAGGGGGTCGTTGCGCATGGTCCGGCCGGTCGAATGGCACACGATGTTGCCGACCGTATATTCCGAATGGACACGTCAGCGGGGTGCTGGCGTGGTGCGCGGGGCGAATTGGTGGGCGTTGCACTACCCCGCCTCGGCCGCTGTTCAACAGGGTGATTCATCGGGTGTGATGGTCATTGGCCATTTCGACCAGTCCGGAGTCCTGGATGGATTTGCTTCGTACTCTGGCAGCGGTAATTGGGATAACGGAATTCGTTCTCAGCGACTTCAAATTTACGATCTCGTGGCTACGAATCGGGTGGCATATTTACGGTTGTGGCGCGCGTTGCTGGATCACGATTTGGTCGACACGATCTGCCTTTGGAATGGAGACAGCGACGAGCCGATTCGATGGGCGTTAGCCGATCCCCGACGCATGGCCACGACCTCACGCGGCGATGGTTGGTACATCCGCCTCGTCAATATCGAAGGTGGCCTGAACGCCCGCACCTACGAATCGAGCGAGCCGCTTTCGATGGCAGTGGTCGATAGGCACCTTCCGGCCAATACGGGCGTCTACCAGTTTGCCGACGGGGTGTGGACTCGCGGCACAGCCGAGCCCGAATTGTCGCTTGATGTGAGGGAGGTGGGGGCGATCTTCTTCGGCCAACAATCGGTGTCGGCCTTGGTGTCGGTCGGGCGGGTAATCGAGCACGTACCAGGCTCAGCGGTGCGTGCCGACCGAATATTTCTTAGCCCCTGCGCGGCCGCCCGGTAGTGTGACGAGATGACTGAAGTGAACGACCTCAAACCCCGTAGCCACGACGTGACCACTGGCATTGCCAAGGCCGCTAGCCGGGCAATGTTGCGGGCGGTAGGCATGGGCGAGGCCGATTGGGTGAAGCCTCAGATCGGCGTGGCGTCGAGCTGGAATGAAGTTACGCCATGCAACTTGAGCTTGGACCGCTTGGCCAAGAAGGCCAAAGAGGGCGTATTTGCTGCTGGTGGATTTCCCATGCAGTTCGGCACGATCAGCGTGAGCGACGGCATCTCGATGGGTCACGTGGGAATGCACGGTTCACTCGTGAGTCGTGAGGTGATCTGCGACTCTGTTGAGACTGTGATTTTCGCGGAGCGTATGGATGGCGTGATCGGCTTGGCCGGGTGCGACAAGAGCCTGCCCGGCATGTTGATGGCGATGGCTCGCCTCGATTTGCCGAGTGTGTTTGTGTACGCCGGTTCGATCTTGCCAGGCAATCACAATGGCAAGACGCTCGACATCACGAGTGTGTTTGAAGCAATCGGTGCGTGTGCCACCGGCAACATCACAGAAGCCGAACTGTTTGAGATCGAACGTAAGGCGTGCCCCGGTGAAGGGGCATGTGGCGGCATGTTCACCGCCAACACCATGGCCTCGATCGGCGAGGCCTTGGGCATGAGCTTGCCGGGCAGCGCTTCACCGCCCAGCGTGGATCGTCGTCGTGAATCCGACGCCATCCGCGCCGGCGAAGCAGTGATTAATCTGCTGCGTCTCAACATCACCCCGCGCATGATCATGACCAAGAAGGCATTCGAAAACGCCATTGCTGTCACGAACGCATTGGGTGGTAGCACCAACGCCGTGCTTCACCTGTTGGCGATTGCCAATGAGGCAGGTGTGCAACTCGACCTCGAAGACTTCAACCGCATCGCCGCCAAGGTGCCGCACATTGCCGACATGAAGCCGGGCGGAAAATTTCATATGACAGACCTCGACCGGGTGGGCGGTGTTCCGGTGGTTCTCAAGCATCTCCTCGACGCGGGCCTATTACATGGCGACGTGCTCACGGTGACCGGCAAAACAATGGCCGAAAACTTGGCCGAGATCGACCCACCAGCGCCTGATGGTGTGGTGGTGTATCCATTGTCGAACCCGATTCATGCCGAGGGTGGGATCAATATTTTGCATGGTTCGCTTGCTCCGCTCGGCGCTGTGGTGAAGGTGGCTGGCCTGACTCATGACCAGCTGTCATTCGAAGGTGACGCCCGCGTATTTGATGGCGAGCAGGACGCACTGGACGCCATCTTGGCGGGTCAGATCGTGCCGGGTACGGTTCTCGTGATCCGATACGAGGGGCCAAAGGGCGGCCCTGGGATGCGGGAAATGTTGGCCGTCACCGGAGCTCTCAAGGGCGCCGGCCGGGGCGCCGATTGCGCGCTGGTCACAGATGGTCGTTTCTCTGGCGGTACCTGGGGATTCTGTATTGGCCACGTAGCTCCAGAGGCTGTCGACGGCGGCCCGATTGCGTTTGTGAAAAGCGGTGATCGGATCCGAGTCGATATACACGCCAAGTCGCTCGACGTGCTAGTGGATGAGGCCGAACTCAACAAGCGCAAGGCGCTTTGGGTGCGACCTGCTGGCCGTTTCACGACCGGGGTGCTGGGCAAATACGCCCGCCTCGTGCAGGGCGCCGAAACAGGAGCAATCACTAACGTTCTGTAAGCCTTGTGCTGGCCGTCGAAACGCAGTCAGTGATCGGCGACCAGTGAGCGGTAAGCGCCGGGAGTGACACCGATTGCTTTGGAGAATTGGCGCGTAAATTGCGCCTGATCGTAGTAGCCGCACATGTGGGCAATTTCGGCGAGGGCGCGGTTGGATGTCGCCAACATGGTGGCTGCCATATCGACTCTGTGACGCACCACAAATTGCTTCGGTGACACGCCGAACGTGCGTTGCATCGACCGTTCAAGTTGATCGACACTCAGCCCAGCCACATCGGCAAGTTCGGTTGAAGTAACGGGTGTGTCGTGGTGCGCGTGCACCCACTCCACCACGGCCCGCAGTCCGTCTCCAGTACGAGAGCCGCGCCGTCCAAGATCGGCAGGCACCGACACGACGACAATTATCGGCTCGCCATCCCCGCTCGTGGTGAGCTGTTTCGTGGTGAGAAACCAGCCTTCTGCAGTGTCGGCGCGTGTGATGATCTCGAGCTGATTGGATACTGGAACTCCCGTTGCCAGAACCGATTGATCTTGCGCCTCGTATGACGCGGCCAGATGGTCGGGGAACAAGTCGGCGGCCCTTTTGCCCACGACGGCACGAACGGTCTTGGCCCGTGTCCTGCTGGCAAAAGCGTGGTTGGCCGAGATGTATCTCCCGTGGTTGTCTTTGACGCACACCATGACCCGAGGCACAGAACGAAACAATGACATTAAAAGTTCGCATGCTCCGAGATCCGGTAGATGTGGGTATTTCCCCATAGATAGCCATTGTACAAATGGCGTACAAAATCTGGGCCAAGTAGGCAAGACAAAGGCCCCTCATTTGGCGTTTACTGTTGTCATGCATGAAGAGGCCCGTATCGATCAAGCCCTCGAGACCGCTCGTCAATTGTTGAAACGGTCACAGACGCTCGACGCCGAATTGTCGGGAGCCGATGTGCGGTCGAATCGCCGCATGGGGCTCCTTATTGCCGACGCTGACGCCAAGGAATTGACGTTTCAACTTACTGACGAGATCACTCGCCCAGCAGATGCCGCTCGGGCCGCACGACGAATGCATCGTTTGGTAACGAAGCGCAATACGGCGTCGTTGGCGTGGTTGGACCGGGCGATGTTGCGGGTTGGGGCGCGGGTGGCACCCGTCCTGCCCAAACTGGTTATGCCGATGGTTGAACGTCGGCTGGTGAACGAGTCGAGCAGGATGATCGTGGATGTGAACGGGCCTGCGCTGTCTCGTCACCTGGCACAGACTGAGCATCAAGGATTGCGGTCCAACATCAACATGTTGGGTGAATCCATCGTGGGGGACGAGGAGGCAGAACAACGCCTAGAGCATCTACTCGAGTTGCTCGGGCGAGCTGATGTCAACTACATATCAGTGAAGGCCTCTGCCATCTGCGCCGGTCTCCACCCGTTGGCATTTGCTGCGAATGTGGTGCGAGTGTCAACAGCTTTGGCCCGATTATTCACCGAGGCCGCTCGGCATAGTCCGGCAAAATTCGTCAACGTCGACATGGAGGAATTTCGCGATGTAGAGCTCACGGTAGCCGCCTTTTGCGAAACGCTTGGCCGTGAGGAATTTCACCAATTGTCGGCAGGGATCGTGTTGCAGGCTTACCTTCCTGAGGCAGTGGAGTTGGCGAATCATCTCGCTCGGTGGTCGCTGGATCGAGTCGCTCGAGGTGGAGCGGTCACCAAGGCGCGTGTGGTAAAAGGCGCCAATTTGGCCATGGAAATCGTAGAGGGCGAAATCCACGGTTGGCCCGTCGCTCCCTACGAAACCAAAGGCGAGGTCGACGCCAACTACAAACGAGTTCTCGACATCTTGCTCGCTCCGGAATTTGATGGTGCGCTGCGAGTCGGATTGGCCAGTCATAACGTTTTCGATGTGGCGTGGGGCATAGGGCTACGAAACGAATTGGCCACCAGGGGCCAGCAGGCCCGTCTGGAATTTGAGATGTTGGCCGGAATGGCAGCCTCACAGGCCCATGCCCTCAACGAGGTGGTCCCGGGTGTTTTGCTGTACACCCCGGTTGTAGCGCGGGCAGATTTTTCGAGTGCTGTGGCGTACCTCATGCGGCGGCTTGATGAGAACACAGCATCGGAAAACTTCTTGTCGCATATTTTGGAAATCCAGCCGACTGGCGCGGTGTTCGATGATCAGGCTGACCGGTTTGCCAATGCCGTTCGTAATAGCGCCATCGAATCGGTCCCGTCGGCTCGAACCATTGTGCGTGGCAGCGACGTGGTCCCCAACGAACTCGATGAACTATTTGTGAACGAACCCGATACTGATTTCAGTTCCGCTGCCAACCGGGCGTGGATAGCTCGCCACATCGATGAATACACGCCCACGTTGATGCCACCGCCACCGACCGTTGACGACGTCGAGATGATCATGGCCACCGCCATGGCGGCCGCAACCAAGTGGGCAGCGATGCCGGTGGCATCCCGAAGCAAAATCGTGAATCAGATTGCCGATACAGCAACCCGCCAACGGGGTGTCACCATCGCCATCATGGCCTATGAGGCTGCCAAAACAATCGGCGACGGCGACACCGAAGTGTCGGAAGCCGTTGATTTTGCTCGGTACTACGCCCGTTGTGCTCTGGAAACCTGTGATGGTAGGCCAACGTACGTCGAGCGCCTCGATGGTGGCGTGGTGGTCGTTGCCGCGCCGTGGAACTTCCCGTACGCAATTCCATTCGGGGGTGTGGTGGCATCACTATCAGCCGGCCATTCCGTTGTCTTGAAGCCTGCTCCTCAGGCTCGGCAAGTTGCCAAACTCATCGTCGACCATTGCCGAGCAGCAGGGGTGCCCGATGGCGTCGTGCAACTAGCGCCATGCGATGACGACGACGCAGGCCAACGACTCATCACGCACCCAGATGTCGCAGCGGTCATACTTACTGGCTCGCATGCCACAGCGGAGATGTTTTTGACATGGAGGCCAGAGCTCCGCCTTCATGCCGAGACCAGCGGAAAAAATTCGATGATCATCACGGGCGGGGCCGACGTCGACCTGGCGTTGAAGGATTTGGTGCGATCTGCATTCGGTCATGCTGGCCAAAAATGCAGCGCCGCCAGTCTGGCTATTTTGACGAAGGACTTGCTCGCCGATAATGCGTTTTTGCGCCGGCTAAGCGATGCCACTCGGTCGCTCGTCACGGGGATTGCCACGAATTTCTCAACCGATGTTGCGGCACTGGTGGGGGAACCGTCTCCCGATTTGGTGCGGGCACTCACACAGCTCGACGACGGCGAAGAATGGCTCGTACAGCCAGCGTTCCTCGATGCCGAATCGAATCTGTGGAGCCCGGGAATTCGAATCGGCGTCAAACCCGACTCATGGTTCGCAGCCACGGAATGCTTTGGCCCTGTATTGGGAGTGATCATCGCCACTGATCTCGACGAGGCGATACGTATTCAAAACGTAAGCGAATTCGGCCTGACGGCTGGGTTGCATTCCCTTGACCCCGACGAGATCGATCAATGGGTAACTACAGCGGAGGCTGGCAACCTGTATGTGAACCGGACCACCACAGGGGCCATCGTGCAACGGCAACCGTTTGGCGGTTGGAAACGTTCGGTCGTGGGACCCACTGCCAAGGCAGGCGGGCCCTTCTACGTGGCGTCACTTTCGCAATGGGCCGTCGCCCCTGCCAATTGGCCTGCCGATCGCACGGTTGATGCGGAATTCCAAGCGTGGGTGGAGATGTACATGCGCTGCGGTGTCGACAGGGCACAGTTGCGAGCAGAATCAAATGTTTACCGGCATGTGGCGTTGCCCGGCGGCGTGGCGTTGCGGATCGACGGTGGCAAAAATGCCGATCAGTTACGAGTGGCAACCATGGCCAGTGCGGCTACTGGCACCCGGTTGGTCGTTTCCGATATCAATCTCGAATCCGTGGCTCAATTCGCGCTTCGGTTGCCGTTGCTTGGCGTCGATCGCCTTCGCACTATTGGCGAGCCTGAGGCGGCTGTTCGGCGCTGCGCTCACGGTCTTGGAATCGCCATCGACGACCAGTCAATCGTGCCGTGGGCACCCGCCGAATTGTGGCGATGGACACGTGAGCAGTCGATCAGCCGCACCATGCACCGCCATGGACACATGCCTCCATCGTGTAACTAGTATCTCCTCATGTTTTTACTTTTTGGGTTGCGCACGATACGCAAAAGCATTTCTACCGGACTATTTTCGTGCCCCCGGTGCATGAGCGATCGCAACTTCACCCGTCAAGCACTGCGACGTTTCGTGACCATATTTTTCATCCCCCTGATTCCCGTCAAACGGATGGGCGAAGTAATTCACTGCATGTCGTGCCAAGGGGATTTCACGGTTGAGTCTCTCGACCGCCCGACAGTGGCGAATCTGGCGGAGGGTATGGCAGCGGCGACACGAGTGGCTGTGGCCGCCATGGTGGCGAGTGCCCAAGAGCCCAGCCCCGCCATGAAGGATCTGGCGATCGAAACAGCTCTCCGGGCCGGCACCCGTCCCTACGATTTGGCCCACCTCGACACCGACGTGGCGTGGGTGACCGACGACGTTGTGCCTACATACGTGGAGCCGTTCGTTGGCGGATTGAGCATGCCAGTCCGCGAACAATTTCTGGGCTCTATTGCCAAAGTTGCGGTTGTCGATAGTCCGCTCAACGGACGCCAGCGGGCAATGTTGGAACGCCTTTCTGGCATTTTTGGCCTCACCGATACCCATATGGCTGGAGTGTTGATGAAGGCCGACGCATCAGACAACGCAGCTCTGACACCGATTGCCACTCCGCCAGCTACTTCTTCGTCGTCGGGCGATTTCGCCTGACACATGCGTGAACCTGTTCGACGATATGAGGGTCGTGTGGCGGCTGACAGCCACGGCAGTTCATGTGCCCGATTTCCTCGACGCCGCCACGCAACTCGGCCTTATGACACTGTGCAACGAATGGGGAAACAGTCCCGGTGGTTGGCATAGCCCAAAGGTGCGGGGTGGCGAGATGAGCGTCGATATGGTGTGCCTCGGTTGGCACTGGTACCCGTATGGCTATTCCCGAATCACACACGGCAATGGCGATCACCCCGTGCAACCAATGCCAGAGCTCCTCCGCCAACTGGGACGCCGTGCCATCAGAACCGCGATTGGCAAACAAGCTGCTGACGCCTACGAGCCCGACGTGGCCATCGTGAATCGCTACGGGCCGACGGCAAAGATGGGGATGCATCAAGACCGCGACGAACATTGTAATGCCCCGGTGGTGTCGCTCAGCCTGGGTGCTTCGGCCATGTTCAGGTTCGGAAATTCGGCCGCTCGTACAAAGCCGTATACCGACGTGGAATTATTGGCCGGAGACGCGTTTGTGTTTTGGGGCGACGATCGATTCGCCTATCACGGAATCACGAAAATCGTGCCCACCGGTACCGAGACGCAACGCATCAACATCACCATTCGACAATCGGGTCTCTCGGTAGTCAGGCCCTGAATCTGCGAGTACGCTGACCCCGTGAAAATCAACCGTCTGAACCATGCAGTGCTGTACGTCCGAGATGCCACCGCGTCGGCCAAGTTCTATTGCGATGTGTTGGGGTTCGAAGTGGTCTCCGAGATTCCTGGCGGCCGGGGTGTATTCCTCAAAGGCAATGGCAGCGACAACCATCACGATCTCGTACTGTTCAGCGTTGGCGCACAGGCAGGGCCCACAGGCGCCGGCCGCTCGACAGTCGGCATGTACCACCTAGCGTGGGAAGTCGATTCGATTGACAGTTTGGCCGAGGCAGCAATGCGTTTGCAGGACGCAGGGGCCATGGTGGGGGCCAGCGATCATGGCGTCAGTAAGAGCCTGTACGCCCATGATCCCGACGGTCTCGAATTCGAAGTGTTGTGGACCGTTCCCGAAGAAAGCTGGGGCGATGCCATTCATCAGGGAATGATTGCCCCGCTTGATCTTCCCGCCGAAGTGCGTCGATGGAGCACTGCTGCGTAGTGGGCTGAACTACCCGGCGCGCCGTCGGATACAACGCACGCAAGCCGCGGCTTGCAACGCAACCAGTCACGTGTGTAGCATTCCGGTCGTGGCCATCTTGTCAAGCGTCTCTGTAGTACTTATCGATTAGCGCACGCCTCCCACACGCGTGCGCCTAGGCCTCCCATTTGGGAGGCCTTTTTCATTGCCAAAATTCACCCATTGCCGTCAGTAATTCTCCAAAGCAACCGAACGGAATTCTCATGAAAATGACCGGAGCTCAAGCGCTCATCAAGAGCCTCGAAATGGAACAGGTCGAGGTCATATTTGGCCTACCCGGCGGCTGCATTCTGCCCGCCTACGACCCGCTCATCGACTCATCGATCCGGCACATTTTGGTACGCCACGAGCAAGGCGCAGGTCACATGGCTGAGGGCTATGCCCACGTGACGGGCCGTCCTGGCGTGGCCCTTGTGACGAGCGGCCCAGCGGCAACCAACCTGGTGACCCCGTTGTGTGACGCCTACATGGACTCGATTCCCATGATCGCCATCACCGGTCAGGTGCCCACCTACGCCATTGGCACCGACGCCTTTCAAGAGTGCGACACCATTGGCATCACTCGCTCGATCACCAAGCACAACGAACTGATCATGAGCGCCCAAGACATTCCCCGCTTGGTGCACGAGGCATTCCACATCGCCACCACTGGCCGCCCTGGCCCCGTGCTTTTGGACGTTCCCAAAGACGTGTTGCAAGACACGATGGATTGGGAATGGTCAGACACCGTGGATCTCGTGGGTTATCGCCCCAACACTAAGGGCCATCCCCGCATGATCAAAGAGGCAGCCAAGATGATCTTGGCCGCCAAGCAACCCATTTTGTACGCCGGTGGCGGCATCTTGAAGGCACGCGCCGCAGCGGCGTTGAAGGAATTGGCTGAGCTGTGCGACATCCACGTGGTCACCACATTGATGGCTCGCGGTGCCTTTCCCGACGACCACAAATTGTGTCTCGGCATGCCTGGCATGCACGGCAATTACACGGCCATCACGGCCATGCAAAAGGCTGATTTGTTGATCGCCTTGGGTTCACGATTCGATGACCGGGTGACGGGCAAAGTGTCGGCGTTTGCGCCAGATGCGAAGATCATTCACGTCGACATCGATCCCGCCGAACTGGGCAAGGTTCGTCGGCCTGATGTGCCGATCGTGGGGGATTGCCGCTTGGTCATCGAAGAGATCATCAAAGCCATCAAAGACATCCTCAACGGCGGTGCCGAATTCCCGGATCGCAGTGCGTGGAAGTCGACAGTTTCCGGGTGGCAAGAGAAATTTCCGTTGCATTACGACGCCCATGTGTCGGGCCAAGGCCTCAAGCCTCAGATGGTGCTCGAGCATCTTCGTGACTCGGCTCCAGAAGATTGCATCGTGGTTTCTGGCGTTGGCCAGCACCAGATGTGGACGTCGCAATATTGGAAATTCAACCACCCGTACACGTGGGTTAACTCCGGTGGCCTTGGCACCATGGGCTTTAGCGTGCCGGCCGCTATTGGTGCGCAGGTTGGCCGGCCCGACAAGATGGTGTGGGCCATCGACGGCGATGGCTGTTTCCAAATGACGGCCCAAGAACTGGTGACGGCGGCTATCGAAAAGATTCCCGTCAAGGTGGCGATTCTGAATAATTCCTATCTCGGTATGGTCCGCCAATGGCAAGAAATGTTTTACGATGAGCGGTACAGCGAAGTGTTCTTGTCGCCCAATATTCCCGATTTCACGAAGTGGGCTGAGGCCATGGGATGCGTGGGTATCCGCGTTGATGATCCCGATGAAGTGCAGCCTGCGATCGACCGGGCCAACGAGATCAACGACCGCCCCGTGGTGGTTGATTTCCGCACGGAACAAAGCGAAAAGGTGTTCCCTATGGTCGCCGCCGGCCAGGCCAACGATGCCGTTATGGTGCATCCCACGCAGGCTGCTCGCGAAGGTGGGGCCCGCTAAATGGCTGTCCATCACATCCTCAGCGTGCTCGTCGAAAATAAGGCCGGCGTGCTAGCCCGCGTGTCGTCGCTGTTCGCTCGGCGCGGGTTCAACATCATCTCGTTGGCCGTCGCCCCTACCGATAATGAGAAATTTTCTCGAATTACTATTGTGGCCGACGCCGAAGAAACACCCGTGGAGCAGATCACGAAGCAACTGTTCAAGCTCATCAACGTGGTCAAAATCACGGAGTATGGTCCTGGCGAGGCTGTGGAGCGAGAGCTCATGCTTGCTACGGTTGCAGCGCCCCCGGCGGCTCGTAGCCAGGTGGTCGAACTCGTCGATATTTTCCAGGGGAAAATTGTCAACGTCGGGTCCGACCGCATCAGTGTGTCGCTCGATGGCAGCCCCGAAAAATTGGATGATTTCGAGTACCTGCTCCGGCCGTTTGGATTTGTAGAACTGCAGCGCACCGGCCGGGTCGCGCTCCCCAAGATCGACCGTCAATAGCGTTCGTCAGAACTCACAACTAAAGGACTAAAGGAAAAACTATGGCAACCGTGTACTACGAAAAAGACTGTGATGCATCTGTCATCGCAGGCAAGAAAGTGGCAGTGATCGGGTATGGCTCACAGGGCCATGGTCATGCTCTCAACCTCAAGGAATCCGGCGTCGACGTGCGCGTTGGCCTGCGTGAAGGCTCCCCATCGATTGCCAAAGCACAGGCCGCTGGCCTCCGGGCAATGTCGGTAGCGGAGGCCACCAAAGAAGCCGATGTGATCATGTTGTTGGCTCCTGATACCGATCAGCAGTTCATCTACGAAGATCACATTCTGCCGAACTTGACCCCCGGCGACACGTTGTTGTTTGCCCACGGATTCAATATTCGGTTTGACCTCATCAAGCCAGCCGCCGACATCAACGTGGGTATGGTGGCCCCCAAAGGCCCAGGCCATTTGGTGCGCCGTACATACACCGAAGGCGGTGGCGTGCCCGCCCTCATCGCCGTGGAGCAGGACCCTTCTGGCGACACACGCGCCGTGTGCTTGTTGTATGCCAACGCCATTGGTGGCTCACGGGCAGGCGTGATCGAGACCACGTTCACCGAAGAGACAGAGACCGATTTGTTCGGTGAGCAAGTCGTGTTGTGCGGCGGGCTCACCAAGCTTGTGCAATCTGGTTTCGAGACACTCGTGGAAGCTGGCTACCAGCCTGAAATGGCGTATTTCGAATGCTTGCATGAAGTGAAGCTCATTGTGGATCTCATGTACGAGCAAGGCATCGGCGGCATGCGCTACTCCATCTCTGATACCGCCGAATACGGCGATCTCACGCGCGGTCCACGCATCATCAATGACGCCACTCGCGTCGAGATGCGCAAGATCCTCGGCGAAATCCAATCTGGCGAATTCGCCAAAGAGTGGGTGGCCGAAGCTCGCGGTGGCCGGGCCAATTTCAAGGCCCTTGAGAAAGCCGGCCAAGAGCATCCCATTGAAAAAGTGGGCGCCGAATTGCGTTCTATGATGCCGTGGATTTCTGCTGGTAAGCAGCGCGTGCAAGACGCCTCCGGCGGCTGATTTACTCCGTTTGAAAAAGCTCCTAGTGATTGTTGACTAAAATGGTCAACAATCACTAGGGTGCCAACCATGACTGAATCATGGGGCTTTGAAACACAACAAATTCACGCTGGCGCTGCGAGCGACCCGACCACTGGGGCTCGCGCCACGCCGCTGTACCAGACGACAGCATTCGAGTTCCGGGATTCGGCCCATGCCGCCAACCTGTTCGCCTTGGCTGAATTTGGCAACATCTACACCCGTTTGATGAACCCCACTACCGCCGTTTTTGAAGCCAGAATCGCAGCGCTTGAAGGCGGTGTTGGAGCCTTGGCCACCAGCTCCGGGCAGGCCGCGGAAGTGTTGGCCATTTTGACGTTGGCTGAAGCGGGCGACCACATCGTGTCGAGTGCGTGGCTGTACGGCGGCACGTACAACTTGTTTCATTACACGCTGCCCAAAATGGGCATCACCGTCACCTTTGTCAACGATCCAGATGATTTGGCTGAATGGCAAGCAGCTGTGCAACCGAATACGCGGGCCTTCTTCGGTGAGACGCTGCCCAACCCGAAAAACTCGGTGCTCGACATCGAAGGAATCGCCGGGGTGGCCCACGCCAATGGCGTGCCGCTCATTGTCGACAACACGGTACCCACACCGTTCTTGTGTCAGCCGCTCAAACACGGCGCCGACATCGTGGTGCACTCTGCCACCAAGTTCCTGAATGGTCATGGCACCTCCCTTGGAGGCGTGATCGTGGATGGCGGCACGTTCGATTGGGGCGCAGGCAAGCATCCAATGTTTACCGAAGCCGATCCCAGCTACCACGGATTGCAATTTTGGCCGGCGTTGGGTAACAACGCATTCCATCTCAAGGCGCGCGTGCAGGGCATGCGCGACCTGGGCGTGACCATCTCGCCATTCAACGCGTGGACCATGATCCAAGGCGTGGAGACACTGTCGCTGCGCATGGAACGCCATGTATCGAACGCGCAGACCGTTGCCGAATTTTTGGCCGCTCGTCCCGAGGTGGAATCGGTGCAATACGCCGGTCTGCCCACCTCGCAGTGGAATGCCGCTCAGCGGAAATACATGCCAAAGGGAGCCGGCTCGGTGTTGGCGTTTGTCATCAAGGGAGGTGCAGACGCCGGCCGTAAGTTCTCCGAGGCACTTGAGCTGCATACGCTCTTGGCCAACATTGGCGACGTGCGGTCGCTAGTGATTCACCCGGCAACGACCACTCACAGCCAGCTCAGCGAAGCCGAGCAACTGGCCGCTGGCGTCGACCCTGGTTTGGTGCGTTTGAGCGTTGGGCTTGAGTCGGTCGCCGACATTTTGGCCGACCTTGAATTGGGCTTCGCTGCAGTAGCCAGCTGATTCGTGCAGCGGCGAATTTTGTTGTCGGTTTCGCGATAGCTTCCCGTGATGGCAAGCGACTCCAAGCAGTTCGGGCTCAGCCCAGAAATCATGACCTACATCAGCGCGCATTCCCGGCCGCTCGACGAGGTGCAACAGTGGTTGGTCGATGAGACCACCAAACTGGGTGGTATTTCCGTCATGCAAATTTCGACGGAGCAAGGCACTTTTATGACCATGCTGGCCCGCCTGATGGGCGCACGGCGAGCCATTGAAGTGGGCACATTCACCGGGTATTCGGCGTTGTGCATGGCCCGCGGGCTTTCGCAGGGCGGGCAGTTGGTGTGCTGTGACGTGAGCGAAAAATGGACGGACACGGCCCGCGAGGCGTGGAAGCGGGCGGGCGTTGATCACCTGATCGATCTTCGCATTGGCAACGCGGCTAACACGCTGGCGGCGCTTGACGATGGCCCATTCGATCTGGCGTTTATTGACGCCGACAAGACGGGATACCTGTCGTACTACCATCAAATTTTGCCAAGGTTACGGGCCGGTGGCGTGATTCTGGTCGACAACACATTGTGGTTCGCCAGAGTGATCAGCGAAACCGACGATTCGGCCGACACCGTGGCGTTGCGAGAGTTCAACGACTACGTGATCAACGACTCGTCAGTCGAATCCGTGATGTTGCCCATCGCTGACGGTCTCACCATGATCGTGAAGCACTAGCTGCTCTAATCAACGCCCACTCGACGCCGGCAAATCCACCACGGTCCCTGCGGCAAATCCACCACGGTTGCCCGTCACCCTGCCCGATTGGAGGTGGCTGGGCGCCTCACACTGAACTTCCATCCAGACCGTAGACGGCGTGATGGCCGCACAGTTGCTGCCGGCCTCGCAGGCGATGGAACGTATTGCAGCCAATGGATTACCGGCATTTCGGCCGGCAGCCGATCGGCGGCTCATGGTGGCGATCGACATCGTTTCGAGCATAGATATTTCGATGGCGCGTACGACGACACTGAACCGACTTCTGGTCTCCATCCCGTCTACGGCGCGTTGGATCTCTTGTACGACGAGCATGGAGGCGCGCCACGCTTCGGCTCAAGCTACGTGGTGCTGATATCGCACGTTCGAGAGCGCGCAACTCTCTGTACTGGGGATAGCCATACGAACCCAACTGATGTCGGGACATTTAGCCATCCGTGGAGCATCCTTGCCGCGTTGATCGAGCAGGCTGCACAGGCGGCCTTGCTCAATCGGCACCTCGACCTTCATGCACTTGAGGCAGTGTTGCGAGGGGGATATCGGAGTGAGCGTGCCAGCCGAGACCTCGACGGTTACATCGAAGCACAAGTGCACGATGGCGTATCTCTTGCGGACGATGTGGAGGCGATCGTTTTGGACCCGTCGTTTCGCGGCGACGACGTAGAGCGTGAGATAACTGCCGCCGCTGCACAGTTCGGATTCGACGTGGAGTGACAATGGCGAGCGAACCCTTCGTAAAGCAAAACCTGCTGGGTGACTCACCCGACTCGAATCTGCAACAGCTCAAATATCTGTGGCACACACTGCTTGCTTTCGGCCACGACGCTGTGTCCTGAGAACCCGTGTTCTTCCGACAAGAGCGTCAGGCGAGTTGGCTCACGACGTAGTCGATGCATGTAGTGAGTGCGATCACGTCGGCGGAGTCGATAGCTGGGAACATGCCGACGCGGAGTTGGTTGCGGCCAAGCTTGCGGTAGGGGTCGGTATCGACCACACCGTTGGCCCGCAACGCGGCGCACACGTCGTTGAAGTTGATCGACGCCTCGAGGTCGATGGTGCCCACTACCGGCGAACGCATCGCCACATCAGCCACGAACGGTGTGGCATACGATGACTCTTCTGCCCACTGGTACAACGCTGCCGAAGAAGCCAACGACCTCCCGGCGGCAAACGGGAGCCCACCCCCTTCGAGCATCCATTGCAATTGGGAATTGAACAGGTGCATGGTGGCCAATGACGGAGTGTTGTACGTCTGCTCCAAACGGGATTGGTCGATGGCAGTCGTGAGCGAGAAAAACGCCGGAATCCAACGCCCGCTCGCCGCAATGCGTCGGGCACGTTCGATGGCTCGAGGCGACATGATGGCCACCCACAGCCCACCATCGGCAGCGAAACACTTTTGGGGAGCGAAGTAGTACACGTCGGTTTCGGCCACATCGAATGTGATGCCACCGGCGGCCGATGTGGCGTCGACGACTACCAAAGCGTCGTCGGCTATTCCCGGCGGCCGTGCCAGTGCCATTGCCACCCCGGTTGACGTTTCGTTGTGCGTGAGGGCATACACGTCGACGCCATCTTCTGCGACGGCCATCGGATGGGATCCGGGAGCCACGGAAATGACGGTGGGGTCGCCCAGGAATGGAGCGGCCGCCGCGGCCTCTGCGAACTTTGAGGAGAACTCGCCGAACACCAAATGTTGGCTTCGGGACTCGATCAAACAGAACGTCGCAATATCCCAAAACGCCGTTGAGCCTCCGTTGCCGATCACGACTTCATAGCCGTCTGGCAAATTGAACAGCGAGCGCAACCCGGCCCGTACAGAGCCCACCAGCGCCCGCACCGGAGCTTGCCGGTGTGAGGTACCAAATATGGATGAGCCGCTCGCCACCAAGGCTTCTAGCGCCTCGGGACGAATCTTGGATGGACCGCAACCAAACCGGCCGTCGGCAGGTAAAAGACCGGTCGGAATCGAAATTAATTGGGGAGAGGTAGCCATTACGTGCCACTATCGCAGACGTGAACCGTGTATCCCAACGAATTGCCGCAATTGCCGAATCAGCCACCTTGGCCGTCGACGCCAAAGCCAAGGCCCTCCAGGCTGCCGGCGAAAACGTGGTCGGCTTTGGAGCCGGCGAACCAGATTTCCCGACGCCCGATCACATCGTGGAAGCAGCTGTCGTGGCGTGCCGCGATCCGAAGAACCATCGCTACACACCAGCCGGCGGATTGCCTGAACTCAAAGAAGCTGTGTGCTTCAAAACCAAGCGCGATTCTGGCTTTGAAGCCACGCCCGCCAACGTGTTGATCACCAACGGTGGCAAGCAAGCGGTGTACAACACGTTCGCCGCTCTGTGCGACCCGGGCGATGAAGTACTCGTGCCCGCCCCGTTCTGGGTCACGTACCCCGAGGCCATTCAGCTCGCCGGAGGCGTGCCGGTGTATCTCAACACCACCGAAGCCACTGGTTTCAAAGTGAGCATCGAAGAGCTTGAAGCGGCCTGCACGACGCGCACAAAAATTTTGCTGTTTGTCAGCCCGTCGAACCCCACCGGAGCGGTGTACACACCTGCCCAAGTAACCGAAATCGGCGAGTGGGCGTTGGCCAAAGGTCTATGGGTCGTCACTGACGAGATTTACGAACACCTGGTGTACGGCGATCACAAATTTTCGAGCATTCCCGTGCAAGTGCCAGCTCTTCGCGACCAGACAGTGATTTTGCACGGAGTAGCTAAGACGTACGCTATGACCGGTTGGCGGGTGGGTTGGATGATCGCCCCCGCCGATGTGATTAAGGCCGCCACCAACCTACAAAGCCATGCCACATCCAACGTTTCCAACGTGGCCCAACGCGCCGCAGTGGCCGCATTGAACGGCAACCTTGATGACGTGGCTCGTATGCGCGTCGCCTTCGATCGCCGTCGTGTGCTCATCCACGGCATGCTCAACAAGGTGCCTGGGTTTACGTGCATGGAGCCAGAAGGCGCTTTCTATGCGTTCCCCAATGTGGCAGGTGCGCTCGGCCGTTCGATCGGCGGGGTCACGGCGACGTCGTCGCTGGAACTGGCGGGCATCATCTTGGATCAAGCGAAAGTGGCCATAGTACCGGGTGAGGCATTTGGTGCCCCCGGCTACGCACGGCTCAGCTATGCCCTCGGCGACGCTGCCCTCATCGATGGTGTACAGCGAATTACGGATCTGCTCTCTTGACATTTTGTAAAACCTCGAAATGCACGCTTGTTCCACCTAGTGGAAAAGGCACAATATTGTGTGGCACGAATCCTGGTAACTGAAGAGATCGCTGATGCTGGCCTGGAAGGCCTGCGGCAAGCTGGTCATACCGTCGATATCCAACTTGGGTTGACGCCGGAACAACTCATCGCAACGATTCCGGGCGCTCACGCCTTGATTATTCGATCGGCCACTTTTGTGACAGCAGAATTGCTCGACGCAGCCACCGATCTCGTGGTAGTTGGTCGGGCTGGCATCGGCCTCGACAACGTGGATGTGCCTGCCGCCACCCGCAAGGGCGTGATGGTGTGTAACGCTCCGCAATCCAATGTGGTGAGCGCCGCCGAGCAGGCTATTGCGTTGCTCATGGCCCAAGCCCGCAACATCCCGCAAGCGCACAGAGCTTTGGTGGAAGGCCGGTGGGAACGCAGCAAATGGGAGGGTGTCGAGCTGTTTGAAAAAACGCTCGGGATCGTGGGCATTGGCCGGGTGGGCAAGCTGGTGGCAACCCGTATGTTGGCATTCGGCATGCGGGTGGTGGCCTACGACCCATTCGTGACCGCGGAGCGGGCCCGCCAAATGGGCGTCGAACTCATGACCCTCGAGGCGCTCATGGGATGCTCCGATTTCGTGTCGGTGCATTTGCCGAAAACCAAGGAAACAATTGGGTTGTTGGGCAAAGACATGTTCTCGATCGCCAAGCCTGGCCAGCGCATCATCAACACCGCTCGGGGCGGGATCGTGGACGAAGATGCTCTCGTGTGGGCCATCGAAAACGGGTACGTCGCCGGGGCTGGGCTTGACGTTTTCAACGTGGAGCCGACTACCTCGTCGCCGTTGTTCTCCTTGCCCACAGTGGTGGTGACTCCCCATCTTGGAGCCAGCACGAAAGAGGCGCAAGACAAGGCAGGCGACACGATTGCTGAACAAATTCAATTGGCGTTAGCTGGCGATTTCGTGCCCTTTGCTGTGAACATCGATGCCACCGAATTGGCCGAAACGGTTAAGCCATACCTTGGTTTGGCTGAGCACTTGGGTCGCATTTTCACCGGCCTGTGCGGTGCTATTCCGACCAACATTTCTATTGCCTACGCCGGCGAGCTGGCCGACTACGACACTCGCATTCTTACTTTGGCGGCACTGAAAGGTTTGCTCGGTCCAGTGGTGAGCGACAGTGTTAGCTACGTAAACGCTCCCCAATTCGCCGCCGAACGTGGCTTGACAGTGAGCGAGACCAAGACGGGTGAGGCTCAAGATTTCGTGAACCTCATCACCATTCGAAGCGCAGAACACTCGTTGGCCGGCGTGTTGTTTGGCCGCCGTGGCGAGGCTCGATTGGTGATGGTTGACGAGCACGATTTGTTCATCCCGCCCAGCCAATTCATGCTCGTAGTCCGCAATGACGACCGCCCGGGAATGGTCGGCACTGTCGGTACGGCGTTGGGCAATGCGGGCTACAACATCGAGAACCACATGACCGGCAAAAGCCGTCAGGCGGGCACGGCCCTGATGATTATTTGTACCGCTCGCTCCGTAGAGCTAGAGGTCGTGGATCAGCTCCGGCGCACGCCAGGCATCGTGTCAGTCCACGTGATCGACTGCGAAACCTGCCGCTAGCCCTCGTGAACAACGAGGCTTGTCAGCCCTCGTGAACAACGAGGCTTGTCAGCCCTCGTGAACAACGAGGCTTGTCAGCCCTCGATGGTGATAGCGGCGGTGGGGCACAGGTCGGCCGCGTCGGTCACCTTTGCCCGCAGATCTTCACCGGGCTCCTCGATCAGGATGTACAAAAAGCCATCGCTGCGCACTTCGAAAACTTCTGGCGCAACTTGCATGCAACTTCCGGTGGAAGCACACACATCGAAATCAACAGTGACCTTCATAACGAGTCCTTTCGGCGAACAATCTGAGGGCAAACTAGTTGATTGCTTGACCATCGCGGCGTCTCCGTGGCAAGCTGTACACATGACCCGCACCAATGGACTCCTCCTTCTTATGTAGGCGAGCCCCACTAGGTGTTCGCCCCCTGCGCTTCGGCCCGGGGGGTTTCTTGCTTTTTCGACCCAAACTCACTTGACAATTACCAGGAAGGACCCCCGATGCCACCAGCAAACGTGACACCGAAAAAAATGCCATTCGAGAAATATCGTGCCTTCCTTCCGCTCGAACTCCCCGACCGCACATGGCCCGACAAGCACATCACCGTGGCGCCCGATTGGTGCAGCGTCGACTTGCGTGACGGCAACCAAGCCTTGATCGACCCCATGGATCCAGTGCGCAAGCGCAAAATGTTCGACACGTTGGTGAAGATGGGTTTCAAGGAAATCGAAGTGGGATTTCCGTCGGCCAGCCAACCCGATTTCGATTTCGTGCGCCAACTCATCGAAGACGATCTCATTCCCGACGACGTGACTATTCAGGTGCTCGTGCAATGCCGTGCAGAGCTGATTGAGCGAACGTATGAATGCTTGAAAGGCGCCCCTAAAGCAATCGTGCATTTCTACAATTCGACGTCGGTGCTTCAGCGTCGTGTGGTGTTCGGGCTCGACAAGCCGGGCATCAGCGAAATCGCGTGTAACGCTGCCCGCCTGTGCCGCAAACTCGAGGAGACAATTCCGAGTACCCAGATATTTTATGAGTACTCACCGGAGAGTTTCACGGGGACTGAGATCGACTATGCGATCGAAATTTGTGCCGAAATCACTGACGTGATCGAGCCCACAGGCGATCGCAAACTCATTCTGAACCTGCCCGCGACTGTCGAGATGTACACCCCCAACGTGTACGGCGACGTGATCGAATATTTCGGACGTCATATACCCAATCGAGACCTGGTGCGTATCTCGTTGCATCCCCACAACGACCGGGGTACCGGCACTGCTGCTGCCGAAATGGGCATGATGGCGGGCGCCGATCGCGTCGAGGGAACGTTGTTCGGCAACGGAGAACGCACTGGCAATGTGGATGTGGTGAACCTGGCCATGAACCTATTCACCCATGGCGTGGATCCCAAGCTGGATATGAGCGACATCGATTCGTTGCGTCGAGTGGCCGAGTATTGCAATCGTTTACCCGTGCATCCTCGGCACGCATATGCCGGCGACTTGGTGTACACCTCGTTTTCGGGCTCCCATCAGGACGCCATCAAGAAGGGCCTGGCCGCCATTGATGCATCCAAGGATGCCAATGGGTCCTATCCCGTGTGGGAGGTGCCATACCTGCCCATCGATCCGTCGCACGTAGGACGGTCGTACGAGGCCGTGATCCGCGTCAACAGCCAATCGGGTAAGGGGGGCGTTGCCTACATCATGGAGACCGAACACCAGATGGTGTTGCCTCGGCGCCTTCAGATCGAATTTTCCAAAGCGGTCCAAGCTGTCACTGAAGACACGGGCACAGAAATTTCGCCGATCGCCATGTGGTCTATTTTCGAAGAAGAATACCTTCCGTCGGCACCTCACGTTGAGCTGGTGAGTCACGAGACACACACGTCTGGCGACGAGGCAAAGGTCACTGCGCAACTGCTCATCAACGGCGAGCACCGTACCGTGTCTGGACAAGGCAACGGACCGATTGACGCCTTCGTGCATGCCCTGTTTTTGGAGACCGGCATCGAACTCGATGTGGTCGACTATTCAGAACACACGATGTCCCGCGGCTCGGATGCCAACGCAGTGGCCTATGTTGAAACGGTATGGCCAGATGGATCGACGAGATGGGGAGTGGGACTGCATCAAAGCATCCTCACGGCGTCGTTACGTGCTGTAGTCAGCGCAGTGAACGCTCGCCTGTAACAGGGCCAGTAACCTACCTAGGGCGAGCCCACAGGAGAGTTTTGATTTGATGCGTCTACGCGCTAGTACAGCAATTTTGGGTGTGCTGGCGGGTGTTGCATTCATGGTGTTCCACATTGGGTTTGGGCTCCGCGGAGCCCAGCCCGGGCTTGCTGCACTCATGCTGGTTGCTGAATCGTTCGTTCTAGCTCGCGGAGTGGGGCTGGCGGTGAGGTTTGCGGTTGTCCAGAGTTCAGCGCCAGAAAACGAGCGACTCCAGCCGTCAGGCGGCGAGTCGGGTGACGTGATTATCAAGGTAGACGGCCACAATTTGGGGCAGGTTCGGTCGGCCATAATCGGGGCCATCGACGTGTGGGGAGTTGGCAGAGTGGTGTTGGCTGGGCGTCGCAGTGATGCCCAAATTCTGGAGCTTCTGGCCAGTGAGTACCGGCTGATTGTGGTTTTAGAACGCACGCCCGAACGGGCCGTAAATGCTGCTTCTCGTGCGTTGAGCAATGAGCTCGTAGCTGTCGTTGATGCCGATCAGGTGCTTTTCCCCGACGTGTTTACGTGGTGCATCCAGGTTGCCGCGGCGCATCGTCAACGCGACAAGGTCATCGGGGCATTTCGTATTCCCACGGAATGCCATCCCGACGACGCCTATGGCCAAATGCGGGAGGTGATGAGCGCCAAGCTCGGTCGCTCGGGAGCTGCGTTGTGCAACTCGTCAGCGACTGTGTATCAGCGGCGCGCGCTGATCGCGGCCAAGGGGTTGCACGACGTTCGTGACGGGGGAGTGGTCGCCACCACCATGGCCCTATACCGCGCTGGGACGTTGGTCGTTGCGTTGCCGGTGCCCGTGTCTTTTCAGCAAACAGCGCCTACAGCGCGGATGGTTTCTCACAGCCGACTCGTCGACAGTGCATCGTGGACAAGAGTATTTTTCACTCGCCTTAGTCCTATTTTGGCGAGGCGATACTCGATGCGCCAACGCCTCGCGGCCGTTGGCGCCGCGGTCGATGCGGTGGCGCCGATCGGTGCGATGTTTACTTATGTGACAGTCGTGGCCTGTGTGTTGAGCCCGAGCGTGCCATTGCGAGCACCGATACAACCGTTGGTGATTTTGGGCGGGGCGTGGATCATTGCATCAGAAATTTCTCGGTGGCTGATTTTTCGCGGCGAGATGAAACCAGGCGATGTTGGGCGAGGCGACTATCGGGCGATTGGTCAGGTTCTCAAGGGTATTGTGTTCGGACTCTTTCAGCGCGAACCCAGGACGTTGTTGGATTCCGACGGTCAACGCCGAGTTACGGTGGGCATCTCCCGACACCGATTGTTGTTGCTGGCGCTGGTGGTTCTGGATTCGGCGATTGTTGTGCGAATCGCGGCGCAGCACACGAATCGGATTCTTACCAAGGTGCCCCGCGGCCAGTTTTTGATCGTTATGGCCGTTGCCATTTTCAACGTTGCCGTCATGATGTCGGCGGCGGAATTTTTGATGAATCGTAGGCAACGCCGATCCGGTCGGCGGGCTGCCGTTGGGTTTGGTATGACGGTAAATGGTGTCGCTGCCGTAGCCCGTGATCTTTCTCCTGACGGTGTTGGATTCGATATATATTCTGTTTGCCAACCGGGGTCGACAGTGGTTTTGAAATTCCAATTGCCCGATATTCACGGTCGGTTCCGAGAGATGGCGTTGTCGGCATTGGTACGCGACGTACATCAGGAACGGGCTGTTCGATTTGGACACAGCGACGATCAAGCGCTGGTCTGCCGGGTGGGGGTTGCCTTCGGCGCCATGTCCCCAACGGACCGCGACGCATTGATTGAATATTGCCGGTCCGTACATCCTTATGATCTAGCCAGAGCCGCTCAGACCACGGGTCGGCGTCGCCAGGTTTCGTCGGTTGAAATTGCGCCGGCGCCAAAATCTCAAGCCGGGCGGTTGGTGCGAACACTGTCATGGTTCACGCTGATCGCTGTGGGTGTGATGAACCTCCCGCCATACTCCCTTGCTCGAGCGGGGCCAGGCAATCACACGATCACCGGGCAGGTTTTCGATGATCGCAATGGCAACGGAAAAGTTGACGGCGCACGCCGTCAACTGCCGAGCGAGCATGGTGAGTCTGGCATCGTGGTGACGGCGTTCGACGATGGCGGTTGGATGGTTGCGAGGACGCTCACCGGGGCCAATGGGACGTTCACTCTGAACCGGGTCGGCGTGCCGGTGCGGGTAGAGGTGGGGCCTCTGCCCGTTGGGCTGTATTCGTCCGTGCACCAGGCCGACGGGCTTGGTCTCGTCCGATTTGTTGACCCCACACGGAACGATGTGACAGACGTCAAAATTGGAGTGTCGAGGCCTCAGGAACACTGCCAAGACTCGGCCGATGTCGTGGCTTCGTGCTTTGGCGGCACTGGCACAGCTTTTGGCGGTACCGCGGATGCCGCTGGATTTGTCACTGCTACGTCCTTAGGAAGTGCACCAGGGTCTACGCTCGCCACTTCTCAGGTCGTATCGCGATCCGTCACTGGCCCGGTGTTCGGCGTGGTTCATGTGGCTGCCGATGACACTACCTATCTCGCCAGTTGGGCGTCTGCCAATAGCGCCGACGGCTTACGGTCGCGTACGACGGTCTACCGACGTGACGCAACGGGAGTGGTGAACCCGTTTGTAACGCTTCCCCAAGCTGCGGGGCGCTTGGCATTTGGCCCCGGCACGGCGGGGCTCGGTGGTATTGCCGTAACCTCGGATGGCAGCGCTTTACTGGTGGTTGACATCGATGACATTCGGCTGTATGTGGTGCCATTTTCCACGCCCGATAAGTCCACGGCGATAGCCATTCCGCCTGTTCCGTCGTGCGCTGCCGGCCGTAGTTTTCCGGTTGCGCTTTCGGTAGATGGCGGCGACGTGTACGTGTCGGTCACGTGTGCCCTAACTGCTGGCGGGGCGTCTACATTGTCGGCGGCTGTCTTCGTGCAGCACGGCGGCACCGGTGAATTCGATACTGAGCCCGTGACATACGTAGATCTGGCTGGCGCTGCTCGAACTGTGACGATCCCCTCAGATCGGCTGCAACGGCATGCCGATGCACAAGCGAGTGGTTGGTACGGCGAGCAGAAAGCTGGTATTACCGTCCGCAATTCGACTCGCCGCGTGCAACGCCCTGACGGTAATTCGAGCGCGGCGGCTTTGACTGCGCTGGCGGCAGAGGAGCGTGTGAGCGCAGGCATTGAGAGCGATGTAACAGCCGCCGATGAAGCCGCACAGTTCGATCGTTCTACGCGCCTCAAAGCCCGGCCTAAGGCGGCACTATCGCTGGCGAGCGCGGCCGCCTATAGCGAAACCGATGCTGCTCCTGCGTCAGTGCAACGAGAGCCAATGGTGGTAGGGCTGGCTTTTGATGGCGACCGAGTGGTGCTCGATGTGCGCGACCGGTGGGGGCGTGATGCAGCCCTGATTCCGGCACCGTCCGCCTCGGCGGCGGGCCCTTCGTCATCATCACCGTCAACTGCTAGCGGTACTGCAGGCGTCGTGACGGCTCCGGGAGCTTCTGAGACGGGCATTGCGTCGTTGCAGAACCACCTTCTCGGTTCATTTGCCTATGTGTGCGACCAGGCGCCAACCGAGCTTGGAGGAGTGGTGTGGGACGACGCCAATGGAAACGGACGCCACGATCCGTCTGAGCTTGGCCTCAGCGGTGTGACTGTTCGATCATTGAATGCCGATGGTGACACGACCGGCACGGCGGTCACCAATGACCGCGGTGAATACGTCTTTTCGTCAGTGTCCACTGAAGCGCCAAAAGGCAACAGCGACAATGTGGGTGCCGGCGTGCGCATTGGAAAACCAGTGACGATCGTGGTGGGTGGCGTGTTCGATAACACTCCGGGCGGGCCCCTTTTCAGTCGTGTTCCGTCGACCGGTCGGGCCCTTGCCACGGTCACGCCGACGCAAGCGGGAGCGAACAACCACGGCATCAATTTTGGGTTTACTCGACCGCGAAACTCAGTCGGCAATCGGGTTGGCCTTGACGCCAATAGCGACGGACTCCTATCTGACAATGAGCAAGGCGTGGCCGGAGTCGACGTGGTGTTGTACGAGGCGCTCCAAGATGCGGTGCCCGCCCGCCCGATAGCTCGCCAAACGACTGACGGGCAAGGGTATTACCAATTCAACGGGATTCCCGATGGGTTGTATGTGGCCGCGATTTCGGCAGCCAATTTCGATTCCAATCGCCCACTTCATGGTTTGGTGGGGTCGCGTTTGGGGGTATTCAATGGTGCGACCGTATCCAAGCTCGTGCAGCTCGATGCAGGGAATGATTTGGCTCGCTCGCGTGACGTCGATTTCCCCATGGTGCCGCTCACACTCTCGGCCCGAGTATTCAATGATGTGAATCGCAACGGAGTGTTTGATGCGGATATTGAAAAGCCGTATGTGGGTGTGCACGTCACATTGGCAAATACAGGAGAACCGTTCGACGACGTGACCACCAATGATCTCGGCATCGCTGTTCTGGCGCCGAACGCACGGGGCAAATTTACGATGGTCACAAAAGGGTTTGGGCGCGACATCACCCAAACCGTTGATATCGCTGCAGACCAATCGACAGTAAGCGTCGACGTCCCGTTCGTGGGCGCCGTGGATTTAGCCGCCGAGAGCAAGGCAATGTTGCCGAGGAGCGTTGGAGCGCTTGCCGTGGCCGATGTGCAGGTCGGGCTGGCCAACGTGGGCACGGTCGTCGCCACCGGTGGATCAACCGTGGTGGCCACGCTCGCCGGCGGCCTCGTTGTGGACGCCAAAAATTTGGCAACCGCCGGGGCCGCAACCGGAGCCACTTGTACCGCCGACGCACCAGCCGTCGTCGTGACATGTGTTCTTGATAGCGCTCCAATTGCGCCGGGCCGGAACCGTATGGTGACGCTTCCCGTCGTTATTCCAACTCCTGTGCCAGTCGACTCGACGCTCCTGAAAGTCGACGTTGTGGTCAAGGCTGCGGGTGGCGATGGCGTCGAATTGAGCGACGTGAACAACGCCGCGTCAGCCGTGATCCCTTCGGCCAAAGGCGGCTTGTCGCTTACCGCCAAACCTGGGCCGCCTGCCGCTGTCGTAGCCTCGCAACCATTTGTTGTCACGTTCACTGTCGCCAATAACGGTGCCGTGCCGGCGGCGGGAGGATGGCTGATTGCCGTGCCGCTGGATGGCTTCGATCCTCCTTCGGCCTCGGGTGTTGGCGAGCAGGTGAAGTGCGAACTGGGTGAGGGCGTCCTGTTGTGCTCAGATACCTCAGGGGCCGACGTGGCGCCCAGAGCAACTCGAGATGTGACAGTCACGATGCGTCCGCGATCGACAGCCACGAACTCATCGACCGTGTTTGCCTTCTTACGCGATGGCGCTGCCATACGTGACTCCACTCACCCTCGAGCGGCGGTAAATGTGACGTATAGAAACGTTGATCTCAGCGTCGAATCGCATCTATCGCCAACGGGACCTGTGGTGCTCAACGATGTCGTCACCATTTCGGCCACGGTCACGAACAACGGGCTCGATGGGGCGGCGGCAGGATATTCCGTCGAGGCCACGATCCCTGATGGCACCACCTTTGTGGACGTAACGGCGCCATTGTTTTCGTGTACACCAAGCGCCACCTCCGTGGTGTGCACCGATTCGTCGACAACACCATTGCCGTCGTTTAGGTCCGTCGCCGACGGCCGCACGATTGCGATGAGATTCAAAGTTGTTGCCGCCGTGCCGCTGGCGCAATCACGCATCACCGTTCGCCCCTCGCCGGCGGATGCCCCCGAAATGATCGTTGCGGGCACCGATTCTGCCTCCAGTAACAATGCATCAAGCGTGATGATTTCGTTGACGCCGCATATTGATTTGGGCATCATTGTGGCCGACAAAAATCCGGCTATTCATGCCGTGAACTCGAGGGCGATTGTCGACGTGTCGGTATTCAACGACGGTGACGTGGGCGCAAAACCGGGGTACGCAGTGGCATTGACAGTGCCGTCAAATTTGGTGTGGGCAAGTGGCACCTCTGAAGTATCGAGTGGCTTTTCATGCATGTTGTCAAACGGTGTGGTGACATGTGTCGACCAGGGGTCAACGCCGCTCGCCGCTGGTTCGGCACGACAACTGGCGCTGTCGTTTGATGTGCGCGCCCCTGCCGGCACCATCACGCCAACGATGGCCACGGTCACGCCTGTTACGGGCGATATTGGTGAATCGAACCCATTGGCGTTTGGCGATGGAAGCCAGAACGCTTGGGCTAATAACCGTGCCACCATGGCGTTCGTTTCGGCATCTGGGCGTTCGGTGGCTGGCGTCGTGATCGTGGCTTCAGGTCAGCCCGCTGCGAACGCTGTCGTCGCCCTTGAAGGCGATGGGGTCGAGATTGCCCGGGTCAGGTCGAACCTGGCGGGCGGGTACGTGTTCTCGGGCATATCGCCCACCGTTGCAGGCGGTGTCAATTTGGTGAGTGGCGCCGGGTATCAATCGCTCGGAAAGGTGTCTACCGCGCCGGTTGCCGCCGTCTTGAACGACTCGCTATTTGGTGATCTGAATGCCGCCAAAACTGAATTGCAAACTATCGACGAAATTGTCTTTAGTGACCGCAACGCCGACGGGGTCAAGCAAGACAACGAACCTGGTGTGCCAGGCGTCGAGGTGGAACTCATTTCGGGATCTGGATCTCAAGTCGGCAGGGTACTCACCAATGCGCTCGGTCAATTTCGTTTTGTAGATCTTGTTCCTGATTCCTATCGCTATGCCGTGGGTACGCTGGCCGGCTTTCTTCAGATTCCCAATACGAACTCGCTTGCGCTGTTGCCAGCCGCCGAAGCTAGCCCTATCGTCGCTCCCACTTCGGGTACGGCCATCGAATTGACTGATTCGGCTTTCATTGACGCCAACGGCGACAGTATTCGTCAGGTCGGCGAACTTCCGGCGTCGGGTCACACCATCAGCGTGGTGAATGCAGATGGTGTCGAAGTTGTGACGGTGCCCACAGATGTAAACGGCAAATTTGTTGTGCGATCCGGCGATGTTGTGGGCGGGCTGCAGCCGGGCGCAATGTACGAATTTCGAATCGTGTTAGCTCCCGAAGAAACAATGTTCGTCAGTTCGCCGACCATGATCGTCACCAGCGCCTCGGGGATTGCATCTCACCTTGGCCCTGCGCATGCCACGCTCATTCCTCAGGCCGCTGTCACGGCCCGCGGGCTGACCCTTTCGACTACCCCAACGATCGCAAAATCGAATGAACGAGTAAGTCGGGTGAGTCTGTACCTCGACCCGATTGCGGCATCGATTGCTGCCTCGAATGGCGCCCCCATTGAACTTGCCCGTGATCTTTCAGCCGGGGCCAGTATCAGCGACGTCAGCGCAGAAGGTTGGAACTGCTCGTTGATCAACACGGTGTTGACGTGCACTCCTCAGGCCGAACTAGCTACCGCCAAGGGCGTGTTAACTGTGTCGCTGGCGACCAAGTCGGAGCCGACTCAACGCATCACCCGGCGGGCTCAGCTCGGCGCAACGATGGGAGGTGTGGCGGTCAGTGCCAGCGCGTTTTTCCTGGCCATCATTTTGCTGTACGGAGTAGTTCGCCGCTGGCGTCAGACTTTCGGCATCCACGGAGCGCGAGCGGTTTCGTAACTTGAAATGCTGTCGGCTGATTGCATGGTGATGCCGATGTCGTCGAGGCCGTTCAAGAAGCGGTGTTGCGTGGCTGCCTCGAGCATAAAAGACGATTCGAGACCAATAGCCGGCGCGCTAACGGTAAGCGTTTCCATATCGACGGTAATGAGGAGCGTCGGATCAGCTTCCACGGCGTCCATCAACTGTGCCGCGACTTCAGCCGAAACGGTAACTGGGATCAAGCCATTTTTGGTGCAGTTGTTGCGGAAGATGTCGGCGAAGCGGGAACTGATGACGGCGTCAAATCCGTAGTCTTGGATCGCCCATACGGCGTGTTCACGAGATGAGCCGGTGCCAAAATTTTGGCCACCGATCAAGATGTTCGCAGCAGCGTATTGCTCCTGGTTCAGCACGAAACTGCGGTCGTCGCGCCATTCCGAAAACAGCCCCTTGCCAAACCCTGTACGCTCCACTCGCTTGAGCCAATCGCTGGGAATGATCTGGTCGGTGTCGACATCGCTGCGACGCAAGGGCACTGCGGTGCCTTCAACTACGCGGACAGCTTTCATGCCGCACCTCCGGTCGCGATGGTGGGTAAGTCGTCGGGTGTGGCGAACGTGCCTTTGATTGCTGTGGCTGCGGCGACGGCGGGCGACACCAAATGAGTGCGACCGCCTCGGCCTTGACGGCCCTCGAAGTTTCGATTGCTGGTGCTCGCAGAGCGTTCGCCGACAACGAGTTTGTCGGGGTTCATAGCCAGACACATCGAGCAGCCTGGGTCTCTCCAATCGAAACCTGCCGCCATCAAAATTGTGTGCAATCCCTCGGCCTCGGCTTGCGCCTTCACGGCCCACGAGCCGGGCACCACCATTGCTCGGGGCACGGTTACGGTGTGCCCTTGTGCCACCGCGGCGGCAGCCCGAATGTCTTCAATGCGGGAGTTGGTGCACGAGCCAATGAACACAGTGTCGACGGTGATGGCCTTCATCGGCGTGCCCGCTACCAGGCCCATGTAGTCGAGGGCGCGTTGGGCGCCTTCGGCCATTTGGGGGTCGGCGAAGCTGCTTGGTGATGGCACGTTGTCGTTGATACTCATCACTTGGGCGGGGTTGGTGCCCCAGCTCACAAACGGGGTGAGCGTGGTTGCATCGATGGTTACTTCGGCGTCGAACACGGCACCTTCATCGGTGACGAGTTCTTTCCAACTTGCTACGGCAGCGTCCCAATCGGCGCCGCTAGGAGCATGCTCGCGGCCCTGCAAATAGTCGAAGGTGATTTGGTCGGGAGCAATCAAGCCGGCCTTGGCGCCTGCCTCGATCGACATGTTGCAAACGGTCATGCGACCTTCCATCGACAACGCCCGAATTGCCGCACCCCGGTACTCCATGATGTATCCAATGCCGCCACCGGTGCCGATCTTGCCGATGATGGCCAAGATCAGATCTTTTGCAGTTACACCATCGGGCAGGTCGCCTTCGACGTTAATCGCCAACGATTTGGCCGGATTTTGAGGAAGCGTTTGTGTGGCCAGCACATGTTCGACTTCGCTGGTACCGATGCCGAATGCAATTGCACCAAAGGCTCCATGGGTGGCCGTATGCGAATCGCCGCACACCACGGTCATACCCGGCAAGGTGAGACCCTGCTCGGGCCCGATCACGTGCACGATGCCTTGCTTGGGGTGATTGGTGGGGTAAAGCGTCACGCCGAACTCAGCAGCATTTGCCTCAAGAACGGCCATCTGTTTAATACTGACTTCGTCTTCCTGGCCAGCGGGCACGGGGGCCGTGGGCACATTGTGGTCCATGGTGGCCACGGTGAGATCGGGGCGGCGCACCTTGCGGTTACTGATGCGCAAACCATCGAAGGCTTGAGGGCTGGTGACTTCATGCACGAGATGAAGATCGATGTAGAGCAAGTCTTGGCCGCCATCGACGCCCGCCCTCACGACGTGGCGATCCCAAACTTTTTGACTCAACGTACGGGGAGCTGACATTTACACCTCTGATATCTGTTTGGACACCATCTCACTATGTGAGATAGCATTCTCATCTAGTGGACATTGTAAGCGGTGTGGGAGTCATTGACAAGTCAGTTGACGTGCTTGACGCGCTTCGGGCGGGCCCGTGCACGCTGGCGGAGCTCACGGTAGCTACGCAATTGCCTCGGGCCACAGTGCATCGGTTAGCAGCTGCGCTTGAAACGCATGGCCTCGTTCGCCGCGATAGTGAAGGTCGGTTTGCATTGGGACTGGCCCTCGTTGGGTTGGGTGCCGCGGCTTCTGCCGCGTTGCCGCTTGTGGAGTTGGCACTTCCCGCTCTTGAAACCTTGCGTCGACGTACAGGTGAATCGGTGCAACTTTTCGTGCGCCAAGGCAATCGGCGGTTGTGCCTCGCCGCGCTCGACGCCACTCACGAGTTGCGCACCATTGTCGCCGTTGGCTCGCTCTTGCCGCTAGATCGTGGGTCGGCTGGGCATGTGTTAAATGGCGCAATTGGCAAACACGGCTGGGCGGAAAGCGTCGGCGAACGCGAGGCAGGGGTGGCGTCAGTGAGCGCTCCCGTTTACTCGTCGGAAGGCGAGATTGTGGCGGCCGTGAGCGTGAGCGGACCCATAGAGCGGATGACCCGTAAGCCAGGCACGCACCACGGTGCCGCCGTGCTGGCAGCGGCTGCCGCCGTCACAAGTGAATTGCGCAAGAGCAAAATCGGCACCGGCAGTCGCTGATCCCGCCACTGCCTATGACGTTTGCCAAGATGGGGCAATGCGTGCTGTCGTGCTTACTGGTCATGGCGATTTCGATCGGCTCGTGGTTCGCCACGATGTGCCCGTGCCCAGCCCTGGTCCAGGCGAGGTGCTGATCGAGATCCACGCCGCGGCCGTGAACAACACCGACATCAACACCCGCATTGGGTGGTATGCCAAGCACGACGACGACGTCAGCTGGTCCGGCGGCGCTTTCGTCTTTCCTCGCATTCAGGGCGCCGACGCGTGCGGCGCCATCGTCGCCGTGGGGCCTGGAGTAGATGCCAGCCGTGTCGGCGAGCGGGTGATTGTGGAACCAGTTTTTCGGACGCAAGGGCGACCGCTGAGCGAAGCTCGGTACTTCGGCTCCGAGGTCGATGGCGGATTCGCGGAGTTCGCCGTGGCCCCCAGCGTGCATGCTCATGCCGTGAATTCTTCGCTCAGCGATGTCGAGCTTGCGTCGTTCCCGTGCTCATATTCGGCGGCGGAAAATATGGTCGTGCGAAGCGGCATCGGGAACTCTGCCCGGGTTTTGGTGACGGGTGCTTCGGGAGGGGTCGGGTCAGCCGCTGTACAGCTAGCTGTTGCCCGCGGTGCCATGGTGACTGCGGTCGCATCGGCCGAAAAGCACGCTGCTCTCCGCACGCTTGGCGCGCACGAAGTCGTCGATCGAGATGCCGACATGTTGGTGCACTTTGGGGCGAACTCGTTCGACGCTGTGTTGGATGTAGTGGGCGGCCCTTCGTGGCCAGCGCTGCTCGAAATACTGAAGCCAGGGGGTCGTTACGCCACATGCGGAGCGATTGGTGGGTCGACCGTGCCCCTTGATCTCCGTACGCTGTATTTGAAGGACATCAGCCTGCTGGGGTGCACGGTGCTCGACGACGGTGTGTTCGCCGGTCTGGTTCGCTTTATCGAGCGAGGCGACGTTCACCCAATCGTCTCAGGAGTGTTCGATCTGGCCGACATAGCGCAAGCGCAGAAACTCTTTCTCACGAAACAACACGTCGGCAAGATCGTGCTCACCGTTTCGTAGCTCTAGATACCTGTGCGGCGATGTATGAGGCCGGCCTTCATGGCGTCGCGGGCCGCCAACACTTCGGCCCTGTTGCTCACCTCTGGTACGCCGACTTCCCAGAATGCGCCGCCACCCGTCCACGAATAGGGATCGGTATCAATGGCAATCACGTAGGTGCGGTCACTGGCTCTGGCCCTTAGCATCGCAGCCTCTAGATCGGCGATGGTGGTCGCCTTTTCGGTGGTGCAACCCATGGCCGCAGCGTGCGCTGCGAAGTCGATTTTCACCAGCTCGGTGTGGCGAGTGTCGGCCAGCAAATTGTTGAACGGAACGCCGCCCTGATTGATCTGGAGCCGGTTGATGACTGCATATCCGCCGTTGTCGCACACGATCACAATCAGCTTGTGACCAGTGAGCACCGATGAGTACAGATCACTGTTCATCATCATGTAGCTACCATCACCGACGAACGTGATGACCTCGTTGGTAGGCCGCGCCATCTTGGCTCCCCAGGCCCCTGAAGTCTCGTAGCCCATGCAACTAAATCCGTATTCGCAGTCGAAGTTGTTGAGCTCTTGGGATCGCCACCCATTGATCAATTCGCCGGGGAATCCGCCCGCCGCAGTGAGCGCATAGTCGCCTGGCAGAGCGGCACGGTTAACGGCGCCGACCACCTGGGCGTAGGTCGGTACTGCGCCCGCAATAGCTGTGGCGATCTCGTCGATGTACGAGTGGTAGCCAACGGTTTCGGCGGCGGCGAATGCTGTCCAATCGGCAGGACCTTGGTAGGTCCCGAGCAAAACATCGAGCTCGTCGAGACAGGCGCGAGCGTCTCCCACAACGGGTAGCGCCCGATGCTTTATGGCGTCGAAAGTGGCCACGTTGACGTTCACAAATTGAGCGGTTGGTGCGAAGCCCGTCCACGACCCGGTGGTGAAATCTTGCAACCGTGTCCCGATTGCGATCACCACGTCGGCTTGTTGCATCAGAGCGTTGGCCGACGTGCAGCCAGTCACTCCAGCCGGGCCTGAGTTGAGAGGGTGACTCGATACCACCGATGCCTTTCCGGCCACGGTTTCCACCACGGGAATGTTGTGGTGCTCGATGAACGAAGCGAGCGCTGCGTGGGCTCCTGAGTACTGCACGCCACCACCGGCGATGACCAACGGCCGCTGAGCGGTGGTGATGGCGGCCACAGCAGCTGCGAGCTGCGTCACGTCTGCCCGCGGGCGTGGCACTGCACGGTGAGTCGTGGTAAAGAATTCTTCCGGAAAATCGTAGGCCATTGCTTGAACATCTTGAGGCAACGCCAGTAATACGGGCCCGCTCGAAGCGGGGTCCATCATGGTGTTAACGGCGTGGGGCAACGAGTGCAAAATTTGCTCGGGCCGTGAGATGCGATCCCAAAAACGGACCACCGATTTGAACGCATCGTTCACAGTGATCGTGGGGTCATTGAAGTGCTCAACTTGCTGCAGCACCGGATCAGGCAGTCGGCTCCCGAAGGTGTCGCCTGCTAAAAACAACACCGGCAGTCGGTTGGCATGAGCCACGCCAGCGGCGGTCACCATGTTGAGAGCGCCAGGCCCGATCGACGACGTACACACCATAATTTGACGCCGTCGCGCTGCTTTGGCGAACCCCACTGCAGCCAAGCCCATGCCTTGTTCGTTCTGTCCACGCCACGTCGGCAATGCGTCTCCTGCCTCTTGCAGCGCGTGGCCTAAACTGGTCACATTGCCGTGCCCGAAAATGGCGTACACGCCAGGAAACAACGGCGAATCGACGCCATCAATCTCGGTACGTTGCGCGATGAGATAACGCACGATTGCTTGGGCGGTGGTGAGGCGAACTGTGGCCATGGCTAGTCCTTCCTCAGACTGACGACGTCTTCCCAACGCTCTGATTTCCAACTGCGCAACACTGCGTCTTGAACGCTTACGTAGGCCAGTGCGTCGGTGAAGCTAGGTGAATGGGCGCGGCCAGCGGCGACCGATTCGAGGAACTCATGATCCTCGATGCACACCAGATCCTCAAAGCCGATGCCATTGGCGCTACCGGGAACGAAATTGCCGTGATGAGGGAATCGATCGCCGCCATACACAGTGGTAAATCCGGTGTGCTTGTGTTCGGCAGCCACATACACCTGGAGCTCGTTCATCGTTTCGAAGTTCCATTTGATGGTGCCCTTGGTGCCGTAGACCTCAAAGCTGTTCTGGCTTTCCGGACCGCACATGCTCCGACATGTTTCGAACGTGCCGCGCGCCCCGTTGGCAAACACGCACAACATCCCGGCGTAGTCCTCGTTCGTCACCGCGCCAGTGGGGTCGCCAGGCTTGCCCCGGTCGTAATGGGTGCCGCCCGCTGTGGGCAGTGGGCGCTCCTTGATGTACGTCTCGAGGGTGCCGACCACCTTGGTGATGCCGCCGACGAGGTAGTGAGCGAGGTCCACGGAGTGGCTCAAAATGTCGGTGCTCACACCGTGTCCTGCTTGATCGACAAGGAAACGCCACGACAACAAACCCATGGGGTCGCTTCCGTACATCGAAAAGAATCGTCCGTAGTAATTGGTGATGTCGCCGATTACTCCGTCGTCAATAAGTTGCTTTGTGTACTGCACGAGCGGAGCCCAGCGATAGTTATATCCGACAGCACTGATGATCCCGGCGTGACGAGCCGCTTGTTCTGCCACCACTGTTTGGGCGGGCGTGCCGCCTACTGGCTTCTCACAAAACACATGCTTGCCAGCTGCCGCTGCTGCTTGCACCATTTCTACATGCAACATATTGGGGCTCGTGACGAACACCACATCGATCTCAGGATCGGCGACCAGTTCGCGCCAATCGGCGGTGGCCTTGCGATAGCCGAACGATTCGACGGCGTCGACTCGACGCTCGGCAATGGTGTCGGCCACCATTACCATGTCGGGGTCGTAACCTCGATCGGTGAAATAACTCGGGGCCCGGCGACAGCCGCGGCTATGCGCCTGACCCATCCAGCCAAAGCCGATCACGCCGATGCCGATTCGTTTGCGGTCCATCTATTTTCCTTTCGAGACAACGCCATTGGCGTCTGTCATCGGTACACGATTGTCGGTAGGCATCTCGGCCCAGGTGTCGCGAACCCAGTGGTGAGCGGGGTCGTCGCAGAATGCCATGCTGCGCTCATCGCCGGGTCCGGCGAGCACATTGAGGTAGTACATGGGATATCCGGGGGCGGCAATGCATGGGCCGTGGTAGCCGCGTGGCACACAAAATACATCGCCGTCTCGTACCTCGATATTCACGTCGATCTCGCCGTCTAGCGTGTACGTGCGGTGCATGCCAAAGCCGGTTGTATCACACTCGATGGTGCCCGCACGGCCGATGCGGAAGTAGTAGATCTCTTCGTTGTTGACGGGGCATTCTGGCGAATCGTCGTGACGGTGAGGTGGGTAGGAGCTCCAATTGCCGTCAGGGGTGAGGAGCTCCACGCACATGAGTTTGCTGGAGTTGGGCCATGTGGCAGGGCTCATGAAATTGGTTACTTGACGGGTGGCGGGGCCCGCGCCCCTTGTCTCGATGGCGATGCCGCTCACAGGTCCGTAGGCGCTCGGAAATTTGGTGTCACATCTTGATGTGGCGATGGCTGCCTCGCCACCGGTTGGCGAACTCAACGTGATTGTGGACCCCCGTCCGGCGTACACAAAATCGGTCACTCTGGCGAACACCGATGTGCGGCCATCGACGGCATACGTCTCCCCGTCGCACGTGACTTTCAAGTTGACGCAAGCCAACGGCAGGACGATGGCCTCGCAGTCAGTCAAGAAAATAGAGCGCTCTAATTTGGGCTCCAACGAAATGACCTGAAGCCCGGTGTATGACCACCCTGCCAATTCTGGTGTGAGGTCGACTTGGTGAGTGTGGGTGGCCAGTGACCCCGCCGGGTGGTGTAGTTCGATGCCGTTCATAGCGACGGCCGCACGATGCGCGCCGCGCGATCAATGGCTGTGGCCACATCGCCATCGGGCGGATACAACAACGCCCGGCCCACCACCAGGCCACGAACGTTGGGCACTTCCATGGCTCGTTGCCATGATGCATAATCGGCCTCGGGATCTGGCCCCGGCTTGCCGCCCAAAATCAGCGCCGGCAGCGTGGTGACGGCCAACATGCGGGCCGGGTCTTTGGTGGCAGGAACCTTGAGCCATGTATGCGATGTGCTGAATCCCAACGAGCCACCAATGGCGACAGCCCGCAACAGGGCGTCATCGTCATCGAGCAAACGCGCCTGCCCTGGCCCGGCGAGGTGGTACGGCAGCGGCTCCACCATGATGGGCAGCCCAAGCTTGGCGCAACCGTTTACAGCGTGAGCGCACGCCTCAATGGTGGGAGCGGTGCCGGCATCATCGTCAGCGATACGAAGCAAAACCTTGCCACCATCAAGTCCGAAATCGGCCAACGACTGAGGATCGTATGCCGTCATGCGATCATCGAGTTCCCACGCCGCACCGACGATCCCGCCCCGATTCATGGTGCCGAAAGCGAGCTTGTTGTCGAGCGCACCAAGCAGAGCGAGCTCTTCCAGAATATCGGGGCTGCCCAGTACTCCGTCGCAGCCGGGGTGGGCGAGAGTGACGAGTAACGCTTCGAGCATGCGGCGGCGATTGCCCATGATGAACGGATCGGCGCCGACCCCCAATGCCCCCCGAGCTGTGTGATCGGCCGCAATGATGAACAGGCGCCCATCGGTGAGTAGCGGCCGACGGACCCTATTTAGCATGGCCACGCCAGCGGCGTGAGGAGTGGTGGCGCGTTGCTCGATGAGTTCGCGCCAACGTGAATCAGTTAGCAGCATCTGGGACTCCAGAGGAGTGAAGGAGGTGTTCGATGTCGGCCCATGTTGGCATGTCGTCGGCGCACATGAGGCGACCGGCCACTATTGCTCCGGCCGCATTGCCGGCGCGGGCCGATTCGGCGAGCGACCAGCCGCTCAATAGGCCGTGACAGAGTGCGCCGCCAAAAGCATCGCCAGCGCCGAGGCCGCACACCGCTTCAACGCGGTACGGCTTGACCTGTTCACGAATGCCGTCGGCGGTAGCGACAAGCACGCCGTCGGCCCCCATTTTTACAATGGCCGTTTGTAAGCCTCGAGCCAAAAGCGCTTCGGCCGCCCGTTCAGGATCGCTGATGCCGACCGCTACTTCGCATTCCTTGCGATTGCCGATGGCCATGGTGACCCGATCGAGAACCTGTTCAATTTCGACGTGGCACTCGTGCTCCGATGACCAGAAATGGGGACGCCAATCGAGGTCGATGATGGTGTGCCCGTTGGCGGGTACATGACCGTGGCGAACATCGAGCAGTGTGTGAATTGTTGACCGGCTGGGCTCCTCAGCGAGGCATGCCGTGGGGAACCAAAAAATGGGAACCTGAGTGGCGCAGGCGATGATTTCTGGGGTGGGCTCAATGCTCATGTCGGGCGCTGCGGGGCGGCGATAAAAGATGATCGTGGGGTCTTCTGGATTTTCTAGATCAGCGAAAGCCAGCGGTGTGAGTAGATCGTTTGACACGCTCACGAATCGGGTATCGACACCAAAGGTGGTCGATAGGGCCGAAGTCACGTAACGACCAAAAGCGTCATTGCCTACCCGTGTAAACACGGCTGCGTGGTGGCCAAGGCGGGCACAGGCCACGGCCACATTGGTGGCCGTGCCACCCACTGATTTACGGAACGACGTGACCTCGGCCAGTGGCACCCGGAGCTGTTCTGCGTACAGGTCGACGCTGACGCGACCGACCGTCAGCAACTCAATGGGCATGGTTCGTGTCGCACATTTTCATCGAGTGCCGAGCTCATGCTCCAGCGCTTCCATCTCGGCACCGCCGGCCATGAGCCGCGTCATCTCGTCGACGGTGATTTCATCCTTAGCAAAATCGCCCATCGACTTGCCGCGGTTCAACAACAGAAAACGATCGCCAACGGGATAGGCGTGACGCGGGTTGTGAGTAATGAAAATCACGCCAAGCCCGCGATCAGCGGCAGCTCGAATGTATTTCAAAACCACTCCCGATTGACGCACACCAAGGGCCGAGGTGGGCTCGTCGAGGATGAGAACTCTGGCCCCGAAATACACGGCACGGGCAATGGCTACCGATTGGCGTTCGCCACCAGACAGTGTGCCAACCTCTTGATTCACATCGCGCACGTCGATGCCCATCTTGCGCATCTCTGATTGGGCTGTGGATTTGGCGTGGGCCACGTCGATCCACGATATGGGGCCGAAGCTTTTTGTGGGCTCAGAGCCCAACCAAAAGTTGCGCCATACGGACATCAACGGGATCATCGCCAGATCCTGGAACACTGTGGCGATACCTGCTTCTCGGGCGTCGCGGGGCGAGTCGAATCGAACAGGTGAACCGTCGATAATGTATTCGCCGTCATCGGGTCGGTGCACGCCAGACAGGATCTTGATGAACGTAGACTTTCCAGCGCCGTTGTCGCCCAGCACACAGGTGACTTTGCCTGCTTCGACGTGGGTCGAAACGCCCGAAAGTGCAGTCACGTTGCCAAAGTGTTTGCCTATGTCCCGAAGTTCTAGAAGTGATGCCATTACTGGGCCTCCCGAGCCTTACGTCGAATGAAGTTGTTGACGAGTACAGCGATGAGCAACACCAAACCAATGAATGACAATCGACCATTGCTATTCCAGCCTGCAGTTGGAATACCGATGCCGCTCATGGCCATCATGAACGCACCAATCGTGGCACCAATTACCGAGCCATAACCGCCGGTAAGCAAGTTGCCGCCCACGACGGCGGCGATGATGTATTCGAATTCGAGGCCAACACCCTGGCTAGCTACCACGGTCTTATAACGCATCAGGGTCATCACACCCACGAAACAGCCCATGAGCGAAGTGGTGATGAACAAATTGAGTTTCACCACGGCGGCGGGAACGCCAATAGCTCTTGCCGCTTCCTTGTTTCCACCGACTGCGAAGATCCAGCTTCCCCATTTTGTTTTTGAAAGTACAAAGGCGCCGGCGATGGTGAAGATGAGCCACCACACGACTGACATTCTTACCAGGGAAACACCACCCTTTTGTTCGCCAGACCCCGCGACGAAATTGGTAAAGATAATTCTTACAACAACGCCCCCGGCGGCCAGGATTGCACCAGACGCCACAAGGCGGCGCCCCAGCTTGTCGCGTCGCGGGTCGGCTGCTCGACGCTTGACGAGGCTCGATTCGAGCAATGTATTGGCAGCAATTAACGAGGCGACAATCATCATTACTGTGAACAATCCGCTGCGAAAGCGTGTCGCGCCCGAGTCGGCTCTAACGACAATCGCCAGAATGGCAATAGCCACAGAAGCACTGGCCCCGATGATGAGGTGAAGACTCCGGCTTGCTTTAGATGCCAAAGATCGAGCCCGCAGCAGGAGCACCAGGCCGACTGACCCGGCAGCCATCATGAGGAACGCTCGGACGGCTTGAACAGTGGTCAATTGGGCCACGCTCAGCACCGCTGTCGGGACCATTGTGGCCGCAATCACGAGGGTAAAGAGTCGTTTTGAAATTCGTGTTGTGTGACCGATCTCTTTGTCTCGCTTTTGACGAATCGCCAACCAAGCTACGCAGACAAGCACGACGATGACCGTCAATACAACGCGCCCCGAACTTGGTAGCCATGTTAGGAATGGCTTGCGTTGATTTCTATCGAAAATGAGTGGGGCGATACAGGCCAACACGATGGAAGCTGCGCCAAATGCCGCAACCCGAATTGCCTTCTTGTCTGTTTGTGCAGTTGGCCACGCCTTCGGTTCAAACCGCATGCGGCCGAAACCGTACAGGGCCACGATTCCGCCAGCGGCGAGGAGGATTCCGAAGGCAATATTGTTGGCAACGCCGTCGTTGTTGAGCAGTGCCGCGAAGCTAGCCACAGCGACAATCACTCCGCCGAGTGCGGTTACTACCGACTTTTTTTCCGCCTTTTCGCGGCGCACAAACGCTTGCTCTAATAGTCCAAATGTAAGAAGCGCCACGCCTGTAAGCACCAGACCGACGTAGATGCCATCTCGACCGTGAAAGTCGGGCAGCTTAAATTCGTGTACGAAAATAGCACGGAAGAATTTGAAGCCTTTCGCCTTTTCGGCGCCATCGACGAGGACCTTTCCGGAAAGCCGTTTTGCTAAAACAAGGTTGAGTCCTTGTAAGGCAAAGAACGTCGACAAGGTCACAATGAAGCTGGGAAGACCTGTTCGATTCACCATTGTGCCGTTGAACCAGCCGATGAGTCCCGCCGTCACGAATGCCACCAGGATGGCGAACCAGATCGGCGCTCCGGTGTTCATGAAGTGGGTGGCCATGAGGCCGACGAGCACGCCGATCGACCCAGTGAGTACCCCTGAGGACAAGTCGAATTCGCCGCCAATCATCAGGAGCGAAATAGCTACCGCCATGATGCCGAGTGGTGCTGCGCTGTCAAGCACATTAAGCGTGGTGCCGGCCGTACCAAATGTGGCGCCGATGCCCCAAAAGAACGCCCAGATGAGTAATGCGCCGACGAGGGCGCCTATCTCAGGTGACACCAACAGCCGTTGAATCGGCCCTCGATGCGAAATTCGTTCGTCAGAAGGCGACTTCATGATCGAACCTGATTGAGCGGTATCGCTCATGGACTTTCCCCCCAAAGGTCAGTGTAAAAAGTTTGTAGGCGTTTATTACTACGAAACGTTAGGCCGGGGCTCTTGCGAACCCCGGCCTAACACGTTAATCACGATCTCCTACGAAATCGTTAGTAGATCATCCAACTTGGATTAGCGGGTGCCCTTGGCTACCAAAGCCTTGACTGCAGCGACGTTTGACTTGTCGATGAAGCCAGGACCGGTGTAGACGGGAAGACCGCCACCAACGGTGTTCTTATTAGTGATGTTGAGGTACAACATCACTACGGGCAGGTAGCCCTGGAGGTACTGCTGCTGATCGATGGTGAACGCAATATCGCCAGCTTCGATGGCCGACAGCACGTCTGACGACAGGTCAACGCCGCCAATCATGATCTTGCGTCCCAAATCCTTGGCGGCAGCGGCGGCTAGCACGGCACCGACGGGACCCGTGGCGAACACGGCGTCAATGCTCTTGTCGGCATCCAAAGCAGCCTTGATTTCACCTTGTGACTTTGTGGGGTCCTTGTCGCCGGAGTCGGTGATGTCCTTGAAGTCGCCGCCAAAGGTCGCCTTAGCGCCGTTGCAACGGGCCTCAAGGCCAACGTTTGACTGCTCTTGCTTGACGCACAGGAGCTTCTTCACACCAGCGGCCTTGAATTTCTCACCAGCGCCGTTGCCAGCGATGGTCTCGTCCTGGCCGACGTGCGTAATGGCACCGAGTTCCTTGAAGACGTCTGAGCCAGAGTTGATCGTGATCACTGGGATACCAGCGGCCACGGCCTTCTTGACCGAATCGCTCAAAGCCTTGGGATCAGCCAAAGAAACGACAATGCCGCTTACCTTGGACGTGACTGCCTGATCGATCATGGCGGCTTGCTTGGCTGCGTCGTTGTTGGCACCTTGGTACTGAACAGTGACCCCAAGGTCCTTGCCAGCTGCTTCTGCACCCTTTTGGGCGACTGACCAGAACACGCCACCGTCGCCATGAGTGATGACGGCGATGGTGATGTTGCCGCCTTCCGTGACGGCTACGGCCTTGGTGGTGGTGACTGCGGCACTCTTTTTGTCGCTGCTGCAACCGGTGGCCAGCAGGCCGAGGGCTGCTAGCGACGCAATTGCGATGCTAGTTTTCTTCATGTATAGATTCCCCTTATCGTGGATTTGGTTGGAAGGCCTGCAGGTAGCGTTGCCGCTACTCGACAGGCGTGCTATCGCTTGCCACCGAGGTAGCTAACGAATTGAGAAACTCTACGCTGCGAGCAACATCGAGTTTCGGACCGCTACCAATTGCTGGTAATTCCCCTGTGATAGCGGCGTCTTGTTCTATGACGTACCAGCTTTGGTAACGCCGTGATTCCATAATGTCTACCACGCCTGCGATGTCGACATCGCCTGTGCCGAGTGCGGGGAACAAGCCAGCTTGGGTTCCCGTCATCAACGTGTAGATACCAGCTTGCATTTGTGACGCGATGGTCATATTGACATCCTTCAAATGCACAAGCCCAATTCGGTCGAAGTACTGATTGGCCATGGCTACTGGGTCGGCGCCGCCAATAGAAAGGTGCCCTGTATCGAGGCACAGTTTCACTTCGCACCCGTCTAAAAATCGTTGTACCTCATCGGCGGTTTCGATGATGGTATTGACATGTGGATGCACGGCTTGCACGAGCCCGAAATCGGCTGTGATTCTGTCGATCTTGGTCAAACTTTCGAGTAAGAATTCCCAGTCGTCGTCGCTCAATTCGGGACGCTGCCAATCAGCCGGATCCGACACCACTGCAGTGATGAAATGGGTTGCTCCTGCGGCCGCCAGCGTATTGGCTACTGACCGTGCTTGATCCATGAACGCATCGTGTTGAGCGGGGTCCTGCAACACGAGCGGTACAAAGCCTCCCACGAGTTGAAGGGAATGGGCATCGAGTACGGCGCGTAACTCATTGGTTTCGGTGGGGAGCCAACCGTACGAACCAAGCTCTGTGGCTTGCACACCAAGTTCGTTCATCTCATCGAGCACACGTTCGTAGGGGAGTTGCAAACCCCAACCGGGCGCCTCGCAGATGCCCCACGATATAGGTGCTCCCGCGATGCGTTGCGAAAAAGTTTTCAAAAAATTTCTCCCCAGAAGAATTTCGCAAGAACGAAATTAGAGCGTTCTAAACGTGCGATAGTCAATCCTGGAGGCTGAGACGGCATGGTGTCAAGCGAATTGGCAAAAAATCGACCAACAATGCGCGATGTGGCAGCGGCCGCTGGCGTGTCGACGGCGCTTGTCTCGCTCGTGTTTCGTGACAGCCCCAACGTATCGCAGCACCGTAGGACGCGAGTATTGGACGCTGCAGACGCGTTGGGATTTCGGCCAAATGCTTTAGCGAGGGGATTGGCGAGCCGCTTCAGCCGCACGATCGGCGTGCTCATTAACGACCTCCACAACCCCTGGTTTGCCGAGATGTACGACGGAGCGGAACAAGCAGCGACGGCTGCTGGCTACCAGATCCTGTTGACTACTGGCAATCAACGAACGAGCGGCGAGATGCGGGCCATCAACACCATGATGGAACAAAGAGTCGACGCCATCGTATTGGCGGGCCCTCGCGTGAGCGGTCCTTCGATAAAAGCTGTTTGTGACGAGGTTCCAGTAGTAACTGTCGGCCGGGCTTTTGTGGGCATCAACGCTGATTCGGTCATGGCCAACGAAACGGTTGGAGCCGCGCTCGCTGTGGATCATTTGGCGTCCCTTGGGCACCGCGCAATCGTGCACATCGATGGTGGTCAAGGGGCCGGGGCCGCACCTCGTCGAGCAGGATATGTGCGGGCCATGAAACGTATCGGGTTGCCAGCCGACGTAATTGGCGGTGATTTTTCAGAGGCGGCTGGCGTAGCTGGCGTGGAGAACTTGATGAGACGCAAGCAACTTCCTGACGCCATTTTCGCCGCCAATGATTTAGTGGCATTCGGTGTGATGGGCGCTCTTGCTACTCGGGGCCGTTCCGTGCCCGGCGACGTGTCGCTCGTTGGCTACGACAACACGGCGACTGCCCATTTCACCCCCATTGGATTGACATCTGTCGATCAACCGCGTGAGGCAATGGGTGAGCTGGCAATTGCTTTGCTCCTCGAGCGGCTCACTGGTCAACGGCTCATGAAACGAAACGAAACGCTTGTACCCACATTGGTGGTGCGCACCACCTCGGCGCCTCGATGAATCGTCGATTTCTGTTGACTTTGGCGGCTTTTTCGATAGCACTGTCGAGCGTAACGGCGTGTAGCGGAGCACGAACTTCGGCAGCCCGAGTGAGGCTCGCCAAAAGCGTCGGCGCTGTGTGGGCCGACGGGTGCCGACTGATGGCGGCAAACACAGTTGGGTTTGTGGTGGCGCCCGGACTGGTGGCGACCGTTGCCCATGGTGTTCAAGGTCAAACATCGATCACGTTCGATGGTGAATCTGCCTCAGTTATCGCGCTCGACGCACGGACCGACACTGCGATGTTGCGGGTGAACTCCAACAAGGAGCCGATCGCTTTTGGAGCCGCCCGCGAGGGTGAAATCGTTCGCCTATCCTTAGTGGGCAATCAACTTGACACTTCCGTCAAGTCGATCGTTACCATCACTCACACAAACATTCCCGCTCATACGTCGTTCCAACGGTTGGGCTTCGTGCTTGATCGGCCGGTTCAGTTCGGAGACTCGGGAGCACCTGTGATCAACGACGGCGGGCAGGTTGTTGGCATGGTGTACGCCACTGCGGCCGACGACGATCAAGCGTCGTATGCCGTGGCTGCTTCAGAGATTCAAACGACGCTTGCCAAAGCCTTGGCCGGGCCGGCCAGCGGCCCCGGAATCTGCCCGTGAAGGCGTCGTTCGGCATCGACCCGCTTGGCTACCGACAAACACGCCTCCACCAATTGGGGCACGAAAATATCGCTCGAAATCACGATTCCTGAATGGGCGCACGCCACTTCGAAGACCTTTGAATTCTTGATGTCGGCGGCCAATTTTGCTTGGCGAAGGGGCGACACGAGTTGATCTTGTGTGGTGATGATCACCGACGTAGGCACATTGATTTCATGAGCCCACTCCCGAGAATCAAAACGTCCCAATTCGCTGCCTGCCTCCAAAATCATTCGCCAATCGTTGCGGTTGATTTGTTCCAACGCCCACGCCTCGTAATCGCGTCCTGTGCGCTTAGCCAAGATCTTTCCGCCCACCTCGTGGAGAAACGAATTCGGCAAAGCTCTGGCGCCCAGGCCCATGGCGCCCATGGCGTAAAAATTGCGGCGTTCCCTGGCCGACGAAGCAAAGTTCCGAGTAGTGGCAGCAAGCACCAAACCACTCACCAGACGGCGATGGCGTTTCCACAACAGCTGAGCAATCGGCCCGCCCATCGAGTAACCCAATGCAATGATGGAATCCACGCCGATCTGCTCGCACACGGCGGCCACATCATCGGCACAATCGCGCAACTTAAACGGCGTCTTCGAGCGAATTCCACGGCCGTGGCCACGGTGGTCGATGGTGATCACATTGAAGTGTTTGGTGAGCGATTCCCACACCGGAAAAAATGTGAGATCGGCACTTACCGTCCAGCCGTGCAACATGAAAATGGTGGGTGCGCCGGCCGGGCCATGAGCGAAGCGAACAAAGGTGGTGCCGCGGCCGGGCAGTTCGATGGCATGGCCCTCGGGAAGTTCGGGGCCTGGATCGATCGTCTTGACCGTCATGGCATCCTTTTCATCACGATTCAACTATCGAGCGAAACGATCTCGACCTTGAGGATTCCTCGAGGCGCTGCATATTCGACAATCTCACCCAGCTTTCGACCCATGAGCACCAAACCCAGCGGCGATGCCGGCGACATGATCTCGATGCCATTGAGCTTTTCCTCGATGGAGCCAATGAGATACTTCTCGACGTCGGTGTCGCCTTCGTATCGCAGACCCACGATGGCGCCTGCCACGACCGTGTCGCCGACCACCACGCCATCGGTGATCACCGCGTGCTCCAAAATCACTTCGAGCTGACGGATGCGGGCCTCCGTTTTGCCTTGCTCATCTTTGGCGGCGTGGTAGTCGCCATTTTCGCTCAGGTCGCCGAGTTCGCGAGCGGTTTGAATCTTGCGGGCCAAGTCAAGACGGATGACGGTTGACAGCTCTCGATGCTCATCGGTGAGTCGAGCATGAGCGGCAGCCGAGAGGTGTTGCACTTTGTCCATTCGAGAAGTTTACAAGGGGCACCTCGTTTGGTGCATTGCACCGATAGGCCACAAATAGTGACGGCCTACTTGCGACTGGGGGCGTCGACCAGGCAAACTGTTACGCGATGCCTGCAGAACTCGCTTCCATCATCATTATTCGCTAGCGCACACCCAACCTGGTGTGCGCATTTGCCGTCCCAATTGGGGCGGCATTTCTGTTTCTCAAACCATCTTCGTTTCGCTTGTAGGAGCAAATCATGAGTCACAAAATTGCAGTCATCGGCGGCGACGGGATCGGCCCGGAAGTCACCCAGGAGGCCGTCAAAATAATGCGCGCTGCCGGCGTGGATTTCGTGACGACTGAGTTTGATTTGGGCGGCGCTCGCTACCTGCGCGATGGCGAAATATTGAGCGATGCCACCCTCGACGATTTGCGCAACTTCGACGCCATCTTGCTTGGTGCTGTTGGTACTCCAGAGGTGCCTCCTGGCGTGATCGAGCGCGGTTTGCTGCTCAAGATGCGTTTCTCGCTCGACCTCTATATCAACCAACGGCCGTTCATTGGCACAGCACCCGGCGGCACCGTTCCCCACGACTTCGTGGTGATTCGCGAAAACACCGAAGGGCCGTATGTAGGCGAAGGCGGCGTGTTGCGTAAAGGCACGCCGTACGAAGTTGCCACCCAGGGCAGCGTGAATACCCGCATGGGTGCCGAGCGCGCTATTCGGTATGCCTTCGAATTGGCCCGCAAACGCAACGGGGCCAAGCACGTCACGTTGTGCCACAAGACCAACGTGCTCACCTTCGCTGGCGACTTGTGGCAACGTGCATTCAACGATGTGGCGGCCGAATATCCCGATATCGCCACTGCGTACAATCACGTCGACGCAGCCTGCATGTATTTCGTTCAGGACCCCGGCCGCTACGACGTGATCGTGACCGACAACCTGTTTGGTGACATCCTCACCGACCTCGGCGGCGCCGTGAGTGGTGGCATTGGGCTAGCTAGTTCCGCCAATTTGAATCCGGCTCGCACAGGGCCGAGCATGTTTGAGCCAGTACACGGCTCGGTCCCCGACATCGTGGGCACAGGAAAAGCCAACCCGGTGGCTGCAATTCTGTCGGCCGCATTGATGCTTGATTTCCTTGGCGAGTTCGATGCTGGCGACCGCGTGCGAGCCGCCTGTTCGCCACAACCAGTTGGCACCACATCTGAAATCGGCGACGCCGTCGCCGCCCGCCTACGCACTTCCGCAGCTCAGTAAAGGACGAACGCAATGCCCATAACTCCTACCCCCAAAGTGTGGATGAACGGCAAATTGGTCGATTGGGACCAAGCCAACGTGCACATTCTCACCCACTCGCTGCATTACGGCATGGGTGTATTCGAAGGCATTCGGGCCTACGACACCGCAGATGGCCCCGGCGTGTTTCGCTTGACAGACCACATGAAACGGCTGAAGAACTCGGCCAAAATTCTCGGCATGCCGTTGACCTATTCCGTCGACGAACTGGTGGCCGCCGTCAAAGAAACAGTGCTGTCGACTGGCCTGCCTGGCTGTTACATCAGGCCCATTGCCTACTACGGATATGGCGAAATGGGGCTCAATACGTTGCCATGTAAGGTCGACGTGGCCATTGCATGTTGGCCATGGGGCGCCTACCTCGGCGACGACGCCGTGGAGAAGGGTGTGCGCATGAAGATCTCCTCGTGGACCCGTCATGACCACAACACCATGCCGCCTGCGTCCAAGACCACGGGTGGATATGTGAATTCGTCGCTGGCCAAAGTGGAGGCGCTCAAGGCCGGGTACGACGAAGCCATCATGTTGAACCGTCAAGGACTCATCTCTGAATGCACCGGCGAAAATCTGTTTGCCGTACGCAATGGCAAGATCATCACCCCGCCGTTGTCGTCGGGAGCGCTGGAAGGCATTACCCAAAACTCGGTGATGACGATCGCTCGTGACCTCGGCTACGAAGTGCACGTCGGCGATTTGGCGCGCAGCGATCTGTACATCGCAGAGGAAATTTTTGTGTGCGGGACGGCTGCTGAAGTGGGCTCTGTGAATTCCGTCGATGAGCGCGAAATTCCGTGCCCCGGCCCTATTACCAAGGCAGTGGCCGACGTGTATGCCAAGGCCGTTCGGGGTCAAGACGATCGATACAAAGGATGGGTTGAGCTATGCCAATAACAAACTCTGTTGCCATATTCGACACCACCCTGCGCGACGGCAGCCAGCTGGAAGGCATCAGTCTGAGCGTCGACGACAAGTTGCGCATTGCCGAGCAACTCGATTGGTTGGGCGTCCACTGGATTGAAGGCGGTTGGCCAGGTGCTAACCCCAAAGACATCGAATTCTTTGCCCGAGCCACCAAAGAACTTCATCTCAAGACGTCCACCCTGGTGGCGTTCGGGTCCACGCGTCGAGCTGCTGGTCGCGTCGACGACGACGCCACGTTGCGCAATCTGGTGGCCGCCCAAACGCGCGCCGTATGCATCGTGGGCAAATGTTGGGATTACCACGTGATCGAGGCCCTGGGCACGGATCTCGACGAGGGGGTTGCCATGGTGCGTGACTCTGTGCAATTCCTGCGCGGCAACGGCCTCGATGTGATGTTTGATGCAGAGCATTTTTTCGATGGCTATCGACGCAATCCTGAGTTTTCTATGCGAGTGTTGGAAGCAGCTGCCGAAGCGGGCGCAAGCACACTGGTATTGTGCGACACCAATGGAGGTTCGTTGCCCTTCGACGTAGAGAGAGTTGTGAGCGAAGTAAAGAGCCATTTCCGTGACGACGTAATTTTGTCGATCCATTGCCACGACGACACCGGCTGCGCGGTGGCCAACACGTTGGCGGCCGTGCGCGGCGGCGCCCGCCAAGTGCAGGGCACCATCAACGGCATCGGCGAACGCACGGGCAACACGAACCTCACCACCGTGATTCCCAACTTGCAACTCAAGATGGGCTACGACGTGTTGAGTGCCGAGCAGCTTGAGCGCCTTACTCAGGTTTCACACCATTTAGCCGAGCTCGAAAATCTCACGCTGAATCCCCAAGCGCCGTACGTGGGCACGAGCGCCTTTGCTCACAAGGCCGGGTTACACGTGTCGGCCATCGCCAAAGCGCCCGATGCCTACGAGCACATTTCGCCAGCAACTGTGGGCAACGGCACCCGGTTCGTGGTGTCGGAAATGGCAGGCCGAGCCACAATCAAGATCAAGGCCGAACAAATCGGCATCGAGCTTGACGGCAAACAAATCGGTGACGTGATCGATGAACTGAAGCGGCTCGAACACGCGGGCTACCACTTTGAAGCCGCAGATGCGTCTTTGCAAATGCTGCTCCGTCGGGCCGGCGGGTGGCAGCACGATTACTTCCAGATCGAGTCCATGCGGGTGATCACCGACGAATTACCTTCTGGTGATTTCACCACCGAAGCGACGGTAAAACTGCACGTCGGCGATCAACGATTCGTGGAATTGGCCGAGGGCAATGGGCCCGTCAATGCCATCGATTCAGCGCTTCGTCACGCCTTACTGCCGGTCTATCCTCAGCTGGCCAGGGTGCATCTCACCGACTACAAGGTGCGCATATTGGACGGCGGCGCGGCGACTGGTGCAGTGACTCGCGTACTGCTCGACGCCACAAACGGTGAGCTGTCGTGGACCACTATTGGGGTCAGTGCCAACATCATCGAGGCATCGTGGCAAGCTTTGCACGAAACGATTATCTACGGCCTTCTGCACACGGCAGTCGACGCACCTAACTAGCAACGCGGAGCAAGTTCATATGGCTGCACCAAACTACGTTCCTGTGGATCACATGCGACCCGCTCGTTGGTATTCATCGCCGGACCAGGTGCCAAACCATTGGCTGGCCGACCGGGCCGGCGATCTCAATGCTCCCCAGCCCAGTGGAGCATTGCTCGGTTCGCAAGGTCCCGATCAGGGTTATGGCATCAAGTTGGCGAATTTGTTCTCCGGCAAGTTGCAATTGACGGCCGGCGAATCAGAGGCCGACGTGTTGGGAGGCATCTTGGGCGTCGCTCTCAAGCGAGCCAGCGCGTACGGCCGAGCACCTGTCATTCACGACTTCACCGTCGGGCTGGCGTTGTTTGGTTACTTGCGTTCCGACACGCCCAAGGAGCTGGTGGCACGTCGAAAGTCGCTGTTTACGAACGCCGCACTTGTGCACCACTATGTGGCGCGACGGGCTATTGCAGATGCCGTGCCCGAAGCCAGTTTGCGAATGACGCCTACCGAAGCCTCAGCCCTTCACCTGGCGAACTGGCGTGCGCTGATCGAGGCGTGATAAACGCTGCTCTATGAAGCAGATCACTATTGATGTCCGCGGGTTCCAGTTCGATGCCTATGAAGCAGGGCCCGATAGTGGGCCTCTGGTGTTGCTGCTTCACGGTTTCCCCCAATCGGCGTGGGCATTCCGTCATCAAGTAGAGGCTCTCGGCCAAGCGGGATATCACGCCGTTGCGCCCGACCAGCGGGGATACTCAGCTGGCGCTCGGCCGCTTGAGGTTGAGGCCTACGCCAGTGGTGAGATGGTCGACGATGCGTTGGCGTTTGCCGACCACTTCGGAGCCGAAAAATTTCACCTGCTGGGCCATGACTGGGGCGCTGGCGTTGCCTGGACTTTGGCCGGCCATCATGGTCACCGATTGATCACGCTCACGGCATTGAGCGTTCCCCATCCGTTTGCGTTTTCGAGGGCGATCGCCGGCGAGGCGCCGGCCGATGGGACCGTGAACGACCAAGGCGATCGATCGAGCTACTTTGCCGTCTTCGCCTCCCTAGAGGCCGAAGACATTTTCCTGGCCGACGATGCTTCGATGTTGGAAACGATGTTCACCACCACTGGCTTGTCGGCCAACGACGCCCGCTACTACACCGACCGCATGCGCAACCGGCCTGCCCTCACCGCAGCCCTGAACTGGTATCGGGCAGCGTTTCAGAGCCCGGAAGTAACCATGGCTGCCATGGCCAGTATGCAGCCCATCACCATGCCGACCTTGTATGTGTGGTCGACGGAAGATCCCGCACTGGGGAAATTAGGGGCCGACCTCAATGGTGAATACATGGCCGGGCCGTACACGTACGTCGTCCTGGAGGGCGTCGGCCATTGGATTAGCGAGCAAGTTCCCGATCGCCTCACAGAGCTTCTGCTCACCCATCTCGCCTCGGTCGATAGGCCTCCGGCCGATTAGGAGTTAGAAGCCTGTAACACGTAACTGTCAATGAATCCGACAAGCGTGTCGTACGTAACGGTCTCGGGCATTTCGACGCTCACGAGGCGATGTGAAGTTGAGATGAACGTCGTTGTCCACTTGCGTTCTAACGGTTCGTGGGCGAGGAAAACCGCTTGGCCGTTTTTTGCCACTGTGTGGACTTCCATGAGCCCGCCTCGAGCACGCATGTCGGCTCCAAAGTCGGTCACGAACTTTTCGTTGTTGGCGCGAAATTGCGTTTCGGTAACGTCGATTTTCGAGGAACCGATCGTAATTGCGACGGTGCCAAACCCTGCCACATTTTGAAATACGGCGATGGCACCCGCTCCGGGGCCCTGGGTGGCGACCATTGTTGTCGCTGGCGAAAACCCGACAGGAATTGGAACTGTCACTCCCGTATCGGCGAGCAATTTTTGTTCGGACGTTACCGATTGGCCACGAGGCACAACATCTTGTTGAACGTACGAGTCGAAATCAATGGCGACTTTCCGAAAAAGGGTGGTGACGGTGGTCACTCCTTGAGGTGCAGTAACGGCCACTGACGGTTTGGGTGTGGCTTGTTGAAGCCCCTCCGGATTCGCACGCGATCCCGATTTTGGCACGCTAGCGCATCCGAACAGAACGATCGAACCCACAATGGCAATACGAATAGAAATGAATTGTTTCGATTTCATCAACATGTTCCTGTGCCTGAGATGAGATTCCACGAACTTGAAGAGAGCCGCTGCAAATTGAGGAGATTCCAATTCAACGGTGGCGAGTAGCAGCCCATGCCGTTCCAGCTGTGCCATGTGCCCGTTCCAACTGTCCGAGCAAGTAGGCCCGAAAATTTAATTGCACTTCCATTGCCCTGACTGAGTCGTTCTGCTTCGGTTCGAACCAAGGCTGAGGCGGGGTTGTAACTCACGGTCAACAGCTTCGATACAACATAGGTTCCGTTGCCGGCGCAGGTCGAGTGTTCGCGAAAGTCGCTACAAGAGTCACGATTACAACGACGACACGTCCAGTCGATCGGAATTGTCGTTGTATCTTTGATTGGCTCATAAACGCACCATACATCGCCTTTTTTTTTGTCAAGACAATCTTTTAACCTTGGGTGCCGTTAGATCCGGCCCCGTTTCCGTAGCGACAATCGAAATCTTGCCTGCGGATTGGAGCGGCATTTTCACAAACCACACGGACGGTTGGCAAAGTTTTGGTGTAACAAACGTCAAGTTTGTCACAAGACTGCAATATGTCTCTTTAAGTCTCAACCAGTATTGGCCGATACTTACGTTGACCACGGGCGGTAGTGAAAATACGAAGGAGCGGTCATGCCAACTTCATATGGTGATGTAGCGCACTTGCTTCGTCGGGCCGGATACGCCCCGACGGGAGCAGAAATACAGGCACTTACCGCGTCGGACATACCAACCATCGTCGAATCGTTGCTCGATTTGAGCGGGGCACCTGGCGTTTCGACGCCAACGGGGTTGAACGATCCCAACCTGGGTGATTGGGAAAAATGGGTCAGCACCACTCAATGGTGGCTCGACCGTATGCGCACTACGAGTAAGCCGTTGCAGGAAAAGATGACATTTTTCTGGCACAACCATTTCGCCACATCGCGCGAAAAAGTCGACAGCATGGCCTTGTTGTGGCAACAAAACCAAACCATGCGCACAAACTGTCTCGGGAACTTTCGCACCCTCACGTTGGCACTCAGTCAACAGCCTGCACTGCTCCTTTACCTTGATAACGACAGCAACGAGGTCGGGGCGCCGAACGAGAATTTCGCCCGTGAACTCATGGAGCTTTTCACCCTTGGCGTGAACCAATATACCCAAGCCGACGTGGTGGCCGCCGCCCGGGCATGGACTGGCTACGGCATTGTGGGTTGGAACGGTACGAATGTGGATTACACCTACAAGTTCAACGCCATTGCGCACGACAACGGCAACAAAACGTTTTTCGGCACCACCAAGAATTGGGATGGCCCCGGGATCATCAATGAGATTCTGAGCGCGAACCTGACCAAAAAACTTACGGCTGCGAAATTCATTGCCCGTAAGGCGTGGAGTTGGTTTGCGTACCCGAATCCGTCGAATGCCATCGTCGATGCAGTAGGGACGGCGTTCTACAACAGCGATCTCGACATCAAAGTTTTGATGAGAACGATCTTCAATCATTCCGAATTTTACTCGACAACTGCCAAACAGGGTTTGCTCCGCACGCCAATCGAATTCATAGTGGCCATGATGCGGTACATGGGTATTTCGGCCGCCGACGCCCACCCCGAATGGTTCCTCGACGCAATGGGTATGGCCCCTTTTACGCCACCCAATGTGGCTGGTTGGAAGCAGAATTTGTACTGGGTATCTTCCGCCGCATTTTGGGCGCGAGCCGATTTTGCCACCCACATGGGTTGGATCGCCACCGACAATCAAAACCCAAAGTCGAATGTGTTCATCAACATTCAGAACATGGGCCCGGCCGCTGCCACTAACGACGCCTTCAATACATTCGGCGTGAATACTCCGTCGATTCAAACCCGGACCACGCTCGAGAATTGGCTGGCTGATCAGCGCGGTGGTCTCTATCAGGGCTGGGTGGAACGGCCGTACATGATTCGCATGATTTCCCTCACCCCCGAATTCCAGATGGCCTAAGGAGGCGACATGAACGATCTCGATTACGCACAAGTACGCAAGAATCTGGGCTCCGTTGACCGGTCGCCATTTGGTTTGAGCCGTCGCCGATTCCTGCAAGCTTCGATGGCAGTTGGTGGCGCAGCCACGTTGCTGCCGGGGTGGATGCAAGACATCTTTGCCAACGCCACCCCTCTCGGGCCTACAGAAGGCATCGTGGTTTTGGTCATGATGGGAGGCGGCGTAGATGGGCTCAACATGGTGCCGCCAATCAGTGACAGCGCGTACTATGCCAAACGCTCAACGTTGGCCGTCCCCGCGGCTAGTGCCCTCAATATTGGCAACGGGTTGGGGCTGCATCCCAACCTGGGAAACGTGAAGCAATATTGGGATAATGGTAAGACGGCGATCGTGCAAGGCGTTGGCGTGCCGAGCAATCCCGACCTGTCACATTTCACCTCAATGGCCAATTGGATGATGGCCTCGAACAACCCCAATGGCACGGGATGGGTAGGCCGCTACCTTGATTCGATCGGCGGCGATTCCCTCAAGGTGGTAAGCCTCGATACCAACGTGCCGTTGCACATGGTGGGCAATACCTCGCGAGGCATTGGTCTTCCCGACGACATCAATGGAGCAATGGGCGTCGATCAATCCCACGATTACGACCTTCGGGAGTATCAAGGCATACGAAATTTTGCAAGTGCCCCCACCGGGCTGGGCGTGCTCGCTGATCAACTGGCTCTCGTCGGACAAAAAACGATTGACCTCGGTTCCCAAATTGCCGGCGCGTACGTTGGCCCCCAGCCCGACAACTATTTCGCCAAAAAAATGGCTCTCGCGGCGCGACTCATCAACCTGGATCTCGGGGTGCGAGTAATTAACGTTGAGCAAGGCGATTTCGATCATCATCACGCTGAGCAAAACCCGTTCAATGATCGCATGGCCGAACTCAACGCCGGTCTCGGATCATTCTTCGCCAACCTGTCGACCACGTTCCTGAATCGGGTCACGGTGGTGACGTTTTCCGAGTTTGGTCGCCGTCCAAACCAAAACGACTCCGGCGGCACAGATCACGGCACGGCCAACAACCTGCTCGTGATTGGCAACCGCGTCAAGGGCGGTTTGTATGGGGTTCGCCCTTCGCTCACCCAGCTCGATGGCGACAACAATCTCATTGCCAACGTGCCGTATCAATCGGTGTATGCCAGCATTCTCGAAAGCTGGCTGCATACCGATTCCGTCGCCATTTTGGGAACCCAATATGCCAACCTGAACCTGTTTGAATCGGTCGGCGACGCTGGCGCATCGGGCAACGGCGTCGGTGCTGGAACCCAAGCCGGGCTGGGCAGCGCGCCAGCTCCAGGAGCGTTCTCCAATATGTCGGCCGCCAGCGGCTATTGGATGTCGACTGCAGGTGGGGTGCTGTACCGATTCGGCAACGCTCCCGATGTGGGTACCGCTGGCGGCGGAGCGCCGATCGTGGCGATGACCCCGACCAGCGACCACAACGGGCTTTTCGTGACTCGAAGTGACGGAACGGTCCAAGCCCTTGGCACGGCCACTCATCACGGAGATATGGCCAATAAGCAGCTCAACCGGGCAATTGTTGGCATGGCTGCGCATCCCACCGGCGAGGGCTACTGGCTGCTCGGCGGAGACGGCGGCATTTTCTCGTTCGGCAACGCCGAATTCTTTGGATCCACAGGCGGCATGCGGCTCAACCAACCGGTTGTTGGCATGGCAGCCACACCCACCGGCAAGGGCTACTGGTTTGTGGCATCCGATGGCGGCGTGTTTTGTTTCGGAGACGCGCCATTCCTGGGCTCCATGGGCGCGGTGCATCTCAACAAGCCTGTGGTCGGTATGGCATCAAGCGCATCGGGCGACGGGTACTGGCTGGTAGCGGCCGATGGAGGCATCTTCAGCTTCGGTGATGCCGAATTCTTCGGATCCACGGGCGGAATGACGCTCAACAAGCCGATCGTGGGCATGAACAGGTCGCCAGGTGGGCGTGGGTACATGTTTGTGGCTACTGATGGTGGGGTGTTCTGCTTCGGCGACGCACCGTTCCAAGGCAGCTTGGGTGGCTCCACCCTCGCGTCGCCTGTCACCGCCCTTGCCGGCTAACAGAATTCAAAGATTCGCCCAACGTCTCGTTTGAGCCGTTTAGGCACTCAGAGTGAGTGTCGATACTTTCGGTATACACGGGGCAGGGGACAGGAGCAGTAGTGGCAACATCATCAGCAGATGTACATCATCTTTTGCGCAGGGCAGGGTTTGCGCCCACGGCCGCCGAGGTGGCAGCGCTCACATCTTTGGATCGCGATGCCGTCGTGAACGCCGTGCTTGACATGTCGACAGCACCGGCGGTGGTACCGCCCGCGGAACTGGCTGACCCCAAAAAAGGTGATTGGGACAAATGGGTGGCCACCACGAAATGGTGGATCGATCGCATGCGCACCACGAACACGCCATTGCAAGAAAAGATGACGATCTTCTGGCATAGCCACTTCGCCACGTCGCAAGACAAGGTTGACGACATGGGCTTGATGTTCGAGCAAAACGAAATCTTCCGCCAGCACGGTTTGGGCAACTTTCGTGACCTCGTGCATTTGGTGTGTATTCATCCTTCGATGTTGCTGTTTCTGGATAGCGACGACAACAAGGTCGGGGCGCCCAACGAAAATCTGGCCCGCGAACTAATGGAACTCTTTACCCTCGGCGTCAATCAATACACGCAAGCCGACGTTGTGGCATCTGCCAGAGCGTGGACCGGTCACGGTACGGTGGCGTGGAACGATCCCACCTACAAATTCTGGCCAGGTCGTCACGATGACCGTGCCAAAACGATTTTCGGTGAGACGAAGAATTGGGATGGCCCCGATGTGATCGATGGCATCTTGAGCGGCCACCTCGACAAGAAGGCCATTTCGGCTCGATTCATCGCTCGGAAAATGTGGGGCTGGTTCGCATATCCGAACCCGCCGGGAGCCGTGCTCGATACCATCACCGCCGCCTTCCTTGATAGCGATTTGAATATCACCGAGCTGATGCGTTCGATCTTTATGAACGACGAGTTCTACTCCGCCAACTGCGTGCACGCATTGGTGCGCAACCCAATTGAATATGTGGTTGCCATGCTCAAATACACCGGTATAGATGCCTCGACGGCCAACCCCCAATGGTGGCTCGAGAACCTGGGCATGCGTCCGTTCTATCCACCGAACGTGGCAGGCTGGAAACAAAATGCATACTTCTTGAGCTCGGCATCGTTCTGGTCAAAGGCCGATTTTGCCGCCAATATTGGATGGAAGGTTAAGGACCAGCCGACCGGAATTTTGTCAAATGAGTCAGCTCTTGGGCCTGCAGCGGCTATTCAAGCCGGCTTCGATGCGCTTGGCATCGACTCTCCGTCGCCGCAAACTCGCACTGCTTTGGAAAATTGGCTTGCCACCCAAAAAGGCCACAGCGGCCAAGGGTGGCTTGAGCGTGGATACCTCGTGCGTTTGTTACTCCTGACCCCTGATTTCCAATTGGCCTAAGAAAGAGACGGACGCCATCATGGCTGAACTCGAATATGAAGACATCCGACGCCAACTTGGCTCGACGAACCACTCGCCGTTTGCGATTTCGCGACGTCGATTCATCCAAGCATCAATGGCGGTAGGCGGCGCAGCCACCCTATTGCCGGGCTGGATGCAAGACATCTTTGCATCAGCGACGCCGGTAGGTGCCAACGACGGCATCCTGGTTTTGATCATGATGGGCGGCGGCAACGACGGGCTCAATATGGTGCCGCCGATCAGCGACAGCGCGTATTACGCAGCTCGGCCTCAGCTGGCAATCGCCGCCGACAAGGCTCTTCCTATCGGTGGCGGTATGGGCTTGCACCCTGCTCTTTCGACCGTGAAGTCGTATTGGGATCTTGGCAAACTTGCGGTGGTACAAGGCGTTGGCGTGCTGCCGACCCCCGATCTCTCCCATTTCACCTCCATGGCGAACTGGATGATGGGCTCAGCAGCGCCTAACGGCACAGGCTGGATCGGACGTTACCTCGACGAAAATGGGTCCGATCCCATGAAAGCCATCACGCTTGGCAACAACGTGCCATTGCATTTGATTGGCAACACGATTCGCGGTATCGGTCTACCCGATTCGATCGGCGGCGCACTTGGCGTGGATCAACGCAACGAGTATGACCGCCGCGAATACCAATGCATTCGCGATATGGCAGGCGGCTCAACAGGTCTCGGTGTGTTTGGCGACCAGATCGCCAACCTCGGGAAGCAAACAATCGATCTCGGCGCCACCATTAGCCCTGCCTATGCCGCCACACGAAATGGCGGCAATCTGGCCCGCCGCATGGGCCTCGCCGCACAACTCATCAATATCAATTTGGGCGTCCGAGTTTTCAATGTTGAATACAGCGGCTTCGACAACCACAGCGCCGAAGCTGGCGACCACAACCAACGAATGGTTGAGCTCGACGAAGCTGTAACGGCGTTCTACGCAGCGCTCGATCCTGCATACCTCAACCGAGTCACACTGATGACGTTCTCCGAATTTGGTCGTCGAGTAAAGGCCAACGATTCGCAAGGTACCGACCACGGAACAGCCAGCAATCTTTTCATCATTGGCAACAGAGTTCGAGGTGGAATTTACGGTGCTCAGCCCAGCTTGACTGCACTGGACAATTCAAAGAACTTGGTGGCGAATACCGATTTTCGAACCGTGTATTCATCGGTGCTTCAGGATTGGATGAAGGCAGATGCCAACTCAATCTTGGGCGCCAACTACGGCAACCTTGGCATGTTTGACCCGGCTGGTGATCCCGCTGGCGGTATTCAGGCCGGCAGCATTCCTTCGGTCGCCACCACTGGCTACTGGCTCGTCACAGCGAGTGGCTCGGTGAACAAGTTTGGTAATGCCGGAGATATCGGAACCCCCGGCCCTGGATTACCAATCGTGGGCGCCGCTGGCACTCCTTCGCACAAGGGCATGCTCATCGTGCGTAGCGACGGCAAGGTGCACGCCCAGGGTGACGCCGTGCACAAGGGCGATATGGCGGCCAAGCCGTTGAGCTCGCCCATCGTGGGCATTGCCATCACGCCGAACGGTGGAGGTTACGCACTGGTTGGCGCAGATGGTGGCGTATTCAACTTCGGTGAGTCCAAGTTCTATGGCTCGACGGGGGCGATGCGGTTGAACTCGCCGATTGTTGGCATGGCTATGTCGGCAAGCGGCAAGGGCTATTGGCTGGTTGCTGCTGATGGTGGCGTGTTCTCTTTCGGCGACGCCGTGTTTTATGGCTCGATGGGCGCTGTGCACCTCAATCAGCCGGTGGTCGGCATGGCTCGGAGTGGGGCAGGGAAGGGCTACTGGTTGGTGGCTGCTGATGGCGGCGTGTTCGCCTTCGGCGACGCGCCGTTCTACGGGTCCACTGGCGGTCTCAAGCTCAATCAGCCGATCAAGAGCATTGTTCCATCGCCGACCGGCAAGGGTTACATGTTCGTGGCAGCCGATGGCGGTGTGTTTACGTACGGCGACGCCAAGTTCCAAGGCAGCATGGGCGGCGGCTCGATGGCCAGCCCGGTCGTCGCGCTGGCCGGGTAGTCAGCGCCCGTGATACCGCGCTGGCCGGGTAGTCAGCGCCCGTGATACCGCGCTGGCCGGGTAGTCAGCGCCCGTGATACCGCGCTGGCCGGGTAGTCAGCGCCCGGTAGGCTCGTCGGGGTGAGTACTCCCCCCGCCGTTCGCGTCAGATTCGCGCCGTCTCCGACTGGCATGTTTCATGTCGGAAGCGCCCGAAGTGTGTTGTTTAACTACGTGTTTGCGAAGAACCAGGGTGGCACGTTTGTGCTTCGCATCGAGGACACCGACACCGAGCGCAACCAGCCAGAGTGGACAGAAGGCATCATGAAGGCCATACGGTGGCTTGGCTGTGACTGGGACGAAGGACCGTACTTTCAGAGCGAACGGGCCGATCTTTACAAAGCTGCCGCAGATCGAATCATGAGCCGCGGCCAGGCGTATTTCTGCGATTGTTCGAGAGATGCCCTTGTGGCCCGCACCGGAAATCAGCAGGTCGGCTACGACGGTTTTTGTCGTGATCGTGGGCTGCAAGGCGGTCCCGGCCAGGCGTTGCGATTCCGGGTGCCCGACTCCGGCTCAACCACTGTGGTCGACCTCATCCGGGGCACGCCCACGTTCGAGTTGAGCACTATCGAGGATTTTGTGATCGTGCGTAGCAATGGCGAGGCCATGTTCTTGTTGGCCAACGTGGCCGATGATATTGACATGCGAATCTCACATGTCGTGCGTGGCGAAGAGCATCTGCCGAACACTCCCAAAGCCCAGTTGTTGTGGCAGGCCCTCACCGATTTGCCACTGCCGATATGGGCCCATGTGCCCGTCCTCGTCAACGAGAAGAGGCAGAAACTTTCCAAGCGTCGGGACAAGGTTGCCCTCGAACAATTTCGGGATGAAGGCTTCGTGATGCCTGCCATGCGTAACTACTTGATGACGCTTGGTTGGGCGCCGCGCGGCGAACACGAAATTGTTCCCTTTGAGACGATTATCGAGCAGTTCCAATTGTCGGACGTTAATAGCGCACCTGCCTTTTTCGACATCAAAAAACTCAGCGCATTTAACGGCGACTACATCCGGGCCATGTCGCCCGTCGACTTTGAGGTGGCGTGCGAGCCGTGGCTTGATCCAGCGTGGGACCGCGATGTGTTTCGCCAGATGGTGCCGCTCATTCAGACTCGATTGGTCACGTTGGCCGAAGTGCCTGCGCTGGTGGGCTTCGTGTTTGCCATGCCGGTCATCGACGATTCGGCGTGGACCAAAGCCATGAGTGCCGACTGGGTCCCTGGCTTCTACATCGATGTGCTCTCCGCCTTTTCGGCGATGACGAACGCGCAATGGGATGCCGAATCGTTGAAGTCGACCATCGAAAATATTGGTACTGAACACGACCAAAAATTGGGAAAGGCTCAGGCCCCGGTGCGGGTAGCCGTCACCGGGTCGACGGTGGGACCACCGTTGTTTGAGGCGCTCGTAGTTCTCGGTCGTGATGAGGTGTTGGCCCGGATGACGGCGGCTGGCGAACGGCTCGCCAACACGTGAAATCTGGCCGCCGCGTCATCATCGGTGTGGTGGGATTTTTCGCGTTCTTCGTGATCTATGTCGGCGGGACGTTTGTGCAGGTATGGCGAGCGGGATACCGAAACGACTTCGATAAACCGCAAGCCATCGTGGTCCTGGGGGCTGCTCAATACGACGGGACCCCTTCGCCGGCATTAAAGACGCGACTCGATCACGCCCTCAAGCTGTGGCAAGGCGGAGTGGCCCCGATAATCGTGGTGACGGGAGGCAAACAGATTGGCGATCGATTTACCGAGGCGTCGGCAGGGGCGAATTACTTGATTGCGCGGGGCGTGCCCGACACGGCAATTATGCGCGAAATCCAGGGGCGAAATACGTATCAGTCACTGGCGTCTGCGGCCGTCTTTCTGAGGGCTAGGGACATCACCAAAGTGGTGCTCGTTTCTGATCCGTTTCACAATTTGCGCCTGGGAGCGATCGCTGAAGAGGTGGGATTGCAGGCCACTGAATCGCCAAGCCCCAATAGTCCGATCGGCGGATTTAATCTCGTGCGGTCAATGGTCCGAGAGACGATAGCGGTGTCTCTCGGGCGGATAATTTCATTTCGTCGGCTCTCGAATTTTCTGGGCTGAGGGCAAAGCCCTTGGCGGGCACCCCGCAATGCGGGTATCATTCCCAAGTTCTTTCGGGGATGGTGTAATTGGTAACACAACAGATTCTGATTCTGTTTTTCGGGGTTCGAGTCCCTGTCCCCGAGCAACCGGAAGCACCAATTTACCCGGGAGTTCTGCAAGCCTTTTTTGCTTGCGTTGTACAGAGCGTTTCGGCGCTCCTGCTTGACCCTGGCCCTATCGTCTAGGGGCCTAGGACACCACCCTCTCAAGGTGTAAACACGGGTTCGAATCCCGTTAGGGCTGCCAAGGTCACGCAGTGGTTCGGTCGTTAGATGAGCGACCTGAAGTACGCAATTGTTCGTTCAAGTCCATTCTCCAAAGTGACGCTTGGTGCCCAACCGATGTGAGTTCGAGCGACTGTAAGGTCCGGTTTGCGCTGCAGGGGATCGTCTACAGGCAGGTCAAAGTGTTGGATTGGTGATCGGGAATCGGTCATAGCGATTACTAAGTCGGCGAGCTCGAGCATCGTGAATTCGGCATCGTTGCCAATGTTCACTGGGTCTCCGTAGTCTGAATCGAGCACGGCAAGATAGCCGGCGGCCTGATCGGCGACGTAACAAAATGAGCGGGTCTGCGACCCGTCTCCGTAAACCGTCAATGGTTCATGGCGCAAAGCTTGAGTAATGAAATTCGACACGACGCGCCCGTCGTTGAGGCGCATCCGTTCTCCGTATGTATTGAACGTGCGAACTATGCGAGTATCGACAGCCAATGTGCGTCGGTAAGCCATGGTGGTTGCTTCGGCATAGCGTTTAGCTTCGTCGTACATGGATCTAGGGCCGTTGGGATTTACGTTGCCCCAATACGATTCCGGTTGTGGGTGCAGCAGCGGATCGCCGTACACCTCGCTCGTCGAAGCCAGGATAAATTTCGCGCCTTTCCGGTGAGCCAAATCGAGTGCGTTGTGGGTGCCAAACGATCCCACTTTGAGCGTTTCGATGGGCAGACGCATGTAGTCGGCCGGTGAAGCTGGCGACGCCATGTGCATCACGGCGTCAATTCGTCCGTCGACATCAAAGGGTTCTGTGACATCGTGCGTAACACAGACGATACTTGCGTTGTCTCGGTGTCGAGCCAGGTTGTCCCATGTACCTGTGACTTCATTGTCGAGCGCTACTACTTCTTCTCCGCGCTGAATGAGCAAGTCGATTGTGTGACTTGGCAGAAACCCCGCGCCGCCAGTGACGACGATTCGGCTCATGCCCGCCCGATACTGCTATAGGCGAATCCGTGCCGGGCAAAGGAGTTGCGATCGAGCAAGTTTCTGGCGTCCACGATGTGACGGCCCGGCATACGTTGAGCAACGGCTTCGGCATCCACCCACCTGAAGTCGTCCCATTCGGTGAGCACGGTGAGTACGTCGGCGCCATCAACGGCGTCTAGTGCGTCATCAAATTGGTCGATACCAGCTACTTGTTCACGAATTCCTGGGTCGAAGGCGCGCACATTTGCGCCCTGGGCGATGAGACGCCGGATAACCATGATCGCTGGTGAATCGCGAATGTCGTCGGTGTTGGCTTTGAATGTGAGGCCCCACACGGCGACTGTTTTGCCGAGCAGCGACCCACCGCACGCCTGCTGGATTTTTTGTACAACCCGATGGAGTTGACGGTCGTTCACCGCAATGACGCCGCGCAAAAGGTCGAAGTCGTACCCAGCCGATTCAGCGATGTGCACCAGTGCTTTGGTGTCCTTGGGGAAGCAGCTTCCGCCCCACCCAGGGCCGGGGCGTAAGAACTCCTGACCGATGCGTTTGTCGTAGCCCATGCCGAGCACCACGTCGTTGATGTCGGCTCCAACGGCTTCGCACACGGCTGCTACTGCATTGACGAATGAGATCTTGGTAGCCAAAAACGCATTGGCCGCGTACTTTATTGTTTCCGCTGACGACGGATCCGTGACGATAAGTGGTGCTGTGATACCGGAGTACAGCCCGGCTACTCGAATGGCGGCGGCTTGATTATCGGCGCCGATCACAATCCGATCGGGGTTGAGGAAATCGTGAACCGCTGTGCCCTCGCGCAGGAACTCTGGATTAGAGACCACGTGCACATCGCTGCGCTGAAGGGCACGCTCCACGACGTGTGTGGACCCCACCGGCACTGTCGACTTATTGACCACGATCGAGTCGGTAGTAAGTACAGGGCCGATTTGTTGCGCTGCTGCCTGAATATACGAGAGGTCGGCCGATCCGTCGTTGCCTTGAGGCGTGGGGACACACAGGTAGATGAACTCGGCACCTTTAGCTGCTTCCGCCGCGCCGAGAACGAATTTGAGACGACCGTCTGCCATGCATTCGTGAACGATGTCATCAAGTCCACGTTCCAAGATCGGCACGTCGCCTCGATTCAGGCGTTCGATTTTGGAGGGGTCGATATCGGCGCACACGACCTCGTGGCCAAGGTGGGCGAAACACGCGCCAGTGGTCAAACCGACGTATCCGGTACCAATGACGGCGATCTTTGACGGCATTTTTGCAAGATAGGTCAATGTGATACTTCGGAGCTGTCACCGGTCGCTGACGGATTGCTGTCTGGCGACGAAGAGCCGTTAGCACCATCGAAAACTTCGTCGCACAATTCCACCAGATGTGTATAGACGACTTCGCGGTAGCTTCGGTTGAACATGCTGTGGTCTGCGTCGTCGACGAGGAGCACAGACAGTTTGGATTGCCGAGCCCAATTTTTTCGCCATCTCGGCACCTGCTGATCTAGCCGATCGACTGCGTCGTCTTGGTTCCAGTAAACAACCGCCACGCGTTTGGTTTTTGCGAGACGTAAAAGCCCGCGGTCAGGTAACGGGTGCAGGTGGAGTAGGTCGAGCATTAGCCAAACTGGCGATGGGGTCATTGGGGTGAGCTTGTATCCGACCCGTGTATATAGGTTTCTTGCCAGTAGTCGATGAGTTGGACGATTGGCTCGGCGTGTGAGTTTCTGAGGGGTTCTGTCGGGAACGTGGTGTAACGCTGGGTTGATCGAAAGCGCAGCAGTGACCGCGTCGACCGCAGCTGCGGCGTCGATAGCTAGGTAAGCGCCGGAACAGACGCCAGCCAAAATTATTGGGCCATTGTGAATTTTAAGAAGGTCGTCCACGACCTCCCGAACGTCTTCGATTCCCTCAATCGGATAGTGGACGCTTCGCATTTGACCTGGCCTCGTACCGCTCTCGCCAATCCCGCTGATGTCGACCCGACGCGAAGCCACTCCGATGCTGGCGAGCCTCCTACTCCATTCAACCCAGGCTCGTCCCGGACCGATTGAACGAGCGACGCCGTTGTTGAGGAACACGACGGTGCCCCTGAATTGCCCGGCGATTGGCTGTACGTCCACGACATGAAGTTCGTTTTGACCGACAATTCGGTGGGTCTCGCGATAGTTGTCCGTGGACGTAGATACTGGTGTGTACGTCCATTCGGAACTTTTGCTCGGCGGCGACGACAAATCAACTTGCGCGCTGACGAACTCTACGATTCGATCTAGTAGTTCAACCGGCGTCGAGGACTCCTCTGCGATTACGTCGAGTAGGCCTGAGGTGCCATTGGCGTGATCGGTTTGTATCTGGGGTTGCTCGGCCAGTTCCGTGATCCATGATTCGTTTGAAAGAACGAGTACTGGAGTGGTGCTTTGCGAAACGAACGACACGACATCGGCATCCTGTATGGACTCGATTGCGTGGTTGGGAAGGTAGTGGCCCGCAACCACGATCCCTGGTCCGTCGGCGGCCGAAGGGTTTCCGAAACCCCACAATTTACTTTTCGCTCGCAGAGTTCTTGCGAAGTTCTTGCCAGAGCGTGTTGGGTCCCAAAGCACGGCAAAGTCGACGACATCGAGATGTGAGGCAACCGATACCGCTGACGATCGTATTCCGACGATACCAACCTTTCCCGGGGACGTTTGACGGGCCCATTCAACTACTCGAACAATTGACTCTGAGCTGTGGGAAAGGCCGTTGGATGCCGCTTCGTCGAGCCCTGAATTGCCTGCAGCAACCGGATCCAATCGCACGACTCTGTGCCCGTGTTGGGCGAGCATATTGGCCAGGACGCGGAGTGTCTGATACGCACAATTGTGTTCGTATCCCCAAGGCGGGCAAAGCAACGTCGTTGAGTGAAATCCGTTCGTTGGGGAATCGACCCACGCGAAAATCGATTGGTCAGGCGAATCGATCGAGGGAATGAGTGTCGGAATTCTGTCAATTTTTTCGCTCATTTTGCAGGAATTATTCGTGCTGGAACCCCGACCGCAGTCGCTCCCGGAGGGACGTCGCAAAGGACAACAGCGTTGGCACCAATCTTGGCCCCGTCTCCGATATGAACCCTTCCTAAGATGACGCAGCCGACGCCAAGGGAGACATTTGCCCCAATAATTGGATTGTCGTCAACGTCATGCTCTGACCGCACGCCGATAGTGACGCCATGTCGAATGATTGTGTTGTCGCCGATCGAAACGCCACCGTTGATGACGATGCCACCGAAGTGATGAATCTGGACTCCGTTGCCGAGAGTTACGGTGTACGGTAGCTCGATGCCGTATTTCCAACGGATGCGTTCTTCGATCCGGCGGTACACAAACGACAGTGGTGCACGGAGTATTTTTGGCTCGACTGTCATGCGCCAGTTTCCGAAACGATGAACCGCTATTGCTTTGAAGCCAGGCTCACGCCATTTGCCGCCATGAGCTTCGAGGTCTTTCTTTATGGCGCGCGCCAAATTGTCGGGTCCGGAAATCGTTGTCAATTGTGACTTACCTTAATTCCGCATGTCCCGAGAATTTTGCCAATCCCGCGGAGAATTTGCGCCAGCCGAAATCGAGTCCTCGCTGGTCGTCGTAGAGCGATTGAGGCAAATATTTTGCCGACAGAAGTAGCAATCAGTTTGCCTCCACTGCTGAACAATCGGAAGCGCCCGAATGACTTGCTCAAGATCGAAGTCACAGCTTCTGTGTTTCCGTACCAAAATGCTCGACGAAGTTGGTACCGCATGGTCGAACGGTTGAGTGGTAGTACTTCTTGGACGATTGCAGACCGTGAAAACTTGTGGACGACATTGCACCCTTGGGCTGAAGCAAAAAACTGAACGTCCTCGCCGCCGATTTTTCCAAGTGCAGGATCGAAGCGAACAGCCGGATGTTTTCGTAACCAATCAGACCTTACAAGCGTATTTTTTAGTGCTCCGATGGTGATCGACTGGCCGTCTGCGAGGTCATCGGTAGAAGTTAGAAAGCCTTCGCTTTGGAGCCAACCGGGAGCCCCAATTTCGGGGATATCTATGCAGTATCCGCTAACGATGTCGGCGTGTGTTGCCGAGGCCGTGGCGACCAATTCAACGAGCCACGATAGGTCCGGGAGACAGTCGTCGTCGATGAACGCGACGAAATCTGAGTGGACGAGACCGGTGGCTAGCGCGGCATTTCTGGCAGTCGATATGTTTTGGGACCCTATCGGTAGGTAGGACAACGAGGCAATTGCGGTCTGTCTATCGGCTGAACAAATCTCGCGGGCCGAAAACGCTGGATCGTCGTCGGCGACGCAAACAGAGACCTTGATTTTGTCTGGAGCGACCTTGGCGACACCCTCAAGGCGTTCGAGTAGACGCGACAAGGGTTCCAAACGTTGGTACGTGCAGATACAGACGGAAACACTGACCGGTTGGCCCTCCGAGTCAAAATGCATTTTCGAAGTGTAACTTGCGGTCAGCGATGGCCGTCGTCGCCTGGGCGCTCCTCGAAGGAGCTTTTGAATCAGCGACTCGATCGAACTCCGCTCCGTTTTCGTACGCGGTACCGCACAGTGAGCAGGTGCAGTAGTCCGTAGAGCCGGTGAGGGTTGAGCAGCGGCCGATATCGGGCGTAGGTGGAACTGGACTCTTTTCCACGCCCGATACCGTCCCAGATTGGCATGACGCTGGAACGGGCGGCAATCGATTTGGTCCACCAACTTGCGCCTTTGAATGACCCGACAACCTCGGACAGCGACGTGTCCATCGCCTGGTGGTTGCCGGACAGTTGTCCGGCGTGTTGCTCATAGTTGAAACCAACCTCGGGGAGAATAATGCCAGTTCCAATTTGGAGGATTTTGATCCAAAGCTCGAGATCTTCGACCTGTCGGCGCCCAGAAAATCCTCCCGTTTGATCGAACGCAGTTCGTTTGACCATGCAACCCGTTGGAGTAAGGCGGTTGAAAGGAAGGATTACCTTGCTCGGAGAGGTGAGTCGCAGAGGCCTCGGACCGGGGTGTCCGATAATTTTCCTATCCACGCTGCCAATCCCCGAGTCGCCGACTATCACATGGCCTTCGCTATGGGTGACGAGCCGGGCAAGGTGACCAGGAAGCCAAAAGTCATCGGAGTCCAAAAAAGCGATCCAATCGCCAGTAGACGCAGCGATTGCCTTGTTGCGCGTATGGCTCAACCCGAGGTTTACCGGATTACGAATAACGGTCACCCCGGTTGACTCGGATTGATGAGCCGTGTCATCTGTCGAACAATCGTCAACAACGATGACTTCAAACGGGGGAGGTTCCTGCTCGAGGGCGCTTCTGATCGCTCGTTCGATCAAGTCCCCTCGATTGTACGCGGGAATTATCACGGAGATTTTGGGCGCTTTGATCGTTGTCAATCGTGTCTGGCCTTCAACTGAGCGACTTTTCCACTCGGTCAATGTAACTGACACGCCGACTGGCCGAGGGTCAACGGCGCGAAGTGCGATCCTCGCGTAAGGGAACTACTCCGGTTGAGGTACATTCGGCAGGTGACGCAATTGACACGGGTGGTATCTGCAATCCGGGCAAATCGCCGGCTTGCTGGAGACTCACTGTGGGGAATTACAGCGCAACTCGTCGGAGTGGGTTCGGGGCTGACTAGTTTTTTTTGCCTTGGCCGGCGGCTCGGACCAGCGGGTTATGGGCTCTTCATCGGCCTCTACTCGTGCGTTGGATTGCTGACGGCCTTCGCCTATTCCGGATCCTTTCTGACGATGATCCAGCGCGGGAAAACCAGCGACGGATTCGACCAGGAAATCCTCGGGTCGTGTTTGGCCCAGGTTTTCTGCTTTGACGTCGTACTGTCCTTCGTGGGCATGGGCGTCACCCACTTGATCGTTCGGTCCATAAGTTTGGAAGTCGTGTTCGTGGTGTTTCTTTGCGAACTGACTCTTTCGTCGGTCACTGAATATTCGGCATCTTGCCTACAAATGCTCGGTCATTACGCGTCAGCGACCCGTTTACGGATGATGCAGAACCTGACCAAAATTATTTTGCTTCTCGTGCTCTACAGCCACCATTTGCTGTCAATCCGCTCGTTGGTGTTCGGCTATTTGATTACCTATCCATTCGTCGCCATGATTGCGGTGACGGTTGTGCGGAGACGGGTAGGCGTCCGGTTTCGTATTGGCCGCCTTCGTGCCGATTTGGTACGACAAGGATTGGCTTACTCCGGCGGTATGGCGGCGTTCGGTGCGCAAAATGATGCTGACAAGGTCGTTCTCAGCGCCAGTCACCTACCGGTAGACACTGGTCTGTATTCGGCTGCGTACAAGATTGTTCAGATGGGGCTCTTGCCGATAGGTGCAATTGTGGACGCATCGCATATGCGGTTTGTACGCACCGGCCCGACCGGACGGAATTATTTTTTGCGAAAATCGGCTTCTCATACGCTTGTAACTTTCGGTTTCGGCAGCGTGGTCGCGATACTTATCTATTTTCTGTCGTACCTACCCCAATCATTTTTGGGGGAGCAGTTTAAAGCTTCGTCGTCCATTCTCCGATGGCTTGCGCCATTGGTTCCGTTGAGAGGTCTCAGCGCTTTCCCAATCAACGGTCTTATGGGTTTAGAGAAGATTGCCTTTCGAACATGGCTCATCGCTTTAAGCGCCGCCGTAAGCATCGGTTTGTATGTCGCGTTGATCCCCCGGCACGGGTGGAAAGGAGCGGCTATTGGAACTCTGTTGAGCGAATCGTTCCTCGTGGTGGCCATGTGGACCGGGCTTATCTATCAACAACGGGTCGCAAACAGGAGCGTTCAACAATCGTTAGCTGTTTGAAAAGAGATCAGACAATTGCTTGACCGTTTTTTGAAGGTTGTGACTTTCTCGGACTCGCTCGAAGGCGACGTCGGTCAGGGTTTCAGTGTCGAAGTCGTCGTTCAAGACGCGCTGAATTGCGTTTGCCACGGACTCTGGGGAGAGGGTCGGAACTAGGAACCCTGTGACGCCGTGTTCGATCAATTCGGGGATGCCGTTGATAGCAGTCGTGACGACTGGAACCCGTTGGCGCATCGCCTCCATAATGGAAACGGGTAGTCCTTCGGCGAATGAAGTCGAACAAAAAATAGAAGCAGTTCCCAGGGCACTGGCTACCTCGGTCGGTGTTTGATTGCCAAGAAATTGCACCCGATCGTCTATCCCGAGGTCTGCCGCGGCACCGGTGAGCGCAGCTCTGGATGGCCCGTCACCAATCAGACGTGCGATCACTTTGACACCGCGGTCACGCAACATGGCGACAGCTTCCAAAAGTATTTGCTGTCCCTTTTCTGGTACGAGACGCCCGACAGACAAAACAACCGGATCAGTTGCCTGTGATCGGCTTGAAGCGATGTTCGTGAAATCGATTCCACATCGCACGATTTTCACCTTTGACCAATATTCCGGCGCTACTTGTCGACAGATCTGGGTTCGCGTGAAATTAGATATCGATGCGATGAATTTGGCATTGGGAATTTTCTGAGAAAGATTTACTTTAGACTCGTCGAAAAAGTCGTGAGGGCCATGAATTGTGGCGCTCCACGTGATTGATCCACGCGAGAGATCGTGAGCCAACGACGCAATTATTGCCATTGGGTCGCCAAAATGGCAGTGAATATGGGAGACGCTATTTTTTCTGGCGGCCCGCACCACAGTTTGGGCTGCGACCAAATAACCGAGCTGTTTCCGGGCCGAAATTCCGGAGCCTCGGCAAGGCCGAGTCAAGGAACGGCGAATCGTTGCAAATTCCTTAGGCGAGGCGAATCGGAAAGCGAGAGCGATTGCTGATCTGATGACCTCACTTCGATCTTTGAGATAACTCGCTGCCGGATCCAATTGGCAGTCTGGTGGTCGGTTGAGCGATATTGGCACAACAATCCAGGCAGTTTTCCGGAGCTCTCGAATTTCGTCGCTAATGAACGTCTGGCTGATGGCCGTTGGGTAGCTGGTGAGCACGTAGCCCACCCGCTTGTCACTGCTAATCACTCCGCCCCCTTGGTTTCGATTTGGGTGGCGCCGTTCTTAGTCGAACGTTTCGATACAACTCGTGGACGACTACAAGCGGGAATTGGAGGCCGTCCTTTGCGTATCTCGCAAACATTCGCCGTGGCTCGATAAGCAAACGATGGACCCATTCGAGCCCGAGCGATCTGAATATTTTTGGAGATCGTTTTCTAGAGTTTGTGTGAAATTCGGCTGACGCGCCAAGCAAGAGCAGTGTGGGGACACGCTTGGCCCCGGCTGGCCGGATTTTTTCTTGCAGTTCGAGAGCGATCGCGTGGTGTTTGAACATGTTGAGCCCGAGATAGACAAAGTCGACAGATCGCTCGTCGATTTCATGGACCAGGCCCGAGATCAAGCGGCCGAGCTCGGCCTCGTCATCGTTTTGGAAATGGGGAGGAACGATGACGATGGCCTTTGGATCTTCGGCTCGAATCCATTCAGCAACCGCCTCGTTAGCCACGACCGCCAGCAGGGTCGATTGAGTTCGAATATGTCGGTTCCACCACACGGGAAATAGGTCCGCTCCCGTGATTCTCTGGGCAAGAGGGCGTCGCAAAACGCGGCTTGCCCACACGATCGGCATGCCATCAGGGAGAACGACGAACGCGTTTTCAGCAACACATTTGTACGATTTGAAATCCCCGAATTCGTAGTTGACCACGTGGTCGACATTCGGGGTAACAACGAGAGGGCACTGCTCGAGGAGCTGTTCCGAGGTGGGGTTCATTGTGCGTTCAAAGATGTGGTCGACGACGCGCTCGATTGAAGCATGCGAGACAAAATTCAGGCCAAAGAGTGACTGCGTCTCTAACGCACTGACGCGATTCAAAGGCTCGTCCATTACTTGCGGCGTTCCTTTATGAGCCCTGCCACACGGCCGCTGGCTATCGACCCGCGTCGCAAAGTATTCATTAGCGATCGAACCCGAGGACTCTGATTGTTACCCTTAAGGAGCTTTGCGCCCGCTTGTTCTCCGGTGGGCAAACCATCGCGAGCTAACACTTCACTCATGCCGATTCCATAGTAAAAGTGTTGCTTGAGCATGGTCGATAGTCCGGATCTATATCGGTAGTGCATCACCGCTTCGTTTCGAAAACCGAGGGTGTGCCCAGCTCTCAAAAGTGCCCACGAAAAAGCGATGTCCTCGCATCGTGTGTAGCCCTCTGGAAAACCACCAACTGCGTCGAAGGCGGTACGTGAGATTGCCATGTTGGCCGATACGAGGTAAGGGAAACCCATGAAGGTGGGGTTCTCACCAGGAGTGGCTGGAGGTCGGTAGGACAATGTGCGGGGATCCGTCAGTAACGCCTCTTCGAGATATCCGCCCACGGCATCGGCCGTTTCCAAGCCGAGCAGAATTTCCCGAAGCCAATCTGGATCAGCGAGGTCGTCGGCGTCACAAAACACCAGCGCTCGTCCACTCGATGCTCTGGCCCCAATATTCCGGGCGAAAGCTGCGCCGCGAGATTGGCTTGAGTCGACAATTGTGGCGTGAATTTCCGCATCTGAACACAATCGCTCGAGCAGAGGTTTGTTGACTTGAACATCACAATTAAGTGAAAGCACGATTTCAAATGGCTCGTTGTACGTCTGCCTCTTCAATGATTCGAGCTGCGTGGGCAAATAATTGTCGATGGCCCCGATGGGCAGAATTACGGACGCAAAGTAGCCATGCATTTCAATGTAGGTTACCTGACTGTTGGTACCCCTCGGCCGCGCTCGGTACGTTTATTGGGCTATCTTCTGGCCAATGACGAAGTCTGCGTTGGTAGCGAATCGCGGTGCAATTGTGCCGAGCAATAAGTCCAAGTGGCTATGGCAACGACTTGATGTGCTTGAGTCGCGAACTGGAAAGTCCGTCGGCCTGGCACAACTTGCGCTCATATTCACCGTGTTGGACTTCTCACTGAGTGACAATCCATTCTTTGGAACGGGACGCATCTTCTATGTTGCCTTGTTCTGTGCTCTGGCGAGCCTCATAATGTGCCGAGGTTCGTTGGCGTATGCGGGGCGAATCGGGTTCCCACTTCTGGCTTTGTTCTGGTGGGAGGCGGCGTCACTACTTTGGACCCACAGCTCTTCCGGGACGTACGACAGTATCAAACTGCAGATGGTCGTTTTCTTCACACTATGGGCGCTCGCAGCGACAAAGGACGTCGTGTATTTGGTGTTGGGGATCGTTGCTTCCGGATACATATTTTTCTTAGTCGCCGGCGTTTCTTTGGTGACGGACTTTCGGCGCAGCACCACACCTCAGGGTGCCACCCCGCCTGGTTTTCATGGTTGGGCTGGTGAAAAGAACCAATTCGGTATGGTCTGCATGATGTTCACATTGGTATTCCTTTGTGACACCGTTCGGACAGGCCGCCGGATCCCGGTTGTAGTTGGATTTGGGCTGCTGCTCTTCAGCCAATCATCGACCTCGTTGGCCTGTTTCTTTGCCGGCGCTGCATGTTTTGCGTTACGACGGATGATTCAGAATCGTTCTCGCACTGGCATTCGAGCGCTTCTGATTGGCAGCGTATGTGGGGCCTGCGCTCTGTTGCTTTCGGGGCGGCTTGATATTACGACTGGTGCCGCCGTACTTGGGCGTGAGGGTACCCTCACTGGCCGGACTGCTATTTGGGACGGAGTTTGGCAACTCATTCAACGTCGTCCGATAAATGGATTTGGATTCGGTGGAGTTTGGGGCCCCGGCAACTCGCTCAGTCAATTTGTGTCAAGAATTGCTGGGTTCACGGCACCCCACGCTCATAGTGCTTATTTGGATCTGACGGTGCAAACGGGGGTTGTCGGACTGTCGTTGTATTTGCTCGCCATCGGTCGACTCTTTCGGGCTGGTCAACTTCGGGGCGGTTCCTCGTCGCTCATTGCGGTTTCGCTTGGAGCGGCAATTGCAGTTTCGTCAGTGAGCGAGTCGCTGGTGGTGATTCGGACTATGCAAATATTTCTTGGCCTGGCCTCCCTCGCAGTCGGAATGGCCGCCAGTAGTGGAGCCGTTCCTCCAGAGATTCGACTCAAGAACGATGAACTGGGTGTTCGCACTCGATCGGGAGTCGTGGCCGTTGTTTAACACTGATCAGGCTGTCTCGTTCTCGCCACTTATTTCGAGGCTCGGGAGTCGATTTTCAAAGCGGTCTCTTGAATCTATTGCACTCGAGCGCATCGAAGTGTCGCCCCGCCAGTCGTTGCCTACTCCAAGTAGGGCGATCTACGTCGAGACGGACCTCGACCGAGTAGTTGGCTTTTATCCGGGTAATAGCTGGCAGGTAGAGCGGGTCCGGCTCGATGGCGTCCTGGAGGCAGGACCGTGCGTTGCTTACCGACTGCCGCCGATGGCTTTACTCAACGGGTGTCTGTGTTCGATTCGGCCACCGTTTCGCCACAGCATGTCGACCTCCGTAGACCCTTTGGTTTTTAGAGCGCCGGGTAAAACAGCGGAGCTCGAATCGGTCGCATTCGCAACTACGTATGCTGGGGCGCAATATTTTGGTCACTTCATTAGCGACGACCTAGCCCTAGTTCCGTTGTGCGAAGAATTTGCGCCTCCAGCTATGGTCACTCAAAAGGTCGAGTCGGGGCACAAATTGGAATACCGGGATGTGCTGGGCCTCGATTGGATGAATGTTTGGTCTGCTCGCGTTGAACGGCCGTGGATTTTTCGTGACGCCGAACTCACAGACTCGAAGATCAATCGAATGAAAACTTTTCGCGAAAGTATTCGATCCTCAGCAACGGACTTGAAATCTTCGGACGCTCAAAGGGTGTATTTTCGGCGACGCGGGGATGGAGCTGATCGGGCGCCGTCAAATGAGGAGGCGTTGGAAGAGCGATTGCTAGCAGAAGGGTGGCGCGTTATTGCCCCAGGCAAATTGCCGTTGACTGATATTATTTCAGTATTACGTAACGCCACGCTTGTCGCCGGAGTCGAAGGAAGTAATCCGTTACATGCAATTTACGGCCTCTGCGAGTCGTCAGCGATGCTGCTTATTCAACCACCGATGCGATTCAATCTCGTTCTCAAGGAAATGTGCGAACGAATGGGCTTGCGATTTGCTTTCGTTGTGGGGATAGCCGCCAGCGAGACCCGATGGGACGTCGACATCGACCAATTCTTGCGAGTGTCGGATCTTGCCGACCGAACCCGGTGAATTCGACCACTACGGTTGATAGTTAGCGATCCGAAGGAGCGGCCCAATCTTCTCCATATCGGCGGATCCGTTGCTTCCCCAATATGTGTAGAGGGGATACACATCTTTCATGTCAACCGTATTGTTATCGATGTAGAAGGCGGGCCAGGCGCCGCCCACAAAGTCGCCCACGTAAGCTCCGTATGATTTTAGGGAGTTGAACGTCATAACACCGATGGACGTGAGGCCAGCAGGTTGCGCCGTGCCGATGGGGATGCCAATTTTGGACCCGATTTTGATTGGTCCATGAGCTCCACCGTTGTCCCATCCGGTGGCTGGAAATATGTAACTCTTCTGCGAGATTCCATCGAGCATGTCCATTGGCAACGCCACAGCGAGAGCGTGGTCGATCGATCCGGTGTTGAGGTCATGCCCGGTAATCAGTCCAGCTGCCCAAGAAAAGTTGGCGGCCCTAGTCCCGTCGTTATTTGAAGGCGTTCCAGCTCCGGGACCGTTAACGATGTCGCCCGTTGCCCATCCGGGGCTTCCGGCGCCGTTCGTGATGGTGCGGTGTGTCGAATCGACGACCGCGTTCCACAATTCGTAGTACGTGGTGCCATTTACCAAGAACAAGACGTGGTCTGTGTCGGTGCCGGCAGCAATACTCGCTGGGGCGTGAACCTTGAATGTTGTTGCGTGCCGGTTGCGGTTCCAATCGGCCGCGATGTAGTCCGGCAAATTGAGCGTCCAGATCGGATCGGCGTCAGTGCCATAGAAAATGCCAAATGGATTGTTGACGTACCAATGTTTGAATGAATCTCCATTCAATGCCGGCGAAATTTTGTGAAGGCTCGGCGTGTCGAACCACGATGTGTACGTTGGGGTTGGTGTATTAAACGGCGACGAATCGGAGAACGGGCGTGAGTTACCAGTAAAACCGGCACCTCCCAACGCCGGCGCCGGCGGCGTGACCGCTACTTGTGGCGTCCGTGCGCCGACGGCGTCAAGCAGGAGGATCTTTCCGTAGGTTCCCACAATTTGATACCCACCGGCCTTGCGAAGCAACAACGAGGATGCTGTACCGACATCGCCCCCTGCTGCGCTGCCGACAAATTTGGCGTCTCCAAAGGTAAAGGTGCCGCCGTCAGAGGCGAGCAAGAGATATCCATTGCCTGTAGGCGTGGTTTGCATGGAAACGACCGGCGCGTTGAGCTTCGATGTTGCCATCGAGCCGAGAAACTTGCCATCACCGAAAGCAAAAACCCCACCATCGGCGGCCGCCAATAAGTACCCGTTCCCACTTGGGGTAGCGGTGATCGCCTTGACAGGCGAATTCAGACGTAGAGTCGCTGCTGATCCGAAAAACCTTGCGTCTCCGTATGTAAATACTCCGCCATCTGACGCAGCGAGCCAATAGCCCTTGCCAGACGGCGTGGCGACAACGCCAACAATCGGAGCGTTAAGCTGGAGCGACCCTGCTGAACCGTAGAACCCAGCGTCGCCAAAGGAGAAGACGCCGCCATCTTTAGCGGCGAGCCAGTAGCCATTTCCCGTCGGCGTTGAGTCAATTCCCACAATCGGTTGGTTGATTTTGACAGTGCCGAGGTCGCCAAACGACTTTGCGCCGTCGATCGGGTACACCTCGCCGTTGGCTCCGGCGAGCCAGTAGCCCACGCTACTTTTGGCCTGGGCGGCTCCGGAGATCGACCAGTTGACCCCGGCGGCGGCTCGGGCTTGATGCACTTGGCGTGACGACGGTACGACGACGACCGTAACTGCTACGACGAGCGCAATCCCGCCACGAACGAGCCTGGTGCGGACTGCCCTGCGAATCAATGAAATCAAAATTACTCCTCTCCGCGACAACTGACGCGGAACTCCTGCCCGTTGCCAATGTAGGCCACCTATCGGTCAGGACTGAAGCAAAAATTACGATCTTGTGACGATCTTTACCCAATCAGGTGTTATTTCAAAGAGTTATTGCGTTTGACTTCTGAGCGACGGCCCTTGGTGGCGATCACTTTTATGACATTTGGTAGTGACGCCGTAGCTTCGGAATTCGGTTCTGCCGGACCTTCTTGTTCTGGTGATCCGGAACGAACAAAGCGCTCCGAAACGTAATATGACGCAAGTTCCTTTCGCAACGGAGCGCGGTTATAGACGTAGCCGAGGGGGGGTCGCCCAATAAAATTCAGACGCTCGCGAATTTCTTCGTGTAACACAATCGATCCGCCGTGGTTCACAACTACAACGACCGCATCGGCGACATTAATGAGTGAGGCTGCTTGGGCTATTTGTAGCAACGGCGGACAGTCAATCAAAATGAGGTCAACGTCATTTGCCTCAGCCAAGGCTCTCTTGAGATTTTGGCCTACGAGAGCGTCGAATCCTTTTGGTGGCGCCAGGCCACGTGAAAGCAGGCCAATCGATGTGACGTTGTCATTCGCTTGAATTTCGCGCACGAGGTCCTTCATGTCTTCCCCGGCAACGACTTCAGCCAATCCGGCCTCTGCATATGTCTCGCCACCGAGAAGTTTTGTCAGCGAGCCGTGCTCCTGGTCGGCATCAATCGTCAGCACTCGAAGACCTGTCTGTGCAAGTGCAAACGCAGTATTGGCCAAAATCGACGTCTTGCCGTCGCCGTGTGCCGCTGAAGTCATGGCAATCACGCGACTGCCGGATGCTTCCATCCTGATCCCAAGTGTTGACGCGACAAATCGGAGTGCTTCAGCGGAGGCCGATGTGGGGTGGGTAATTACCGGCAAACCCGAATTGATCTTCTCATCTTTAAAGTTTGGTACATCGGACAGGAGCGGTGCCTGTAGTACAGCTTCTGGCTCTAAACGGCCGGCAAATTGCTTCCGGCGAACACTCAAGGCATAACACAACCCGGCGCCCATAGCTGCCCCCAATACCCCAGCGACGCCAACAGTCTTGATAGTTCCAGTTTTGGCGGCCGGAACGGCACTCGACGGGGCGCTGGCCAAAACTACGCCGCTAGCTCCAAGCTCGGAATCGATTGCTAATTGATCCTTTCGCTTCAAAAGGTCTGTCTTGCGCGCTACCAGTTGGTTGAGCTCGTTGGTGGCTTGGACTAATGCCGGATCGAGCTGCTGGATCTGGACGGCGCTGACCAACGACTGGAGTTTCGAAGCAATCGCGCCGAGTTGGTTTGACTCAGCGACTGTCAAGTCTCCAGTTGGTGCTGCAATGCGACTGTTGAGTTCTTGAAGGGTTGTCGTTAGCCCTACGATTTGTTGATCAGTAAGTACTTTTTTGATCGACGCTTGTGATCCCGAAGCCGTCGTAATTTGCTTGTCTACGTCTGCGACTGACTTGTCGATTCCAGAAGCCGTCGATTCGAGGTTTTTGGCGCTTTCTGTGCGTTTGACCTCTTTGTACGCCTCGAGCATCGCTCCGGCGCCAGCGGTGGCCAGTTCGGCTGTGGCAGCGCTGTAGGTGATTTCTATCCGGCTGGATTCTGTGGACGTAAGCACGGTGGCCGATCCGCCAACATCGCTTGCCGAGATGTTGGCAAAGCCGGAAGCTTCGAGCCGTTTTGCGGTAGCCGCGTACACGTTGGTGGAACCGATAATTGCCGCTTGGTCAGCGACATACCGCTTGGGATCGGAATAGCCCGCCGTGGTGAACACACGTTGCGTTTGCGGGTCCTGTATGACGAGCACGGACGTTGCTTCAAACTTTGTAGCGGCAGACTTCGAAAACGCAAAAGCGATCGCAACACAAAGGATGATGTTTGCGGCGAAGAACAGTGGGTATCGTCGAATTGAACCGGTCACGGTTATCTGATCGGACTGGTCTGACTTCATTTTGCGAGGCTACCGGACTTCGTTAATTGGCTGAGTTCAGCCGCCATGGGATTGTTGATTCTTAGGACCACGTTATGGTCATTCCGTTTTCGTGGGAATTTGTGTCGAGAGTTATTGCGTGATTGACTCGCTCGCCAAACCGGTAGGCGTATGTAACGTCGGTAAAGGCGCCGATGATTTCATCGAGCGAGATTGAACCGGGTTTGTTGGCGTTGAGTGCGGCTGAGTTCGATGTTGGGCGCTCCAGAATTTCTATTCCGTCAGTCGAAGCCTCCACATGGTCGTTCACCACGTGAACCCATAGGCCGTTGAGACCTTCATCGGTAGTGAACATGGCCGTTGGTGCCAGCACTGGCTTGAGCGCACGCAGGGCGGCCTTGGGGCGGCCTTGCGAGTCGATAAGACCCCACCCGGCGCCAGGCCAAAGGTCGCGCAGCATCAAAACGATTCCTCCCTGGCAGTTCGAACCCGGACGACGCCACTCGGCGAACGTGCGGGCCATCACCTCGCCGCTCACGGTGCGGCTGATTTCGAGGTACCGGGATGGTTCGGAATAGCGAACGGTAAAGGGGTCTTCGCCCGTGACCACCTTGAAGTAGTGATCGCGGACATCTTCGAAGTCCCAGCCCACTGAATTGTCGCGCGGCACGCGTTCCTTCCATCGGGGGTGCGTTGGTGCCACCTGGCCGGGCGCCAACAACTCATCAATCGTTTGTTGATCGGGCACATTGGAAAACGCCAGGCACTCGCTCGCGAAGCGCACCCCGGAATGGCGGGCATCGGTGAAGTCACGCAAATAGGCGCCCACGCCGTAGTAGTGCGCGACCCCAGCATTCGGGTGAAAGGGGAGCGCGCCGCCGGTCGGCGACGATGGCAGGTACGGGATTTCGGGAAGCCCATCGGCCAACCACGTCGGCAACATGGAATCGAAAAGCGGGTTCGCCCATCCGCCGATAGCGGTGCCCATCATGGCAGCTTGTTGTTCGGTCTCGCTTGCTCCACATAGCACGACGAGCGATGGGCGGCCTTGCATGCGGTCAACGAATTGATCGACTTCGGCACGGACGATATTCACGAACTCAGCGGTGTTGGGGTAGTCGAAATTGGCGAACATCATGTCGTGCCACACCATGATGCCGAGCTCGTCGCAGGCGTCGTAGAATGCATCGCTCTCGTATTGCATGGTTCCCGTGATGCGCACGATATTCATGCCCGTGTCGACTACGTGGGCGAGCGTTTCGCGCATCGATTCAATGGGGCTCGCCGCGGCGACCGCGTCGGTGGGCGTCCAGCACGCGCCCCTGGCAAAGATTGGTACGGCGTTCACGACGATACCGAAGCCGTCGTTGGCACTATCGGCGTACACGTCTCGAAAGCCGACGCGTTGATGCAAAATCGGGTGACTAGCACACGTAACAGTGAGCTCGTATAGATGTGGAGAGCCATGAGTGTGCGGCCACCAACGATCTATGTCGTCGATCGTGAGAGCGCCGCGAAGTCGAGCGGTGGAGCCAAAGCGATCAACATTTAGTTCGCATGTAACACCCGCCGCCGACGCCGTTGGCGAGCCCTCAAAATGCCCTTCGACGGTCAAGTCGATTTCAACAATTCCGCCCTGTTGAGTGCACGAAATTCCGATGTGTTTTGCCAGCAGTCTCACGGTGGGCAACGGCTCGATGGTGATTGGGCGCCACGGCCCGACAGGCGCAGGGCGGGGCGACCAGCCAGGCATACGGCCCAGAAATGTCGTGCGATACCAGCGTAGATTCAGCTCGCTCACGATTCGTGTGCGCCACCGGGCACGTGGTTTTCGTTGGCCTTTCAGGCATGGCGTCAATGCTCGACAACACACCGTGATGTCGTTGAGCCCATCGGCGAAGTGATCGATGACGAGATCATGCGAAAGCCACATGCTTTCGCTGTGCAACTTGTGCTCGCCATTAATCCACACGTCGGCGATGGTGGCCAGGCCCCCAAGGTGAATCAGCCATGGACCATCGCCAGAGGGAGTTTGAAATGTGCCGCGCCACCACCAATCGTCGGCGTCGAAATTGCGGGTGTTGTCCCAATTCCACAGGCCGTTGGCGCGCAGCGATGATGCTGCAGTGCCCGGCACCTCTGCTGACACCCATGCTCGGCCGGAAGGAGGCAGTTCGTTGGGAGCTGCCCACTCATCGGGCAACGACGAGATCAGCTCCCAATCTATGCGAATGCTGTCAGCCACCATAGCGGGACTCTAGGACATTGATTCCGGCAGCCCACGACGAATCGAGTTGATCCAACAATGGCTCGAAATCGACAGGTCGACCAGCAGCTGCGCGGGCCAGTTTGAATTGCATTGATTTTGCTGTCGACGCAACATGTGTGAGGTGCGACGAATCCAGAGGTATCGAGGTAGGCGCTTTTGCCTCCAACCAATCGGTAAGTGATGCAGCGAATTCGGCGGCTGCGCCAAGTTGCCGCAATGTGGCGAATGCATACTTGTGAAACGCGTCTGGACCGCCGCTCACAAGACGATCTAAATCTGATGAGAATTGCTGGCGGAATCGATCAATGAAACTCGTTCGGGGGCGGCGTGCGAGATGTTGCCGCACCAGATTCTCAGCGCGTTCGACAATGACATCGGGCGCCGGTCGGACGACACGGTCAAGCTTTACGAGCTCCGTGTAGGGAGTGAGTTGATCGGCGCCCGTCTCAACAAGGCGAAGCGCTCCGAGGTAGTTTGAACCGTCGATTTCGTAGTAACCCTGATTGTGAAAATACCCGAGTCGCCGCGCGTCGCGGTCGATCATTTGCACGCCGATCGTGGTCTTAGTGTGCTCCATTTGGTAACTCACCCCAGCCGTGTCGGGTAGGAACCACGAGTCAACTTCGACGGTCATCAGCCGCCCTTTCGAAAGTTGAATTTCGAGGTGCTCATCGAGAGCCATCCACGGATTCATCTCGCTTACTTCAATGCCCCACACATACCGCAGGTCTTCAAGTGGGAACTTGAAAAACGTGAATTGGTCGTCGTCGAAATCGATCGACAACGTGAACGCAGCACACGCTTGTGGCGGCAATCCCAGCGCGTGCAGCAATTCGATCCAGAGGTCCACATAACAATTTGTCTCGACCCAAATACGGTCTTGGCCATGCAACTCGTGTTGCTGATAGGTCGCCGTGTCGAGGCTGAGCACGTTGTGCATCATCGGAAAAGTGCGCTCCGCACAGCAGTTGGCCACGCGTGAACATCAAGCCCGTGCTTCTTGAATAACGCAAGGGTGATTCGCTCCAAACCGAATCCAACGCATGCCGAGTGAGCAACTCCGCCATCGGGCAGGGTTACTTGAAAGGGCACGCTGAGGTGATCGAGATGGCAATTGCAGCTGGCGATTGCGGTGAGCTTTTCCTCGGAACATATGGGCGTAACGATTTCGTACTTGAGGTGTTGTTCCTTTTGATTTACCTTAAGCATCTTGCCGGCCCGCCCAAAGAACGGATCGTTGGCGACCTCAGCGTGCACCTTGAGGCCAAGCCCACCGAGTACATCGAGGCACCGGTCCATCCACCTATCGCGGAAAGCCAACGCGTCGTCGGGCTCGCCCACAAACACGTTTTCGTGCATCCGAAAAAGTTGCATTCTGGCCGGATCGGGAGATGGTTCGTGACGGAAGCAGTAGCCCATGACGTCGAAAATTCGGCCGCCTTTTGGCAAGGGCTTGTTGCTCAACATCGGGTACAACGGGTAGCAGGCAGCGGGGCACAACATCATGTCGGTGGTAGAGAGTTGCGCTGGCCAATCGTCGCCACTCTCGAACGAGCTAACGAGTGCACGGTGCTCAACATCGCCGCCAGTGAAGCTGTGGATTGCGCCCATGAGATCGGGAAACGATCTCAAGTGGTCTGTGAGTTCATATGTACGTCGGCTGATCAGTGGTGGAAATGCAAACTTCTCCGGCTTGTCGCCGTGTGCTTTTTCATCCATGAGCCGGTTGATTCCGGAGATGACCGCTTCGAAAGCGCCATTGCGGCCATACAGGCCGGGCACTCCGGTGTCGGTCAAAATACCGGCATCAAGTAGCTCGTCACGATACGTCTCATAGGCATTGATGAGATCGGTCATTACACGTCCTTTGCGATGAGAAGCATCTGGGCAGTGGTGTTGTAGATGCGGTCGTTGTTGACCATGAGCGCAGCGCCATGGGCGTCGCGTAGGGCGCGACTCAATGAATACGGCGAGTCTTCCCGATATCCCGAGATACCACATACCTGCATGGCCCGGCCCACGATGTCGACAACAAGGGTCGAACTCGACAGCTTGAGGTTGTTCATTTGGATGGCGAAACCCATGCTCGTAAGGCGCGTCGGATCATCGAGTGCCTCCTCGTAATCGCGAGCCGCACCGTGAACGAGCGCTCGGAATTGGTGAAGCACCGTCATTGCCTCGGCAACTCGAAGGGCGCCAGGGGGCGTGATGCCGGGCGACTTGCGGGCCGCTGCCCGCACGTAGGCGCGTGCTTTGGCCATGGCGCCCTCTGCGATGCCGAGCCATACATGGCCCCATGTGATGTGTGAGGTCGGCAGCATCGTTTGGGCACTCACATCGGCGTAGGGAGTGGGAATGATGTTGCTCAACGGGCCCTGCGCTGTGAGCAAGAAACCCAAGCTGCACGTGCCACGGAAACCCAGGGTGTCCCAACTACCCCGTTGTTCGAGGGTGCGATCGGCAGCGGGTACGACCACAATTACTTGATCGCTGTTAGCAGCGTCGGGCGACCGTCGAGCCGTGGCCAAAATGGCATCTGCGTATTCGCCGTATGAGATCACGCCAGCTTCCTTGGTGAGCGTGTAACGCCCCGCACCGCCGTGTTCTATGGCGCACAAGCTGGTGCGTACATCGCCGCCCACACCGATCTCGGTGGTAGCACTCGCCAGCAGAAGTTCCTCGGCCGCCACTTTTCTCGTGTAGTCCAGCAACTCGGGTGTCTCGCCGTGGTGGACAAGGCACGCCACTTGAATCTGATGCATCGCGTAAATCATTGCGGTGGATGCACATTGCGCGCTGAGTGTTTCGATCACTCGACCGAGTTCGCTGATCGTTGCGCCGCCGCCACCCAACTCTGGGCGGATCATTGCCCCGAGTAGTTTGCTGGCTTTGAGCGCCTCAATTGACTCGGTTGGAAACCGGGCCTCCTTGTCGACGCTGTCGGCGCTTGCGGCGACGGCAGTAGATGCGACAGTTGCCGCTTCGGCAAAAAAGTCTCTACGGCTTGTTTCCGTACTTGTGTGGGAGGTAACCGCCATTGGAAGGTTGGCCTAGTTCGCCATTGACATGTCGCCGGTAATTTCGGCAAGAGCCATCCCAATCGAATTTATCGATTCAAATGTGCCGCGCTTGAGGTACGACTCGGGAAACTCGATATCGAATTCGTCCTCGAGTGCCAGCATCAAATTCACGCTCGCATGGGAGGTCAATCCGGCGCGATACAAATCGTCGGCGTTCTTCAGTGCTTCAATGTCGATACTGAGTCGGCCGTGCTGGGCAATAAGTGAACGAATCTTTTCAACGCTCATGGGTCATCCTTGTTTGGTCGAGGCCACAAATGCGACAGCTGTGGCGATTGCCGTGTCGCCTTCATGACTCATGCTTATTTGGATTTCAGTGATACCAGCTTCCGCTGCCATCGCGGCCGCGGTCCCGGTAAGAACTACTTCACACCAGCCGCTGGGATGGCGGACGATTTCGATTGACGTCCATTCGGGCCGGAATTCGAGCGGTCGGAGTACTTTGACGACGGCCTCCTTGGCAGCAAACCGTGCGGCCAGTCGTTGAGCGGTCTCGGCCGTCGACGTGCCTTGTTCGCAATACTCTGTTTCGCCCTCGGTGAAGATTCGATTTAAAAATGCAGTGCCAAAGGTCCTGACTGAGTCGGCAACAGAGCTGATTTTAGTGAGATCGACGCCTGTCCGTAGTGTCGTAACGCACTGAGTGTGAGATTCGGATGAAATCATTGCAAGGTACATTTCCGCTGATCAGGGCCAATTTGGCACGTCTACATACTAGGTCGGATAGATCTGCAAAATGTTAAGAATCTGTTCAGGTATATATCCCAAATTGCCGAGAACTGTTAAGTGCCGCCGACAAATTTGTCACTGTGCGGCGCGTCGGAATCCGAAAGGCAATGTACATGACAACAACGATGATTGAGGCAGACGTAAGCCTCCCGCTCACCGTTCAGGCAAAGGACCCCGGTCGGCTCACGACGCCAGCCCCATTGCACCCAAAACAGATCATTGCGGGCACTCCAGAGGCCCATATTGCCGACGCATACCACTCGCCTGACGGCTCGTTTCATGTGTCGTTTTGGAGCTGCACATCGGGCAAATTCACGTGGTCGTATCGTGACGTCAACGAAGCGATCACCATTCTCGAGGGTGAAGCATTTGTAACCACCTCCGATGGCATCGAACATCATCTTGTGCCAGGTGTTTCTATGGCCTTTGGCAAAGGCGAGCTTGCCACGTGGCATGTGCCGGTGTACATCCGCAAAATGGCCATTGTGCATCTCACACCTCGGTCGTTCTCTCGCAAGGTTGTCGACAAACTTCGCATAGAAATCGGTGCCCGTTTGCCGGCGAAAATCAAGGCTCGCCTGCGTGCGATGTGAAGTCAACGGGGTTAATGTCGGATTGACCGCCGAGCGTGCTCAATAACGCGTAGTCGGGTCCGATATAAACGTGTGACTTCAGCGACGCGCGCTACATCGAGGGGGGAGGTGCATATGTCCGCCACGATCGTTGGCGCCATCGTCGCTTTTGTCACTATTCCGCTGGGTGCGGCTCTGTGGCGTGATGCGCCCCCAAATCCCCAGCAAACACAACAGAATCGCCAAGTTGATGACACAACAACAACGGCGGAAATTACATTAACCACTACACGTCTGGGCTCGCCGCGACCGACTGTGGTACAACTCACCGTGCCTGATACCACGCCCCAGGCTCTGACTGACTCCGCCAAGACGACCTCCGTTTCGGTTGTGACAGGGAGTTCTGCGACGCCACCATCACCATAACTATCGCTATTGCGGCGTAGGCGGCCACTGCGACTGTCGTAGGCCGACCAATGCGAGTTCGTTGCCGACGGTGGGCTTAGTTTGGAGCGGTCTCGAATACAGGCGCGTAGACGGCCCATCGCGCCGCGCCCTGGTGTTTTGCCACCGCAAGCGCCTGCTCAGCATGGGCTATCAGCGTGGCTGGTGTGCCATCGCTGCTTTCCGAGTGGGCGATGCCAACACATGCTGGCAGGCTGAATCGGGTAGCGGTTTCGGCGGCCAATGTGCTGTTGTCGACACCCTCGAAAAGCACTGCGAATTCGTCAGCGCCGAAGCGCACTACGAGGTCGCCTGACCGCACGATCGAGCGCATAGTGTCGGCCACCTTGAGAAGCGCTGCGTCGCCGATTCTGTCTCCGTGGTGAGCATTGAACGCGCGAAAGTCATCGAGGTCCAAAATGAGAAGTGCGAGACGATTCATGGCGGGTGTGAAGGTGAGGTCGTTCAGACGTTCGGTGAGCGCAGCGCGCAGCGGCAGCGCAGTTACCTTGTCGGTCACACTTGTTGGCTCGCTCACATAGGTGGCTACGTCTTGGGTGAAGGTGGTCTTTTCATCGTGACGCTTGTCGAACAGCATGAATATTTGCCGACTGGCCATCACAGCGCTGGTGAGCACTCCGAGCATTAACACACTGTGTGATAATGACGCCCCGAGTGCCATCTTGCTGCCCGCCACGATCATCAATGCCAACAGAGCGGCGTATAGGCAGCCCGTCACGATGTTCATCAGGATGGGGAGTCGGCGCGTACGAATTTGCGGAAGGAGCGTTAGGCCGATCGCTCCCCCTGCCGTCGATAGTGACACCACAATCAGCAGGTTGAGTGATGCTGGCGACGGTACGTACAGAATCCATACGCTGAGCGTGAGTAGGCACAACAGTGTCAATGCGTCAAGGAGCAATCGTGTCCGGTCGATAGCCGAGATTGGTGTTCGTCCCCCATTGGTATGTTTCGCAATCGATGAGGCAACGGATTGCCGGGGTGCTGCATGACGATTTTGGTGATGGACCATAACTACTTATCGGCAACTCGAGTTCGCCGGTGAGCGATCCAGGGAAATACGTCACCAGGTGATCTGGGTCGCCCGATCGGAGTAAGTGCCCGGTGACCAGCGGCCATAAATTCCGCCCAGAGTACTTCGAGTTTTCGCCGTCCACTCCTGGCACCAATCGTCGCTGATATGTCGAGTCTCGCCGACCAGTCCGTGCTCGTAGACCGTGTACGCACCCCATGCGCCAATGCCATCCTTAGTGGATCCAACTTCGTTGACGGTGACGCCGTGACGCTGATACGTGCGGTTGCGGTGGGTGTGCCCAGATGTCCACACAACGTTGTTCGTGGCCTGTCGCAACGAGTGTGCGAATTTCGCCGCCTCGCGCCCCGGGATGCCGATCGGAAGCATGGTCGGGCGATTGAAACGTTGCGGGTAGTGGTGGGTGAGGAGCAATGTGGCGCGAGCATCACGCGCTGCGGAGCAAATTGCTTCTGTGACGTGGCTAATGCGGCCGCCTTCGCTGTGCGGCTTGGTGGAGTCGGCCAAAATCAATCGCAGCGGCCCAATATCGTGGACGGCGATCTCAGTATCGAGGGCATCAATGTGAATACCAGCATCCACGGCCGTGGCCCTCAAGGTGTCGAACGATGGGATGCGGATGCCACCTTCGTGGTTGCCCACTGTGATCAGCGTAGGCATGCCCACTTCTTGAATGACGGCCGCAGCGGCGACCCACTCTGCCGGCCGTGAATTGCCAGTAAGGTCACCTTTCACGATCAGCAGATCAGCACCGAATTCTCGTGCTTCTCGGACCGCGGCACGGGCACATCGCTCACCCAAACTGGAGTGGTCGTCCTGCGGGTGCACGCGCGGAAATATGCCGAATCCGTGGTCGCCAATGTGCATGTCGCTGATCGTGGCAAATCGACCAATGACGTCGCCCAAGCCGTGGTGGCTATTGGCCAAGCTCGCTCGCCAAACCTTGCTCAGAACGAGCCCGCAACGCCACATTGACTTGCATGCGTTCGATCGTTTGATCGACCGACTTAGCTGCTTGCGGAATGGGGTGTTCTGCCACGAAACTGCTGGCGTCGGTCAGCAGCGATTCGTCGCTCGAGACACGCAAACCTGCAATCATTCGTCCTACCAAGTTGGTGGGGAACTGTTCGTTGAGGTCGTGCCAGTGCTGGCGCATGTGTCGCCATGCCCGACTGCTGAGGTCGAGATGGCGAAGTGTGAGTTGCAATACAAAGGGGGCGTTTTGGGTACGAATTTCGCCGTTCGACGCCATTGCTAACACTCGATCTAGTTCGGCTTCTCCCGGGAATAGTGGCATGGCGTAAAGGTACCGGTTCTCTTCCTGGGGGGTGGCGGCACCTTTCCAGCGGGCAACGAACTCGTCGAAATCGGCTGAGGTGCCATTCACGGCAACCACGGTGGTGGCGGATCCGAGCAGGTTGGGCTCGACTGGTTGGGTCGTAGCCACCAGCTGGCGGGCGTTGGCGATGGTGTCGGCGTCGTGACCGAGGTCGCCGGCCAGCTTGAAAAGAATGGCCCGCAATTCCGGTTCGGCATCGGCGGCCAAGTTGTTAAGAATAGGAACGGTGAGGGCGGCCATGCGGGCAGCGAGCGCTGGGCGATGTTCGGCGGGTGTTATTCGTCGCAACTCCCCAAGGCCCAAGGCAAGTGCTTGCCACACCGACACTTCGAGTTCTGGCGCCGCGCCGCCAAATGCATCGGCCATGGCGAGGAAGTCGGCGGCAGTCATGGCGTCGGCGTACACGGCGGCCCACGCATCGTCGACGACTGCGTATCGTTCTGCGGTTGACAAATGGTTCAGATTGGCTAGCAGCCGGTCACCCAAGTTGCCGGCATAGCGCACTCGGAAAAAGCCGTGAGCGTCGGCGTTGACCACGACTGTGGCGCTGGCGTCGTCGAGCTGAATTGTTGCCGTTTCGGAATCAAGCAAAACACGCTTTTCAGTTACGGCGCCTGCCGAGTCGATCAGCTTCACGATGACGGGAATAGCCCAAAGTTGTGCAGGTGGCTCCTCGCCGCCTGCGTAGCGAAACATGCGCTGCGACAGTGTCAACACGGCGCTGTCGAGTCTGACGTCCACGATTGGGTATCCCATTTGATAGATCCACGAATCCATGATGCGCCGCACGGGTTGGCCGCTTGACTCTTCTATGCGGTCCCAGAGATCGGTGGTGAGTGTGTTGCCGTACGCATGGGTCTTGAGGTAATGGCGGATTCCATCGCGGAAAACATCGGCTCCCAAATATTGCTCCAACATTCGCAACACGGAGCCACCTTTTTCATAGGTGAGAACGTCAAACATGCCTTCGCAATCGGCTGGTGAATTCACCGGAAATTCGATTGGTCGGCTGTTGGCCAGAGAGTCGGTATCGAACGCAGCGCTGCGACTGCGGGCAAAGCCCTCCCATACCTTCCACTCCGGCTGGTAAGCATGGGTGGCCGACGTTTCCATGAATGTGGCAAAGGCTTCATTGAGCCAGATGCCTTCCCACCATTGCATAGTGACCAAGTTGCCAAACCATGAGTGGGCTAATTCGTGGTTAATTACATCGGCCACGCTTTGCAGTTCATCCTTGGTGACGACGGTCGGGTCGACGAGCAGAAGGTTCTCACGAAATGTGACACAACCTTGATTCTCCATAGCCCCGAATGCAAAATCGGGTACGGCTACAAGGTCGCATTTTTCGCTTGGATACGGGGTGCCAAAATAGTTGGCGAGCCATGGCAAGGCGAATCGGGCGGTGGCCAAAGCGAAGTCGGTGAGGTGTCCCTTGCCCGTCGGAAAAACGATTCGGGTGGGTATGCCGTTGATCATGTGAGCGTCGGTAGCTTGGAGTTCTCCCACTACGAAGGCCACCAAATAGGTGCTCATCTTCATCGAATCAGCGAACGAATATGAGCGCCGACCGCTATCAATCAGGGCCGTTGACCTTTCTGCGCCATTACTGACCGCCATCAATCCATCGGCCACGTTGATTGTTACGCCGAAAACGGCTTTGAACTCCGGCTCGTCCCAGCACGGGAATGCTCTGCGGGCGTCCGTCGCTTCGAACTGTGTCACAGCCAACACGCGCGTCTCACCGTCGTCGCGGGTATATGTAGAGCGGTACCACCCGTGCAATTTGTCGTTAAGGAGGCCCGAGAAAACGAAGTTGAGGTGTGCATCACCCGGTGATAACGGGCTAGCGAACGTGACCGAAACCGTTTCGGCGTCTTCATCGAACGTGATCGACAAGGAGTTGATCGTGGTTCCATTTTGGGTAAACGAGACGCTGGGAATGGCCAGTTCGATTGCGTTGATAGTGAGCGTGCTCGTGGCCTCGCGCACCGCAACGGTTATGACGGCCGTGCCATCGAATGTAAACGCCTCCAAATCGGGCTCGAGCACCAAGTCGTAGCGCGACGGAACAACGGAATGGGAAAGCCGAAAGGCGTTAGTTGATGACACAGCCGTGAACCTTACCGCAGCGATCGGTGCCGGTTCTGGCAGTCGGACTACGCCGCTTGGGCCGCCAAAATATCAGCCAGAACTTCGCTTGAGTGGCCGCCCACATCGGTGACCTCGTAACCCTTCACAATCACGCCATCGGGATTGATCAAGTACGAGATTCGGCGGGGGAAATCGGCCCACTGCTCGTCGGGGCCTTTCTTGGCCTCATACGCTTCGCCGATTTCCTTGGTGGTGTCACACAAAAGTGTGTAGCCAAAGTTTTGCGCACCGGCAAAAGCAAGTTGTTCATCCGGAGTATCAAAACTGATACCTACGATTACCGCATTGGCGGCTTCAAACTCTGGGGTTCGATCACGGAACCCCTGGCCTTGAACCGTTCAACCAGGTGTTGACGCTTTCGGGTACCACCACAACGCCACCCACTTGCCGGAAAAATCCGACAGGCTGACTAGTTCGTTGTGCTGGTTTGGCAGGGTGAAGGCTGGTGCCTTCGAGTCGTTGTTGAGCACGGCGTGACCCTATCGCGCCCGTGGGTGAAGCGCTATCTTTCTGCGGTGCCTGAAACAAGATTTGATGTAGTTGGAATCGGTAATGCGCTCGTGGACGTGTTGTCGCACGAAACAGATGATTTCATTCACAAAAATTCCCTCGTTAAGGGCTCTATGACGCTTGTCGACAGCGAGTATTCCAGACGTCTTTACGACCTTATGGGGCCCGGTCTAGAAATGTCGGGTGGCTCGGCAGCTAATACGATTGCTGGTGTGGCTTCCTTTGGTGGGACGGCTGCCTACATTGGCAAGGTGTCGGCTGATCAGCTCGGCGAAGTGTTCGTGCATGATCTCAGCTCGATGGGTGTGCACGTGGCCAATTTGCCGTCCACTGACCCGTCGTTGCCGCCCACTGGCAGGTGCCTCATCGTGGTGACACCCGATGCTCAGCGAACCATGAGTACCTCGTTGGGTGTATCGGAATTGCTGTCGATACACGACGTGTCTGCCGACGTAGTTGCTGCCTCCAAGGTGTTGTACCTGGAGGGCTATTTGTGGGACAAAGCCCCGGCTATGGAGGCTTACAGATTTGCGGCCACTACGGCTCACGAGGCTGGTCGGTATGTGGCCCTCACGCTGTCGGATTCATTTTGCGTCCAACGGCATCATCGTGAGTTTCTCAATCTGGTGGCCAACGACGTCGACATTTTGTTCGCCAACGAGTCCGAACTTCATGCCCTCTATGGGATGGATTCGCTCGAAGATGGCTTGCGCCGGGCCATGGAAGATTGCGCCATCGTGTCGGTCACTTGCGGGCCACGAGGTTCGATCGTGGCCACCGCAGCTGGGGTCGAACATTGCGAGGCGTACCCGGTATCTCCGGTCGACACAACCGGAGCCGGAGACCTCTACGCGTCAGGCTTTCTCTTTGGATTGACGCAAGGATTGTTGCCTTCGGAGTGGGGCCGTTTGGGTGCCCTCGCCGCTGGTGAAGTGATCCAGCACATGGGGCCGCGACCTCAAGTGTCGCTGTCCACATTTAGCTAGCAGCGCCTTTCGGCTCCGCCGACAATTGGCGCTGCTAGCTGGTTAGTGGGTGCCGAATTGGCGGTCGCCCGCGTCGCCCAAGCCGGGCACTATGTACGCCCGGTCGTTGAGGTGTGAATCGATGCTCGCTGTCACAATGTCGATGTCGTAGTTGAGCTCGGAAATCCGTTTGATGCCTTCTGGGGAGGCGAGCACACACACGATCGTCATGTGCCCTACGCCGTGGGCCAGCAACGTATTGCAGGCGTACACCAGGCTGCCGCCGGTGGCCAACATTGGGTCAAGCACCAATGCGTTTCGCCCGTTGAGTTGCTTGGGAATGGTGTTCATATAGGGGTCTGGCTTGTAGGAATCTTCGTCGCGGGCCATGCCCAAAAAGCCGACGGGGGCTTCGGGAAGCAAACGGGCGGCGGCATCAAGCATGCCAAGGCCGGCTCGCAAGATTGGCACCACGATCGGCACGTCGGTAGTGCTCACGCGCCTGCCGACGGTGGGCTCGAGTGGCGTGACTACGTCGTAAATCTCGGTGGCGAGACCGCGAGTCGCTTCGTAAAAAAGCATGGTGCTGAGCTCGTCCATGGCCTGACGAAACCGAGCCTGGGGAGTTGTTTGATCGCGCAAAATGGCGAGCCGTTGGGCGGCCAGCGGATGGTCAACCACGGTCACGTTCATCTGGTTGCTCACATTGCCCGATTGGTTCGCGTTGCTCACATTGCCCCCATGGCCGCGTAGCGCGGTTTGATGATGCGCTCGATGATCTGGATTCGTTCGTCGAATGGAGCGAACGCCGACTTCATGGCGTTGACGGTCAGCCAACGGAAATCGGTGGCCGTGTAATTAAACGCTTCGGCCAGTTGGGCGAACTCGTGCGACATCGATGTATCGCTCATCAAACGGTTATCGGTGTTGAGAGTGACCCGAAAACGCAGCGCCCGCAGCAACGCGATGGGATGGTCGGCAATGGTGGCGCACACGCCGGTGTTTACGTTGGACGTCGGGCACATTTCAAGCGGGATTCGGCGGTCACGCACGAACTGGGCGAGGCGTCCCAAAACTGGTTGCCCATCGGCGTCGAACGTGATGTCGTCCACGATTCGCACGCCGTGGCCGAGTCGTTCGGCGCCACAAAATTGCACCGCTTCCCAAATCGAGGGCAGCCCGAATGCTTCGCCGGCGTGGATCGTAAAGTGGAAATTTTCGCGGCGCACGTACTGAAACGCGTCGAGATGGCGGGTGGGTGGATGCCCTGCCTCTGCGCCAGCGATATCGAAGCCAACGACTCCCCGGTCGCGCCACCGCACGGCCAGTTCGGCGATTTCGAGTGATCGGGCCGCGGTGCGCATGGCGCACAAGATGGCGTAAATGGTGAGGCCCGTGTCGCGGCTGCCAATGGCGAATCCTTCGAGTATTGCCTCCACAACTTCATCCAGCGTGAGACCAGCTTCGAGTGAAAGTTCGGGCGCGAATCGCACTTCGGCGTACACGACGCCGTCAGCGGCGAGGTCGGCGGCACACTCGGCGGCGACTCGAATGATGGCATCGCGATGTTGCATGACGCCGACAGTGTGGGCGAACGTCTCTAGATACAGAACCAGATCGTTGCGCTTGGCGCCGCGGTGCACCCACTTCTTGAGGTCGTCAACATTGGTGGTGGGGAGATCTTTGTAGCCATATTCCGACGCCAGTTCGATAACGGTTTCGGCCCGCAACCCGCCGTCAAGATGGTCGTGCAAAAGCACTTTTGGATAGTCAATAAATTCGTTCATCAGAAGCCTCTCAGCGGTAGGTCGGTGGTGCGTTGTAACCAGTTCCAGGTGGGGTATTCGGCATCTCCGGAGATCACATGCAACGAATATGCGTGACGACTGATGCCCGATCGGTTGGCGTTGCTTCGATGGGGGAGCCGGCCGTGTAGAGCGATCATGGTGCCGGCTTTGACGGGTAGCGCCACGAAATCATTTTCTGGGAGCGGACGTTCATCGAGCACTGCAAAAGTAGTGCCGTCGGCGTCGCCTCCGAGCCGCTTGAACACCTTGCGTAGTGGCTCGTGATGGCCCCCTGGCTTTGCCCACAGACAGCCGTTGTCGAGGGTGGCATCTTGCAAAGCGAACCAGAACCCAATGCACGATTGTGGCTCTGTGTAGAGGAATGTGGAGTCTTGATGTGAGACAACTTCTCCTCCGATCCCAGGTTGTTTGAAGATGTACATCGATTGTAAAAGCAACGCATTGGCAATCCCTAGGCCTTTGGCCACGGATTCCAGGTGTGGGTTACGAGCGAATGTGGAGTAGACGGGATCCAGGTCGTGCATGGCATGCCCGATCTTGTTGATCGCACGATCTTTGGCCACTGTGAGTTCTCCAGTGACCGGATCGAGGGCTTCTGTTTCATAGAAGAAACTGGTGTGCATGCCAGACGCCAAAAAATACTCATCACTTGTGCGAGTTTGCTCTTCGGTGGTGAACACTGATTTCGAGCTCGTGGGCTCCCATTCATCGACCAAAATTGCCGTGCGATCCATGAGCGTCTGGCATTCCCTCTGGGACACGAATTCGGGAAACACGAGGTACCCATTTTCGTGAAAAAATTCAACCTGCGACGCCGTCAACATGGGTGAAGGATAGCCGCATCGCCGCCGTGTTGAGCGAGACGACCGTCTACCACGACGTGGGAATCGAGCGTCCTTCTTCATAACCAGCACTCGATTGCACGCCCACGACGGCCCGTTCGTGAAACTCGTCGATTGATGCCGCTCCGGCATAGGTGCACGACGAACGCACACCAGCCACGATGTCGTCGATGATGTCTTCCACACCTGGTCGATTGCCATCCAGGTACATGCGACTCGTGGAAATACCCTCTTCGAAAATTTCCTTGCGGGCCCGATCGAATGCCGACTCCTGTACGGTCCGGCCCTTCACAGCGCGGTTCGACGCCATGCCGAAACTTTCCTTATACAACCGGCCGTCTGCCGTCTGTTTCATTTCAGCTGTGCTCTCGTATGTGCCGGCTAACCATGAACCAAACATCACGTTGCTGGCCCCGGCCGCCAATGCCAACGCCACGTCACGAGGGTGGCGCACGCCGCCATCGGCCCATACGTGTTTGCCCATAGTACGAGCCGCCGCCGCGCACTCGTAGACCGCGCTGAACTGGGGCCGCCCGACACCGGTCATCATGCGGGTGGTGCACATCGCGCCGGGCCCTACGCCCACTTTGACGATGTCGGCGCCGGCGTTGATGAGGTCGCGAACTCCTTGGGCGGTGACGATATTGCCGGCCACGATGATGGCGTCGGGCGCCGCCGCGCGAGCGGTAGCGAGGGCTGACATCATCTTGCCTTGATGGCCGTGGGCGGTGTCAATCACGATCACGTCGGCTTGTGCTTCAACAGCGCCTCGTACCTTGGCGTCCACGTCGCCATTGATGCCAACGGCCAATGCCACGAGCAGTTTGCCACTTGCGTCGAGCGCTGGTTTGTACAACGTCGATCGCAAAGCACCCTTTTTGGTGATTACGCCGCGTAGTACCTCGCCTTCGGTGACGGGAGCGAAACTCAAACGTTCTGCGTCGAGCATGTTGAAAATATCGTGCATCGAATGTGAGGGATCAACGGTGATTACTTCGCGGCGCATGATGTTGTGCAACTGGGTGAAGCGGTCGAAGCCATCGAAATCGGAGTCGGTCACGATGCCGACCAGCTTGCCGTCTTCGTCGACCACTAGTCCGGCGCCGTGCGCCCGTTTCACGATGAGAGCTTCTGCGGTCTGAATGATGTCGGTCGGGCTCAGCTTGATGGGTGTGTCGTAGACAGGGTCGCTGGCCTTAACTTTGGCAATAGTCTTGGCAGCGATGTCGAGCGGGATGTCTTGGGGGATGACCACAATGCCTCCACGACGGGCCACGGTTTCGGCCATGCGTCGACCGGCAATGGCAGTCATATTGGCCACCACAAGTGGGATGGTGGTACCCACGCCATCAGGTGTTGTGAGATCGACATCCATGCGACTCGTCACGTTGGAATTCGACGGAACCATAAACACGTCGTTGTACGTAAGGTCGTAGGGCGGGGTTACGTCATGTAAGAAGCGCACGTTTCGGAAAGGTTAAAACACCCGAGCCCGTTTTCTTGAATGGATTACGTGAGCCAAGCCCGCATCGATGAGCGAAAAGCATCGGTGTCGACGTCGACGGCAATATCCCACCGGTTGGTGTTGAATTTCATGTACTCGAAAACTTCTGCTCGGCGCTGCGGCGGTATGGGCGCCGATTCGATGAGATGCACTCGCCGATCGGCAACGGTCATGCCGTGAGCTGCGCCGCCCGAGGTGTCGACCACCACTGGCACTCGCTCCCAGGTGAAGGCGTCGGGGTGTGCAATAGACCATGCAGCGAGCAGGTCGTGGACGCTGAGAGAGCCGTCGACAGTTTCGATGAACCCGTGCACCAACGAATAGGCCCAAAGGGTCGCCAGGTGGTCGCTGCCCGGAATGGCGCTGGCCCGGGCCACATCGACGAAGTCGGCGGGTATGGTGGCCTTGAGGGTGACGTCGAGGCCGATCATCCGTGGTACCGCGCCGTTAGCCAATGCGCCCGGAGCGCCGAAGGCTTCGAAACACAGCGCAGCAGCTTCAGGGTGATGGGCCACGTTGGCCTCGCCCCATGGCGACAGGTTTCCGCCAACGGCCACTGAGCCTGCCATCAGCGTGACGTCTGCCAGTCGACCAGGAAAGGACGGATCGCTACGCAATGCGTCGGCGATGGTGGTGAATGGAGCTACCGCAATAAGGGTGTACTCGCCGGGCCGTTCATTGGTGAGGCGGATAATGGCGTCGGCTGCCGACTCGGTTTGTAATGCAGGGCCATCGGGGAGCACGAGTCCATTGAGGCCGTCGGCACCCATCACAATCTCCGCTCCGTGCCCGCCGACTGGCCACGTGGATTCGTGAACCGATAGGCCGCCAAAGATCGGAGTGTCAGGTGATCCGCACGCGGCCATCACAGCGGACGTATTGCGGTTCACGCGTTCGATATTGACGTTGCCCCAACAGGTGGTAACGGCATCGAGTGACACCTCGGGTGACGTGGCGCACCACCACAACATTGCGGCATCGTCGACGCCCGTATCGACATTGGCGATGAGCCTCAGCGTGGTCACTTTGTTGTCCAAACTTTTGACTGCATACTTAACCGACCATCCCCTTGCGCCACACCATTCCTGATGCCGCAGGGGGCCGCAAACGCTTCGATGATGCTGTGAGAATCACCAGGGTGGCCAAGTATGGCAGGGCCTTTACGATGTCGTCGGGGGCTTCAAATTTCACGATGTACAACGCCAACACCACGGCAGTGATCAGCGATGAACGCACCATTGCCTTTTTGTCGCCTGCCCGCCATGCCCGAAAGGCAAAGAACGCTGATACGAGTACACCGATGAGGAACAGAGCAATGACCGATTTGTCGCCCGAAGTGGTGCGCACTTGCAACGCATCGGTGTAGCCAAAGAGGGCAGCGCCGATGAAGATGCCGACAGGGCGCCAGTTTCCGAAAATCAAGGCCGCCAACCCAATGAAACCACGGTTGGCCGATTGTCCCTCCAGATATGCGCCCGAGTTGTCGAGCACCAAAATGGCGCCTCCCAATCCGGCGAATGCGCCAGAAATGATGACCGCCAGTATTTGTACCCTGTACACGTTGACGCCGAGCGAGTCGGCGGCAGAGGGCCGCTCGCCGCATGATCGCAATGACAACCCGAATTTGGTGCGCCACAAGATCCACCACGTGAGTGGAATCATGAGCAGGCCGATCACAACTTCGAGGCGCAAAATGCCAAAGAAACCATTCAACACGTTGGCAAAATCTGACACGACGAACCACTGGTGTTTGCCGATCTTTGCCAACCAATTGGTGGTGTGCATGCTATTCGTCAAAAACGGAATGCGGATCTGGCCCGTGGTACCTGTAAATCCAGGCGAGTTGGTTGGCGATCCTGATCCGCGTCCTTTGAAATACAAGGTCGATAGGTAGCGCACTAGCCCGCTGCCAGTAGTGCCCACGAGCAAGTTGATAACAAAGCCCGAGATTGTGTGGTTGACGCCAAAGACAACGGTCAGCAGGGCGTGCACCCCACCCCCAAGCGCTCCCCCAATGATCCCGCCGATGAGTGCTCCCCACGGACCAAAGTGATAGCCAGCGAACCCGGCGAACCAGGTGCCGAGCACCATCATGCCTTCGAGGCCGATGTTGATGATGCCGACGCGTTCCGCAAATAGGCCTCCGATGCCGGCCATCAAAATGGGCAGCATCAGAATGAACGATCGTTCGATCTGCCCTGCTGCAGTAAGGCCTGGAGCGTTGGTGGTGATGCGGGCAAACGACAGTAATGCCATGCCAAGAGCAGTGATGATCATGTAGCGGTGGGGGAGGCGCAGTGACTTCCACCAGGCGCTGATTCCCGATTCGGTGATATTCATCGTGGCGTTCACGCCAGCACCTTCTCGGCGTGCGTTTTGGCGAGGAGTTCGGAGGCTTCCTTGATCGCTTGCGCCTGCACTTTGCGCGTGGTCAATTCGTAAATGATCACCATCGTGAGGATGAGGAGTCCGACCATGATGGCGCTGAATTCGCGAGGTACTTTTGCGTTGCTGAGGCCCAACGATGCCCGCTCCAACAGCCCAAAGAGCAGCGCCGACAGCGCCAGCCCGCTCACGTTGCCACGGCCCAAGAGCGCCACCGCGATGCCCGCAAAACCGAATCCGACGGGGAATTCACCGACTCGGTAGGCATGCTGATCTTCGAGCAATCCGGCCATGCCGATGAGGCCCCCGATGGCACCCGAGAGCGCCATGGCCACCAGGATTGTGCGCTTGGGATTCACGCCTGCAAATCGTGCCGCAGTGGGATTGATGCCGGTGGCCATGATGTCGAACCCAAACCGGGTGCGGCCCATAAGGATGTGATATCCGACGCCTACCAAGATGGCCACAATGACAAAGCCAAACAGCTGGGTACCTTTGGGTAGATGAATACCGATCCATCGGAGTGGGGTGTTGAGGTTGGGGAAAAAGGCTGAAGGTTTGAGCGGCCGAGTCTGGCGGAACGCTGTAGTAATGAACCAGTGGGTTTTCGACAATGCGGCGATCACCGAAACAGCGATGGCGTTGAGCATGATCGTGGAGATCACGATGTGCACGTTTTTTTGGACGTTTAATACGGCAGGAATGAGCGCCCACAGCATCGAGAAAAACATGGCCGTCAGCATGATGATGAGCACGTGTATTGGACCGGGCAAATCCACGGCTGCGCCCACCACTCCGCCAAGGGCTGCGCCGAGGAGGTATTGGCCTTCCACGCCGATATTGAAAATACCCATGCGAAATCCGATGCTGACGGCCAAGCCGGAAAGGAAAATCGGTACAGCTTTATTGACGATAAGCGCAGCAGATTCCACGGATCCGACCTTGCTCGCCATGGCTGAAAAAGCTCTGCCCGGGTTGTAGCCGCCGACGAGGAGCGCTAGAGCGGAGACCGCCAACGCAATGGCGATGGCGATAATCGGCGCCTGAGCGCTGCGGTACAGCGATTTCAATTTCATGCCGCGTCCTGTGCTGTGTGGGCGCCGGTCATGTACCGGCCGAGTTCTGCTTTTGTGATCGTTGCCGGGTCCAGGTTGGCTACGACGTTGCCGCGTAACATCACCAGAAGTCGGTCGGAAAGCCCGATGAGTTCGTCGAGGTCGGCGGAGATGAGCAACAAAGCCATACCTTTGTCGCGTGCCGTGCGCATGGCGTCCCACACTTGTGCTTGGGCGCCTACATCGATACCTCGCGTGGGGTGGGCGGCGATGAGAATTTTTGGTTCCATCAACATTTCGCGGCCCACGATGAATTTCTGCTGATTGCCGCCCGATAGGGCGAAGGCCAACGTGCTCGGACCAGGAGTGCGCACATCGAACTCGTCGATGATTTCACTCGTGCGTTTCATGGCTGCTTCCTGGTCAATCCATGGGCCATGGGAAAACGCGGCAGATGTTTGGTAGCCCAAAATGGTGTTGACGTGTAACGGCACGGGAAGCAACATGCCTTCGCGTTGGCGATCCTCGGGTATGTAACCCATGCCCATTTCGCGTCGGTCGCGGGTTGTCATCTCGTTGACGTCGATGCCAGCTATCGAAATTGACCCACTCATCGGAGTGCGAATGCCGATGATCGTTTCCAGAAGTTCGGTTTGACCGTTGCCTTCTACTCCAGCAATACCGACGATCTCACCTTCACACACAGCCAACGAAATATCGTGTAAAAGATTGCGGCCACCCTTATGTTCCGGGCCAAGCGTTAGCCCCGAGATGGAGAACGTTACTTTGTCGCTTTGCATGGTGGAGCGGGTGTCGGGAGAGGGAAGTTCGCTGCCGACCATGAGTTGGGCAAGGTCTCGAGCTGTAACGCCGCCGGGCTTTACCTGGGCCACAGTTTTGCCAGCACGGACCACTGTGATGTCGTTGGCAATCGCGAGCACTTCGTCGAGCTTGTGAGAAATGAAAATGATGGTGGCGCCTTGGGCTGTGAGGCCCCGAAGCGACTCGAAAAGTTCGTCGACCTCTTGGGGTACCAACACGGCGGTCGGTTCATCCAAGATGATGGTGGTGGCACCCCGGTAGAGCACCTTGAGGATTTCGACTCGTTGACGTTCGCCCACGCCGAGCTCACCTACGAAAGCTAGGGGGTCGACATTCAATCCATACTGGGCAGAAAGTTTCTCGACCCGTTTGATGATGTTTTTGGGGGCGAATTTTTCGGGCATTCCGAGCGCCACATTTTCCCACACCGTGAGATTGTCGGCCAGCATGAAATGCTGAAAAACCATACCAATTCCGGAGGCAATGGCATCGCGGGCACTCTTAAAATGCACCTCGGTGCCGTTAACAAATATTTGACCTTCGTCAGGCTGCTGGGAGCCGTACAAGATCTTCATGACCGTCGATTTTCCGGCACCATTTTCACCGATCAAGGCGTGGATGGTTGCTGATTCGACGCTTAAGTTCACGCCGTCGTTGGCGACTACACCTGGAAACCGTTTTACGATGTCGCGCAGTTCGATTGCGACCGCCATGAGCCCTCCCCTGAGCTACAAATCGATGTTCAAGTATTGGATACAACAAGGGGCGCCGGTGTTCCCACCGACGCCCCTCGCAAACTAGCTGATTGTTAGATCAGGACTTGCTGGGGACCTTGATGGATCCGTCGGCAATGCCCTTCTTGGCTGCTTCCAATTTGTCTTTGATGTCGTCTACGTAGCCACCGGTGGTGGAGTAGTCGACGCCGCCCGACTTGGCATCAAACACCCGAACGCCGCCCTTGAACTTGCCGGCTGCGGCATCCTTCATGGTTTCGTACACGGCCACGTCGACGTGCTTGATCATCGAGGTGAGGATGAAAGGTGCGAGGTCGGCAGCAACGCTTGACGCCTGGTCGGAGTCAACGCCGATGGCCCATACTTTGGAACCCTTGGCCGAGAATTCCTTGGCGGCACCAAACAGGCCATCGCCCGAGCCGCCAGCGGCATGGAAGATCACGTCGGCGCCGGCCTCGTATTGTGCCAAAGCGGCGGTCTTTGCCTTCACTGGATCGCCGAAGCCGGAGAAGTCACCGGCTGGTGACAGGTACTTGACTTCGATCTTGATCGACGGATCGACTGACTTCACGCCGGCTTCGTAGCCTGCGAAGAAATCTTGGATCAAAGGAATGTCGACGCCACCGATAAAGCCAACATGCTTGGCCTTGGACTTGAGTGCTGCGGCTACGCCCACGAGGTAGGAACCCTCGTTGGCCTTGAACACAAGGCTCGACACGTTGGGGCTATCGACCACGGAGTCGACAATGCCGAAGTTGATCCCTGAATTGGCGTCGGCTGACTTCTTCATTTCGTCGCCCCAGGCAAAACCGACACCGATGACAAGCTTGTTCTTATTGTCGACGGCGTTTTTGAGCTGCTCGGCAATGTCGTTGCCACCGCGAACTTGCTCGGTGACGTCGTACTTGAACTCGGTCTTGGCCTTGTCGAGGCCAATGGCTGCTGAGTCGTTGAACGAATGATCGCCACGGCCCTTGAGGTCGAACAAGATGGCCATCTTTCCGCCATCGGCCATCACTGGGCCTGCGGTGGTCGTGACTTCTGGAGCCGCGGTGGTGGTGGCGTCTGGCGCCTTGGTTGTGGTGGTCGCTGCTTTCGAGGTGCTGCTGCACGCCGTGAAAGTAGCGAGCGCAAGGCCAATGCCGAGCGCTCCGAGTACGCGTTTACGCATATTTGTTCTCCCTGAATAGTTGGATTCGACGACTCTAGTTATCGCGCACCGGCGGCTCAAGTGTGACGGCAAGCTGTAACACGTTTGCGCGATTTGCCCAATCGACCCTCGCCCCCAGCCGAGTACATGCCAATGCCCCTAACGCGACGCCGTGCCGCACTGCGGTGGCGATCGGTTGACCTGCTCCAAGAGCGGCCACGAACGCACCACAAAACGCATCCCCAGCTCCAGTTGAGTCAACAACGTCCACGTTCGCCGATGCCTGTCGCCACGCTTCGACTCCCGTTGTAAATAGGACTCCGCTGGCCCCCAAAGTGATCACCACATCTGCGCCCGTGAGTGCTCTGAGTGCGGTCAACGCATCGGGGAGAATTTTACAATTTGTTAACGAGGCGGCTTCGTGTTCGTTGACAATCAGGATCGGTTTGGCCGCCAAAATCTCGGCGGGGATGGGCCGAGGGGGGGCCACGTTGTACACCACCTGGGCACCGCTGCCAGCGCGCACGGCCGCCACGAGAGGAGCGTCATCGACCTCGGCACACAACGACACAACGCATGCGTCGATTGTCGAAGGCACGTGTTTAGGGGCGAGGATTCCATTGGCGCCCGGGCACACCACAATCTGGTTTTCCCCATTTGCTCCGATCATCACAAATGCTTGGCCAGTCGTTGTGCTGGGTATCGACGCAACGTGCGACGTATCGACGTGGGAATCATGCAGGTTGTTTCGCGCCGATTCAGCGAGCGAATCGTCGCCGACAGCACCGACCATTGCCACCTGGCCGGGGGCCATGACGGCGGCGGCCACGGCCTGGTTGGCGCCCTTGCCACCCCATGCGTAGGTAACCGCTCCGCCGCCAACTGTTTCCCCGGCCGCAGGGAGCACCGGGCACGTAACGAGAACGTCGTGGTTGATCGACCCGACCACAGCTACCAACGCTGGCTCGCTCATTGGTTTCGTGCCGTGGGTGATGGCGACAATTCTGTGGCGTCGAATGCACCGGGCAGCACGTCGCTCATGGGGGCAATGTGTCCGTCGCCGTTGAGAAGACATGCCGGCCCGCCGTGCTCCCACAACAATTGGCGGCACCGGCCACATGGCATGCATGGCACCACCTCGCCTGCCGATGTGAGATGCATAGTGACCACGGCCACCAGCCGTCCGCCTCCTCCCCGCACGAGTTCAGAGACCAGTCCGCATTCGGCGCAGAGAGTCAATCCGTACGAAGCGTTTTCGACATTGCAGCCGCTAATAGTTCGACCGTCGTCGACGAGTGCCGAGGCACCGACTGCGAAACCGGAGTAGGGCGCATAGGCCGATTCAGCGGCGTGACGGGCGGCGGCGTGTAGGGCGTCCCAATCGATATCCATAGGTGCCACCGTATTCACTTGTATGGACAGGATTCATTTCTTGCCCCGCATCACTCGCCATTTCGGCGCGGTGCGATTCGAGTCATCGGCTGGGTATCCCCCAATGCGGCGACGGGCCGTGGCAGGCTTTTGCCATGCGGGACACCCTCCGTGACGATCTAGGTTGGCTTCCGTGGCCATCAGCGGACGATGAGAACTCTCCCGTCGCGCTCGGCAGCGCCGGTCAGTTTTCGTATGGGGCCATCCAAGATGCCGTTGTTTTGGAGTCGTCACGCCGTGATTTGATGTGGACAGTTCGCCCCGAAGAACTCGAAGCGGCTCGCCCCAGTCGGGTGATTCGTGAAATTCGCAAACGCCGAGTGCGAAGCGCTGCCAAGTTTGGTGGGGCGGGTTTGATGCTGGCTGCCGTGGCCATTGCTGCCGTGGTGCTGAGTGATCAACCGCCATCGCAAAGTTCGGTTCCGGCAGTTTCGCAATCGTCCCGAAAGGCGGGTGACCCAATTTCGGTCGCTCAGACGCCAGTCGGCCCCTCGGCTTCCACCACTGCGGCCATTGCGCCGACTTTTTGTAAGGCCGTCATTGGGGCTGTGTTCGCCGATGTGAATTTGGATGGTGATCGTCAGGTTGGCGAGGCAGGCGTGACCGGATTTGTGGTCAATGCGTACAACGACGCCAATACGTTGGTGGCATCGGCCACCACGACCACCGACGGAAACTTTGTGTTGTCAATTCCCGGCGGCACTCCGGTACGGGTGGAGTTCATCGACCCATCAGGCTCGTTGGCCAACGCTCCTCACGGCAGTGGGGCAACTTCGGTGGCATATCCCACGGCCCCAGGTTGCCGGGTGGTGTACCCGGTTGTTGACCCTGCCGTGGTCAACCCAGCCAAGCCGTAACGACGAGTATCGACCATGACTAGTTCCGACCATTACTGATTCCGTCCGCGGGACATGATGGCGTCACGTTGTTGCGCCACATGCTCTGCGCTGAACGATTGCTTTTGCCACTCGTGTGAAATGCGAGCTTCGGTTTCCCAACCGTCGGCCACGGATTGTGCAGCCACCTCTGCATAGATCGCCCGTATTTGGCGCACTCCAGGTTGGCTATTTCCAGCAATGTCGGCGGCGATTTTGCGAGTGAAAGGGAGCAAATCATCGTGGGGCACAACGTGGTTGACGAGACCGAAGGCAAGCGCTTCGTCGGCCAACATGAAGTTGCCCGTGAAGCTCATTTCGCGAGCTCGACGCACACCGATTGCTTGAGGTAAAAGCACGGTCAGGCCCCATCCGGGCATCACGCCGACGCGGGTGTGAGTGTCGCCAAATCGAGCTCGTTCTGAGGCGATAAGGAAGTCACAATTCAACGCAAGTTCGAAGCCGCCGGTGATGGCCACGCCGTTGATGGCGCCGATGATCGGCTTGGTGACATTTGGGAACGGGCCCCGTGCACCGTATGAATTTTGGCCTCCCCCTGCGCCAGAGTCGCCCAACAATTTGTTCGAGCCAGAACCCAGCTCTTTGAGATCTAGTCCGGCACTAAACGCGGGATCCGCGCCAGTAAGGATAAGCACGTCGACATCGTCGCGACCGTCGGCTTCGAGCATCACCTTTGGCAACATGCGCAACAATTCGCTGGACAGTGCGTTGCGGGCGTCTGGGCGATTTAGCGTGATGGTGGCAATGCGATCAGACACTTCGAGGGTGACGACAGACATGAAAACTCCAGGATTGTTGACGGCGGTTATTCGGTAGGTTCTGGGTCCAGAAAATTGAGTTTCAGGTCGCCCAATTTGATGAGAGTCGACGCCACCCAACCGCCCATGGCACCAAAGTGTTCATCCAATTGCGCTCCATCGGCAAGGGCTGATTCGCCGAGCTCGTAGAGGCCTTCGAAGACCACTTCGATGGCGTGTTCTTGATGCTTGAGGGTGATGTCGAAAACTGTTTCGACCTTTGGCGCAGAACGGTCCAACGACGAGGATCCCACCTTGGCGCTCACGGCGGGAAGCACGTTGAGCACCTGTCGCGGATCGGGAATGAACCGCAATCGCTGCACTCGAAATGCCACGCTGATCACGATGTGGGGCGGGTCGGCGACGGGCTCTGAGATGTACCACAGGCGATATGCCGTTTGGCTCCATGTGGGCCAATCAAGAGTGATGTTGGCTTGCACTCGAGCGGGCACTCCTTCGCCAGGAAGGGAGTAACTCGTGGCCCACGTCAAGTCGCCAAGCAGTATGTCGCTTTGGAACCGTTCCTCGAACGCTTGACGTTCAAGCAGCGCCGATTCGAGCGCATCGCGCAGCGAACCTATGGCGTCAGTGAAAACGTGATCAAGCATTGGCGGCAGTTTTATCAGGCATTGGCCCTGGAGCGAGTGCTCGACGTCGTCCGAATTGTACGGTTCCCGCCACGCCCAGCCCGGCGAACACGATGGCGGCGCCCACTACGTCGTTCCATCGGACGTGTTCGCCCAACACGGCCCATGCCTCGATGTACCCAAATACCGGCGTGAGAAACAGAAACCCCGACGCCCGCACCGAGTCTTTCGAGATCAATCGGAACCACAACAGATTGGCGATGACAGAGACCATGATCACACTCCATAGCAATGCTCCAGTGAGCCGCCAGGTGATGTCAGGAATTTTCGGGCCGTTGAACGCGATAGCAAACGGCAGAACCATGAATGCCCCGAATGTGATTTGCCACGTATTTAGGGCGCCGGGGCTGAGTGTGGTTTTGCTCCACGTGCGATACACCGTTCCGACCGAATACGAGACCATGGCAATGGCGATGAGCACGATGCCGAAAGCGTCGGCGCGGGCTGAACGAAGCGACGGCACGATGGCCATCGAGAGGCCGGCGGCCGAGATGGCCATGCCAAACCATTGGTTGCGTTTGATCGTTCGTTTCAGTACGAGCTTGCTCATAACGGCCACCAGAAACGGGTTCATGGCGACGAATAGTCCATACAGCCCAACAGTTACGTGGTGAAGTCCTACCCAACTGCATCCGAGGTAGACGGCCGAGTTCGTGAAGCCGAGGATCACGACGTGTCGCCATTCACCCTTGATTGGTCGACGTTCGCGTCCCGTTTGGAAAATGATCAACGTGATGGCGGCGGCTAAGAAAAATCGGGCGTCCAGGACGGTGAGAGGCTTGGCGTTCTTAAAGCCGATTTTGGCGGCGATCGACGCCGAAGCCCACAACATGGCAAACAGAATTCCTTCGACGCCGATCATGTGTTCACCGCCGATCACCGTACTCGAAGGGCAATACCCACCATGTCGGGAAAAACACGATCGGGGAGCTCTTGAGAGCTCCCCGATCGTCTCGGTCCCGCCACGACTTGGGTCCGGTGAGTGGTCGCCCCACTCATCATGCGGAGGTTGATTCCTCCGGTACTTCCCGTAAGGGCCGCCACCCTTTGTTGAAAGTATCAAGCGTTTGGCTTGACTTGCGTGAGGAGAGTATCGATCGCCTGCCTTGCCGAGACCTTGCCAGCACCTTGCCAAGGCACCACTTGATGCACCGTCCGCCGCCGACTAGCGCGCTACCTTTGCGTTTATGCAGTTCAGACAACCCTCCGAGGTGTCATTCGGAATACTCGGCCCCCTTCAGGTGGTAGGCGACGACGGGCCAATTGATCTGGGCAAATCTCGACCGCGAGAAGTGTTGGCTCACCTTTTGTTGTCGGCCAATCATGTGGTGTCGACGGACCGTTTGATCGAGTTGTTGTGCGGCTATGACGCTCCGGCCCAGGCTACGGCCACCCTTCACACATACATTGCTCAGCTTCGGCGATCGCTCAATGCGATTCCAGAATGTGGCGCTCGGCTGGAAACTCGTAAACCGGGGTACATGCTGGTCGTTGAGACTCACGAAAATGATGATGCCCAATTCAACGAAATTGTTGCCATCGGTCAACGCCTTTTTCACGGCGGCGATTTTGCTGGTTCTGCAGTTTTGTTTCGGCAGTCGTTGGCGTTGTGGCGCGGTCGTGCGTTCGCAGAGTTTGCTACCTCACTGGCGTTGACGCGCGAGGCAGCGCGTTTTGAGGAGCGGCGTCTCGATGTGCTCGAAATGTGTTTGGAAGCTGAGTTGGCGGTGGGTGATCGCTCGATGGTGCTCACGGAGCTCGAACGGCTGGTGGCCGGGCATCCTTTGCGAGAACGGTTGCGAGGGGTGTACATGTTGGCGTTGTATCGCTCAGGTCGCCAGGCCGATGCGTTGCGGGCGTTTCAAGATTTTCGCCGTGTGCTGGGCGACGAACTGGGGCTTGATCCAGGTCCGGTTTTGCGGCGCTTGGAAGCAGCAATCTTGCGCCAGGATGTCGAGCTGGAACTTGAGCCAGCAGTGTTCTCGACCAGTGATGTGGCATCGGCTGCCGAGGGCGGGCCGTGGCCTGGTTTGGGTCTGCCTGAACAATTAGTTGGTGTGCCGCGGAGCCCGTTCATTGGGCGCGGGACAGCGTTGCGGGAGATGCTTGACCGGTGGGCCACTGCGCAAGGTGGCAGGGCCACGTTGGTGAGCGTGGCGGGCGAGCCGGGGATCGGGAAAACTCGGCTGGCCGCCGAATTTTGTCGCCTAGCCGCCAACGACGAGGGTGGCGCCACAGTGCTGTACGGGCGATGCACAGAAGACGTGGTGACGGCGTACCAACCGTTTGCTGAAGCCCTCGATCGCTATGTGCGCGCCGCCCCTGATGACTTGCTAGTGGCTCAAATTTCGTTGCCCAAAGCGTTGGTGGCGGTAGTGCCAGCCGTTGCCTACCGGATGATTCACAATAATCTGGGCGGAATAACAGAGAAGATTGAACCAACCAGGTTGGCGTTGTTTGATTCGGTGAGCGATTTGTTGGCGGCCATGAGCGTTTATCGCTCCGTGGTGTTGGTGCTCGACGATTTGCAGTGGGCCGACCAGTCGACGGTGGCCATGTTGGGGCATGTGCTGCGGCGGTACCCCGATCGCCGGGTCATGATCGTGACGATTTATCGTGGTGGCGAGGTGCCCGATAGTCATCCGCTGAGTGGCCTTTTGGTTGACGCTCGTCGTCGTCACGATGCACTGTCTATCCGGCTTGTGGGCCTTGATCCCGATGAGACGGCATCGTTGGCGGGAGCGTGGACTGGTAAGCGGCCAACTGAATCGTTCGTCAAAGACCTGTATGCAGATAGCGAGGGCAACCCGTATTTCGTCGAAGAGTTGTTGCGCAACAACGACGAGGCTTCGCTAGCCGGGCAGAGCGCGTGGCGAGCATCGAACGATGCTCGCATGGGTTTGCCTGAATCGATCGACGACGTGTTGCGCCGGCGGTTGCGGCGTCTTTCGGAACCCACGTATCAAGTTCTCACGGTCGGAGCCATTGCCGGTCGCGAGTTTTCGCTTGACGTTGTGGAGCAGATCACTTCACGGCCAGCAGTGGAATTGGCCGAGTTGTTGGAGGAGGCAATCAGCGCCCATCTTGTGCGGGAAATACCCGACAGTTTTGGCAAGTACGTGTTCGCCCACGGTCTTGTGCGCCACGTGCTGTCGGACGCCATGAGCTCCAATCGGCGCGCCCTCGTTCATGCTCGAATGTTGAGCATTTTGGAAACGCGTCGCATCGATTCCTTGTATGACGCGCTGGCATTCCATGCCCTTGAAGCATTTCCTGTGGTGGGCGTGGATCGGGCGGTGGCTCACGTCGAACGATCGGCCGTACGTTCGCTGTCGCTTATGGCCACCAACGAGGCACTGACGTTGTTGAATAGGGCGCTCGACCGGGTTGATCGCTCCACGCCGGCAGCCCGGGCATTGCTGTTAGTGACAAGAAACGACGTGTTGTGGCGGACAGGTGATTCGACGACGGCAATGGCTGGAGCCATCGAAGCATGGGAGCTCAGCAGAGCAATTGATGACCCGGGATTACTTGCTCGAGCTGCCTTGTCGCGCGTGTGGTTGATGGGCCCGGCCCAGGCGAAAGAAGCGATCAAATATGCCGAAGTGGCGTTGCAAGAACTCGGCGATGTTGCATCGGGCATACATTGTCGACTACTTGGCGCGTTCGCCACAAAGCTGGCCCTTGTTGGCAATCGCGCCCAGGCTGTGGCCGTGAGTCGCAGTGCACTCGAGATGGCCCGTCAACTCGATGACCCCGAACTCATCGCATCGTGTCTCGACGACAGCGAGGTGTTGTGGTGCAACGCGAGCGTTGCCGAGCGGACTCAGTTTGTGCACGAGCTGTATTCCATTGGCCAAGCCATCAACGGGTTTGGTGTGACGCTGAACGCAATGCATTGGGATGCTGTGTTGGCCGCCGAATGCGGCGACCGAGAATCGCTTGACGCCATCATCGATCGGATACTCGACTTGGCTGGCTCGGCGCATGACGCCCGGGGATTGGCAGGCGGCAACCAGAAGCGGGCAATGACCGCATTGCTCGATGGGCGTTACGACGATGTTGATGCGTTTGCCGCCCAGGCCATGCAGGCCAACGATCACCCCGATTACGTCACAGGTTTTGCCGTCCAAACCTTCATGGCGTTGCGGGACCAGGGACGGGCTGCCGACGTTGAAATGTTGGTGCGAGCAAGCCTCGGCGATCACCCCGAGCTTGCCGATTGGAACGCCGGGCTAGCCCTCATCCTCGTGGAGCGTGGTGAGGCTTTGGAGCTCTGCGCGTTGCTCGATCGTTTGATGGCGGGCGATGTCGATGAACAGCCCACGTCGTTTTCTTGGTTGGCCATCACCTGTTGGCTTACAGAGGCCGCCAGTGCCCTCGGCACTGCCGACCATGTGCGCTATTTCTCATCGTTGATTGAGCCGTTTGATGCGCAGTGCGCATCGGTGATGACTATCGCGTGGGCTGGCTCGGTGCGCCATTATTTGGGTCTGGCGGCCGCAGCCCTTGGCGATGATGATGCCGCCGAGAATCATTTTGTAGCCGCCATCGACGTCCATGACTCGATGCAGTGCCCGACCTATGGTGCCCGGACTCGCCTGGCATACGCGCATTTGCTGGCCGGCCGCCGTGATAGCGATGATCAGAAAAACGCGAAATCGCTCGCACAAGATGTGCGAGCGATCGCTGCGAAATTAGGAATGGTTGGGGTAGAACGGGCGGCGAGCCAGCTCGTGGAGCGGCTCGCTACGGTGTAGGGATTTAGCCCCGGCCGCAGTTGGGCTTAGTGCCGTGATTGGCCTTGTTCTTACGGGCGCGGATTTTCCGCTTGTTTGTGCGCTTCGACATGGGCGTAGATGTTACAGAACGGGCTCAACTTCTACAGAATCTCCGACTCGTATTGCGCCGTCTACCAGCACTGAAGCGTAGAGACGACTCCAGCCGGGGTGTTGGTCGTGATTCATGCGGTTGAAGTTGCCATTCACGAAGTAGGGCGTGTTGTGGGCGCATGGGGTGGCACCGGCCGAAAGTTCGATCACCACGTCGGCACCCATTTTGATGATGGTTCCTGGACGTAGAGCCGCCCAATCCAGGCCGCTAATGGTGATGTTTTCGCCAACGTTGCCAGGGAGGATGGGGTTCCCTTCTGCCTGCAGACGTTCGATCACCTCTTGGCTGTACAGGCACAAGGCTTGCCACACACGGCCGTGATGTTTGCGGTTGCTTTGACGGTCGCCTTCGACGCCCCGATATCCGACGGTGGCGTGATCGACGGCCTGCTTGTTGACACCGCCGTCGTTGGCGCTGATTTGGGTGATAGTGCCGGTGTGATTTTTGACGCCCGTGCCGATGGCGGCAAGTACCCGGCCCGCGTCGTGCAGGTGGTGATTGCAATCGTGTGCCGTGTAGCGCAGCATCAAACTGGCCGCCATTTCTGCTCCCCGAAACGGCACCAGAGCGTCCCAATTTTGGATGCCGCGGACGACCATCCCGAGTTGGGCGGCATTGGTTTCCATGAGCTCGTCGATCTCGGCAAACGAACGGGTGAAAGGAGCGTCGCTCGGTTCGGCGTCGATGATGGGGCCAAGTCTGTTGGCCTCTGTGAAGTCGCGTGTTTGGCTGGCTTGCAAGCGAATGCGCATGCGCTCGAATACGTAGGCAGTGTGGTCGAAATATTCGATTGCACTCCACGTGGTGGGGGCGGGGCGTTCACGCAATTTGGCATCTGGCACGTCTTGCACGGTGTGGGCCCACCGGGCGGCGGCATCCACGATGGAGTAGTAGCAATCGTCGATCGTGTACTGGGCGGAGTCGAATCGGCATTCGTCGCACGTAAGCGTTGTCATGGCCACAGCATTCCACATCTGTTGCAGACTGGGGCGCGGTGTTCGAGCACTTCGTTCAGCTAGCTGTCGACCATTCGCCGCGGCTGTCACTTTGCCGACGGCTACCGTTGTGGCAATGGAACGTTTCGGGTTCGTCGGGCTCCCCAATGCTGGCAAGTCATCACTGTTTAACGCGCTAGCTGGCGGAGGGGCACTGGCGGCGCCGTACGCATTCGCCACCACCGACCCCAACGTGGGGGCTGCCAAGGTGCCAGACGAACGCCTTGAGCGCTTGGCTGTGATGTCGAAAACGAAGACCGTGATACCGGCCAGCGTGCAATTTGTGGACATCGGCGGCTTGGTTGAAGGAGCGCATAAGGGCGAAGGTTTGGGCAACAAATTCTTGGCTGGTATTCGTGAATCCGATGCGATTGTGTTGGTGCTGCGTGCATTTCGCGACGACGACGTGCCGGGCCCCCATGATCCGCTTGAGCATTTCGGCGTGCTGGAAATTGAGCTCGCCATGGCCGATCTCGACACGCTGGATAAGCAACTCGATCGCAAGCGTAAGGCGTCGAAACTCGATAAATCGGTGCTTGATGAAGTCGAGGCTATGGAGCGAGCCCACAACTTGTTGGCGGCTGGCACGCCGCTGTTTGCCGCCTCGCTCAAGGAGCTCACGGCGAATGATCGACTGTTGTTGAAGCCATTGTATTTATTGACGAACAAGCCAGTGTTGGCGGTGGTCAATGTGGGCGATGATCAGCTCGACGATATCGATGCGATTGTGGCTCCCGTGCAGGAGCGGTTGGGGAGTGCCGAGGTGCTTGGCATGTGTGTGCAACTTGAGGCTGAGGCCGCGCAATTGATGGGCGACGAGCGGACCGAAATGTTGGAAGGCTTGGGGCTCGGCGAGGGTGCGTTGCCCCGCTTTTTGAACACGGCATATCGGATGCTTGGATTGCGTACGTATTTCACGACTGGCGAAAAAGAGACCCGGGCGTGGACGTTTCGGGCCGGGTATAAAGCGCCCCAGTGTGCTGGCGTGATTCATGGCGATTTCGAGCGTGGATTCATTAAGGCAGAGGTGATTCATTGGGACGAATTGCTCGAACTCGGCTCGTGGGTCAAGGCCAAAGATGTCGGCAAGATTCGCATCGAAGGAAAAGAGTATTCGCCAGTCGACGGCGATGTGATGGAGTTCCGCTTCAACGTCTAGCAGGGGTTTTGTTAACTGGCCTGTTTTTGTTGCGTGCGCTTTGAACTGGAGTTTTTGTCCTTCTAGGTCCATCCAGTTGTACCCTGTTTTTTTGAAGAAACGACCTGAGAAGGACCAATCGGGGACGAAGTCGGTCGCAAGGGTCGACGTGAAGGAACTAGGTGGACAGCTGGTCGCCTGCCTCCTCGAATGGGCATGCCTCAATGTTGGCTGAGTAGTCCGCGCAATTGTGCCACTGTCGGGCGCGATTTGTTCGAGCCTGTTTTGGTGGCCGTACAGAATTGTTTCGAACGTTTGGCTGGACAGTCGTGTTTCAGTGAGCGCTGGGGCTTCCAGTTCATTTTGAAGATCATCGCGACCCAAGGACTACCGAGATACTGACCGGTAATCCTCGCGTTCAAATCCCCGGTTGCGGTAACTAACCCGCTAGGAGCGTCTCGTTATAGCCCGGGTATCCATGTTCTGTCACTCGGTCGGGCCGATGACTGGAGAGCAGGTCTTGTCTCCTTGGCCACTGGGCAACCATCGGCATCGCCTGCAACATGCCTGCGTGATGACCGTTGACCAGACGCAACGGTCAGGGCGTGAGGGGCTCATGGAGGCAGAGGATGTTGCCGTCGGGATCCTTGAACCAGGCTGCCTTCTCGGCCCCCAGGACGCACACATGCTCGACGGTCTTCAGCCCTGGCAAGTCGTAGTCGTCGAAGACCACTCCGCGGGACTCTAGGTCAGCGATCGATGCCCCGATGTCGGCGACCTCGAAGCTGATTGCCGTGTGGTTGGCCTGCGATCCTGCTGGCTTCTCGATTAAGGCCAGAGTGGAGCCAGCTGCAAGGGCGAAGAGGAGTTTGCCGTCGGCGTCGAGACCCCGGAACGGCAACCCCAAGACGTCGCCATAAAAGATCCGCGCCGCCTCGGGTCGGGAGGTGGGCAGGATCGTCGTGGCAGGAACCGTGGCGAGACTCATCGCGCTTTCTCCTCCCGATCGGACTGGTAAGGCGAAGGTAGCACATTAAAAGACATGACGTAAGGACTGAGGTCGATCCTGGGCGTGCCTGCTCGAGCCGCAGTGTGCGGGAGTCGCTGTCGCGAGCCGTGTCGGCCGTGTACATGTCCTTCTCGTGGTCGTAGTCGAGGCGCCGCTTCAGACACAGCGACTCGACTGTCGCGATCTGGTGATCGAGCTTCTCGTTAGTCATGATCACCGGCCGCTCAAACGACCAGTCGTCACGCAGCCAGGCCAGAACCCCTGCGAGCAGGTCGCGCTCGCACCCGGCGAACCTCGGCGATGGGCCCGGCCGTGATCGCCGAACAGAACGCGAGCACCTATCGCTGTCGCAGCATGCAGACGCCAGTTCCTCGCGGATTTCCGGGCGCCATTCGCAGGAGCGCCGTGCAGTCGCTATCGAGATTCTGGAGTCAATTAAACTGGGGGCAGTCCCGAGCGTCCTCTGCGACCTCGCGGAACATGTCGATGTCGAGCACCTGGTTCGCGACGAGCTTCTTCAACCTGGCGTTCTCCGACTCGAATTCCTTGAGCCGCTTCGCGTCGGAGGCCTTCATGCCGCTGTGCTGCCTCCTGCTCCCACGGGCAAAACAGTCGCACAACACCTGGACCATTACGAGGGTCCCAGCTCAGGGCCGGCGTGCCATGTCAGCGGGTGAGGCAGACGCGGGCTCCCAAGCGGGCAGAATTCGATGGCCACGAGAACGAAGCAAGGATCTGAGAAGGGCCAAGTCGGCCACATCAGATCTGCTCAGAGGCCATGAGCAAACTCCGTTCTGCAGTTCCGCTCAACGGATAGCAGGGGTTTCCTGTACTGGCTTGTTTTGGTTGAGCGTTACCTTTCATATTTGAACAAGGCGCAGCGCAAGGCACCATGGGGCGGGAAAGTCCGTCTTACACGAGCGGGCCGTGTCGGTCTGACAGGCTCGTGGGATGACGAGCTAGCCGAGCGGCGGGCCGTCGACTTGGGAGTCGTGTTTCGCAAACCATGTTCGCATGGTGTCGGGATTCTTGTCGTGGGGCATATTCACGACTAGTTCGATCGCTCCGGGTGTTGTTGTGATCATCACGCGTGCCGGTTCGGGGGATGGATTGCGGAACGCATGAGTGGTGCCGTGAGGCACCCATGCCATCGATCCGGTCGGCACTAGTGCTGTTTGGCCGTCAACGCAGAACTCCATCTCGCCGCTCAACACGTAGAATGCTTCGTCGTAGGAGTGGTGGTGATGAGCGGGCGGACCACCACTGAACCCCGGGTAGGTGCTGATGAAGATGGCAAATCCCTCGGCGCGACCGGGTTCCAGCATTATGTTCACCTGTGCGACGCCGTTGTCGACAGCAGGGTGCGGCTCGATCACGAACGGTGCGGTCATAACGCATCTCCACGAAAGCGGTCTTGTCTGACGCGCATCCCAGGGATCTGTTTACCGGTCGACGGGCTCGTTTGTCGAGCTTGCATCTTCAGAGAGTTGAATTTTGCCATCGAGGCCTCCCGTTTTGGTACTGGTTCTCACGGTTGACCTTAGGTACCATTTTTTGGCATGTCAAGAGAGTGCGTGCTGGCCGGGTGGGTGCGCCGCATCGCCATGGCGATACCCGTAGCGTTTGGACTGTGAGCTTTCGGTGATTACGGGCTGGAGCGACAGTCTGGTTGGGCTCCAGCGCCGAGCCGGGTTGTGTCGTGGTGGTGTTGGTGTGTTTCAGGGGGCGAAAATAGATTGGAGGTGGTAGATTGGAGGTGGTGACGGTCACGTGTGGACATATTGGGCGGGTCTACGCTTGTGTCGCCGCGAAAGGAGCTCCATGGTTGCCAGACACCAAGTTGCAATAGTGGGGATTTTTCACGTTTTGTCGGTGCGCAAAGGCAGAGGCTCGATATGTTGAGTAATGCGTTCTCGGGACTGTCGCGCCGGGGTCAGGCCCTCGTCGGGACGGCGGTACTCGGGGGCATGGCGCTGACGGTTGCGGTCTTGGTTGGAGGGCTCGGGATCGTCGGTGGTGGTGGGTCGAACGGGTCGAAGGGTGTAACGAGAAATCCGGGTAGTGGCGCCAACCAATCCGCGACAGCGTCCAATGGTGGCGGGGTCGGGGGCGGTGCGAATTCGGGCAATGGTGTACCGCAGGATCCGAATTCTGACCCGACTCCACGTGTTCCGAAGAACGATGTCGTGACGATCTACAACATCTTTGGTCTGAGTACGGTCGATAGGCCCGTCCTCGATGGGTTGACGGAACGTTTCCAAAGCGAGGGGTACACGGTCACCGAATACAAGGACACGAACGAAGGGGCCGGGGATCACGGCAGCGCGACGCTCGAGAACTTTGTTGGGATGGCCAAGCGGGCGAGCGTGATCATCATCAATACCCATGGGACTGATTTTTCCGGTACCGAACAGCAGTGCTCGGCTGGGAAATCCATCAGCAGATGCTCCACAGTGATCGACCCGAGTGCCCCGTCAGCGACGTCGACGACTAAGTCAACGACCACAACGACGACGACAGTTACACCAAAAGCGTTGGTGCCTACATTGCAGGTCGAGTGGTACCCAACATGGTCCGCGGAACAAGCGGCTTACACGCGGTATATCGCCTCGGGCTACGACGCAAACTGGCTCTTCGATCCGTACGATCCGGTCAAAGGCAACATTTGGGCCACGACGCTCATTCCGTGGCGTTCGGGCGATGGAGCACCTACGCGTGCGGATGGAACGCCAGACACTTCGGGCGAAGGTGAACGGCCATGGCTTGGAATTACCGATGCAGGGATTGCACACTTCTTTAAAAATGCGAAGGTCGACCTCATTGACAACATGGCATGCCACTCGATGGCGGTCGCTTCCAGCTTCAATGCGCGCAGCTATTTTGGGCACGCCAGTACTGCCTGTGCCGGATTCGAAGCGGAAGACGAACCCACATTGTTCGATCGGCTCATTGGCAAATCCGATGTTGCTGCCCGTCCTACCACGAAGGCGTTCGCTCTCGGAGGGTTCGTCGACAAGTATTTCCAACTGGCAGAGGGTGCCCAGCCCATCGTCTTGTCTCCCGCAGTCGAGTCCGTCACCCCAACGCGGGATGCTCGCATCAAGCCGGCAGCGAACACACCGGCAACTGTGAAATTCGACGCCGTTATGGACCGAACAAGCCCCGACGAGGTGGTGACGATTGAAGGCTGCGATGCGACGATCCAGAACTCGAAATGGTCCGACGACCACACACTTACATTCGATATCGACGTTCCAGAATCACCAACCACGACGACCGGGACGCTCACGATCCACAATGATCGGGCGAAAGCCGACCCTGGCGCAACGCCGAATCACTATCTGGATGGCAACAGCGATCCGCCAACACGTTCAGGGCTCGCAAAAAACCGTGATGACTACACCTGGCAGGTGTCGTGCGGCAGCGGCACTCGCGTAGAAATTCGAACATCGGGAAAGTTCCGCTCGAACTTTGACACGAGCGGTGATCACGGTGTGTACCACTACCAGCTCGACTTCACGTGGGAGGCGTCACGCATGTTCGACGTAAAGTTCGGCGCGAATGGTCAGTTCACTGCAAATCCCGTTGGTCCAGGAACGCTTACGGCATCTGGGATAACCACAACAAGCTCGACTGACGGGCTTGATCATTGCCAATGGAGCGCAGCCGCAGCCCCAAACATATCGATTTTGGTTCGGGGTGGCGGTGAGGTCAATAAAGGAAACGGAATCGTTCGGCTATTCCAAGCTTCAGCGAGCATGCCTATCTCTGTAAAGAGTGCCGTGCCGACCTTCTACAGCAGCAATGCACTTGATGATTCAGGAGCCTGCGCCGCCAATCGCTACGGACCATTGCCCTATCTCTATCAAAGCCCGGCAGGGGGCGTGTATGACCCCGACGGAGCATTTCGCCGACTTGTTGCCGGTGATCTTGGTGACGTTGATTTCGACTCGCTTTTAAAGGGTCCGTTCTCGTTGGCCTTTCCGGTTGACTACACCCAGACTGCACCAGGGATCGGCGGCGTCGAACATATCGTGGCCAACGGCACCGCCACCGTGACGCTGGCTGGGTAGTTCTCCGACGCCGACGCAAATGTGAGCGTGCGGGCGATGGCGTTGCCGCGGTGGTCGACACGGCGTTTGTGTCAGGTCCTCGGCCGGTACCCCGAGGTATGGGTGACCACGATTCGAGTCGTACGACGTAAGGCCTATTGCACCGACTGGCTACACCGCCTAGAACAAATTCATGCAGAAAAGGATCAGTTTCCTCGCGATCGTGTTCATCGGCCTCGCCGCTTGTTCGAGCAGCGCTCAACCGGCTGCGAAGGCAACAACCACTGCGTCGAGCGCAACAACCGCACCTGCCAGCAGTGATACACCGGAATCGTTTTCGCTCACGGAGTGGGCCATTGCTGGATCAAAGTCCGTAGGGGCTGGATCGCACTCGATCAAAGTTACTAATGACGGCAACTTCAAACATTCATTTCACATTGCCCGCGGCGATTCGTATAAAGCATTGCCACTTGATGCAACGGGGGCGGTCGATGAGGGCAAGCTTTCGGCCGCCGACAAGATCGCTGCTGTCGATGGGATCGGCGCCGGAGAATCGAAAACGCTCGACGTCAATCTGCCGGCCGGGCGTTACGTGCTCTATTGCAACATTTCGGTTGGATCTGTGAGTCACGCTTCCAAAGGGCAGGTACTCGAAATTTCTGTGGGATAGTTCGGCCGCTTGCGCAATCGTGCGCCTGCGCATGGCCACCGAGTCAAGTCGGTGGCCAAATTCATTCCAATTGGATCGCAGCGCATTGCCATTTGACGATGGCTTTGGCAGCGCGGTAAAGATGGCGTTGTGTACCGGTTTGCGAAATGTGAGGTCGACGTGGCTAGTCGCACGTTGCGTTGCGGTGGTGAGGTCGTTCATCTCGAGCCGCAGGCATTCGATCTCCTCGTGTATCTCATCGAACATCGCGACCGGGTCGTCACAAAGAACGATTTGCTCGACGGCGTGTGGGGGCATCGGTTCGTTTCTGAAGCGAACTTGACGACTCGTGTGAAAGAGGTCCGCAGAGCTGTTGGCGACGACGGGACCCGTCAGCACGTCATTAAAACTGTGCACGGTCGCGGTTACCAATTCGTGGCCGTCGTCGATCACCATGCGCCCGTTGTGAGCAGTGACGGATTGATTGGCCGGGACGGTCTCATTGCCGCTGTGTCTGATCGGCTACGTGTGTCGCCGCTCGTTACTCTCACTGGTACGGGTGGAGTCGGGAAATCGACGGTTGCTCGCGCAGTGGCTAGCGGCCTTGCATCGTCGTTTGCGGATGGGGTACACATAGTCGAGCTCGCCAACATCGACTCCGGAGCCCATGTCGTGCAAGCAATTGCTCGTGCGCTCGACATCGTGCTCCAAAGCGACCGACGCGAACACGCTGTTCGCACGCTGGCGAACCTGGATGCGCTCGTCATCCTTGACAACTGTGAACACGTCATCGACGAAGCAAGCGAGTTGCTCGACAGAGTGCTGTCCTTTGGCGGCGGATTGCGTGGCGGATTGCGTGTACTTGCCACCAGCCGGGTGCGTCTTGGTCTCAGCGTCGAGCAGGTACAGCACATAGAGCCGCTTGGCGCAGAGCACGCTCAAATGTTGTTCAACGTTCGCGCTCTTGGCGCACAAGCTTCCTGGGTGCCGGGCGTAGTCGATCGAACGAGCGTTGCACGTTTGGTTGCACGACTCGATCACCTTCCCCTCACTATTGAAATGGCGGCCGCCCGTCTCGGCGCGATGACTTTCGATGAGCTCGAAGCGGCCATTGAAAGTGGCACGAATCTCCTGCAGGTAAACCATCGTTCGCCCGCTCGACGGCACCGCTCGCTTGAGTCGCTTGTTGCGTGGTCGGCCGAGTTACTGGATGCCGATGATCGCCGTGCGTTCGCTGAAATGTCGGTGTTCGCTGGGCCCGTGTCGGCTGCCGACATCGCCGAGGTGATCGATTCGCAAACGCCGGGGCGAGTTGTTTTCACCCTCGGTTCGCTCGTTGATCGCTCGCTGTTGGTGGCTGGCACCGATGGCCCGTCGACGAAGTACCGCATGCTGTCGACGGTCAAAGCCGTTGCTGGCCAATGGTTGGATGACGATGGGCCGGCGGCGGCACGCGTCCGTCGCCGCCACGCCACCCACTTCGCCAATGTGTCGCGCTCCGTCGACATCGCTATCAGAACGCCCAATGAGCTCGACGGTCGGGGTCGTCTCGATGCTGTCGTCGACGAGGTCCGCTCCGCCCACATTTGGGCACGGCGATGGGCACCGGATCTTGCGTCGGAAATCAACGCAGCGTTGCATCTTGCCGCCTATTCGACGTTCTGGAACGAGCCCGCCGAGTGGGCTCGAGTGTTGTTAGATAGACATCCCGATGCGACGTCCGGCGAGTTGTTAGGCGCTCGATTGGCTGTTGCTGGCTCGGCTTCAAATCGGGGTGAGCTGGAGTTGGCGCGAGTGAACCTCGTTGGCGCCGTGCACTCCAGTGATCTCCGAATCAAAGCGGCGGCTATCGAGATCATGAGCGACATTTGCCTGTACGCCGGCGACCTGCGCAGTGTCGCGACGGCGACCGACGAGCTCGGTTTACTGGGAACCGAACTCGCCGATTCGCACTGGGTGGCTATTGCTGCGGTGAATGCATCGCTCGCTCTCACTTTTGCCGGACGCCCCGCCGAGGCGGTTGAACGCTTGAAGGCGGCGCAGCTCGATGGGTCGTCGCCTACCGATCGTTCGTGGGCCATTTACGCCCGAGGCGAAGCGCTGAGCGCGCTCGGAGATCGAGCCGCGATCGACGCGTACAGGTCGGCGATTGACTTGGCGACTTCGGTAGGGACACCGTTCGTCGTGTCCGTCGCTCGGGTGGCCTTGGCATCTGAATACTCCCGAGCTGGGGATCATCATCGTGCGCTTGCCGTCTTTGCCGACTGCCTTCGCTCGTCTGCGCGACATGGCAACTATGTCCATGCAGTCACCCTGTTGCGAAACATGATTGAGGTGTTCGTGGCCGTCGGCGACGACCATGGTGCGGTGGTGATCGCGGCTGCGACATCGAGCGAATTGTTGCGCAAGAGCTATGGCCCCGAAGCTGACCGAATCGGTGATGTGTTGCAATCCGTCGAGGGCCGGGTGGGCTCGGCACGGTATGCAGATTGGGTGAGCGAAGGAAGTGAACTCGGAGTTCCCACGACGGTTGAGTTTGCCGCAAAAAGGATCGCGTTGCTGGCATTGCAATCGAGCTGACAGTGTTGGTCATAACCATTACTGTGGGCATTGAGAGATCGCGCTAGCTAACCGGTCGGCGCGGCAAGGAGGTTGTGTCATGACTGACGAAATGGTTGCTGGCAACTCAGCGGTCTCGGGCCGAGTCGATGCAAGGCGACGATGGGATCGAATCGCACTCGGACTCATAGCAATCGCGATGCTCCCGGTAGGTGTGCAGGCGGCGTTTGCTCCTCGGTCGTTCTACAACGATTTCCCGCTCGGACGCCATTGGATCGCTGTCGACGGCGCCTACAACGAACACCTGGTTCGCGATGTGGGCGTCCTATTCCTCGCCCTGATTCTGGCGACCGGATGGGTCGTGATTCATGGGTCGGCGACCCGTGCTGTCGCTGCTGCATGGTTAGTGCAGGGAACGCTGCACATGATCCACCACGTTCGGCACCTCCATGGTTACAAAACTGTTGACGCCGTTGGGCTCGTGGGCTCTCTGGTCCTCGTGCCAGTGCTCGCTGTTGTCGCGTTGTGGAGCGCGCCACGCGGGCGGAGATGATCGGCTCGCGTCGCTGGCGAGTTGATCCTCAGGCTTTCCTCACACAATCCCCAAGCAACGCGGCGACGCCTGTGGTTTCATAGTCGCCATGAGCCTTCAACGCACACCTACTCCTTGGCCGCCTTCGGATTCGGTCGTCATCACCGATGCCGGGCTTGAGACCTGGCTCCTCTTTCAGAACGGTATTGATCTTCCCGCGTTCGCGGCCTATCCACTTGCTGCGACAAGTGACGGCAAGAGTTTGTTGACGGAGTACTACGAGCACTACGTGACGATCGCAAAATCGGTCGGGGCTTCGATCGTTCTGGAGACTCCCACCTGGCGAGCCAACCCGGAATGGGCGGCGACGATCGGCCACGACCAAACAGAATTGGCCGCTTACATTGCCGCGTCGGTCGATGTGGTGAGAGCCGTTCGAGACGGCTGGACGGGCGATGGCTCCTTTCTCATTGGCGGTACCGTTGGCCCCCGCGGCGACGGTTATCGCATCGACACGATGATGACCGCTGCCACCTCGGCCGCTTACCACGCGTTCCAAATCCAATGCATGGCCGACTGTGGTGTTGACGTAGTCACCGCGGTCACTATGGGGTACGTAGAAGAAGCGATCGGAATAATCCTTGCGGCTCAGGCTGCAGGCCTGCCCGTGGTCGTGTCGTTCACTCTTGAGACCGATGGTCGGCTTCCGTCCGGGATGTCGCTTTCCGAGGCGATCATGGCGACTGACGCGGCGACGAACAACGGTGCCCAACACTTCATGATCAATTGTGCGCATCCAACCCATTTCACTGACGTGCTCGACGGCACATCGGTTTGGGCGAGCCGCATAGGTGGGTTGCGGGCCAATGCATCGCAGTTGAGTCATGCCGAACTCGACGTGATGGTTGAGCTCGACGAGGGTGACCCGGCCGATCTTTCTGCGCGTTACGTGGCGTTGCGTCCACTGCTGCCGGCACTGCAGGTGCTCGGCGGTTGTTGCGGCACTGATCATCGTCACGTCGCCGCCATCGCCCGCGCCTGGTGCGCGTAACTGATATTCGGACTTTGCTCGCAAACCCTGACGGGATTTGGTTTGTTGCGCTAGGACGTAATTCCGACACCCGAAAGGAATCTACGTAGTGACAAGTCGTGACGAATCCGCAACCCCCCAGCCCGAGAAGGTGAAAGGCCCTGCCTCGTATTTTCCGTCGATCGAAAAGACGTACGGTCAACCAATCGCCCATTGGAAGGCGCTCGTTCGCTCGAGCCCGCTTATCAAACCAATGGAGTTGATCAACTGGCTCAAGGCGGAGCACAGCATGGGCCATGGCCACGCCACGGCCGTCGTGCTGCACACCCTGGCCGAAGACAAGCAATAGGACTGCCAAACCAACAACACAATCCCACCATGATCGCATGTATACAAGTTCAATACAAGTAGCATGATCCCATGGTCGCCGATTGGAACCCTGCCCAGTATCACCGCTTCGCTGATGAACGCAGCCGTCCCTTCTTCGACTTGCTCGATCTCGTTCAGCCGATGGCTGCGGGACGGCTCGCCGATTTGGGTTGCGGGAGCGGGGAACTCACTGCGGCTGCTGCCGAGCGATTCGAATCTGCGTCGGCACTTGGCATCGATTCTTCTCCGGCCATGTTGGCAAGCGCCGCGGCTCACGTCACCGATTCGCTTTCGTTTGAGCTCGGCGATATTTCGAATTGGACCGCTCCTGCCGAGTTCGACATCGTGATTGCCAATGCCAGTTTGCAATGGGTGCCAGACCATGTGGCCGTACTCACCCGATGGACCTCAGCACTGGGGCCCGGTGGCCAAATCGCCGTGCAGGTTCCAGCCAATGGTGACATGCCGTCCCACGTGGTGGCGCGTGAGGTGGCACAGCTCGATCAGTTTGCCGAAGCGTTCGGCGCCGCCGGACCGCCACCGGATCCAGTTGAGCAGAACGTGCTTACTCCCGAGGCGTACGCAGCCCTGTTGTATCAACTCGGGTACGTTGATCAACACGTCCGCCTCCAGGTATACCCGCACGTGTTGACGGCGAGTCGAGCCGTGGTTGATTGGGTGCGTGGCACCATGCTGACCCGGTTTCAAAAGGTGCTCGACGAGGCGACCTTCGAAGCCTTCGTGCGAGCCTATGAAGATCGGTTGATCGAAGTCATCGGCGACCACGAACCGCATTTCTTTCCGTTCAAACGCATACTCCTGTGGGGCCGTCGCCCTTAGCGCTGGCTCAGGCAGCGAGGAGATGCGCGAGCGTCGGCTCGAGAGCAAACCACGGGTGGCCCGCGTGATCACCGGCGGTGCCGTCGGCTCGCCACAAGGCGATGTCGAGAAGAACTCGACTGGCCTGTAGCGAGTGGTACCAAGCGAGGGTGTCGGCATCGATCGTGTGAGGGCTGAGTTCGCAATATGTGGCGAGGAATCGTTTACCGATGCGCCGCGCCGCGGCCGCCACCACAGGTCTCAGCGGGCGGGGCGCATGGAGCGGGGTCATGAGGATGATCTGTGTAAATGCGAGGTCGTAAGCCGGATGCGTGATTCGGGCAACGGTCCAGTCGAGCACGGTGTGCGAGGGGTCGTTGGTCGAGTGCGCAGTGTCGGTGAGGATGTTGAACGGGTGAAGGTCGCCGTGGCACACAACACGAACGGTGTCGGGTGGCCGGGTCGCAGCCAACCGTTCGACGAAGGCAGTGAGCCGTCGAGCCGCGATTGCTTGGGCGGTAGCGACGTAGTTGGCCAACAGGGAATCGATGCCGGCGGACGTGTTCGGCAATCTGTCGAGTTGAGTTTCGATGGGCTCGGGGTCGAGTTGATGAAGTTCGTATGCCATCCGGGCGAGAGTGTCGGGCATCGCCGTAAGCAGGCGTGGCAATGATTTTAGGGCAGTGATGCCATTCAGACCCGCCAGGAATGGGTGGCCCGTTGCGAAGTCCATGACGGTCCATGCCCTTCGTCCGGCGGCTGCTGCTTCGGCGAAATGGATACGTGGCGTTGGGTATCCCTGATCGGCGACGCCGGCTTGAACGGTGGCTTCTCGGATGGCTAGGTCGGAGTTGGGAGCGAGGCGGAGTACAACACGATTGGGGAGGTTGCCAGTGGAACTATTGATGAAATCGAGGGTCCACATTTCGGCCCAAAATCCGCCCTTGAGCGAGCTTGGTGGCAGAGCCAATTCCAAGTTCGGTGCGTCGAAACGCGTGCGGAGCACCGTAAGGATGTGGGCCAGTTCGACTGGTGTTGTGATTCCTGGGTTCTCATCTGCAATACTCACAGTCATGATCGTAACGGTAAATACCGGCAATGTCTAGAGGCTCGGACGAATCTCCGCAATCGTGGTCTATCGATGAACTCGCAGTTCTGGTCAAATTGCCAACGCGAACGTTGCGTGAATACCGCACGATGAAGCTCATCGATCCTCCCCGAATGGAAGGCCGTGTCGGTCGGTACGACGAATCTCATCGACGTCGCTTGGAGCTTGTGGCGAGGCTGCAAGCCCGCGGCTACTCGTTGGCGGCGATTGGCGATCTCTGCGCTGCTTCGGCGACCGGTCGATCATTGGACGAAATATTGGGCGGAGACTCGTCGGTGGTGATCGACGACACTCCCGTGCGGTATACGACTGCCAGGTTGACACAGATCGTGCCGTCGTTGGCCGACGAACGCCTTCGCCGCGACGCCGTGAAAGTTGGATTGTTGCACGCGGGAGCAAAGGGCGATTGGATTGTTCGTAGCCCGGCGCTATTGGCACTTGTGAGCGATGCGATTGGTGCTGGCGCGTCACCGAAGGCGGCATTGCGACTGATCGGTGGCCTCATCAAGGGTGCTCGTTTGCAGGCTGCCGCGCTCGGCGAACTCGTCGTAAACGAGCTTTGGGACGATAAGGCGCCCGTCACGCAATCGACGGTTTCGACTGGTCGTCGGATGCGGCTCTTGATGAGTCAGGCGGCCGCGGCGTTGGTAGTCGATGCTGTTGGCGTAGATCTTGTGGCCCGATCCAAGACGCCTGGCGGCAAAGGTCTAGAACGACTAGTCGACGAGCTTCGCCTCGGTGCCGTTCACTCCGATGCATCGAGTACTCGGCGCATCTCAAACAAGAGTTAAGCGACACCAATGACGAGGTAGGACGTGGTGGGTATTTTGGCCGTGCCGTCGGGCTGTACGTACGAGTTCAAGGGTTCTAGTAGCGCGTCTAAAGCCGACGATTGATCCTCTGGTGATAGTGCGAAAAACGTACTCGACCAGGGCAGGGCACTCAGATGGTTAACGAATTGAGTTCGTAGCGGAGGCAGTTCGACCGGTCGTTCAACTGTCGCCACTTCCACGTCTTTCCATCCGGCGGCCGTTGCCCAGCTGTGAAGTTCCGCGTCGCCATCCATGCGCGACAGCTGGTGCAATTCACCAGGTGCCATTGGCGAACGATCGGGCAAGGTTGTTAGCGCGTCTAAATATGGCGACATTGATAGCGGTCCCCAAACCGTTGCGCCCAAGGTCCCGCCTGGTCGCACGACACGACGCATCTCTCGCAGACCGTCAGCGGGCGATGGAAAAAATTGCACACCTTGCTGACAAATGACGACGTCGAAAAGATCATCCTCGAAGGGGAGTTCGAGCGCCGATGCCGTGTGCCAACCAATGGTAAGGCCGGGGCTGTTGCGTCGGGCGGCTTCGATCATTCTGGGATTGATATCTGCGCCGTCAACGCTGCCGTCGGCTCCGACGACACGTGCGGCTGCCCGGGTGGCGAAGCCTGTACCGCAGGCGATATCTAGGACCTTCTGGCCGGGCCGAACGACGGCCTCGATGAGCGCCTCTACGAATGGCCGTTGAAACGGCTCCACATACGCTTGGTATCGGTCGGCGACCCCTTCGCCCAGTTGAAATCCTGATGCACTATTTTCAGACATGTCAATCCGCCTTTCCTTTGCGACCATACACCCGGAGAGGATTTTTAAGGACTGTCGTGTACTCGGCCCCGTCGTCAGATCGCCGGGGCGACGGTGCGATGGCGGGCATCAGCGGTAGCCTTTGAGGCGTGAGAACGCGGTCGGCTATTGGTGCGAGAACACTTGCTCTGGTGGTTCTTGCGCTTATATCGATTGCGTGCCTAGTTTTACCCCATGCGTCGCATTCTCAACATGTCTCCGACACGTCGGCGCCCATGACGATGGTCCATTCATCAATGGCACCGTTGTCGTCAAATACAACGGAAGAGCATCATCCAGCGCCGAACAAGTCGGAGACCACACACTGTGAAGCCGCACTTGCCGCACTGTGTGTTTCGTCGTCGGGCAGCAGTCTTTTAGTGTTGTTGGTAGTCGTGGTGATCGCCGTCACACTGGCTAGTGGCGTTAGTCATCGGCGCGCGCTTGTCCGCCGATTGATGTCGCGGGGTTCGCCACCGATCGTCGATGCTCTTGGGTTTTTTGGTGGCCGACGTATGTCGGCTCTTCTCTGCGTTTCTCGAACCTAGATCGGCCTTGGGCTCGCCGCGAGGTGGGCGCGTGCAACCAATCCACTTTCGACAACAAACCTTTGGAGAACATTAATTATGTCAAACCACTTTTTGGCACGGGTTCGGCCCGTTGCCCTCGCTCTACTCTTCGCTCTTTTCGTCGCTTCGTGCAGTTCCTCGTCGGATATGAACCATGGGGCATCACCGACTAGTGCTGCCCCCGTGTCCACGGCCGCTCCGGGAGCAGCAAACACCACTGCCGATGCGATGGCCGGCATGGATCATGGCGGCATGGAAATGACACCGGTCGTTGGTGACGGCACCGCGCCGGCAGCCGCCGGGTACACGCTGGCCGTCAAATCTCAACTTGTGGTGGGTGCGAACAAACTCACATTTGTTATCAACGGCCCGCAAGGCTCACCGATCACCGACGCTGTCGTCGAACAAACCAAGAAGCTGCATTTGATCATTGCTCGGTCAGACCTCACTGGGTATCAACACGTCCATCCCGAGGTGGCGAGCGATGGGTTGTGGAGCGTGCCGGTCACCTTGACCGCTGGTGGCACATACCGTGTGATAGCCGACCTCACGCCCGTCGAGGGCACGCGGGTCGTGCTCGGCGCCGAACTTGTTGCGGATGGCGCAGGCCAAGATCGACCTTTGCCCGCTCCGGCGAATACCACCAACGTAGACCAGTATCAAGTCGTCATGTCAGGAAGCCTGATGGCCAAAGCCTCGACGGTTCAGTTCGTGATCAGTAAGGACGGTACGCCAGCGTCAGACGTCACTGAGTATCTCGGGGCTGGTGGGCATCTCGTGGCTTTGAAGGAAGGCACGCTCGCATACACGCACCTTCACCCGAACGGCACTGCCGGCGCGAAATTGACATTTGAATCCGATGCGATGGCTGCAGGCTCCTACCGTCTGTTCCTCCAATTTGCGACCGGGAGCCAGGTCCACACTGCCGAGTTCACCGCGGTCGTGGCGTGAATTGCGATCTCGGTTTCACGGTTGCGCAGAGATCGCGGCGGCGATGCGAGTGCGGAGCCAACGATGAGCTAGATCCTCGTTCCATCGCCGATGCCAGGCGGCGACCACTGTGTAGTGCGGGAGGTCAAGCGGAATGGCAAGAGTGACCATCCCCGTCATGGCGGCGAGCTCCATGGCGAGCCGGCCTGGCACAGTGGCCACGAGGTCAGACGAGGCGGCCGCGAATGCAGCGGCGTAAAACGTCGGAGCGATCAAAGCTACGTGACGCGTAAGCCCGACCGCTCGCAGATGATCATCGATTGGGCCTCGAGGTCTGCCATGCCGGCTCGTGACGGCATGACTTGCGGCAGCAAATCGCTTGGCTGTGAGCCTTCCCGAAGTGAGTGGATGGCCAGCTCGAACCAGGCCCACGAAATGGTCTTCGAAGAGGTGAAGTTGATTGATGTCGGGAGCCGAGACGAGCGTGGCGTTGATGCTGAGGTCAACGCCATCGCTCCGCAGCGCCTCGATGTCGTCGTCTGCACCTTCGGCCAAGAACATGATGGTCGCTCGAGGCGCCTCGGTGGTGAGGGTCTCTGCGATTCGTTGGCCCGCAATTCCCACCAACGCATCGCTGGCCCGGATGGTGAACGACCTAGTAATGGCAGCGGGGTTAAATGGGCCTGCAGGGTCGAGTAGCGCCTGAATGCGTTCGACGATTTCTCGCGTGGGTTGGCGGAGGTATTCGGCTCGAGGCGTCAATGTCATTCCACGCCCCGAGCGGACCAAAATCGGGTCGCCGAGAGTGCGGCGGATGCGGCCAAGCGCATGGCTCATCGCGGGGACACTGAGGTGCAGTTGTTGGGCAGCAATGGTCACGCTCTGAGTATCGATCAAGCGGTCGAGTGCAGTGATCAGGTTGAAATCGACGTCCGTCCGAAGTTGCATGAAATGAAACTACTCGTTCAGATAATGTGTCTTCACAAGAATCACATTGTCCCGTACTTTGATCCCATGACATTTACGAATCCCTCTATACCCGCCGTCCAACCGCCGCCCCACCACGTGTTCTTCATGCTGGTGCATACCACCACCGCATGGCTAGCGTTACCGCCAAAGCAACGGTTCGCGTTCCTCGACGAAACGATCAGGCCGATCCTTCGCCGCAATCCCGACGTTTCGATGAGATTCTTTGACAGTGAAGCATTCAACGGACGCATCACCGATGTGGTGATGTGGGAGGCCGAGTCGATAGCGCCGTATTTGGCAGTGGTCGAAGACCTGCGCGAGACGCCGTTCTGGGACACATACTTCGAGGTTGTCGAGATCGTGGCGTCCGTCGAAAACGGTTATGCGGTCCACTACGGCGTGACGCCACTCTGACCCAACCCTATGCACAGAGTTCTCATTTGCGTGTGGCGGTCAACAACTCGAGTGCGTCCAAAATGACTTTCAGTCCATACGTGAATTCTTTGCCGTAGTCGTATCCGGGTTTGAGGACATGCTTGATGGTGAGCGCTGCCAGGTATGGATATGTGTCTGTCGGAAATTGGCCTATCAACGTCTCGGCGAAGTCCGAAATGTCTTCCGGAGTGTCGAACGGCATCGTCTTTTCCTGGAGCGCAAATCCGTACACGTATGCGTCGATGAGCGAGAACGCGTGAGCGGTCATAACCCACGAGAATCCCGCGCCGCGAAACGTTCCGATCACCCAATCATGATGTCGCAATGTCGCAGGCCCAGGATTCAGCCTCGATTGCATCATCGATATGGCCCAAGGGTGTTGGCGCAAGACAGCGCGAGTTGAATTGGTGCGGTCACGGATCGCGGTTCGCCAGTCGGTGTTGTCGACGGGCAGCGCGATCTCGTTGAAAACGATGTCAACGATGGCGTCGAGGATGTCGTCCTTGTTAGCAATGTGGTGGTACAGCGACATTGGTTTGACACCGACCTCGCGAGCAAGCGAACGCATCGTCAGAGCGTCAATGCCTTCAGCGTCGGCGATTGCCATCGCTCCCTCCAACAACCGTGCTCGGCTGAGTGGTACTCGCTTGTAATTGCCGTCGTCCGATTCATTGGCCATTGATCACTCTTTCAGTTGACGCAGCTCGATTCTACCTGTACCGTACTAAGTACGCTCGTACATAGTACGGTAATTCAAGAAGGACCAACCAACCAATGAAATCAACAGAACTACGAACACAGTTGAAGACCCAGACAAAGATTCGGGCCATTGTGCAGGACGCCTACGGTGACGTCGATGTCTTGCGCGTCGAGCAGATCGATATGCCAACCATCGAGGCCAACGAAATCCTTATACGGGTCCGGGCAGCGGGGATCGATCGCGGCACCTGGCACCTGATGACTGGTGAGCCGTACCTGATGCGCGTGCTGGGTTTCGGATTCAACAAGCCGAAGAATCGCGTACCTGGTCTCGACGTGGCCGGAACGGTCGCTGCCGTCGGCGCCAATGCGACGCAGTTCAGCGCTGGCGATGAGGTGTTCGGCATCGCCAAGGGTTCTTTCGCCGAATATGCCGTCGCCAACCAAGACAAGGTTGCGCTCAAGCCGAAGAATCTCACCTTCGAGCAAGCTGCGGTGGTACCCGTTTCTGGCCTCACCGCGCTCCAGGCTCTGCGCGATGCCGGGCGAATCCAGCGTTGCCAGAGCGTGCTCGTGATCGGTGCGTCGGGTGGCGTTGGTACCTACGTAGTGCAGCTCGCCAAAGCCCTTGGCGCTTCGGATGTCACAGGTGTGGCAAGCACTGCGAAGCTCGATCTCGTCACGACTATCGGCGCCGACAATGTGATTGATTACACAAAAGGCGACTTCACTAATGGTGGCCGTCAATATGATTTGATCATCGATGTCGGGGGCAATACCCGTACTTCGCGCCTGCGGAAAGTGCTGACTCCTGGTGGCACACTCGTGATTGTCGGTGGCGAGAGTAAGGGCAGTGTCACTGGTGGTTTCGGCCGTTCGATACGAGCAGCTATGAAGTCGATGTTCGTGTCTCAGCGGCTCGTGATGCATATGACCAAGGAGACAGCGGCCGACCTCGAACCGCTAAGCGCTCTTATCGAATCGGGCCAAGTAACTCCGATTGTCGATTCGGTGTACCCGCTAGCCGACGTGGCCGACGCGATGCGTCATCTCATTTCCGGAACGACGTGCGGCAAGTTGGCCCTTGTCGTGTGACGGCTTCGAGCGTTTCGTTTTCAGCCGCCGGGTGGTAATCAGGAGCGAGGCAGCCAACCATTGGTCGACCATTCCTCCACTGCGCCATTCGTCGATTCAATGCGGAGCAGATGCAACCAACCATTCGCCACGAGGTCGTACACCACTGGGTTAGCGCCAATCACCAACTCCATCGCCGCTCGAGGCGCCTCGATGAAGACTGATAGGCGCAACGGGCGGTGGCGAAGCGTGTGGCCGTCGTGCAGTGATTGGATCGGAAGTCCAATACGAAGATCGCCGCCGTTGCCTTCAAAGACGCCGATCTGGCCGCCCACAACATTGTGGAGCACCTTGTTGCCACTGCCATAGCGTCGGTTGTCGACGGTCGATGCGTGGTACTGAAGGTTGATCCAATTTGTGACCACCATGGGGGCTGTGATGAGCGTGAGGACTGATAAGTCGGCGTCTTGATTCCAGTCATAGTCATGAAGGAACGATCGGCCTTGCAGGTTCATATGCCTCGTGCGCCAACGGGGCGCCACCACAAACGCAGCATTGTTAGCCAGGCCCCACTCAGGCCGAACTTGTGACCAGTCATTCGACCGTTCCAAAATCTTGCGCTCAAGGGCCGCAGGCGTCGATACGAGATCGCCAAGGCCGAGCGCTGGCGCACGCTCTGCACGCGCCACCTCGCCTGCGGAGCGAAGCCATCCTTCGAGTTCGTGCGCGAGCTGACGGTGTGACTCCGGCACGTTGTCAATATCAAACAACTCGATGACGTCAGTAGTGGTGGTGTGTAGCCCCGCCACGAACAACGTGGAATCTGGCACATCCACGCCCAAGTCCCGTAGCAAGTGACGGATTTGCGGTTCGTTCAGAAGGTCGGCAAGTACTCGAGCGTTAACTTCACCTGTTTGGCCTCCGCATGCACCACAATCGAGGCCGGCAGCGTGCGGATTGTTGGCCGTTAGACTCCCGTGGCCACACAGCATCACGATGGGAGCGAAGCCGCCGAGCAAGCCCATGCCGGTCAAGACCCGTTGGGCGAGCATGGCCGCCGCATTGAGGTCGTCGTCAATGAGCGTGAGCCGGGGGCGGATGTGAGAGTTGCCATGGCCGACTCCGTCGAGCTCCCACTTTGCCGGCCGATCGCCGTGAGGCAAGCTCTCCTTGACCAGCTTGATGCCGTACGCCAGACCCAGAGTCTCCACGAATGAAAACACCGACGACGGTTCGCGGCGAAACGCATCCCAGCGTCGCCGTTCGACAAGAGCCTCCGACCGGTCGCCGACAGCGGTGTGGACGTGGTGGTCCGTGGTCGCGTCGGTCGTATCGGACACATCGGTCACGTTGAGCGCCGGCGCCAATAGTCCAGGGAGCTGTGGACGCGTCATGGCGCTTCCGCCTGGCGTGTATGAAATCGGCAATCCAAAGAATCCTGCGAACCCGCGAGTGTGTACTGAATTGGTGGTCGTCTCCAACGCTCGACGGAAGACTTCCGACCGGACATCAATACAGAAAACTGCTTGTACGTCAGGCACGCTTGAGGTGCTGTCGGCGCGGCTGACGCCAGCGATGATGGTGTCTTGGTAGGTGCGCTCGAGCGCTGTTTGCAGGATCCAATCGAGCTTCTGATTTTCGTGATTCGCAGCTACTGCATTTCGGGAAGAGTTCCACGCGCCAGTGAGCGCGGCGAGTGTCCAAAAAGGGTCCCCCGAATCGGCGTGGAGCAGCCACTCCCACACGACTCGAATGGCTAACAGATCCACGATCGTGTCGTCATCGCCAGAGGCCAGCCGTGCCTGCCAACGTCGGTACGCGCACCATGCCGCCCACCCGTTGACCGACGCCAGCACCGCCGTGAGATATGTCTCGCATTTTTCATCGGCGATGTGGAGATCTCGCACGACGAATGCGATTGATTCTGCCGAAGATTGCGGTAGCGAGTCGAGTCGCTCCCGGGCCCACTTGCTGCCGTGTCGCCAACGAAAGCCATGGGTTACTGCCGGGTCCGCGCGCCACGCGGTAAAGAGGTCGTGCGAATTGTCTGGCGCCCAGGTGGCCTGCCACTCGTCGAAGTGGGCGGCGCAATGTTGACCAATTTGATGGGCGACAAGGTCGGTCCATGTGCGACCGGGCACCGGCCCGCGATCGGGCCCTGCATCCACGATGTCGGTGACCAGCGGCAGGCGGTTGAGAGCCGCTGTGATGGGAGCTTGGTTGGCCTCCAGCGTGGATCGAGCTGCATTGGCGAGCGACGGGTCGCCGGCCGCCAATGCAGCCGCCTCCAGGTGGTGATCGGCCAGCCTGCCTGCCGTCCACTCATCGCGGAACCATGCCCTGGGCATAGTCAGTGCGGTGCCGGCAACGGCTCCGAGCGTGGCGGCGGCGTCGACGATTGATCCGCTCCGCCATCCCCAATATGGATTGACAGCAATGAATCGATCGAGGGGCCATGTTGGAGCGATGCGGTCACACGCGCTGCCGATGGCATCGCGCACCGTGGTCGAAGTTTCAAGGGGTATGGTATTTGTCATTTCGCGTGCCATTTCAGGAGGCGGGGAGAAGGGTCGGGCGAGGCGTTGCCGCCGGCGGTGGCGATACTTTGAAGGCGAATCTCGTGAAGCTTTCATCAAGGAACAGGCCTGAGTAAACCCATGGACGCATGCGCTTGGCGAGCGGACTGCCAGGCGCCATAATGAACACGTTTTGGGCCGCGAACAAAACGCCAAAGCCGAAACCGGTGAACACGAGCAGCGCCAGTGGAACACTCGTGGCGTGGGGTATCAGCCGACCGATGAGTTCATGAAGCGCCACATACGTCGCCGGTACAAACAGCGCCCGCACCGTCAATGAAAGGTGGCCGCGTGTGCGAAACGGTGCCGTAAGGGGGACAAGGGCGAGGGCAACAATGCCGAGCAGAACCCATGTCGTCGAAGTCAGCGTTTTCGTGCCCGGAATCGACGACCAGCCCACTCCGACGGCTGCAGTTCCGACTAGGGCCACGGCGGTTCCGATGACCATCGACCCCACGGCGGGAGGGCCGGCGGAAACAGCGAGTTGTTTGCGTTGGGTCTGGCGGACCGTGGATCCTGCGGCGAGAAAAGCGTGTGCCTTGTATAAAGAGTGTGCCAAGAGATGCAGTAGCGCCATCTCCCAAATACCCAAGCCGCACTGCATGAGCATGAAGCCCATCTGGGCGCACGTCGACCATGCCAAGGCCACCTTTACACTGACTCGAGTTGTCATCGCCATCGACGCAACTACTGCTGTCGTTACGCCCACGACGACCAGCAGTGCCCTGGTCTCGGTGGCTCGATCGACGACTGGGGCGAAGCGAAGCAATACCACTCCGCCGAGGTTCACCACGCCAGCGTGCAGCAAAGCAGATACTGGTGTGGGCGCTTCCATTACTTGAATCAGCCATCCGTGGAAGGGCAGCTGTGCACACTTCAAAATTGCCGCGATCGCCACCAGCATGATCCCGATTCGCGCCCCAGTCGGCAACGCTGCGGCTGCCGCTGCACGATCGGCAATTTCGTCGATCCGCAATGTAGAGAAGGTGGTGCTGAAGGCAATCACGGAGCCCACCATGCAGGTATCTGCGCAACGGGCCAAGATGAACTTTTTATGGGCTACAGCGACCGCTACCGGCCGCTCGCTGTAGAAGGTAAGCAGCCCGTGCAACGCGATACTCGCTCCCGCCCATGCCACCACAAGGAGCAACAACTGGTTCGCCACGACCACGATCGACACGGCAGCCAGGGTGGCCAACATCCGGCGTACGTAGCGGAGTTCTTGGGCATCGCCGTTGAGGTACACCGAGGAGTAGCGCACAACCACTGCGCCGACGATCGAAATGAGGAGCAACACTGCCACTGTTACGTTGTCGACGCGAACCAAACCATCGGCCCGTATCTCTGTAGCCGCTCGTATGGCAATGGTGGCGAGCGATGCCATCACCATCACGCCAGTCGCCCATTGGGCCAGCCGCCACGCGTTAGCGACCTTGGTCCGACGGAGCGCCAGTGAAGCGATCGCGGCGACCGCCGCGGGGATGAGAGCAATCGCGGCCGACCAAACCGGGAGGTTGGGGAGCGAGATGGAATGGAGCACAGCAGTCATGTAGCGGCTTTCGAATTCAGACGAGTCAGTCCCACTACTTTGAACGCAAAAAGTCGTTCTGTCCAATACATGTTGACGTACACTTTGTTCGTTTTTAGCGAACGATTGGCGACAATATGACCCAGCTCAATTTCCACCATTTGCGCTACTTCTGGTGCGTTGCTAAGGAAGGCAACCTCACACGTGCTGCCCGTCAACTGCACGTGTCGCAGTCGGCGCTTTCGGCCCAGATCAAGCAGCTCGAAGTTCAGCTTGGTCAGTCCCTTTTCCATCGCACGGGACGGGTGCTCACGTTGACCGAGGCTGGACAGGTTGCATTGGCGTATTCGGATGGCATTTTTTCGTCTGGCAATGAGTTGTTGGCGGTGCTGCGCGAGGGGCATCGCGAGGAGCGTCAAGTGTTGCGGATCGGAGCGGTGGCCACGACCTCGCGTAACTTCCAGGAAAATTTCATTCGGCCCGTGCTTGATCGCGACGACGTGGAGCTGGTGCTCGTTTCAGGCAGCATGCCGGAACTCCTCTCGCGACTGCGCCTCCACTCAATCGATTTGGTGTTGTGCAACCAACGCGTGCACGCCAGCGCCACCGATCCATGGCGGTGTCGCCGTATCGCGCGCCAGCCCGTCAGCCTCGTTGGTCGGCCCGATAGTGCGCCGTTTGATTTTCCCGACGATCTCGCTCACGTGCCGCTGCTGCTTCCAGGTCGCGACAACGAAATCCGCACCGCTTTCGACTCACGATGTGAGCAACTCGGGATTAGGTACCGACTGCGTGCCGAAGTGGACGACATGGCGTTGCTGCGATTGCTGGCCCGCGACTCGGCCGGAGCGGCTCTCATGCCCACTGTCGTAGCGCAGGACGAATTGGCGAGTGGACGACTCGTGGAACTTGCCGTGGTGCCTGACCTGTACGAAAACTTTTATGGCGTCACGATCCCGCGCCGGTACGCGCCTCCACTCATCGCTCAGCTGCTTGCCCGTTCCGACACGGAAGTTCTGGCGGCCCCGGCAGATGGCGCTGTGGCACCGCTGCGGTCAGGTGGCCTTTTTAACTAGGCCGGAGTATGCCGTCTTGCAGCTGGTACTGAAAGTTTGGGCAAGGATCACAGGCGTTGTGGTTCGCAGGTGTTGTGCGGATTTCCTGGATCTGAGCGAGAGTCGTTCCTAGGGCGTCGAAGACTGTGATCTCGATTGTCACCTTCTTGCCCTCAACGAGCGCGATGGGATCACTGACTTGCAACGAATACTTAGCGTCTGGACCCGTCGATGAAATTTCCGGCCGATTCTCTACTGGCACTGTTTTGCAAACGTCGGCTACGCAAATTTCGGCGGACGTTGCCGCTGGCGCCATGCCTAAATAAAGATAGACACCCGGCTGAAGGCAAGACTTTTTGTTACAACCCGAACATGAAGTTGTTGCCGAAGACAGCGGCACCATGAGAGCGGCCACGCCGACGAGCTGTCCAACTTTCCGCACCACACGCAACGTCTGACCCCCAACCAGTTCCCGTAGAGTTGGACGCTAACACTGCTCTTTCGGATCGGGATGGCATCACCCGCTTGGACTGGGGGTGATTGAAATTTAGAGGTCGGCGTATCGTGAAGCGATGCAGATGTCAGTGACGGGTGAGATTTTCTATTGGCGTGGCCCCTCGCCGTTTCATTTCGTGGCTGTGTCAGGGCCTCAATCGGATGAAATTCACGACGTCGCATCGAGGGTCACATACGGATGGGGGATGATCCCCGTGACCGCCAAAATTGGCACCACAGAATTTGCAACGTCGCTGTTCCGGAAAGACGGCGGCTATGTCATCCCTCTCAAACTGAAAGTGCGCGACTCGCTACAGCTCGACGTCGGCGACGTGGTCACGATCATCATGTCAGTCGGCTCGTGAGCACCTTTCAAATAGTGAGCGGCTGCGAAAGAATGCCGGAGGGTCTGGCGGCTCTCGCCGAGGACGCTCTTCGCGAGGGTGTCCGAAACGTGTCGATGCTCATTTCGCGTTGGGTCGACGGCTCCGAGACGTACCAACTGCCTGGCGAAAATCTGCTCGTGGCGATTGACCCGACTGATGCATCGGTTGTAGGCGTGGGCGGGCTGAGCGTATGCCCGGATGTGCCAGGTGCGCTGCGCGTCCGCCGATTTTACGTGGCTCATGATTGGCGCCGGCGCGGGGTGGCCCGGGCGTTAGCGGAGCAGATCATGGCGGACGGTGCGCGATCCACGGAATTGCTGACGTGCAACGCAGCGGCATCGGATGCTGCACGTCCATTTTGGGAGTCGATGGGATTTGTACCGTCGACGGTGGCAGGTATCACTCACGAGAAGCTTTGCTAACGAATCTCGAGTCGGTCGGTTCGTGAGCGCCGTTCGACAAACCGGGCTTACGAGGTGGCGGTTGTGAGCGCGCCGGATGCAGCATGGATGGCGTCGACCGATTTGATGAGTGGCAAGTTCACGATGACTTCATCGGCCCCGGCGGCCACAATGGCGGCTAGTTGCTCGATGGCTTCGCCTTCGGTCGCAATGATCATCCGTTCGGACACCTCGGGATTGGTGTCGTAACTCAACAACTCACGCATGAAGTTACGGTCGCCATCGTTGGCGCACAGAAACAGACTGACCATCACCGTGCGCTTTATGGCGCTTGGTTCCCGGCCCACAGCCGCGCAGTGTTCGTCCAAAATTCGGAACTTGTGGGCTACCAGATTTGCCGTGCCGCTGACGTTGCACTGGTCGGCCATTTCAGCGACCATGCGCAACGTTTTCTTCTCGCCGCTGCCGCCAATCATGATGGGAATTCGGCGCTGCGGGCGGGGCACCACTCGTGCCTCCGCGGTTGAGAAATGCTTGCCGGTAAAGGAAAACGTCTCGTTGTCGAACATGCCGCGACAAATAGTGACGGCTTCATGGAGCAATTCAAATCGTTCCTTCACCGGAGGGAATCTCCATCCGTACGCCTCGTGTTCGACGTCGTACCAGGCTGCTCCGATTCCCAAAATTATGCGTCCGCCAGTGAGGGTGTCGAGGGTCACGATTTGTTTGGCCAGATGGGCAGGGTTTCGGTAGGTGACCCCTGTGACCAGCGTGCCAAGTTCGACCCTTGTGGTCATCCCGGCGAGCGCGCCGAGCGTTACATAGCCTTCCAGAATCGATGCCTGGGGGCCGCCCAAGGGTGGCAGCTGCAACATGTGATCCATAACCCACAACGACGAAAATCCGGATGCTTCTGTGGCCTGTGCCACATCTCGAAGGCGAGTAATGGTGGACGACGGTTCAGCGTCGACAATCCACGAAAAGTCGGGAAGTTGTAGTCCAAAAGTTGCCATGGGGAAGCCTTTCATCGCGAGTGGTGATCGTACGTCAAAGGGGGACCGAGACGTGACCGTGGGCGGGACAGTCCCTTCGGAACGGACTGAACTATCGGCACGCGGCCCTTCCAATGTCGCAGATCGTATTGGACAAAAATGCCGCAGAACAACCTTGCGTATACTCGACGGGTGACTCAGCGTTCGGCAGGTGATTTTTCAACGTGGTTGACGCAAATGATGGCCGCCATGAATGGCACTGCCGAAGCCGTGGTGCCGTGCGGTGAGTGCACTGGATGTTGCACTTCTTCACAATTCGTGCACATTGAACCCGACGAAAAAGCGGCCTTGGCGGCTATACCCAAGGCTCTCACTTTTCCTGCTCCTGGAATGCCAAAGGGTCACCGCTTGATGGGCTACGACGAGCGGGGCTATTGCCCAATGCTCGTCCACAATCAGTGCTCAATATATGACTCTCGTCCACGCACGTGTCGTACCTACGACTGCCGAATTTTGCCAGCAGCTGGCCTTCAAGTGGACGATGACTCCAAGGCGGCTATTGGCGATCGAGTGCGGGAATGGGTGTTTGATCATCCAACGGAAATCGATGTTGGAGACCACGATGCTGTGAAGAATTCCGCCGTATTTTTGGCGAATCACCGCAAAGACTTTCCGCCAGGTGTCGTGCCGTACAGCACCACCCAACTGGCGGGGATGGCCATTGCCTTGCACGACCTGTTTCACCATTCTGCGCCGCCGCCTACCGTCGCGACGATCGGTGGCGAGATCACGCGTCGTCGTCGATTTACGAACAATGCCGAAGACCTCTACGACTGAAATTTGCTAGACACGGTCGATGGAGTCACACCACGTATTCGGTCTGTTGCCCGGGATCACATACCTCAATCATGGGTCCTTTGGCGCATGCCCGGTCGATGTCAGCGCCGAGGCCAATCGGTGGCGCACCGTGATGGAGAGCCAGCCCTACGATTTCTTCGTCAACGTGTTGCCAGACGCCGTACGTTCTGCCATTGCGCCGCTCGCCGAGTTTATTGGCGCATCGCCGGATGACGTGGTGTTTGTCGACAACGCCACTGCGGGCATGAACGCCGTGTGTCGCAATTTCGATTGGCAACCGGGCGATGAAGTTGTGGTCACAGAGCACGTGTATAACGGCGTTGCCAAAGTGCTCGCATACCTCGCCGATACACGCGGGATCAAGGTGGTATCCGTGCCCGTCCCGTGGCCAATTGAGAACGCCGATGATTTCGATAGTGCCATCACCAAAGCAATCGCGGCCGCTATCACGGAACGGACACGACTCGTTTCCATCGACCTGATCGCCAGTTGTAGCGGGCTGATATTTCCCGTCAAACATATCGTTGACGCCGTGCATGAGCGGGGAGTGAAAGTGCTTGTGGATGCCGCGCATGGGCCTGGACATCTGCCAATTGATGTCACGACGCTCGATGCCGATTGGCTCACCGGAAATTGTCACAAGTGGCTCTTTGCGCCAAAGGGCACCGCGTTCCTATGGGCTCACCCAAGTCGTAACCATGATGTTGAACTGCACCCTGGGGTGATCACTCACGGCTATGGAAATGGCTGGCTTGAGGAATTCGATTTCGTGGGCACGCGCGACTATTCGAGTTGGTTGGCTCTCCCGTCGGCCATCAGTTGGAGAGACTTGCATGGGGGATGGAAGATTTCCGAACACAACCACGAAATGACAAATTCGATGGCCCCAATGTTGGCCTCTGCTTGGTCCACTCACGTGGGTGCGCCCCCGGAGAAGTTTGGTTCACTGGCCACCATCGCTCTGCCGATCGACGCTCCGGGCACCGCCGAGGCGGCCCGAAAAGTTCGCCATCTCCTGTGGCATGGGCATCAAATTGAAGTTGGTGTCATGCCGTTTGCCGACCGATTGTGGTGCAGAATTTCGGCCCAGATGTACAACACAATCGACGATTTTGAATTCCTTGCAAACGCAGTCGCGCTGATTCCCGGGGCGGTCGTATGAAGAGCGGAAAACTTGTCGTTGGCGGAAAAGTAGTGGCCCAGTGCGAGCGGGCCGAGTCCACGGGCGAACGTATGAAGGGGCTCATCGGGCGTCGATCGCTTGACGGTGCTATTTGGCTTGAACCGGCAACCGGCGTGCACACCATGTTCATGCGAATACCTATCGAGGTTGCTTTCCTCGACGCCCACGGCAATGTGTTGCGCGTGGTTCGAATGCGTCGTTGGCACACGGGGATATCGATGCGCCGAGCCCGGGCCGTCGTAGAATCCGCAGTGGGTTCGATGGCCAAATTCGGCATCACCAAGGGCTCGATCGTCACCTACCGTTCGTTGGAATAGTGCCTACGAGGTCCAGGTGGTCCACAGCGCTGGGTTGTCCGCTGCGAAGGTCAGGAGGTCGGTGAGCGTTGCCGCGATCGGTCGACGCCAGCCTGGCCCGTTTTTGGGTGTGCGTCGCAGGCCGTGCAGGCTGCGGGCAACGACGTTTCGAATCACGCGGCTCTCAAGCGACTGGTCGCCGTGCCTCGTGCGGCGATAGCCCTCAAGGGCTGCCCTGGCGGCACAGAGAGGCAAGCCTTGAAAGTCGGTGGCCGGGTCGCCGTAGCCGGCGTCGCCCCAATCGATCATGTGAACGAGTCCAGCGGTGTCGAGCATCACGTTGGCGGGGTTGATGTCGTCGTGCACCATCACTCGAGGCGCTGGCTCGGCGGCGTCGATTCGGGCGTCGAGCCGATGGCAGAGGGCCTGCAGCCACTCGACCCCGTCACGGTGGAGTAGCCCGGCGTCGATCACATCTTCGAAAAAGTCTTCAGCGGGACGGCTATCAGGCGTTCGCAGCAATGGATTCGGCGTGTATGTCATGGGCGCTCGATGCAAAATGGCGAGCTGTTCGCCCAGCTGTCGATACACGGCGTCGTGTACGGCGTCGTGCGGACCTATTCCCATCAAATTGCGGCCATGGACCTGCTCGATCACGGTGTACGGCACTGGCAAGATTTCTAACGAATCATCGAATGCGACAATGGCCGGAGTGCGTACCCCGGCCTCCCGAGCGAGCGGCACTGCCACCGATTCGCACAGGTGGTCACCAATGCACAGCTCCTCATTTTTTGGCACGCGCAGAACCCATTGCGACCCGAGGCTCCATAGAGCGTGCACCACACCCGTCGATACCATCGGCTTTGCAGGTCCATCAAGCAACAGTCCGTGACGATCGATGATCGCCGCCAGTTGCTCATTGCTAACGGGGGTCATTGGCGCCAGTTCATAGGCGCCAAGCGCCAATGGGTTCAACGTCATAGCGGGGCCGTGTTGTGGCGAAAATCGTTGAGAACTTCGGAGATCACGTGATGGGCCTCAGCGATCATCGCCGGATTTGTGTGCCTGTAGTAGGGGATCTCGATCAACGCAATCGACAGCGCCCATCCACGTCCGCGTAGCCACGTCGCGTCGTCGACGCCGGTCGCCAAGCGAAAGGTATTCCTGGCCGATGTGGGCAGCATGTTCCACGCCACAACCAAGTCGCATGCGGGGTCGCCGAGGCTCAAACATCCAAAGTCGATCACAGCTGAAATTGCGCCGTTGGACTCTAGAAGGTTGCCCGCTTTGATGTCGCCGTGAACCCAGACGTTGCCGCCTTCCCACTCTGGGGTTTCCAGCGAGTACTCCCACAATTCTTGTGCGGCACGCACATCCACGATGCCATCCAATTTGCCGAGTGAATACTGCACGAATTTGTTTCGATGCCTCAGTGCCACGCCTCGATTCGTGGGCACCACGGGTGGAGCCTCGATAGACCCCATGGCCACCACGAACTGGGCGAGTTGAACGGCCACCGCATTCCAGTCGGTTAACGATTCCGCCGTTGGGTTGGCACCACTGATCCAGCCGTAGATAGCCCACGGCCACGGAAAGTTTTCGTTGGCTACGCCCATCGCCACGGGCGTCGGCGTGATGAGCGGCAGTATCGCTCCGTGGGCTGTCAACCAGTCGAACTCTTTGATGATGTAGTCGACGGCCCAGTGGATTTTTGGCAGGCGCACCACCATGCCATCGCCGAGCCGAAAGAGCGCGTTGTCGGTGCCCGCCGACTGCACCGGCGAGATCGCCAACGATGCCCATGCGGGGAATTGGGCGGCCACAAGTTTGCTCACGAACTCGGCGTCGATTGCTAGTTCGTCGGCGTGCATTTTCGCGGTCGTCATGGCGCCAAAACTCGTTGCAACGTGCGGTGGCCAATCGCCGCCATCACACTCGAGTCGGCCGACAATTCGAGATACGCCAAGCTGAGGTTCAACGCCCATCCTCTGGCTCGTGCCCAGGTGTTGTCGTCGATGTCGCCAGCGGCCGCTCGGAAGAGTGAGCGATCAGCCTCATCGAAAAGCATCCATGCCACAGATAGGTCGGTAGCGGGGTCGCCCGACGTGATATCTCCGAAGTCGATGACGCCCGACAGCGCCCCATTGAGCACCAAGATATTGGCGGGGTGCAAGTCGCCGTGGAGCCACACGGGAGGGCTCGGCCACGGGGGAGTGATCACCAGTGATTCCCATTGGGCAAGCGTTGCGGGGCCGTCAATGATGTCGGTGAGATTGTTGATTCGTTGGCGAACCACCGGGTCGCGATCGCGGAGTGGTACGCCGCGATACGGGTTGACGGGAGCGTTAGGTGGCGCTGGCAAATGGAGGGCACGAAGAAATTCGCCGAGCGCCACCGCCAGTACGCCGAGAGTTTCGGCAGGCGCGCCTACGAGTGATGCCGCGACATCGCCGGGCAGCAGCGGGCAGATGCTCCACGACCACGGATACTCGTCATTGGGTTCGCCTAGCCGCACCGGCGCCGGGATGGCCACCGGTAGCCCACCGGCCAACCTCGGTAGCCATTCCAACTCATTGAGTACCAGTGGGGCCGCCAAGGCTCTCCGCGGCAATCGAACGGTGTAGTGGTCGCCCAGGCGATACAACACGTTGTCCCACCCGTTGGCCATAAGCACGATGGGCAGATCGGCGAGGTCTGGGTGCTGGGCAGCCAGCAGGCGTTGCACAAGGCCGTAGGTAATTTCGACTTCGGCAACGGGCATGTTGGCTGTGGGCACGTGGGCGTCCTAGGGTGTCGTGGTGAGCGGCTCCTTGATTCTTGTCGCTACGCCTATTGGCAACCTGCGTGATTTATCGCCGCGGGCAGTCGAGGTGTTGGAAGCAGCGACTGTGATCTGCTGCGAAGACACTCGCCGCACCGGCCTGTTGTTGCAATACGCGGGAGTGGCGAAGACAAAACTCATCCGCTGCGATGACCACACTGAATACGATTTATCAACACATATTGTTGACTTGGTGGCCAGGGGAGAGACTGTCGCCGTAGTCACCGACGCTGGCACGCCAGGTATTAGTGACCCTGGTCAACGGCTTGTCGCCGCCGTCAGTGAAGCGGGGTTAGCGGTATCAGTTGTGCCCGGCCCGGCGGCCAGTATTGCGGCTCTTGTCGTTTCCGGATTGCCCACCGATCGATATGCCTTCGAAGGATTTTTGCCCCGCAAAGCCGGCGAGCGCGCCGAGCATCTTCAGTCTGTGGCATCGGATCGTCGGACACTTGTATTCTACGAAGCGCCCCATCGCCTCAGCGCCACGCTGGTGGTGATGGCGGCCGTTTTCGGATCCGACCGTCGAGCGGCCCTTGTGCGTGAACTGACGAAAGTGCATGAAGAGGTATTGCGAGGCACTCTTGGTGACTTGCTCACTCACGACCCCAGAGGCGAGTACGTGATCGTTGTCGAAGGCGCCCGCCCACCAGTGGCGGCCACAGAAGACGAAATCATTGAAGCGATGAAGGACGCCATGAAGCGGGGCATGACTCATCGTGATGCCGCTCAGTTCGTGTCGTCGACGCTCGACGTAAATCGTCGCGCGGCCTACGATTCCGTCATCCGCCGCTAACGATTAGACATCGTGAATGTAGGCGTCGATTTCAATTTCCACTTTCCAACGGGGATCGTTGAACGCCCTCACCGCAACAGTGGTGCCAACCGGTCGAATCTCAGAAAAGAATTCGCCGTGCACTCTGCCGATGGCTTCCCAATCGGTGATGTCGGTCATCATCATTCGGGTGCGCACAACGTGCTGCGGGCCACCGCCAGCTTGCTCTAACGCGGCCAACGCAATCTCGAAACAACGGCGAGCTTGCACTTGCACGTCGGGGTCACACGAGCCATCCGGCCATACCGGCGCAGTGCCCGCAATCCACACGTGGTGCCCGACCCGCACGGCGCGACTGAAGCCAATGATTGGTTCGTATGGTGACCCGGAGGAGATGAGTTGGCGTGAATTCATCCCGGCACCCTACCCAGTGCGTGACAGAATCAAAATCAATATGTCCGCCGTTGATCCGACCCCAATCTTTCCCGCCGCGATCTCCGACGATCCGCTCACTGTGCGGCCAGCAGTCGAGGCCGATCTGGATGGACTGGCGCACATCTGGTTCGTCACAGCAAGCAAGCACTACGGCCCGATTTTTGGTGGCCCTTCTGACGACTTTACGGTGTCGACGTGCCGTGAATGGTGGGCCCACCACGTGGCTTACGGCTTCGTAGCGCTCATCAACGGAGCGATCGTGGGCACGGTGTACGGCGGTCCTGAATCTCATGGGCATGTTGCCCGCCTGTACGTACATCCCGATTCGTGGCGCACCGGCGCTGGTAACGCGCTCGCCCAAGCGGCGGAAGAATCGTTGGCCCACCAAGGGTTTGCCGATGTTCAATTGTGGACCCTTGAGCAAAATGATCTGGCGCACAACTTTTGGAAGAGTCGTGGCTGGTTCGACGACGGTCGGCGCCTTGAATTGGCACCCGGAATTTGGGACTACGGATTCACCAAATTGCTCTCGCCGTGAGCATTCTCTCGAAACACATTGTGGACCTGACGCCTTTGCGCACAAAGGCCATTGCTCGACTATTCGTGGGGACCGGGTTCGGGGTGTTGGGCCTCAACCTGTTCGCTGTAGCGGCCCAATGGCAGATGTACGAGATCACCAAATCGTCGCTCATGGTGGGGCTTCTAGGAGCCACAAGTTTGTTGCCCACGCTTGTGCTGTCGGTCGTTGGCGGAGCCCTTGCCGACGCCCACGACAAGCGCACATTGATGTGCATCTACTACGTGTCCGAGGCGATCGTCATCGCCGGGTTGTTGTTGGCCAGTATCGGCCTACAGCCCCGCGTCGGCTTCATTTTTGGGGCCGAATTTTTGGTGGCGTGCGCGTCGTCAATGGCATACCCGGCCGGCGCGGCCGCCATCCAATTGCTCACGCCGTCGTCCCAAATTGAATCGGTCGCTGCGCTGCGTGGCGTTATGTATTCGACGGTTCACTTGGCGGCTCCGGCGTTAGCGGGTTTGTTGATTCATTTCGTCGGTGTGCCGTCGACCTATGGAACGGGCATGGTGGTGCTGGTCGTTGGGGCCGTGGTGCTGCTGGGTATGCCGCGCATAGCGCCGGCGCCTGATGCCGACAAGGCCAGCGCAGCATCGATCAAAGAGGGCCTGGTGTTTGCCCGTCGCAAACCGATCGTGATGGCCATTTTTGGCGTCGATCTCGATGCCATGGTGTTTGGACTTCCCCAAGCGTTGTTTCCTGCCATGGCAGCCCGAATCGGCGGCGGGTCCACCACTTTTGGGTTGCTCAAAGCAGCACCGTTTGTGGGCTCGTCGATCGCCAGCTTGGTGTCGCGCAAGGCCGCCAACGTACGCAAGCAAGGCATGGCGGTGGTGTATTGCGTGATGGCCTGGGGCGCTGCAATAGCGCTCGCCGGGCTCACCACGATGTTGCCCCTTGTGCTCTTCGGGTTGGCTGCGGCGGGCGCTGCCGACATGATCTCTGGCATCTACCGGATGGCCATTGTGCAAGCTTCGGTACCCGACGAAATGCGGGGCAGAATCAGTGGCATCGAATTCGCCGTGTATGCCGGAGGCCCAGCCTTTGGCGATATCGAGGCTGGCGCAGTGGCGTCACTCACCAACGTGGCCTTCTCATGGGTGTCGGGCGGGGTGGCGTGCATTGGGGTGGCGTGGTTGTTGAGCCGTCGGATTCCCGAGTTGCGTCGTTACCGCGCCCCCGACTTTGATCCGCAAAAAGGTGCCGAGGCAACAGCCCTTCCCGGGTAGCCTGCAGGAGTGGGAATTTACTACGTAACGACGCCGATTTATTACGTCAACGACGCGCCGCACATTGGTCATAGCTACACCACGGTGATCGCTGATGCGCTCGCCCGGTGGCATCGGTTGATCGGAGACGACGTGTTGTTTCTGACAGGCACCGACGAGCACGGACTCAAGGTGCAACGGGCAGCTGAGGCCCACGACATGACCCCTATCCAGTGGGCCGATCAAACCGTCGAACGTTTCAAGGACGCCTGGAAGCTTCTCGGAATTTCCCACGATCACTTCATTCGCACCACGGAGCCACGTCACTACGAGGCAGTGCAGTGGCTCCTGCAGCGCTGCTACGACAACGGTTTCATTCGCTCTGGCACCTACGAAGGGCTGTACTGCGTGGGGTGTGAGGCGTACTACACCCCTGCCGATCTACTCGAAGGCAACCTGTGTCCCACCCACAAAACGCCTGTCGAAAACGTTGTTGAAGAGAACTACTTTTTTGAGTTGAGCAAGTTTGAGCAACCCCTCTTGGACTACTACGCGGCCAATCCAGATTTCGTCTACCCCGAACCAAAACGCAATGAGGCGCTCGGCTTTATACGGGGTGGATTGCAAGACTTTTCGATTTCCCGCACCTCGATTTCGTGGGGAATCCCGCTGCCATGGGACGCAAAGCACGTCACCTACGTGTGGTTCGATGCGCTCACTAATTACGCATCCTTCGTGGGCCTCGGGTCTGACACGGCCGAGGATCAAGAACGATTCGCTACATGGTGGCCCCATGTACATCACCTCATCGGCAAAGACATTTTGCGATTCCACACGGTGTATTGGCCAGCGATGTTGATGGCGGCCGGCATCCCGGTGCCCAGACAAGTTTCGATTCACGGCTACCTGTTGGTGGGCGGAGAAAAAATGTCGAAGACGGCCTTCAATATGATCTCGCCGCAAATGTTGGTTGACGATTTCGGCGTCGATGGCACGCGCTATCACGTATTGCGCGACCTGCCGTTCGGCCCTGATGGCGACTTCTCATACGAAGGCATGGTGGCCCGCTACAACTCAGATCTGGCCAACAATCTGGGCAACCTCCTGAGCCGTGTGGCGACTGTCGTAGCCAAGAAGTGTGGCGGCATCGGCACGGCGCCCAGCCCCACTTCACCACTCGCTGAAATTGCGGCTGGTGTTGTCGCCGACACCACAGCAGCGTGGGGCAATACTGCCCCCAGCGAGGCGCTCGATGCCACGTGGCGTCTGATTCGGGCCGCCAACTCGCACCTCGAAAACAACGCCCCTTGGAAAATGGAGCCCGGTGCCGAAGTCGATGCCGTGATGGGCGATGCCCTCGAGGTACTGCGCTTGGTGTGCATTCTGGCCAGCCCCGCCATTCCAGCCACGTGTCAAACTATCTGGAATCGCATTGGCCTGACGGGTTCGCCGACCGATCGAATTTTGGCCGACGTGAGTGCATGGGGCGGTTACCCCGGCGGTGTCGCGGTGCAGACTGGCGATCCGCTGTTTCCTCGATTGCCGAGTACCAAGTAGCTCATGGGTTGGTTCGATAACCACTGCCACATCCACGACGAAGGCCTCGGCAACGAGGCCGTACAACGCTCGTTGGCCAACGGCGTCGAGGGCATGATCACTGTTGGTTGTGATCTGCCCACATCCCTCGCCGCCATAGCGACAGCGGAAGCCAACGCCAATGTGTGGGCCACCGTGGGCCTCCACCCTCACGACGCCAGCCTTGGGCTCGATGGCCTCGAAGCACTGTTGACTCACCCCAAAGTGGTGGCAGTGGGGGAGTGCGGCCTGGACTACTTCTACGACCATTCACCGCGTGATATTCAGCGTCCAATTTTTGAGCAACAAATCGCGTGGGCCCACGAACACGACCTTCCGCTGGTGATTCACACCCGCGATGCGTGGGACGACACGTTCGAAATTTTGGCATCCTCGAAGGTGCCCCGTCGGACCATTTTTCATTGCTTCACCGGTGGCCCGAATGAGGCCGAAAAATGTCTTGCCGTTGGCGCCTATTTGAGCTTCAGCGGCATTGTCACCTTCAAGAATTCGGCCGACAACAAAGCAGCAGCCGCAATGTGCCCCGCCGATCGGCTCATGGTGGAAACCGATGCGCCGTTCCTTACTCCCGACCCGTTCCGGGGACGTAAAAATGAGCCGTCGTACGTGAGCAGAGTTGGCGAGGTGATCGCCGGATTGCGCGACGTTCCCGTCGATGAAATTCAAGCGGCGACCACGGCCAACGCCCGGCGGGTATACGGGCTGTGACCCATTCTCGCAACGCCATTATGGGTCTCTTGGAACTACACGGCCTTAAGCCAAGCAGGGCGTTGGGGCAAAACTTTGTGGCCGATGGCAATACTGTGCGCCGAATCGTGCGCCTTGCGGAAATACAGCCCGGCCAACGGGTGATCGAAATTGGGGCGGGTCTTGGATCGCTTACGTTGGCCTTGGCCGAGGCCAAAGCCGTGGTGACGGCCATCGATATCGACAAATACATCCTGCCTGTACTGCGCACGTTGGTTGAGCCCGTCGGAGTTACCGTGATCGAAGCCGACGCCATGAATCTTGATTGGGAGTCAATCCTCAAAGGGCAACCGCACACACTGGTAGCCAACCTCCCGTACAACGTGGCCACTCCTTTAGTGTGCGATTTGCTCGACGATGTTCCCCTTATCACCGACATGTTGGTGATGGTGCAACTCGAAGTTGGGGAACGCATGGCAGCGCCGGTGCGCTCGGATCCGTATGGCGCCGTGAGTGTGAAAGTGGCGTATTACGCCGATGCCAAAGTGGTAGGTAAGGTGCCGCCCAGCGTGTTTGTGCCCCAACCAAAAGTTGATTCCGCGTTGGTGCGAATCACCCGTCGTTCTACTCCGGCCGTCGCCGAGCCCCACGACCGCAAGTTGCTATTCGAGCTAGTAAAAGCTGGCTTCGGTCAGCGCCGTAAGATGCTCCGCAGCTCGCTGAAATCAATGGCTGTGTCTGATGCTGAATTTGTGGCCGCCGATGTGAGCGGCACATGCCGAGCAGAAGAAATTGACGTGCACGGCTGGGGTCGCCTGGCCATCGTGGTCGGGCACCGACAGTCAGCATGACGATCGTTCACGCCCACGCCAAGCTCACGTTGTCGTTGCGGATCACGGGTGTGCGAGCCGATGGGTATCACTTGATCGACGCCGAGATGGTGACGCTCGATGTGCACGACGATCTTGAATTTGCGCCCGGCGATGGGCTTGAGATCTTCGGCAACCACCACATCGAAGTCGACGAAAACAATCTGGTTCGTAAAGCTCTGGCCGCCGTGGATCGCACCGCTCATGTGATTCTCACCAAACGGATTCCATCAGGAGGCGGGCTCGGGGGTGGCTCTGCCGATGCCGCCGCTGTGCTGCGGTGGGCTGGATGTGCCGACCCAAACGTGGCCGTGCGGCTCGGTGCCGATGTGCCATTTTGTCTCCACCAAGGCCGAGCTCGGGTAACAGGAATCGGCGAAATTATTGAGTCACTGCCGTTTGTAGCCCGCACATTTACGTTGGTTACGCCGCCGCTTCACGTGTCGACGCCCGGCGTGTATCGCATGTGGGATGCCATCGGCGGCCCCCGGAATCAACATGGTGTCAACGATCTTGAACCAGCTGCATTGGCGTACGAACCATCGCTCGAGACGTGGCGCGACATGATCACGGACGGCACAAATCGAGTGCCGACATTGGCGGGCAGCGGGGCAACCTGGTTTGTGGAGGGCGACCACAGTTCCCTGGCTCAAACATTGATCGGAGCCACAGTTTGTGTAGCTCACACGATCCGAGCGGGCGTCGAAACGACCGATGCGCAGGGAACCGGCTAGCGGTTACGCTTCCAACGCGTCTTCTTTAGCATCTTGCGGTGCTTCTTCTTACGCATGCGCTTACGGCGCTTCTTAATCAATGATCCCATGACGGGCGTCAACCTAGTAGGTCGCCGACCGGTTGCTCAAAACAGTCGGAAATTGCTACACCAAAACTGTTTCCTATTGTCTTGTTCCGGAGCGGTGTTCTTCGGTTAACCTGTAGCGACCCTTCGGGGGTCGTTCAATGGTAGGACAACAGACTTTGAATCTGTTTATGGAGGTTCGAGCCCTCCCCCCCGAGCAATGGCACGTTCAATTTCGGCTGTGATCCTCGCTGCTGGCGAGGGGAGTCGCATGAAGTCCACTCGCCCAAAACCCTTGCATCTGTTGTGTGGGCGGCCCATGTTGTTTTGTGTGTTGGATTCGCTTGCCGATATCAACCCTGATCGAGTTGTAGTGGTCGTTGGCCACGGAGCCGAGCGAGTCACCAAGAAAGCGCAAGCTGATTCGGGCATGCCGCTTGAGTTCGTGGAGCAGCGTGTGCAGCGCGGCACCGGCGATGCTGTGGGCGTGGCCCTCACTGCATTCACCGAGATCGACGAATTCGACGACGATGATGACGACCTCCTCGTGATGCCGGGCGATCAACCGCTGCTGCGGGCCAGCACCATTGCTGCGCTCATCGACCATCATCGAGCCACTGGAGCAGCGGCCACGCTTCTCACTGCCCGCTTGCCTGATGCCACCGGTCTCGGGCGAATCATTCGCGATAAGCACGGCAACGTGTTGCGCATCGTGGAGCACCGTGACGCCACGGACGCCGAACGAGCCATCACCGAAATCAACACGTCGATCTACGTCTTTCGCCGTTCGTTGCTAGCTCCTGCGCTGCGCAAGGTAGAGCCGAACAATTCCCAAGGTGAGTACTACCTCACCGATACCGTCGAAGTGTTGAGCCGCGCTGGGCACGTTGTCGAAGGCGTCGTTGCCGCCGACGAAGCGGAAACGCACGGCGTAAATGATCGCGTGCAGTTGGCTCATGCCGAGTCGGTGTTGCGAGCCCGCACCAACGATAAGTGGATGCGATTGGGTGTGTCGATGCTCGATCCGACCAACACGTACGTGGATGCCACAGCCACGTTGGCGCCCGATGTCACGCTGTTCCCGGGCGTCATTTTGCAGGGCAATACAGTGATCGGTGCTCAAACCGAAATCGGGCCCGGCACCCGTCTGATCAACTGCACCGTTGGCGAGCGATGCCGCATTGATCACGTCACGGCCCGCGATTGCGTGATCGGTGATGACTGCGTGGTGGGTCCCTATCTGAGCCTGGAGCCGGGCACGGAAATCGCATCCGGTTCTATTCGTTAGACTGCCGAAGGACAAAGGGGCGCAACATGGAACTGGTCACCAAGAAGAAACTTGTGTTGTTCGCTGGCCGCGCCACTGAGCAACTGGCCACCGAAGTTTCAGAGCACCTGGGCGTGCGATTGGGCGACACGAACACCCGAATTTTTGCCAACGGCGAAATTCACTGCAAGTTCGATGAATCGATTCGAGGCGCCGACGTTTTTTTGATCCAGACGCATACCGCCTTCGAAGGCCAGAGCCTCAACGATGCGCTCATGGAGCAACTCATTATGTGCGACGCGGCCCGGCGGGCGTCGGCCAAACGCATTACCGTGGTGTGCCCGTACTACGGCTATTCACGGCAAGACCGCAAGTCGTCTGGACGTGAGCCGATTACGGCACGATTGGTTGCCGACCTCTTCCAAGCCGCTGGCGTTCAACGGCTGGTGAGCCTGGATTTGCACTCTGGACAGATCCAAGGTTTCTTCGATGGACCTGTTGACCATCTCACTGCAGCTCCGGTCCTGACGTCGTATCTGAAGACCCATTTGCGAGGTGATCTGGTAGTGGTGTCGCCTGATGCTGGTCGTGTGAAAGTGGCTGAGCGTTACGCGCAGCACCTCGGTGCCGAAGTGGCCACGGTGTACAAGCGTCGAGACAAAAACAAGATCAACACCGTTGAGGCGCTCGATGTGATGGGCGACGTGGACGGACGCGTGTGCGTGATCGTGGACGACATGATCGATACGGCTGGCACGATCTGTGCCGCAGCTGAGCAGCTCACCAAACGGGGCGCCACGGAAGTGTGGGCGGCGGCCACTCACGGCGTGCTGTCAGGGCCGGCCATTGACCGCATCAAGAATTCGGTGTTCACGAAAGTGATTATCACCAATACGCTGCCATTACCTCCCGAAAAGCAGATCGACAAGATCGAAGTGCTGTCCGTAGCGCCCATTATTGCCGACGCCATCCACGCCGTTTTCGAGGACACCAGCGTGTCTGAAATATTCGGCGGCGAAAACCAAAGCTGACCGTTTTCCCGGATCGCTTCCCGATCCCCTACACTTGCCGGGTTCTATCGAAGCCGCTTGGAGCTTGCTATGTCTGAAATTATTGTTACCGCAGTGACCGGTCGGGCCTTTGGTGGTCCGGAGACTCGTCGCCTTCGCCGTGAAGACAAAATCCCCGCCGTAATTTACGGTGGATCCGGAGAATCTGTAGCCCTCACCCTCGAGCGCCCTGTGTTGCGTCACGCCTTGAGCACCGACGCCGGCAACAACGTGATTGTCACCGTGAAGTACGACGGACACAGCGAGTTGGCGATCATCAAAGAGATCCAACGTGACAAGGTCAAGCGCACCGTCAACCACATCGACTTCTTGCGGGTAACGCCCGACCAGAAGATCACCGTGAAGGTGCCCGTGGTACTGACCGGCGAGGCCCCCAAAGTGGCCGCCGAATTCGGCATGGTGGAGCAGGTTCTCAACGTGCTCAGCATCAACACCACCCCGGCCACAGTGCCCGTAAACATCACGGTCGACGTGTCGCCCCTCGAAGTTGGCTCATTCATCACCGTCAACGACCTTGTGCTCACGCCTGGCACCACTGTCAACGCCCGTGCGGGCGCAATTGTGGCCGCCGGCCGCGCCACCCGCGCCACCGCCGTGGCTGCGGCAGCTACTGCTCCTGTTGCCAAGGGCAAGGGCAAGAAGTAGTCCTAACGGATGGCCTTGTTTGCTCGCTCTGAGCGACGGGGCACCCCCGCGGCGTTGGTCGTCGTGGGTCTCGGCAATCCCGGCGAAAAATACGCTCACACGCGCCACAACGTCGGATTCGATGTGATCGATCTGTTGGCGAAACGTCATGGCGGGTCGCTGAAATTGGGCAGGCACCGGGCCTTTGAGTGCGACGTGCGCATTGGCGGTCAGCGTGTGATTTTGGCAAAGCCGATCACATTTATGAATCTGTCCGGTGAGGCCGTAGCACCCATTTGTAAGGCATCAGGGCTCGAAAATCCGGCAGCCTTAGTGGTCGTGCAAGACGAGCTTGATTTAGCGCCCGGGGTAGTGAAAGTGAAAGCCGGCGGGGGCTTGGCTGGACACAATGGGCTGAAATCGATCACCCAACATTTGCACACCCAGGACTACACCCGGGTGCGAATCGGGGTCGGTAAACCAGCGAACGCGGCGTCGGGCGTCGAACACGTGCTGAAGCGATTTTCTCAAGCCGAAAAGCCGATCATCGACATCGCTATCGAACGGGCTGCCGACGCCGTGGAAGCAATCCTGCTCACCGGTATCGAACGGGCAATGAACGCGGTTAATACCGTCCCGAGCGCGTAGATCGCACAGAATGTAGGCCACATGCCGAACGTTCTTTCCGAGCTCGCCCTCAACCTTCGCGACGACCCAGCTTTTAGCAAAGTGGTCGGCCGTCGCAACATCGTTTTGGCGGTGAGCGACCCCGCCAGAGCATTTGTGATGGCAGGCATCAGCCAACTTGCCGATCGCAAACCACTGGTAGTGATCACACCCACGGGCACAGAAGCCGAACATTTGGCGAGCGATCTGCGGGCGTTCCTCGGCGACGACAACGTGCAGCTTTTCCCGGCATGGGAGACGCTGCCCTTCGAACGTGTGAGCCCGAGCGTGGAAACTATGGGGCAACGCATGCGCACCATGTGGCTGCTACGCCAACCTGATCGTGCGCCAGCCGTGATCGTGACCGGGGTGCGTTCCTTGATCCAACGATTGAGTCCGCACGCTGATGAAGTGGACCCAGTGGTACTCACGCCCGGGATGCAGATCGATCCCCAGATTTTGGCGGAACGGCTCGCCCACGATGGCTATCGACGCGAGTACGTGGTGGAGCACCGTGGCGAGTTCTCGGTGCGGGGCTCAATCGTGGACGTGTTTCCTTCCACCAGCGAAACGCCCATCCGCATCGATTTGTGGGGCGACGATGTGGAACGCCTCACGGAGTTCTCCGTGAACGATCAACGCACCACGGTCGACGTTGATCGAGTTGAAATATTTCCGTGCCGCGAACTGCTCCCTACCGAGGCTGTGAAGGCGGCTGCTGCGTCGCTGATTGCCGCTGAGCCGTGGGGACGAGAGCAGTGGGAGCGACTCAGTGAAGGCCTCACTTTTGACGGTATGGAGTCGTGGTTGCCGTGGCTATCGACGTCGGATCGAACCCTCATTGACCTCTTGCCCGACGATGCTCTATTGGCCATGTGTGAGCCCCGCCGCATGCGCGACAGGGCTGCCGATATTTTGGCAGAGGAAGCCGATTTAGAGAACTCTCTGTCGAAAACGTGGGGCGTCGAGAAGGCTGATTTTCCCAAGCTGCATTTGGCGTTCGACGAGCTGTTGGCCAACAACGAATTGGCTGTGTGGACGATTACGCCCACGCCAGATGGCCCCGACGCGGCAGTGGTGGGCACCGCTACGTGGGATGTGGTGCAAGGCGACGGCCAGGCGTTGTTAAAGCGATGCAAATCCTTGTTGGCCCGCAAAAGCAGGATCGTGTTGTGCGCCGATACGGAGGTCAGCCGAAAACGAATTTCGGAGATGTTGTCCTTCGAAGGTATCGATCTAGCGGCCAGCATTGTGCAGCCCTTAGAGCGCGGCGTGATCCTCACCGAGATCAACGTGGCCATCCTCACCGAAGCCGATGTGACGGGGCGTCGGCGGAGCCATCGACGGCCAAAGCCACCATCGAAACGTGATACGTCGAGCATCTTCGAAGACCTCAAAACGGGCGACTACATCGTGCACGTGCATCACGGCGTGGGTCGATACGGCGGCATGGTGAAGCGGGCCCTCGGCGGCTCAGAGCGTGACTACTTGTTGCTCGAGTACAAGGGCGGCGACAAGCTGTATGTGCCGAGCGACCAGATCGATACGGTGCGCCAATACACTGGCGGCGAGTCGCCCAGTTTGCATCGTTTGGGTGGCACCGATTTTGCCAAGGCGAAATCGCGTGTGCGTTCTGCAGCGCAAGAGGTGGCCGGCGAACTCGTGGTGTTGTACCAGAAGCGAGTACACGCCGAAGGGCACGCGTTTGGCCCCGATACGCCGTGGCAATACGAGATGGAAGATGCCTTCGCGTACAGCCTCACACCCGATCAGCGCAAAGCTGTCGACGCCATCAAAGGCAATATGGAGTTGCCGATCCCCATGGACCATTTGGTGGTGGGCGATGTGGGTTTCGGCAAAACCGAAGTGGCTGTGCGCGCCGCCTTCAAGGCCGTGCAAGACGGCAAGCAAGTATGTGTATTGGTGCCCACCACACTGTTGGCCCAACAGCACTTCATGACGTTCAGCGACCGCATGGCTGGCTACCCGATCAGGGTGGAAGTACTGAGTCGATTCCTCACCACAGCACAAGCCAAGAAGGTATCGGCGGCCGTGGAGGCCGGGCAGGTGGACGTGCTCATCGGCACCCATCGCGTGCTTGGCCAAGACGTGAAATTCAAGGACCTTGGGCTGCTGGTGGTCGACGAAGAACAGCGTTTTGGCGTGAATCACAAAGAGGCGATGAAGAAGCTCAAAACCAACGTGGACGTGCTCACGTTGACCGCCACGCCGATTCCTCGGACGTTGGAAATGAGCCTCACCGGTATCCGCGATTTCACGCTGTTGCAGACGCCGCCGGCTGATCGTCAGCCAATTCTCACGTATGTGGGCGAATGGGATGAACGGGCCGCTGGCGAAGCGATCCGTCGCGAGTTGCTGCGCGAGGGACAAGTATTTTTTGTGCACAACCGGGTGGTCGATATTGATCTCAAGGCTGAGGAGTTGCGCAGGTTGGTGCCCGAGGCGCGCATTGCTGTGGCCCACGGGCAGATGGACGACGCCAGCCTAGAAAAGGTGGTGTACGACTTTTGGGAAGGCCACTACGACGTGTTGGTGTGCACCACGATTATTGAGTCGGGCATCGACATGCCCACGGTGAACACGCTCGTAGTGGAGCGAGCCGACATGCTCGGGCTCGGGCAACTTCACCAATTGCGAGGTCGTGTTGGGCGCGCTGGCCAACGGGCGTACGCGTACTTGTTTTACCCACCCGACAAAGTGCTCAGCGAACAGGCTTATGAGCGCCTCAAGACGATTGGCGAAGCAACGGCATTGGGAAGTGGCTTCAAGATCGCGATGCGCGATCTCGAAATTCGCGGGGCTGGCAACTTGCTCGGAGAGTCTCAATCGGGGCATATAGCGGCGGTGGGTTACGACCTGTATTGCCAAATGGTTTCGGAGGCTGTGGCTGAACTCAAGGGTGAGACCATCAAACCGCCTGCGGAAATCAAGTTGGATTTGCCGCTCGATGCCAACTTGCCAGTGTCATATGTGGAGCGCGAAGAGTTTCGGTTGGAGGCGTACCGGCGATTGGCCGGCGTCACCACCACCGGCGAAGTGGTCGACATTCGCACCGAATGGCTCGATCGATACGGCCCACTGCCCAAGCAGGCCGAGGCGTTGCTGTCGATTGCCCGGCTGCGGGCGGAGTGTCATCGATTGGGTATCCGTGAGGTTTCTGTGGCCCGTGAAATGGCCAAGATCCAACCGGTCACGCTCAAGATCAGTCAAGAATTGCGCTTGAAGCGATTAGCAAAATCATCGGTGTATAAACCGGAAATGAAACAGGTCCAGGTGCCGGTGGCCGGGCCGATGGCCAAGGTCGACATGGCGATGGCGATCGTGGCTTTGCTGGCTGAGTTGATGCCCGATGAGACGCCTGTCGTAACCTCTGCATCATGACTCTTGCGTTTCGTCCTCGTTTGCTTGTGCGCGCTTTGGCCGGCGTGAGCTTGATGGCCCTTTTGGCCACCGGTTGCGACTACAAACCCAGCGACGAGGTGGCCATCAAGGTCAATGGCGAGGTCACCACCATGGGTGAATTTCGGGACTTGGTCGCTGGTTTGGAAGCCGGACAAAAATGCATTGGTCTACTGAATTTGCCGACGCCCGTGAAATTTTCATCGTCCGGTGCCAACAATTCGGCGGTGCGGTTTGTGGGCAACCTTGTGAGCCAAAGTGCTGTCCTTCACGGTGTCCTTTCGTCCAAAAACAAGTTGCCGACTGCTGATCAAATAGTGGCTGCTAAGAAGCAATTGACCAAAGTGTGTCCCGGCGGTGCGGATGCAGCGTTGTCGACAAAGATGCAGGATCTCCTTACCGGATTTATCGCAGAAAATGTGGTCGTAACAACACAGAATCTTGGTTCCGATGCGGGTAGCGCTTTGGCGGCTGCTGACGTTGTCGTCAACCCGCGTGTTGGGCAATGGGACTCTTTAACTGGCTCGTTGACTGCGCCTCGAGGTCCTGTGCGTGTCAAGGTCGCAACGACAACAACGACGGCAGCACCGTAAGGGTGAACAACCCGCTTGTGGTGATCGTCGGGCTCGGCCCCGCCGACGCTTCGTTGATGACCGCCGACGCCCTGCGTCACATCGACTCAATCGCCGTAAAATTCGCCCGCACCCGTCGTCATCCCGCGTGCGACACGCTTCCCGATGACGTGACATATTTCGATGATGTGTACGAATCGGCCCGCGATATCGCTGATGTTTATCAACGCATTTCTGAGTCCGTGGCCCAGGCGGCGAAGGACCACGGCACCGTGTTGTATATCGTCCCCGGTTCGCCGTTGGTGGCAGAGCACACCGTCGAATTGCTGCGTGCCGATCCAACGATCAAGTGCGATATTCGCCCAGCGCTAAGTTACTTGGATGTGGCGTGGACGGCACTGGGCATCGACCCGTTGGCGGCTGGCGTGCGCCTGGTCGACGGGCACACATTTGCCGTTGATGCTGCCGGCGAGCGAGGCCCGTTGCTCGTAGCGCAGACTGATCGGCGAGAGGTCCTCAGCGATATGAAGCTGGCCCTCGGCGATGCTGACCTCGACGACTTTGCGCCGGTCACTGTCCTGCATCATTTGGGTCTCTCCGATGAGCAAGTTTTCGAGCTCAGTTGGGCCGATCTTGATCGCTCTTTTGAGCCCGATCATCTCACGTCAATTTGGGTGCCGGAGCTGTCGGCGCCGGTGGCTAGTGAACTCGTGAAATTCAACGACGTGATTCGACGATTGCGCCGGGAATGCCCGTGGGATAAGGCGCAAACGCACCAATCACTCATGAAGTATTTGATCGAAGAAGCGTACGAAACCGTCGAGGCAATTGGCTTGCTTCGTGAAGGCGATGCCGATACCGAAGATGCCTTTGTAGATGAGCTTGGCGACGTTTTGTTACAAGTGGTTTTGCACAGCGCCATTGCCGAGCAAGAGGGACGCTTTACGTTGGCCGATGTGGCCAGTCACGCCACCGAAAAAATGGTCCGGCGCCACCCGCATGTGTTTGCTTCGACGGACGCCGATTCGGCCGAGCAAGTTGCCAAAAATTGGCAGGAAATCAAGGCTGCCGAACGAGGCGAATCAAGCTCCGTGGCGCGCGCACTCGATGGCGTGAATACCGCCGTGCCGTCGCTCATGCACGCCTACGCCGTGCAACGGGCGGCGACCAAGGTGGGCTTCGACTGGCCTCACGTAACGGGTGCCTTTGCCAAAGTCACAGAAGAGTTGGCAGAAGTGCAGGAGGCGTCAACCGACGCGGCCCGGCGAGACGAAATCGGCGACCTGCTCTTCGCCGTGGTGAATGCCGCCCGGCATCTCGGTGTGGAGCCGGAATCTGCATTGCGGGCTGCTACAGCAAAGTTCAGCGGCCGATTTGAAGCCGTCGAAGATCTCGCCTCAGCCCGAGCAATCCCCATGCTCGGCAGCACCATTGAGACCCTCGACAAACTTTGGGACGAAGCCAAGGCCCAAGCCAGTTCGCAACCATCTTGAGGCCGATTTGAAGCGCCGTGAAATCTGACCGTTAGGGCAAATTGTCAACAATGGTTGTACGCTGTGCGAAGCCAGTTCACGACCTCGGCATCGACGTCGCCAATAGTTGTAAGCGACACCTGATGCGAACACATACCTTTTGCTTCGCTGAGCCGGGCTGAGGAGACGAGTGAACGGTCGTTTAGCCCGAGAATGATACGCGTTGCCGATGCCGCTTCGATCAGAGCGAACTGCTTGTTGCGTCGAAGACTTATCCCTGTCTTTTTCGGGCTCACGTCGACATCGCTACCGAACGTTCGCGTCGCGTCGAGTAACGCTTCAAAAATCGGACGGAGTGATGCCTTGGCACCCGTGTACTGCGCGTCGATGAGATCGATACCAGGCTGTTGAGACCCTCCGTCTCGGGCCTCGGTCGCAATGAGATTCGCATTGCCGTGGGTGAGTCCGTGAGTTGACTTGAGCCAGGCAACAATTTCACCGTGCTTCACAATTCCGCTCGTTTGGACGAGCACAATCCAGTTGTCGATTGATCGACCAGTGCTCAACTCAATATTTCTCTTTTGAGTGACGCGAGCGTCCTCCACTATTCCCATCGACTGTTCCTATTCGAAGAACGTTGCGTCCGGTTATGTCCCTTGGCGAAGTTAACCCCGAAATGAGCATGCGTCCACTGGTCGGCCGGATTCATGCGAACCGACCGATGGCTTTCGTTTAATCGCCAACGCGAATCAGCGGCGGGCTGGCGTCGGATCAGGCGGGGAGTTCATGAACTGCGATGCGGTGCCGCGCTGGTTCGTGTTCAGTTGAACCCGGCCAGACTTGTAACGAGCATGTCGTTCGACCAGTTCGTCTGCCCAAAATCGCAGAGTTTGCCCAGTCCAGATCACGTAATTGTCACGCACGACCCGAGATCTTTGGCAATCGCGCCTGAGCGTTAGCCGGGTATACTCCACACCCTTGACGGGCCGTTTGCGCAGGCATCACGGAGGCGGCCGGCGGCGGAGTGGTCGTACGCCATTGTTTGGACGTAGCACCTGTCCAGAGAGCCAGCCGAGTCGCTACGGTGGCTCGTGTGGATGTTGCCTACTACGCCGCTGCTGGTCCGTTGACGGAGTTGACTGCCCATCAGGTCGAGATGGTCCGCCGGCTTGCGCTTGACCCGGTCGGTCTGTGTCGCGCAGCGCAGGGTCTTGTGGTCCCTCCTCAAGATGCTTTCGGCGTTGGCCTGTCTGAGCAACGTATGGCCGAACGCAACACCCGGCCGGCGAGCGCCTTGCTGCAACGGGCGCTCGAACTCGATAGCGTTACTCCGCTTGATGCTCTGCGACCAGTCGATGGAAAGGTGGTCGGAACGTGTCGACACTTCGCCGTTTTGGCCACTGCCTTCTTGCGAGCGACGAACGTTCCCGCCCGAGCCCGATGCGGATTTGCTACCTATTTCGTCCCGCCAAAAAAGGTCGACCACTGGATCACCGAGTACTGGTCGAACGAGGATCAACGCTGGATCCGGATCGACCCCGAGTACCTCGACCGACCGACGCCCGCGCCAGCCCATCCCGGTGATCTTCATCCTGGTGAGTTCCTCACCGCCGGCGAGGCCTGGCAACTCGTTCGATCCGGCCGAGAGAACCCTGCCGATTTCGGTGTCTTCGGCACCGAGAATTGGGGGCCCGGCGAGATACGCGCCAACGCCATGAGAGACCTCGCCAGCGTCGCCTGCAAGGTCGAGATGCTTCCGTGGGATGAATGGGGACCGATGGAAGCGTCCTACCGCGGCGATACAGACGACGACTTCGACATGCTCATCGACCAACTCGCTGTCGTCACGCTCGGCCACGACCATATGGACCTGCAGCGCATCTACGAACAGCTCGCCGTCCCGATATCCATGATTGGCTGAGCGCGACGGCACCGCCCAGTGAAACCGATGAGCAACCAGGGACGTGGCCGGTTCAGAGTCGTAGTTGCTCGTTCCCAGGAGTCTCGCGGGAACGGCCGGCGGAGATGTAGTTGTTGACAGTGGCTTGGAAGTGGCGGGCTCGCACTTCTTGATAGTTCCCTAGCGTCTGACCGAGCTTCTTGCTCGCTTTGAAGCCGCGTGTTTGGGCGGCGAGGTTCCCGGTGTCTTGGTCGAACACGACGCCAAGCGACTTCGGCAATCCGGGCACCGTTGTATAGCTGTCGTCCACGTCGAGATCGAACGGCACTGCCGGCGGAGGTGTCTTGCCGGAACGTGGTTTCGGCCGCAGGAAAAGCACTTCAAAAATGCATCGATCAGGGTCTGGCCCATCGGGCCGGAACCGGTAGCACAATGGGATTTGTAGGCCCGGAAAAAAGAAGGCGTTGGGGAACAGGAAATACTCGATTGAGTCGATCGTCTCGCTCACTGAAAGGTGTGAGAAGTCGTTGTCGTATTGCTCGCCCAGGATGCCTTGCACATAGCGGGCATATACGTCTCGGGCCCGTTGTCCATCAGGAATCGGGGGTACATCTTGCCCGGGGTTTTTGCTGTACATCAACATCTTGAGAAGGCTCGCTTCATCGGGTCGCTTGTCGACTGGAACGTGCGGGCTGGTGGTGCCGATGGTATGAATGAATCGACTCACATGTTCGTCAAAAACGTCGTATTGCGCGTTGGCATCACCTGCGGCGTAGATCGACTGCGAGTGCGTTTCCAGGATGTGATACGCCTCAAGAAACGCTTCGGCCGACGCCTTCCAGTTGGCGGGCAAGCGCTTGCGGATGTGCACTTCCACATAGCGATCAGCGAGATCCCAGTTGGCGAAATGGTGGGGGAGGACGCCGAGGTACTCGTCCAACGGCGGTGCGTCGTCGTCGAAATTGACGAAAATGAATCCGCCCCAACGGCCTGTGCGGAGCTGCGGAAGTTGATACTCCTCAGCGTTGACGTGGGGGAAATCCCATTGACACGGGAGGTCGATCAGTTCACCAGCTAGCGACCATGTCCAACCGTGAAAGGAGCAACGCAATTTCGGGCTGTAGCCAGCCGATGCGGGCGGCTTGAGTTGCGTCCCGCGGTGCAAACACGAATTATGAAACGCCCGAACCGAGCCGTCTGGCCCTCGCACGATGAGCGCTGAGCGGTCCCCAATGTCGTACACGTAGTAGTCACCGGGCTCTGGAATGTGCTCATCGCGACACGCCCACTGCCACGTACGCGACCACATATAGCGATGCTCTGCGGCTGCTTGGTCGGGGGATGTGAACTCTGTGTAGGGCACGTCGGCATCGCCGTGAAAGGTGTACGACTCTTCCAACAGTGCATCAGGCGATGGCGTCGAATCTCCCATGATGAGATCGCGCGTGCTTGGGCCAGGGCAGCGTGCTTCGCCCGGGCGCACGTTGACTTGTGTGACGCTGTCGGTCACTCGTGGGCTCCGATCATGGCGGTGCGCTCCAACGAGAATGGAATGTCGGTGCCGATGATTTCCTGTAGCTCCACAATGTTCCCGTCGGGGTCGCGGCCATAGATGGCCCGCAAGCCTCTGCTACCGATTTCTGCAGTGGTAGGGGGAGCGCTGTGGAATTGCATACCGCCTGCCTTGAGCCGTTCGTATTCGGCGTCGATGTCGGTCACGTCGAGGCAAATGTGCGTGTAGCCATGGTCGCTCGGGGCCCGGATTGGATCTGCTGGGCGACCAACTGGAGCCGAATACTCGAACAGTTCAAAGTAGGCGTTTCCTGCTCGCAACATCACCTGGCGGGCTGCGGAGCCGGGGAGGCCAAGGATGCGGTCGATGATTGGACGATCGCTCCACTGCGTCGCCATCACTTGCTCGAAGCCGACCACGTCAATGTAGAACGCCGCCAACCGATCCAGGTTCGGTGTCGAGATCGCCGTGTGATGAATGCCCCGGATCATTGTGCGCAGCCCGACACGAGCCGCATGCGTGCTTGTCTATCTCGGACGTCACTCAAAGCAGTGCTCCTTCGACCGACGCACGATCCGTCGGATTTGCTGAATGCTGGGTAGGTTAACGCTCATCGCCGGTGGGCTCGAAGTGGAGCATCCGGCCCGAGACTTGAGGTCGAAGGGTGTCATGACAGATACTGCCGAACAGCGCGTCGATATCCGAGGGATCAGCCGCGACAAGGCACCCGAACCTTTCCTCAGTGATACGGCCATTCGCGGCGATCGGTATTGGTCGCCTGAGTTCCTCCGCAAGGAACACGATGCGTTGTGGCCTCGCGTCTGGCAGGTCGCTGGGCGCGTCGACCAGGTGCCCTCGCCCGGCGACTACATCACCTACGAGATCGGCCGCGACTCTGTGATAGCCGTGCGTGGCGATGATCGAGAGGTACGTGTTTTCTTCAACGTGTGCCAGCATCGGGGGAATCGGTTGGTCACCGCCGAGGTCGGATCGTTACTCACAGGAGAGTTTCAATGCGCCTATCACGGCTGGCGTTTCGGCACCCAAGGTCGCCTCAATTGGGTGCCCGACGAGGACGACTTTCCTCAAGGCAGCCCGTGCGGAGTTCGCAACCTTATTGAGATGCCGTCTGATATTTGGGCAGGTTTCATCTGGTTCAACATGGACCAAAATGCCACGCTGCTGCGTGAATGGCTCGACCCTGTGGCCGATCATCTCGATGGGTATCGCATGGAGAATATGAAGCGCACGCACTGGGTCACGGTGGAGGGTGCTTTCAATTGGAAGTGCGTGCAGGACAACTTCAACGAGAGCTACCACCTGCCTTACGTGCACCCCCAAACACTGGCCACGCTCAACGAACATCACAGCGGCAGCCAATTCGATCTATACGAATCAGGACATGCTCGGATGCTGATGCCCGGCGGGGCACCAGGGCCGCACTATCGGGGCAAGCCCGATCGCACACTCAAAGGTCTCGGCCCCGATCTTGAATTTTGGGATGTCGATCCTGCTCCATTTCACGACGATCTTTCTGGCCTGCGCGTTGAGTTACAACGACGCAAACGTGAACTGGGTGCCTCAAAGGGCTACGACTTTTCCGGCTATTCCGATGAGCAACTGACCGACAACTATCACTACACGGTGTTCCCAAACATCTCGTTCAGCATGAAGCCCGACGGATGTATTTGGTTGCGGGCCACACCTCACCCGACCGACCCAGAACGGTGCTCATTCGACATGTGGTACCTCACGCTCTTTCCGGAAGGCTCCAAGGAATACTGGTCAAATTCGATGCGCGATTGGGTGTCGATCGATCATCAAGTGGAGCATCAGACAGGCATTGCCGGCGAGGTGTCGTGTGGGCCCGGAATCGACCAGGACGTGGCTATCTGGAACACCCAGCAACAAGGCTTGAGGTCGCGCGGATTCCGTGGCGACTACATGCCGTGGCAGGAACGTCGAGTTCGCTTCTTTCATGACAACATCGATAAGTACCTCGCTCTCGGCCCACTCGAGAACTAAAAGTGGATCCATCGATGAACGAAGAAACTGAACTTGGCGATCTCAGTCAATTGGCCGATGGCGAACTGCGCTGCTTCGAGCAGGTGGGCCGCGATGGCATCGTGGTGTGTCGTGCTGGCGGCCAGTTGTATGCCGTCGCCGACAACTGCTCGCATGCCGACACGCCCTTGAGTGAGGGTCGATTGCGAGGGTTCAGCCTCGTATGCCCGTTGCACGGGGCGGCGTTCGACGTGCGCGATGGTAGCCACTCTGGCCCGCCAGCGTGGGAGGGCGTGGCCAGCCATCAAATTCGTGAAGTCGACGGCATCGCGTATGTGGCTGTGCGCGGTCGGGTGGTGGAGGAAACGAGTCTGGCCCCCGACAGCGATCGGTTCCGCACTCGATGATGGCGCCTGCTGATCGTCGTCCGGTCGTTCGATGTAGCGCGAAGTTGGCTAGTTTCAGCGCATGACAGCGTTTCCAAAAAACACCAATGAAGTCACCGCCGAATTTGTCACCGCTGCGCTTCGTGAATCGGGTGTGATCGGCGCGGGCACCACCGTTACGTCGGTAGTCCTCGATCCCGCAGGGCCCGGTGTGGGCTTCATGGGCGAAGTTGGCACCGTTGGCCTCGTGTATAACGGGGATGCCACTGGCGCACCGGCTGCGGTGGTGGCCAAGTTCCCGACGTCGTCGCCAGAGATTCGCGCCATGATGCATCCAACTCGAATTTATGAGCGTGAACATCGCTTCTATGCCGAGGTGGCTGAGCAGTCGCCGTTGCGCACGCCCGCCATCTATCACGTCACCTGCGAGCCCGCCGAAGAATCGGTCGACGAGCGGTATTTACTGCTCATGGAAGACCTCTCAGGCCTCACACTCGGCGACCAGGTTGTGGGCGTCTCACCTGAGCAGGCCCGTGCTGCGCTAGTGGGCCTGGCTGCCCATCACGCTCGATTCTGGAACGGTGCCGGCCTCGAATCAGCCGACTTCATACCCGTGATCAATGGTCCGTTGAATCAAGCGGGCTCTGCAATTTACGACGCATCGTTGCCCGGTTTCATGGCCGCCTTTGGGGACGCTATTAAACCTGAGTTGGCACCTTTCGTAGCCGGCTATTCGGCAGCGCGGCCGCAAGTTCTCGACGATCTGGCCGCCATGCCGCACACGTTGGTGCACTTCGATTTTCGGGCCGACAATCTCTTCTTCGACACCGACGGCTCTGTGGTCGTCATCGATTGGCAGGCCATCAGCCAAGGTGGCGGAGCGGCCGATGTTGGATACTTCATTTCGCAAAATTTGAGCACCGCTGATCGGCGAACTCACGAAGCCGAGTTGCTCCACGCATACCACGACACGCTCGTGGCCAACGGTGTTACTGGCTACGACTACGACACAGTGGTCGCCGATTATCGAGTTGGTATTAGCTGTGGCTGGATGATTCCCGTGCTTGCCGTTGGCAGCCTCGACTTCACCAGCGAACGCGCCATCGCGTTATGGACAGCGGTAATCGAACGTGCTCAAAGCGCCTTACTCGATCACGGATTCGGGCAGTAACGGCACCAATGGACACCCCCGAAAACGCGTTGGCTACATTGCTCGACGAGCGGGCAATTGTGGCGGTGGCCTTGCTGTATTGCCGGGCGTTGGATACCAAAAATTGGTCGTTGCTCAACGAGGTATTTCTTCCCGATGCCACAGCCGAGTTGGGCGCCGGAGCGAAGTATGCCGGTCGCGACAAGATCGTGGGGCGCGTAAGCGCCGCGCTTGGACAACTCGACGAGAGCCAGCATCTGGTGGGGAATCATGAGGTGCACATCGATGGCGATACGGCTACGCATCGTTGTTACTTGCAAGCGCAACACATTCGACGTGACGCCACAGGCGGGCCCAACTACATCGTGGCCGGTCGTTACGAAGACCGTCTGGAACGAACACCTGCGGGCTGGCGAATCGCGCACCGCAACCTCGTTGTGATGTGGACGCAGGGCAACCTCGCCGTCGTCGCGCCCCAGCAATCGGTGGCTCCCTGATGCCTCGTTTTGCGACCGAGCGCGCTGCGCAGGATCCCACTGGTTTCGCGCTGGTGGCCGCTGGCCGTGAGCTCACGTGGGGCGAGGTCGGTGACGCGCTCAACCGGTGCGCGAACCAACTGATCGCGGCAGGTGAATCGGGTGTGCTCGGTGAGGCGCGCCGGATTGCGGTGTTCGCCGAGAACGCAGCCGAGACAGCGCTTGCCCATCTCGGTGCTCTACTCGCCGGGGCCTCCTCAGTGCCGGTCAACTTTCATCTCACGTCGTCCGAGGCTGCCTACATTCTCGAAGACTCTGCCACCCGCATTCTGTTCGTCGGCCCAGAGACGGCAGAGCGTGGCCTTGCCGCAGCTCGTCAGGCCAACGTCGACGTTGTCATCGGGTGGGGTTGTGATCATCTCGCAGGCGTCATCGATTGGCAGCAATGGTTGGCGAGCGGAGCACCGACTGACCCGCCCGGCACCGTGGTGCCGCGACCAAACCTGTTGTACACATCGGGCACCACCGGGCAGCCAAAGGGCACGGAGTTACCACCGACCATGTTCGCAGGCGGGGTGAATATGGACGAGCATCTCGACCGGCTGGCACGGGGCTCGTTTTCAGGTTTCGGGACGCACTTGGTGGTAGGCCCGATGTATCACACAGGGCCGCTATCGGGCATGCGCTTGTTGTGCGCTGGCGTGCCCTCGGTGATCCTTTCCAAGTTCGACGCCGAAGCCGTTCTGGCCGCTATCGACACCTACAAAACCGAAACTACGGTGATGGTGCCGACCCATTTCGTGCGTTTGCTGGCGCTGCCCGAAGAGGTCAAGGCCCGGTACGACGTGAGCTCGATGAAGCTGATCGCCCATACCGGCGCCAAGTGCCCGGTGGATGTGAAAGCGGCCATGATCGAATGGTTTGGCCCCGTGTTCAATGACGCCTACGGCGCCACGGAAGTGGGCACTGTGTGCTCCATCACGAGCCAGGAGTGGCTTGCCCACAAGGGTTCCGTGGGCCGCGCCATTGGCCAGTTTTCGGTGGTGATTCTCGATGACGACATGGCCGAGTTGCCAGTAGGCACGGAGGGTCGGCTGTACTTCCGAGACTCCACCGGCCGCGGCATCGTGTACCCGAACGATGCCGCCAAGACAGCGGCCTCAAACCCCGAGCCAGGCCTGTTCACGCTCGGCGAAGTCGGATACGTAGATGCCGATGGATACGTGTTCATTACCGACCGGTTCAGCGACATGGTGGTGTCTGGCGGATCGAACCTGTACCCAGCCGAAGCCGAACAGCTACTGATCCACCATCCCGGTGTGGCCGACGTGGCATGCATCGGCGTGCCGCATCATGAAATGGGCGAGATGCTCATCGCGCTCGTGATCCCCAGAGACACTTTGACGCCTCCGGACCCTGGCGAATTGTCGGCCTGGTTGCGCGAACGTTTGAGTCACTACAAATGCCCTCGGGAGTACCACGTGGTTGGAGATCTTTTGCGCAACACGATGGGCAAGATCAACAAACGCAAGCTGCGCGATGCGTGGCTAGCTGGTGAAATTAGTCGCTAACCTCAGCCCACGTGAGTGAGCACATGCTCCTCGCCAAACTGTCGCAACCGGTCGAGTCCGCCGTCGCCGCCAAAGAAAAAAGCCGGCACCATCACGCGGCCTACGCCGAGCGTTCGCATGGCTTCGATTCCCTCAGCGGGGTTGCCGATGTGGGCTCCGAACATGGCGTTGATTTCCACTTCGGCGGGGTCGCGATCGATGGCCTGGCACGCTTCCCGCACATTTGTGATTAACTCACCGAGTCGTACCGGATTCGATTCGCCAGGGAAGTAGCCGTCGGCCAATCGCGCTGCGCGGCGAATGGCTACGGGGGTGTCGCCGCCCACGAGGATGGGAATGTTGGCACCCTGCGCTGGGCGAGGAGTCGACGTCAGCGGCTCGAAGTCCACGAACTCGCCGTGGAACTCCACATGGCTCCCCGACCACACCATGCGCATTGCTGCCAGGTACTCATCGGTACGCCGGCCACGGTGCTCCCATGGCACATCGAGCGCGTCGAACTCTTCCTTCATCCAGCCCACGCCGATACCGAGCTCGACCCTGCCGCCCGACAGATGATCGAGCGTGGCCAGTTCCTTGGCAAGCACCAACGGATTTCGCTGGGGCAGTATCAAAATGCATGTGCCTAAACGCAACGTAGGGGCAACAGCCGCCACGTATGCGAGCCAGATCAACGGATCAGGAATTGACGTCTCGGGCGAGGCCGGAATCTTGCCATCTGACGTGTACGGGTACGGCGAATCGATGACTGACGGCATCACGACGTGTTCGCCACCCCACACTGATTCGAAGCCCACGGCCTCTGCGACTCTGGCGATTTCCAGGGCCGAGGCGGGGTCGGTTCCAACACTGCTGGCGAATGCAAGTCCGAATTTCATGCCGCATCAGATCACAGCATTTTGCCTATGCCACCATCGGGCCGGACGTGATTGCCGACGATCGGAAACACGGGTGGCCCAACGAAGTACGATCCCGCTACCAAAGGCGCTCGGCTGGGCGTCGTCAGCGAGATTCCCAGATAAGGACACCAGATGACAGACACAGTGTTGGACCGTTTCGGACTAGCGGGAGGAGTCGCCGTAGTGACTGGTGCCGGTCGGGGTATTGGTGAGGGGATCGCCATCGGCCTCGCTCAAGCAGGTTGCGATGTGGTGCTCACAGCACGGCGTGAACACGAGATCAATGCCGTTGCCGACGAGGTGCGCAAGCTTGGTAGGAAAGCGTTTGCGATTGCTGGCGACATCACTGATGGCGCCTTCGTGGACAGCCTTGCCGAACGGGCTAAAGCGGAGATGGGCAAGATCACTCTGTGGGTCAACAATGCCGGAGGGGCCGACGATCGGACGCCACGACGTCTCGCCGAGATGCCCGACAGTCAATGGGACTACCAACTCGACGTGAACCTCCGCTCGGTATTTACCTGCTCTCGAGCAGCCACTCGGGTCATCGAAAACGGTGGGTCAATCATCAATATATCGTCGGGAGCGGCACTCAAGGGTTCGCCCAGGAATGGTCCATATGCAGTGGCCAAGGCAGGCGTCGACAGCCTCACCCGCACCCTGTCGCTTGAGCTCGCATCACGTGGTATTCGCGTCAATGGCATTGCTCCTGGCCCTGTTCCGACCGAGGTGTTCATGGAGTTTTTCAAAGCCGACGTCGCTGACCTACCAAAGCTTGCTGCCGAGTGGGGCATACCGTTGGGCCGTCTCGGAACGCCGGAAGATGTTGCCAACGCTGTTGTGTTCTTGGCCTCGCCAGCCGCGTCGTGGATTACTGGACAAACGCTGTTGGTCAATGGAGGCAACCGTTAATCTGACCCCCGGTCCCAATACGCCGTCGACCGGCGGGCTGAGCGAGAACTGGGCGACGCTATGGGAAGCCTTCGCCGATGCACAGCCGCTGCATACGGCCGTCGTGGTGGGCGATCGATCGTTCACGTGGAGCCAACTCGATGATGGGGCCGCGCGGCTCGCCACCGTCCTCGCTGAACGGGGAGCGGGCCTCGGCACTCGCATCGCGCAGATGATGTTCAATTGCCCGGAGTATCTCGAGTCGTCGTATGCGGCGTTCAAATTGAGGGCCACGCCGGTGAATGTGAACTACCGTTACAAGTCAGCCGAGATCGCCTTCATATGCGACAACGCCGGCGCCGAAGTATTGATCTTTCATGGCTCGTTGGGCGACCGTGTAGCCGAAGCCGCGCCATCAATGCCCACCGTGCGCTCGCTGCTGCAAGTCGACGACGGATCGCCGCTCGTGCCGGGAGCTCGCTGGTATCACGAGGTTGTCGCCAGCGCCTTGCCCGCTCCTCGCATCGAACGTTCCGGCGAGGACGCGCTGATGTTGTACACCGGCGGAACCACGGGAAACCCCAAAGGTGTTGTCTGGCGCCATGTTGACCTCTTCGGTGCATTGGCCTTCACGGCGTACGCGTCTGCGGGTATCGAGGTGCCCACCACGGTTGATGATGTGGGTAGAATCGCCGCCGAGTTACATGCCGCTGGCAAGAGTCCAGTCATGTTGTGCGCACCGCCGCTGATGCACGGCACCGCGTTGTTTTTGGCAATCGGGGCATTCGTGATGGGCGGATCAGTGGTGCTTCTCGGTGGGCGCACATTTGACGCCGATGAATTGTGGGACCTCGCCGACGAACACCATGTGACTCAAATCTCACTTGTTGGCGACGCGTTTGCTCGACCGTTAAACGCCGCGTTGGCGGCCGCCGAGGCAAGCGGGTTGAGCCGCGACCTGACCTCGATCACGCGCATCGTGTCGACCGGAGCAACGCTGTCGGTCGAGCAGTAGCGGGCGTTCCAACGCCACGTGCCGACCGCCATGATTTTCGACATGATCGGCGCGTCAGAGGGTGGCCCGTTTGCCATCTCGATGACAATGCCCGGCCAGGACCCTCCTGAGACAGCGGTGTTCATGGCGCCCGCCAATGTGGTCACCATCGACGCGGTGACTGGCGCTGTACTGCCGCGAGGCAGCGCTACGCCAGGCATGCTCGCCTCCACCGGAGCCATGCCGCGTGGCTATTGGCACGACGACGCCAAGACGGCAGAGACCTTTCCCACCATCGACAAAGTTCGGTACACCGTGCCCGGCGACTTCGCCACCATTGCCGACGACGGCACTGTCACGTTGCTCGGCAGAGGTTCGGTGTGCATCAATTCCGGTGGCGAAAAGATCTATCCGGAAGAGGTTGAGGTTGCCGCCCGAAAGCATCCAACGGTGATCGACGCCAACGCTGTTGGCGTGCCCCACGAGCGGTTCGGCGAGACCGTGGTGCTGGTGTGCTCGATCTCGGCTCCGACCACGGCCGACGAGATTATCGCCACAGTCAAGCTCTCCATTGCCGACTACAAAGCGCCGCGCCATGTGGTCTTTGTGGACGAGGTCTACCGCGCCCCAAATGGCAAAGCCGACTATCGCTGGGCTCGCCAAATCGCCGCCGCAAAGCCCGTCGAAAAACCTCCGGATTAGGCTAGGCCCGACCCCGACGGCCGGGGCGATGGCATCTACGGTTTCGTCGTCGTCGGTACTAGCACCTCAGCAATGAGCCCGAAACGAGCAAAGAGCGCGACTAGCGTCTAGCGGGTTATGAGCAACATTGAACTCGTCCACGCCCGTGAAGTTCTCGACTCCCGGGGCAACCCGACGGTGGAAGCCGAAGTCACGTTGGCCTCCGGTGCCCGTGGCCGAGCCATCGTGCCAAGTGGCGCATCCACCGGCCAGTTTGAAGCGGTGGAACTTCGTGACGGTGGCGACCGCTACCTCGGCAAGGGCGTGCTGCGAGCAGTCGAAAATATCAATACCGAAATCGCCTCGGCATTGATTGGTTTGGAAGCGCTCGACCAACGCGAACTCGACCGTCAACTCATGGATCTCGACGGCACTCACAACAAAGCTCGCCTCGGCGCCAACGCCATTTTGGGCGTCAGCATGGCGGTCGCAAAGGCCGCCGCCGACGAGCTCGAATTGCCTCTGTACCGCTATGTGGGCGGCGCCAACGCACACGTGCTCCCCGTGCCCATGATGAACGTTGTCAACGGTGGCGTGCATGCCGACAACTCGATCGACCTTCAAGAATTCATGGTGATGCCCGTGGGCGCGGCCAGCTTCTCCGAAGCGTTGCGGTGGGGCACCGAGACGTACCACACCCTGAAGAAGCTCCTCGGCAAACGTGGACTATCGACGGCAGTCGGCGATGAAGGCGGGTTCGCTCCCAACCTCAGCAACAACGAAGAAGCTGTGAAAATTCTTTGCGAAGCTATCGAGTTGGCTGGCTACCGGCCCGGCATAGATATTTGCATCGCACTCGACCCGGCAACTACCGAGCTGTACCGCGATGGCAACTATCACCTGCAAGGTGAAGGCCGAGTTTTGAGCCCCGATGATATGGTTGGTTATTGGGTCGATCTGTGTGATCGCTACCCGATCGTGTCGATCGAAGACGGTATGGCCGAGGAAGATTGGGAAGGCTGGACGAAGCTCACGAACGCCTTGGGAGGCAAAATTCAGCTCGTCGGCGACGATTTATTTGTGACCAATACCGAGCGTCTGAGCAGAGGCATCGAAGCCGGCGTAGCCAACTCGATTTTGGTCAAGGTCAATCAAATCGGATCTCTCACTGAGACGCTCGACGCAGTAGCAATGGCCACACGCTCGGGTTATACCGCCGTGATGAGCCACCGCTCCGGCGAGACCGAAGACACCACGATCGCCGATCTGGCGGTAGCTACCAACTGCGGTCAGATCAAAACCGGCGCCCCGGCCCGGAGCGATCGAGTGGCAAAATATAATCAGCTCTTGCGTATCGAGTCGGATCTGGGCGAAGCTGCAGCGTTCAGAGGCGCGGCGGCGTTGGCTCGAGGAGTGAGGTAACTATGCGTTGGGCCCGTCGTTTGCTTTGGCCACTATTGCTTTTTATGGTGATGGCTGGTGTGTTGTTTGTGGGCGTTTTCCCCACTCGCACGTATTTCAATTTGCGCGATGAGTCGCGTCGCAATCAAGTTCGCCTTACCGAAGTAATCAAGAAAAATTCGGAACTCGATGCTCAGGTGGCGAAACTTAAGACTCCTGCGGAAATCGAAAGACTCGCCCGCTTGCAGTACCACCTGATCAAACCGGGTGAGACCCCGTTCGCTGTTTTGCCGGGCGTGGCCACGACTGTGCCTCCTCAAGAATCAGCGAGCACAACCTCATCGCCCAACACCGGTGCCGGCGCTCAGAAGGACTAGCTTTCAGGCCACCTGAACTCACAAGGGGGCCCTGATTATGAGCATTCTCGGAAATCGCGTTCTTCGCAAGGAAGACCCAAAGTTTCTGACCGTTGGCGGTAACTACGTCAGTGATGTGAAAGATCCGCTACTCAGCGGCGCTGTGCATGTCACCTTTGTTCGTTCCACAGTCGCCCACGGCGAAATCACCAACATCGATATCTCCGACGCCGTGGCCATGCCCGGTGTGGTGGCCATCTATACGGCACAAGATTTGGGCCTCGAGTTGGCCCCAACGTTTCCCTTTACGCCAATGCATTTGCGTCGCCTTCTGACGAGCGACACTGTTCGCTACGTTGGCGAGCCAGTTGCAGTCGTGCTTACAGAGCATGCCTACCAAGGTGAAGACGCCGCCGAGGCAGTAATCGTTGATTACAACGTGCTGCACGCAGTTATCGACATCAACGAAGCCATTGCTGGCGAGACGCTGCTGTTCCCGTCCACGGGGTCCAACATCTGTTTCGATTCGGCAGCCATGGGCATGCCCAAAAACGTCGAGGGCCTCTTCGACGACTGCGAAGTAGTGATTTCGCAACGCATTGTCAACCAGCGCGTGGCCCCATGCCCACTTGAAGTACGTGCCGCAGCCGCAGCATGGGATGGCGACGGACGCCTGCACCTGTGGGCATCCACCCAAGGGCCTCAGGCGTGGCGCGAAGCGTTGATGCCCATCTATCCCGATGCCAACCCGCGGGTGATTTCACCCGACGTGGGCGGCGGTTTCGGAGCCAAGATCGGACCCTACGTCGAAGAGCTCGTGATGGGCATCCTGGCGAAGGCCGTTGGTCGCCCCGTGCGGTGGACCGAAACCCGCAGCGAATCCATGACCAACCTGGGCCACGGTCGCGCCCAACAACAAGACGTCACCATTGGCGGCGATCGTGATGGCAATGTGAAGGCCTACCGCCTCACTATCGCCGCCGACGTTGGCGCCTACCCGATGGTAGGCGTTGTGCTGCCTGCCTTCATGACACGCCTCATGACCACTGCCGTATACGACATTCCCAAGTCGGAGTGTTCGGCCATCAGCGTGCTCACCAACACCACACCAATCGTGGCCTACCGCGGCGCTGGTCGCCCTGAAGCCACTGCGGCAATGGAGCGGGCGATGGACATGTTTGCCGCCGAAATCGGTATGGACGCCACCGAAGTTCGCCGCAAAAACCTGCTGCCCAAATTCATGACCACCCACACCACGGCCATGGGTGCCGGCTACGACTGTGGCGATTACGAGCGCTCGCTCGACCTCTTGCTCGAGGCAGCTGACTATCAGGCTCTCCGCAAGGAGCAAGCCGATCGACGTGCGGCCCGCAACCCCATCCAAATGGGCATTGGCGTGAGCACGTACGTCGAGATCACCGGCGGCGCACCGCCCAACTTTGAATCGGCTCGCGTTGTGATTGGCGACGACGGCCGGGCCACTGTGTACACCGGCACGTCGCCCCATGGCCAAGGTCACGTGACGGCATGGTCGATGCTCGTTTCCGAGCAGACCGGCATCGATATGGACAAGGTCGACGTGATCCACGGTGACACCGATCTGGTTCCTGTGGGCGGTGGCACGATGGGATCACGCTCGTTGCAGCAAGGCGGCTCGGCAGTCTTCGAGTCGGCAGGCCTCGTCGTCGACCGTGCCAAAGACTTGGCAGCTCGCCTTCTCGAAGCCAGCCCCGACGACATTGTGCTCGACAAGCTCGATGGTCGATTCCACGTAGCTGGCACCCCAGCCAAGGGCCATTCATGGGCTGAGCTGTCGGCTGCAGCAGCTGCCGAGGGCAACCCCCTCGACATCGATCACACGTTCACCGCTCCAGGAGCAACCTTCCCGTTTGGTGCCCACATGGCGATCGTGCACGTCGACACTGAAACCGGCAAAGTGACGCTCGTGCGCCATCTCGCCGTGGACGATGCCGGCAAGGTGCTCAACCCAGTTCTGCTTGAAGGCCAGATCCACGGTGGCATTGCCCAAGGTGCCGCGCAGGCTCTTCTCGAAGAGGTTTGTTACGACGAAGACGGCAACCCTGTCACCAGCAACCTGGCCGACTACGGCATGATCTCGGCTGCTGAACTACCCAGCTTTGAAGTAATCCACATGGAAACCCCCACCCCCATCAACCCATTGGGCGCAAAGGGCATCGGCGAGTCCGGCACCATTGGTTCGACACCCGCTGTGCAATCCGCAGTCGTGGATGCTTTGAGTCACTTGGGTGTGCGGCACATCGAAATGCCAGCCACCCCCGAAAAGGTGTGGCGGGCAATCGCCAACGCCAACTAAATAATTTCTGGTCGTCCAGCGTCATTTGTTGACGCTGGACGACTGCCGTTTTCGGGACGGTCCGTAGACTGCTCGCAATGACTGAACAACCCCCGGTAGTCGCTGAAGGCCTTATCCGACATTTCGGCGACGTTCGCGCCGTAGATGGCGTCGATTTGGTCGTCAATGAAGGTGAAATATTTGGATTTCTCGGCCCCAATGGTGCTGGTAAATCGACGTGTGTGCGGATGCTCACTACGTTGCTTCGCCCCACCGGTGGCCACGCCAGAGTGTGCGGTTTTGATGTGCTTACCCACGCCAAAGAGGTACGCAAACTCATTGGTGTGGCGCTCCAAGATGCGGCCATCGACCCCATGATGACCGGTAATGAACTCCTTGATCTGCAAGCCGTTCTCCACGGCATCCCTAAGGCGGTTGCTCACACCCGGGCTGCTGAATTGCTCGAACGCGTGGGCCTCACGGCAGCTGGTGATCGTCGAGTGGGCACCTATTCGGGGGGCATGCGCCGTCGTCTCGACTTGGCGTTGTCGCTCGTGCACCAACCGCGTGTGTTGTTCCTCGATGAGCCCACCACTGGGCTTGACCCGATGAGCCGTATCAACTTGTGGGAAGAGGTGCGACGCCTGAATACCGAGTTCGGCACCACGGTGTTTCTTACCACCCAATACCTCGAAGAAGCCGACCAGTTGTGTGGCCGAATTGCCATTATTGACAAAGGCAAGATCGTGCGTGAAGGCGCTCCTGGCGTTCTCAAACATCTGGTCGGTTCGCCGACGCTCATTGTGGATGTTGCTGGAAACGACCTCGAGGCGACGAAGTTGATTTTGAAAACGTTTGGTGAGCACCGCGCTGTTGATCACGGTGTTGGTGTTGGACTCTCTGGAGGCGCAGGCGCAATGGCAGATGTGATTCGTGCCCTCGACGAGGCCGGGATCACTTTGCAACATCTTGAGCTCAATGCCCCCAGCCTCGATGACGTGTTCGCCGACGCCACCGGGCATCGGCTTGAAGGTGCCGCCGCCGCGGCAGGCGCTTCTGGCCCTCCCGCCAAGGCCGGTCGTCAACGCCGTGGCGCCGGGGCCAGCAAGTGACCGCCGTTTCGACGTCGCTCGTGCCGGGCGCGCCAGGTACGCCGGGCTTGACCATGGCCGATAATTTTGGCCACTACGACATTTCGGCGGTACGTCAATCCTTGATGCTGGCTCGCCGGTCGGTCATTTCGACGCTGCGCCAGCCGCCCCAATTTGTGCCAGGGCTGGTATTTCCATTGTTGCTGTGCGCAGTGAACACCGCCAGTTTGACGAAGGTGTTCCGCCAACAAGGAGGCACCTCTGGCTACTTGAATTTTGTGATGTGCTCTGTGATTATTCAGGGCGTCCTATTTTCGGCGTCGAGTGCTGGGGTCGATGTGGCCACCGATATTCAGAACGGTTTCTTGGATCGCCTGATTGCTTCCCCATTGGCTCGGCCGGCGATTTTGATTGGACGGATCGGCGGCTCAGCGGCTCTTGGCATTCTGCAGGCCACACTTTTCATGGGCATATTGGCCCTCTTTGGTGCACGCGTTTCGGCGGGACCGGCGGGCATTGTGGTGATCTGCCTAGCGGCCATGCTGTTGGCGGTCGCGCTCGGTGCGGCGTCTTCGGCGTTGGCCCTTCGCACCGGATCAGCCGAAGCTGTTCAATCGTTCACGCCCCTGTTTTTTACGCTCATATTTCTCTCCTCGGCGTTCTATCCAAAGGACAGAATGAAGGGCTGGTACAAGCAAATCGTGATTCACAATCCGTTGAGCTGGTTCATTGAAGCCATGCGTGAGTTGGTCGTAAAAGGGTGGTCGTGGTCGGCCGCTGGTAAGGCCATTGGCATCCCGCTCATACTGGCGATCACGGGTATTGCGTTCGCCGGCCGAATGCTGGCCTTCCGGCTCAGGGGTGGCGAATGACCGCCGTGCTTCAATCCGACGCCCCACCAATTCACTGGGAAGCAGAGGGTGCCAAATTCGCCCCCGTGGCATTGGCCATTGCAAAACGGAATTTGGCGGGTATTCGCCGCGCGCCGAGCGTGTTTATTTCGTCGCTTTTGTTCCCGATCATGTCGATTATCACTTTGGCTGGCGCCTATTCCGGCGTGGCCACCGCGCCGGGTTTTCCGGCTAAATCGATGGCTGGCTGGATGCTTGGGTTCACCGCAATCCAGGCGTCGGCGATGGTGGGCATGACGTCGGGCCTCGGCCTCATTCGAGACATGGAAACCCGCTTCTACGACCGCCTTCTGCTGGCGCCGATTAACCGGGGCAGCTTGATTGGCGGCCTCTACATGGCCGTCGCTGTGCGGGTGCTGGTGCCGTTTACTATCACGCTGGTTTTGGCCGTAGTCACTGGTGCTGTGTTCACCGCCGCTGTCGTGCCCAGCATCTTGTGCTTGTTGTTTGCCGCACAGGGCGCCGCCATGCTGGGCGCCGGCTATGGAATCGGGATGGGTTTACGGCTCAAAACCTTCGCCGCTGCGCCAATCATGTTCATGACCGTATTCGCTCTGATGTTCATGTCACCAGTGCAAGTGCCGCTGAGCTTTATTTCGGGTTGGCTGCACAAAGTGGCCACCATAAATCCTGTCACCAGAATCACGAGCATGGCGCGCGCCGGGCTCACCAGCGGGATCACCTCGGCCGAAGTGTTTCAGGGCATCGCGGTGATTGTGCCCGGAACGATTCTGCTCGCCTGGTTCGCCGTGCGGGGCATGAAAAAACTCGACAAGTAATCCAAAAAGTCTGGTCACCCGTTCGCTCGCGGCTCGCTCGCGTGGCATGATGCAACCCTCCAATATGAATCGGGGGATTCCCATGCAAGTGTCCGTCACCGTCAACGGTAAAGCCCAATCACACGACGTCGAACCCCGCACTCTTCTCGTGCATTTCCTGCGCGAATCTTGTGCACTCACCGGCACCAATGTGGGCTGCGATACCAGCTCATGTGGCGCATGCACCATCCACATCGATGGCGAGAGCGTGAAGAGCTGCACTGTGCTGGCCGCCCAGGCCGACGGCGCATCGATCACTACCATCGAGGGCCTGGCCGCCGCCGATGGCACCCTGCATCCCATGCAGCAAGCGTTTCATGAGAACCATGGCTTGCAATGCGGGTACTGCACACCAGGCATGGTGATGGCCTCGATCTCACTACTCGACGAGAATCCACACCCCACTGAGCAGGAAGTGCGCATTGGCCTGGAGGGCAACCTGTGTCGGTGCACTGGTTACCACAACATCGTGAAATCGGTGTTGGCAGCTGCGGGGCAGATGTCATGACCATGACCGAAGATGTTGTTGCGACCCCCTTTATTGGGTCACGGCGTCTTCGGCGAGAAGACCCGGCGTTACTCACCGGCGAGGCCAAATATACCGACGATATTCCAGCCGTAGGAGCGTTGCATCTGGCTGTGTTGCGCAGTCCTCACGCGCATGCACGCATCGTAAGTATTGACGTGTCTGGTGCCTTGGCGATTCCGGGCGTGGTCGCTGCATATACGGGTGAAGATTTGGCATCCCAATGGGCTGCGCCCATGCCGTGTGCATGGCCGGTAACGGCCGAAATGAAGAACCCTGCCCACTATCCGATAGCGATGGGCAAAGTGGCCTACGTCGGCGACGGCGTCGTGGCTATCGTGGCCACGAACCACACCGCAAGCCGTGATGCGCTCGATGCCATCGTGGTGGAATACGACGTGCTGCCCGCTGTCATCGATCTTGAAGACGCTCTCAGCGACCGTGTAGTAATCCACGAATCCGCTGGCACTAACCGTTCCTACATTTGGGAATTACATCCTCAAGGCAAAGAGACTGTGGATGCCATTTTCGCTTCCGCAGCCCACACGGTGAGTGAGCGTTACATTCAGCAGCGCCTCATTCCTGCCGCCATGGAGCCTCGTGCCGTGCTGGCCATGCCCCAGCCTTTCGGTGGCGATTTCACGCTGTACACCTCCACCCAGGTGCCACACATTCTCAAAATTATGGCTGCCATCACTGTCGGAATTCCCGAGCATTTGTTACGGGTCGTGGCGCCTTCTGTGGGCGGCGGATTCGGCTCGAAGCTCAATGTGTACGCAGAGGAATTGTTGTGCTTAGTGTTGGCTCGAAAGCACCGTTGCGCAGTGCGTTGGGTAGAAGAGCGCACGGAAGCGGCCACGTCGACCATTCAAGGTCGCGGCCAAATTCAAAATATTGAATTGGCAGCCGACGCCAACGGCAAAGTGCAAGCAGTGCGGGTGCACATCCTGGGCGACATGGGCGCATACTTGCAATTGGTGACGCCCGGCGTGCCGCTGCTGGGAGCGTTCCTGTATGCCGGCGTGTACGACGTGCCCAACATGAGCTTCGTATGCGAAAGCGTGTTCACCACGATGACGCCCACCGACGCCTACCGAGGCGCCGGACGGCCAGAAGCCACGTATGCCATTGAGCGAGCAATGGATTCGTTGGCCGCCAAGCTGGGCGAAGATCCTGCCGAGTTCCGCAAGAAGAACATGATCCAAAAGGATCAGTTCCCCTACACGGCAATGACTGGTTTGCAGTACGACTCCGGCGATCACGTTGGCGTATTGGAAAAGGCGCAGGAACTCGTCGACTACACCGGGCTGCGCGCTGAGCAAGCCGCCCGTCGGGCTTCGGGATCCAAAAAGCATTTGGGCATCGGCGTTTCGAGCTATTTCGAAATGTGCGGATTGGCACCCTCACGGGTATTGGCTTCGTTGAATTACAGCGCAGGTGGATGGGAAGCCGCCACCGTGCGGGTACTGCCCACCAACAAGATCCAAGTCGTCACCGGAGCCACGCCGCACGGCCAAGGTCACGAAACGTCATGGTCGATGATTGTGGCCGACAAGTTAGGCGTCTCGCCCGACGATATCGACGTGTTGCACTCCGACACCGCGCTGAGCCCGCTGGGCCTCGATACCTATGGTTCGCGCTCACTTGCCGTTGGCGGTATTGCCATCGTGATGGCGTGCGACAAGGTGATCGACAAGGCCCGCAAAATCGCCGCCCACCAACTCGAGTGTTCTGAAGACGATCTTGAATTCGTCAACGGCACCTTTAGCGTGCGGGGCTCATCCGATAAATCGATGCCCTTGGCCGGTATTGCCTTCGAGGCGTTCACCGCTCACAACTTGCCGGACGGTATGGAGCCCAACCTCGAGGCCCACACCACCTACGATCCGCCCAACTTTTCGTGGCCATTCGGCACCCACATTTGTGTTGTCGAAATCGACGAAGAGACCGGGTTCACTGAGGTCATCAAATATGTGGCCATCGACGATTGTGGCAATCAAATCAACCCGCTCATCGTGGAAGGCCAAATCCACGGCGGCATCGTGCAAGGCCTTGCCCAGGCGCTCTTTGAAGAAGCCACATACGACGCAGAAGGCAACCTGAAATCGGGATCTTTCGCAGATTATTTGGTGCCTTCAGCGGCCGACGTGCCCAGCCTCACACTCGGCCATTCCGTTACGCCATCACCCACCAACCCGTTGGGTGTGAAGGGTGTCGGCGAAGCGGGCACCATCGGCGCGGCACCCGCGGTCATCAACGCTATTGTCGATGCTCTGAGCCCGTTCGGCATCACCGACATCACCATGCCAGCCACTCCCAACCGGGTGTGGTCGGCTATCCAGAACGCACACTCGTAAACAAGGGGACCCTAAAAAAATGATTCCTGCACCATTTGACTACCAACGCGCCGGATCGGCTGAAGAAGCAGTCAGCTTGATTGCCCAAGCGGGCGACGAAGCAAAATTTCTGGCCGGCGGTCACTCGCTTCTGCCGTTGATGAAGCTCCGGTTGGCTCAGCCGACCATGCTTATCGACATCGGCCGCATCGCTGATCTGTCGTACATCCGTGACGCTGGCGATCACATCGCCATTGGTGCACTCACCCGTCATCGCGATGTGGAAACCTCAGCGCTGCTTCACGAGCATGTGGGCTTGCTGGCTCACGCCGCATCGTTCGTGGGCGATCCCCAGGTGCGTCATCGTGGCACCATCGGCGGCTCAATCGCCCACGCCGACCCTGCCTCTGACCTTCCCGCCACCGTGCTGGCACTGGGCGGAACGCTTGTGGTGCAAGGCCCAAATGGCCAACGCGAGATCGCCGCTACCGACTTCTTCAAGGGCTTCTTGGAATCCGATTTGGCTGCCGACGAAATGTTGACAGAGATCCGAATTCCTAAGTACACCGGCGCTGGCTGGAGCTTCCAGAAGTTCAATCGTCGTGCCCAAGATTGGGCCATCGTGGGCGTGGCTGCCATCAAGCACAACGGCTACGTAGGCGTGTCGTTGGTCAACATGGATCAAGTCCCCTTGCGAGCCTCTGCCGTTGAAGCTGCCGTGAGTGGTGGAGCTTCTGCTGCCGATGCCGCTGCGCTCGCTGCCGAGGGCGCTTCGCCTTCGTCGGACCTCAATGCGTCGGTCGAATACCGTCAGCATTTGGCACGGGTTCTCGTCCGTCGAGCCCTCACCGAATCAGGCGTCGCCTAGTTCCTGGGCCACCACATTTGGTGATCTAAAAAGCGAATTGGATGCTTGCTCGTTCAGCCACAATCGGGTTGAGATAGTTGGCGCGAGCAGCGTTGTGGTCGGGATGCTGGTCATACGCCAGCCAGCCGGCGGCATCGTCGAAATCGGCCACAAGGCCGAAATTCCACCGACCTTCTCCGAGTTCGAGATCGCTGCCCACTGTGTAATTTCGAAGCGGCTCGATTATCGCGGGCAGTTCCCGCAGTGCAGCCGTGGCCGCAGCGATTTGCGCAGCGGTAGTTTCCGGTTTCCATTTGAGAAGGACGACGTGACGCAACATGCTGGCAGCGTAACCTTCACAGATGACCTCAGTTCCAGCGCCACCCACCGATGTCGCTTCGGTGGCCTCGCAACTTGCGCACCATAACTACCTCGCCGACGACGGTCTTGCCACCTCGATCTTTCTCGCCATGCGTCTGCATCGCCCGTTATTGCTAGAGGGCGAAGCCGGTGTCGGCAAGACGGAAGTAGCCAAGGTGCTCAGCGCCATGACGGGCGGCGAGCTCATTCGGCTGCAGTGCTACGAGGGGATCGACGTCAGCCAAGCGGTGTACGAATGGGACTATTCCCGCCAGCTCCTGCACCTCAAGGCAGCCGAAATGAGCGGTGAAACCAGTGGCGGATCAGAAGCGCTTGAAGCTGGCTTGTACAGCGAAAAATTCTTGGTGCGACGGGCGTTGCTGCGGGCCATTGACCATCGTGAAGGCCCGCCTCCAGTTCTCCTGATCGACGAAGTCGACAGGGCCGACGACGAGTTCGAAGCGTTCCTTCTCGAGGTGCTCAGCGACTACAGCGTGACCGTCCCTGAGATCGGCACGTTCACTGCGAAAACGCCGCCCATCGTGATTATCACGTCGAACAGAACTCGAGACGTGCACGACGCCTTGAAGCGCCGCTGCCTGTACCACTGGGTGGAATTTCCGACCTTCGAACGCGAGGTACAGATCGTCAAAGTGCGGGCGCCCCATGTGACCGAACAGCTCGCCCGTCAAGTAGCGGGGGCAGTGGCCGCGCTACGCGATTTACATCCCTACAAGTCCCCTGGGGTGGCTGAGACGATCGACTGGGCGGTGTCATTGGCCACACTTGGGCAGGTGACTCTCACCGAAGCCAATGTGGCTGCCACGCTGGGCACCGTGTTGAAATATCGTGAGGATCAAGACAAGGCCCGAGCGCATGGACTCCCCGAAATTTTGCGCGCTGCATTTGCCAGGGGATAGCAATCGGTGAACGTTGGCGACCCATCCCGCATTGCTGTGGCCTTTGCGCGTGTGTTGCGTGATGCTGGGTTAGCCGTGCCCATTGGATCGGTGCTGGCTTACGTCGACGCACTTGGTGCGGTGGGCATCGAGAGCCGCCACGATGTGTATTGGGCGGGTCGCGCCACGCTTGTGCAACGCCGCGAACAAACCGAAATTTACGACAGGGCGTTCACCATTTTCTGGGACCAACGAGGTCGACTAGTCGAGGGGTCTCCAGCGCCAGATGAGCACCTCACCTTGCTCACCGACGATTCCGAGGGTGGTGAATCCCCACCCGACGACAGTCAAGAAGAGATCGATGGCCAGGTCCTCACTGTGCGGTTCTCCGCCGAAGAAACGTTACGCCATAAGGATTTCGCCGAATACACAGCTATTGAATTGGCAGAAGCACGACGGCTCATGGACACCCTAAAACTGGCGGGCGCACTCCGCCGATCGCGCCGCCTGGTGCCAACGTCGCGTCCAAACGGCCGACTCGATTTGCGACGCACCGTGCGCGATGCGTTGGCCACCAACGGGGAAGCCGTCCGCCGCCGCTATCGCACTCAAGGGCAGCGTCAACGACGTCTGGTTTTGCTCGTCGATATATCGGGATCCATGGAGCCCTACGCTCGGGCCCTCATGCGGTTTGCCCATGCCGCAGTGGTGGGCAGAGCCAAAGTCGAAGTGTTCACCTTCGGCACCCAACTCACTCGATTGACTCGGGAGCTCACCACGCGCGATCCCGACGCGGCCATGCGAATGGCTGGGGATGCGGCACGCGATTGGTCGGGCGGTACGCGCCTAGGTGCCAGCTTGGGTGAGTTCAACGACACGTGGGGCCAGCGAGGAATGTCACGTGGTTCAGTGATCGTGATCTTGTCAGACGGTTGGGACAGAGGCGACCCCGCAGTGCTCGGAGAACAGATGCAACGCATGGGACGGGTCGCCCATCGAGTGGTGTGGGTGAACCCGCTCAAAGCTTCGCCTGGTTATGCGCCGCTGGCTCGTGGAATGGCTGCCGCGTTGCCGTACATTGATGAGTTCATTGAGGGCCATTCGCTGGACTCCCTCGAACGTCTTGCTGAGGTGGTGCGAGCATCATGAGAGAAGTACTCAACGACATTGAACGGTGGCGACGAGCTGGGCAACGCGTGGCCGTAGCCCGCGTGGTCAACGTCGAAGGTTCGGGGCCTCGGGATCCTGGCGCCACGATGGCCGTGAGCGAATCGGGCGAAGTTTCGGGATCAGTATCGGGTGGCTGCGTCGAGGGCGCCGTTGTCACAGAAGCACTCGACATTTTGGCCACCGGCGACCGGCGAGTGGTCACGTTTGGGTACTCCGACGACGACGCTTTTGCTGTCGGGCTCACCTGCGGGGGCACCATCCATTTGTTCATCGAGCCGTTGGATTGGTAGCCCCGATGTACGACATTTTTCGCGACGCAGTGCGCGCCGAAGAACCAGTTGCCTTGGCCACCGTGATCCGCGGCGTGGGGGTAGGGGCAAAGCTGTTGGCCCGCCCTGGGCACGACGTTCTCGGCACGCTCGGTAACACCGATTTAGACCGGGTCGTGGCCCGCGATTCCATAGCCGAGCTCGACGCCGGCCGCACTGGCGTGCGCCACTACGGGGTGGCTGGCGAAGCGAATGAGTCAGCCGTTGAAGTGTTCATCGAATCATTTGCTCCGCCGCCTCAGATGATCATTTTCGGGGCTGTGGATTTCACTGCTGCATTGGCCAGAGTCGGAAAAATTATGGGCTACCGGGTGACCGTGTGCGATGCCAGAAAAGTGTTCGCCACCGTTCGCCGCTTCCCCATGGCCGATTCCGTAGAAGTCGAATGGCCAAACACGTTGCTTGACCGCATCGGGCCCGCTCTTGGGCCGCGAGACGCCGTTTGCGTGCTCACTCACGACGTCAAGTTCGATGTGCCCGCCATCGTGGGAGCGCTGGCCAGCCGGGTTGGCTACATCGGCGTGATGGGCTCCCGAAAGACCCACGATTCGCGTCAAACACGACTGGTTGAGGCGGGCGTAACCGCCAAGCAAATGACACGCTTGATGTCGCCCATCGGGCTTGATATCGGCGGCCGCACCCCCGAGGAAACTGCTATCAGTATTTGCGCCGAAATTATTGCTGTGCGCACAGGTCGCGACACGCCAAGCCTGCGCACGACGACGGGCCCCATTCACCGGTGACGTCTGATGATCGCCTGACTTTGGCTGTGCTTTTGTGCGCGGGCAGCGGGAGTCGTTTTGATGGATCGACCCACAAGTTGCTCGCCGACATCGATGGCCAAACCGTTTATGAACGCTCGGCCAACGCCGTGTTGAGCGCCGCCATTGGTCCCGTGGTCGCCATCACCGGGTTTGTTGAACTCCCACCAATACCGGGTGTCGAACAGATTCGTAATCCGCGATTCGCGTCTGGACAAGGCACCTCGTTGCGGCTGGCATTGGATGTGGCGACCGAGCGTGGGTATAGCTCTGTGGTGTGTGGTCTTGGCGACCAACCCTTGATCACTGCTGCCGCTTGGCGTGCCGTCAGCGGGGCTGCCGATAGCCCGATCGCGGTGGCCACCTACGCTGGCAAGCGACGAAACCCGGTACGGTTGTCGGCCGAAGTGTGGCCATTGATCGATGGCGTCGGCGATTTCGGTGCTCGTCAACTGATGGCACTTCGACCAGAGCTGGTTATCGAAGTAGCCTGTGCTGGATTCGACCTCGACGTCGATACGCTCGAAGATCTCCAAGCCGCCGCACGGCTGCTTGCCGAACAAGGGAAATAGTCATGGAACAACTGGTTAATGAATTCGATGTGCCGCTGCCGATTGATCAGGCGTGGGCCGTGATCACCGACATCGAACGTATTGCACCCTGCATGCCTGGCGCTCAACTCGAAGAGATCGAGGGCAACGAATTTCGGGGCGGCGTGAAAGTGAAGGTTGGCCCCATCACTGCCAGCTTCAAAGGCAAGGCGCTGTTCCAAGAACGCGACGATGTGAACTACAAAGCAGTCATTAAGGCTGAAGGTCGCGACACTGGCGGCAAGGGCAACGCATCGGCCATCATCACGGCCACCGCCACATCGAACGGACCAGACTCCACACATATGACGGTCGCCACCGACCTCAACATCACTGGCAAGGTCGCCCAATTTGGGCGAGGCGCCATGAACGACATCTCCAACAAAATTCTGGGTCAATTCGTGGCATGTTTGGAGGCAAAGATCACCGCTGAAAAGGCATCGCCCGCTGTTGGCGACTCGGCAGCCCCCGCAGATGGCGCTTCCACTGCATCACCTGCGTCTGCCGACGCTCAGCCAGCAGGAGAAGCGAAGCCCGCTTCCGCCACCGATGGCGTTCGTAAGGTGCAAATGGCGGCTACGAAGCCCGTTGACCTTTTGGACGCCGCCGGAGCCCCGATTCTGAAACGTCTCGCCCCCATACTGGGTGCGCTGTTCTTTATTTTCGTGATCTTTTCCCGCCGAAAGCGCAAGGGCTAAATATCTCCCCGATGGGTGTGGACCAGCACGATTTCGACACTGTCGTCTCGCTGCTTGGCCGCACTCCAATGGGCGATTTTGACGTCGTGGTACGCGGCGCAGATGGCACACCTCGCGTCATTCGCAATGCTCCGTTTATGCACGACGGCACGCCTATGCCGACCCGATTTTGGCTTACCGATAAACGGGCAACACACCTGATTGGCACCCTCGAAGCTACGGGCGGTGTGAACCAAGCCGAAGCTGAACTCGACCCAGCGGCCGTGGCGGCCGTGCATTCTCGCTATGCCGCAGAACGCGACGCCGAAATACCTGCCGACTACGACGGGCACCGTCCCTTTGGAGGCGTGGCTGGTACTCGGGTGGGCCTCAAATGCCTGCACGCTCATTATGCCTACCACCTCGCCGGTGGCGATGACATCGTGGGCCGATGGGTTGCCGAGAGAATCGAGATGGACCTATGAAGCCGGTTGCCGCCATCGATATTGGCACCAATTCGACACGGCTTATTGTGGCCAAACCCACCGGCGCCGGTGGGTTTGATGTGCTCGACGAACGCCTGGTAATTACCCGGCTTGGGGCTGGCGTCGACGCAACCAAGCGCCTGTCCGACGAGAGTATTGAGCGCACAGCAGCCACGCTGAGCGACTACTCGAAAATAATGAAATCATTCGACGTCGAACGGTTTCGGATGACCGCCACATCGGCGGCGCGTGATGCCACCAATGGCGCAGAATTCTTTGCCTCTGCACACGCCGCTACCGGGCAAGACCCGGAAATTCTGTCCGGCGAGGCTGAAGGCCAACTGTCGTTTATGGGAGCCACAACCGGACTCGATCCGGCCATGGGACCATTTCTCGTCGTCGACATAGGAGGAGGTTCCACTGAGTTCGCGTGGGGCACCACTGCGTGCGAGGAATCGGTATCGCTCGATATTGGCGCGGTGCGAGTCACCGAACGGTTCCTCCATTCCGATCCGCCCAAACCTGAAGAGCTTCACGGCGCAGTGTCGGTCGTCAATCTGTTCCTAGACGATCTCGATCGCGACCATCCCGATTGGCGCAAAACAGCCATGCTGATTGGCGTGGCCGGCACGATCACCACCATGGCGCGCGTCGAAATTGGGTCGCCCACCTACGAGCGTGACGCCCTGCATCACTACCGCCTGAGTCACGCGGCCGCCGAAGACGTGTTTCGCACTTTGGCTACTGAGTCGCTCGACGATCGTCGCCACAACCCGGGCCTCGACGCCGCCCGTGCCGACGTGATTGTGGGCGGTTGCGTGATTTTGTGCGCCATTATGCGGCGACTCAACGCCGCCACTTGTGTGGTAAGCCAGACCGACCTTTTACACGCGCTGGCGAGCTCATTGTGTTTCGACTCCAGTACCTCTCCTTCGGCTGGATGACAGGTAGGCTCGGCGCTGTGAACGGGGGGCCGATGCACGACACATCATCGATGCAATGACACGACTTTTGGGCCGTCGCGTCATGATGCGGCCCCTGACAGTGAGTGACTATGTGGCGTATCGCGAAGTGCGTATCCGTAACCGGGCGTGGCTCACAAAATGGGAACCCACCCGCACCGTTGGCGCCCTCGACCCGGCCGAAGATCGAGATACGTTTGCCGCTCGATGTGGCGGGCGTGAACGAGAACGTCAAATGGGCGTCGGCTACGGTTTCGGCATTTTCGTGAGCGGGCAATTTTGTGGCGAAATCAACCTCAATCAGGTCCAGCGCGGCCCGTTTCAAAACGCTTACGTTGGTTACTGGATCGACGAACGCACCGCTGGCCAGGGTTACACCCCGGAGGCGTGCGCGGTGATGTTTCGTCACGCCTTCGAAGACCTATCGTTGCATCGGCTCCAGATATCAATCATTCCCAGAAACGTCGCCAGTCGTCGAGTGGTGGAGAAGCTCCGCATTCGCGATGAAGGAACTGCTGAGCGCTATCTGGAGATCGACGGCACATGGGAAGACCACACCCGCTACGCCATAACCAGCGAAGAGTGGGCCCTACGACGCGATGGATTCATCGCTGATTGGATTCAATAAATCAATGACAGTTCGAGTTGGAATCGTGGGCACCAGTTGGTGGGCCGACGCCATGTATATGCCAGCTTTGGCGGCCCATCCTGACGCTGAAGTGGTGGCCGTGTGCGGCCGTCAATCGGCGTCGACGGAAAAATTCGCCGCGCAGTGGGGCATCATGCATGCCTTTACCGACGCAACGTTGATGATGGCGTCGGTGCCCATGGACGCCATCATCGTGGCCACCAGCAATGACAGCCACTACGCCCTCACGGTCGAAGCATTGAGTCGTGGCATCCACGTGTTGTGCGAAAAGCCCTTGGCCCTCGATGCCGACCAAGCGGCCGAGATGGCGTTGCTGGCAAACGCAACGCAACGCATCACCATGGTGCCGTTCACGTACCGCTACATGCCCATGATGCAATGGGTGAAACGGTTGGTGAGCGACGGCTATGTGGGCCGTGTATTGCATATCAACATGCGGTACTACGCCAATTTTGGTTTCGACGACAGTTACTCGTGGCGGTTCGATCGGGCGACGGCGGGTGCCGGAATCATTGGCGATCTTGGCCCTCATTGGATTCATGTTTCCCGATGGTTGCTCGACGACGATGAGGTGTCGGTGTCGGCGGTGGCGTCCACGTTTACTGATCGGGCACCTCGCCCTGATGGGTCTGAGTACGAACGTCTCGAAGACAGCGCGGTGATGACCGTGAGATATCGATCGGGTGCTTATGGCGTGCTGCAGACCAGTGCTGTGTGTTGGGAAGGCACACCATTTGGGCAGACGCACCACCTCGAAATTCATGGCGATGCGGGCACGCTGTACGCCATGTGCGATTGGGACATGGTGCAGGAAGTGCGCGGATTGCGGCGAGGCGAGTCGGGTGGCGCGCAGAATTTGCCGATTCCCGACGATCTGCTCAAAGGACTGCGCACCGACACTGTGCACAACACGTATCGCGACGTTTTCCGTAATACGGATTCGATGACGCGGGCGTGGATTTCGGCGATCGGCGACGGTCGCCGCATTGAGCCCAGCTTTGCAGAGGGTTTAGCTGTGCAGCGCGTAGTTGATGCTGCCGTCCGCAGCGCTGAGCTGGGCGGAAGTCCCGAAATTGTGCCTGCATCGCGACCGTTGCCTGCGACTCCAGTGGCCTCCTTTGCAATGCCTGCTAGCCCATGGCCACAGGGCGCCAACGACGGTTGCGATGTGCACGTGTTGGCCATCGATCACCGGTGGCAGATGGAAGAAATGGCCGATGCGGCGGGAGCAGATCGTGGTTCGATTCCAGCTTTGAAATCGTTGCTTTTTGAGGCGTTTGAATACGTGGCCACGGGGCGCAACGACGTGGGTATTTTGGTCGACGACCTGTATGGAATTGAGATCCTTGAACGCGCTACAGGGAGCGGTGTGTGGCTCGCGCATGCGCTCGATATCCCTCGCAGTCGTCCGGTCGAGTTCGGTGGAGGGTATGAGGTGACCAAGACCTTGGCGTCGTGGCCGGCGGATCACATTGCCAAATTGATGGTGTACGCCCACCCCGATGACCCCGCCGAAATTGCCGAAGCGCAATGGGCCCGAATGGTGCAATTCACCAATGCCAGCGCCGCGTCGCGCCGCAAAATCTTGATCGAGTTTCAAGCACCAGCGGGTGTCGAGCCAGGCCCAGATTATTTGCCACGGATGTTGACAGAGGCGTATCGCCGAGGAATTGCCCCCACGTGGTGGAAGTTGCCACCGTTGCCTGACGTCCAGCAATGGCATGCCGCGGCGTCGATCATTCGAGCCTGTGATCCGGTGTGTCTTGGCATGTTGGTCCTTGGCCAAACCGCCGATCCTGAAACGTTGGCGGGGGCCCTGGGGGCTGCGGCGAGCGAACCAATGGTGCGTGGTTTTGCCATCGGCCGGGCCATTTTTGGACCTGCTGCTCGGGCGTGGTTCGCGGGCACGATGAGCGATGCCGATGTGGTTGCATCGGTCATAAAACAATACGAGTCAACCATCGCTACATGGCAAGGTTGCCGTTGATGGCCACCCTGCAATTGGCCGATTTTTTCGACGTTGAAATCGCCGGTGAAATTACCGTTGTGTGCGCGACCAATCCTGCGCACGCCGGCTGGCGTTACGTGACATTCGCCGCCGTCGATGCCGCCGCCGGCGCGACATTCACCATCGATACAGGCACCACCGAGTTGGCTATCGTGCCGTTGAAGGGCCAGCTATTGGTGACCTTTGCTGGCCGCATGTTTGAAATGAACAGGGGCGATGTGTTCGCCGACAAAGGTAGCGTGATGTATGTGCCGCCGTATTCGAAAGCGAGCATCCACACGCCAGGCGGGGCGTCGCTGGGGTTGGGATCTGCACCTGCTGAAGTTCGATACGACGCTCGTCTACTCGAAGGTGACGATGTGCGGGTGGAGATGCGTGGCGGGGGAGCAGCCCGACGGCAAGTGACCCACTTGTTGTCACCGCCCGTACAAGCTCACCGGTTGATTATCTACGAAGTGCTTGTGCCCAGGGGATCATGGTCGGGGTGGCCGCCGCATTGTCACGACGGGCTTGATGGATCGCCGTACTTGGAAGAGACGTATTACTTCGAACACCGGCCGGCCAACGGGTTTGGCATACACAGAAATTTTCGTGAATCGGAGGGGCTCGATGATGTATTCGTGGTGCCCCACCGCAGTCTGGTGACCGTGCCGGCGGGGTATCACTCGAGTGCTGCGTCACCCGGTTCGCACATGTACTTTTTGAACGTGTTGGCTGGCGATCTGGAGCACGACGATCGACGAACGCCACCGTGTTTCGATGAACGCTACGTATGGATTGATGGCCGCTGGGACGACGATCTGCTCGACCTACCTCTGTAGTCATTGGCCCCGTGAGCGGCAGAGGTCGTAACTATTTTTTCGACGAGATCTTGGCCTGGAACGAAGCCAAGCGTTCGGCGAAGAACGGCTGACGGGTGCTCCACAACTGCGGTGTGAGTTCGGTCTCCACGGCCTCAAGATGCGTTGGCACGTTGGCCATGGTGCCCAGCGTTTTCTTTACTTCGATGACCAATTCGCGAGGCCCGCTCGACGCCCGTTCGGCCATAGCTTGCGTGGTGGCGAGGAGGGCGTCGTCGTCGACGCAACGGTATGCCAAGCCGATTCTCTCGGCCTCTACGCCGTCCACGATTTGGCCGCATAGCACCATGGCCGCTGCCGCTTGAGGGCCAACAATGTTGCGCAACATCCACGTGTGGCCACCGCCGGGGTGAATGCCGAGGTCCACAAACCGACAGTCAAATTTTGCTCGTCGGGCCGCGATACGAATGTCGCACGACAGCGCCAAATTCATTCCTGCGCCAACTGCCGCTCCATTCACTGCTGCGATGGTTGGCAATGTGCATCGGCTCACCCGGAGAAAACCTTCATAAATATCAAGGAGCCCGGCTCGATCAGATTCACCCAAATTGCCGAGGTTGGCGCCGGCACAAAATGCGGGAGCGGCACCGGTGATCACCACGGCGCCGACGCCCGAATCAGCTTCGACACGGTCAAAGATCGAAACGATCTGGCCAACGATTTCTTGGTTCAACGCATTGCGTTGATCGGGCTGATTGAGGGTAACCGTGGCCACCCCGTTGGTGATGGAAAGTTCGACTGCAGACATGTCTCCAGTCTGTCATTCGCCGTCGTTGCGAACGAACCAGGCAATGCCGTTTGGGCATTCGGCCGACAAGGGGCAGAAGCGGCATTGAGGCCCGGCCGTGCGAGTCGGCTCGTAGGCCGGGTCGCGCACAAGAGCCAATTTCAGTGCGCCGTCGATAAGACGTCGGGCGGCAGCCTCGAGCAGTCCTTCGGTGACGTCTTCGGTGTGCATGCGCCCGGCATCAAGGTAGTAATTTGCGAGCAGTCGGGGAGGGACGCCGAGACGCATCGTTTCGACGAGCGCGTAGAGCCGAAGATCGTCGATGTGCACCGCGTTGAATCCGCCCGTTTTGTAGTCCACGATCACCTTGCCGGCCACTGTCGAATCGGGGTCGGCCTCGTTGCCAATGGAGCGCCCAAGCACGAGGTCAGCTTTGCCTGCCACCACAATGGCACCGCCCAAAAATTCAGTACGGAGTGATGATTCGGATGTAGGTCGCCACGCATCTTTGATGGGCGGAAAACACTCCAAGAATTTCACCACCAGGTCGTTCACAGCGCTGCGCAGATCGGCGCGTTCGTACGCATCGAGCCCAGCCAAAAATTCGCCGAGTGATGTATCGGATTTCGCTACGCGATGCGTCACTTCATCGACCAAGGTGAGTGGTTCGACGTCGGCCCAATGGATCGAAAGTTCCACAGCTTTGTGGGCAATGGTGCCCTTGGCAGTGGGCACGCTCCACGAGAAGTGGCCTTGTTCGCCGACGTGTTTGGCTTCACATGCCAGCACGGTGGCCAAGGCGTGCTTGGCGATGAAGAGCGGCTCCCCGCCGGCTTGCTCGGCAGTGGCCGCCAGCCCGTCTTCGAGCATGGCCGCCAAGTCGGCGCGCAGCGCAGTGCGGAAGGTGGGTTTGGCGCCCGGGCGGGCTCCAAGTTGAGCGAGCATGTCTCGCTGAGCAGGGTTCAAACTGGCGGCCGAATCTCGGCGATCGAGGCGTTGTTCCATCGACATCTCCCGAGCGTAGCCAGAGCCAACACGCGCTGTTACACCCCGGGGTCATACTGGATTCATGAACGCTGTCGTCACCCCGTTGCCATCGAAAGTTGAAAATCACGCGTCGGGAATCGGCGCTCAAGAGTTCGCAGAAGCCGCTCGGGTGATTGGCCGTATTTTGCAAGCCAAGGGTTGGTTGGCGCCCGGGTACCGCACGCCGCCTCGTGTCGTAGGTTGCGATCGTTCGATCCGGCGCAGTGGCAATGGTGGGGCCACGATCGCGGTGCGGGTGCGCAACCGGCCAGCGCCTGCTGTCTTTGCCGACATGATCGATGGCGCGGTGGCTGCCAATCGGTTAGCCGGCGCCGATGCCGTGCGATGTCGGGCAGCGCTGTGGGCAGAATTGGCGTCGATGTCGAACGTCGTGAAGGCAGCCGCCTAGTGATACCGAATCGTGTTGATCTATTTGGGTTTGGCCACTAGGTACATCTGATCGTGCACGATGGTCGCTGCCGCCACGGCCGTGACCTGTCCGGGGCCTTCATAGTGGGGCGCCACCTCCACACAATCCGCCCCCACGATGTTCAGGCCATTGAGTCCGAGCAACACTTCGCGGAGTTGCCAAAACGACAACCCGCCAGGAACTGGTGTACCGGTAGCTGGGGCATATGAGGGGTCAAGGGCATCAATGTCGACGGTGAGATACACGGGCCGATCACCAACACGATCGCGAATCCGCTCGATAATTTTCGCCGCTCCGGCCGCGAAGTATTCCGGCGCGTACATCACATCAAAACCGTGAGAAACGTTGGGTGTTCGCATCCCCATTTGGATCGAGCTTGAAGGGTCCACAATTCCTTCTTGGGCGGCCCGCAAAAACATCATGCCGTGGTGAAGTGGCGCTCCCTCGGTGCCCTCCCACGTGTCGGAATGGGCGTCGAAATGTACAAGACTCAATGGTCCGTAGGCCGCGGCGTGAGCGGTGAGAAGCGGGTAACTAATGAGGTGATCTCCACCGAGGCCAACCACTCGAGTGCCGGCTGCAATGAGCTGCCCAGCGCGCCGCACCACGGCGTCGATCATTGCATCTGTTGAGCCCGGCGGGAACGCCACATCGCCGGCGTCACGGCATACATGGGTATCGAAAACGCTGTGCGGCCATGGCCACATTTTCCCGAATTCGGCGGTAAGGCTGGATTGTTCGCGGATGGCCCGAGGCCCGAAGCGGGCGCCTGGCCGGTTAGTGGTACCGAGGTCGTACGCCACCCCGAGCACGGCAATATCGACGCCAACCGGTGACTGCATGATGGGCAGGCGAGCAAAGGTGGAATGGCCAGCCCACGTCATTCCGGTGGCTTCTGCACCATCGAAATCGCCGGTAGTTTCGGGGTGGTCGCTCATCGCGGAGACTCTACTGATCGGTTACCACGAGATGGTCATTGACCCTTGCAACGGTTCGCCCGGGGTGACCACAAACGGTTCCCCGTTGAGCTCGTTCGGCGGCCCACTTTGCGGCTCCACACACAGAGCATGTTCAGGCTCTGTGAAGATCACCCAGTCCTCAAAGCTTGAACTCAGCGCGATCGATAGCGCGCCGGGCCACACGATCAACGGACCATTGGCGACACCCACAAAGCATGCGTTCCACGGAGCGGGAGGGATGGGAGAGAGCTCGCCCGTGGGTATGTCGTCGGGCCCGGTGGCGTAGATGGCGTCGGCGTCGAAGTGCAGGTCGGCTGGCGCGCCACTAGTGGTGAGCCAGCGGCGAAACCACGGATGCCACCCGGCCATGGCCGGCATTGCTCGCGCATCGTTGTTCACGCTCACGGTGATGGTGAGCGAGGTGTCGGTGAGCACAAATTCTTGCGTTGCGTATCCCCCAAATGGCCACGGGTCGACGAGCTGTGTGCGAATTGTGGTTGGCGATTCGAGTTCCCACATTTGTAGATGGGTGCGTCCATGATTTGCGTGGGGCGCGCTGGTGATCGGCATATGGTATTCGACGCCCTCAAATGTGAAGCGGCCGCGGTCAAGGCGTCCGCACCACGGGATCATGGGGAACGATCCCCATCTCGTTGGACGGTCACCCTCGGTGATCATGATTTCGAAACCGTCAATGATCAGGCTGGCCAGACGTCCCCCGTTGAGATCGATAACGGCTGAAGCCCTGGCAGAGTGCAACGTGAGCATGAAACATTGTTACCAGGTAATAAGCTGCCCGTGTGCCCGCCCGGATGGCGGAACAGGCAGACGCAGAGGGCTTAAACCCCTTGGCCCGGAAGGGCTTGCGGGTTCAAGTCCCGCTCCGGGCACGCACTTCTATCTCGGCTCGTTGAGTTGGGCGACGAGGTTGTCGAGCAGGGCTCCCCAGCCGTCCACCATTTCGGCAAAGAATTCGTGGGTCCAATCCGAGCCGCTGCCGTAGGAACTCGTCACTACTCGGAGCACGCAGCTGCCGCCGGAAACAGACTCGATGAGGAATTCTGTCGCTACTGGGGCGATCATCGGCAGGTCGTTGTACACCTGGGAGAGAGGCACGCCGAGCGTATTAAACCAGGTGATCATCATGGGCGGGATGTCTTCGGCTTGGCCAGCGATTGGCCACGGTTCCTCATACGCGAAACAAACGTTTGGCGTGTAGTCGGTGACGATACCGGTCGACCAGAAATCGCCGTGATCAAACGACACTTCGCCACCGACTTGGGGGTCGAGTCGGGTGGGCACCATCCATGTTGCGATCCCGGCGGCGGTTGCGATGGCGGCCCACACTTGCTCTGGCGTGGCGGCCACTTCGTGCGTGCGGTCCATGCGGTGTTCGAAACGGTCAGGTTGTTGGGGATTGGTCATGAGGTCTCCACGGCGGCAGCGTAGCCAATTAATTAGACGAGAGTCTGGTGAAGTTATCGTTGACATTTACATTCACATAAATATATAATTTGAGTGTGGGGTCGAAAACGCCAACTTTCTTGAGCAGCTACCTGCCCTACCTTTTACGTCAGGCCGACCAAGCCCTATCGGCTCCGTTGTACGAGGTGCTCAACCGTCACGGCGTAGCCCGTTCCGAATGGAGGGTGCTCGCCGTACTCAACGAGCTCGGTGAGCTCGGGGTCGTAGAACTGGCGCAGCATGCGCTCAGCCCGCAACCAACCGTCACCCACGCGGTGGGACGGCTCAAGGAGCGAGGCCTAGTCGAACGAACACGAGGGATTGAAGACAAGCGTCAACGCCTCGTAGTTCTCACCCCTGCCGGCGCCAAGGTGACGAAGTCGCTTATTAAGCAAGCCGAAGAGTTAGAGCGAACGGCTCTGGCCAATGCCGGAGACCGGTCCAAGTTGCGCGACCAATTACGCGAGCTCACGTTGCTCGTCGAAGCATCCAATCGCAATGAAGCCGACAGTGCCACCGAGGCCGATGTACCGGCCCCACTACCAAAATCTCGACGGAGCTCCACATGACCGATCCTGACGTGACCGACTACGACCCCGCCCCTCGGCAACGTCGACCGTTCAGTCTCACCAAGTGGGTGGAAGCCCATCGAGATCAGCTGCGGCCGCCTGTTGCCAACAAACAAATTTGGCGAGAAGCCGACATGATCGTGATGGTCGTCGGCGGCGGCAATGAACGCTGTGATTTCCACGACGACCCCCGCGAAGAGTTCTTCTTCCAAATCAAGGGCGACATGAATTTGGTGATCTGGGAAGGCGACGGAACGACTCCGTATGACATGCCGATTCGTGAAGGCGACATCTACCTTTTGCCGCCCGGCGTCCGCCACTCACCGCAACGACCAGACCCAGAATCGATCGGCGTCGTCGTCGAATATCAGCGCCTGCCCGGCGAACTGGACGGATTCGAATGGGCCTGTTTTGAATGCTTCCACCTGGTGCATCGAGTGGACGTTCAGGTGCAGGCCATCGACAAAGATCTGCCCCCGTTGTTCAATGCGTTCGACGCCGACGACCTCGCTCGTACGTGTCCGAATTGCGGCGTGCTTCATCCTGGAAAGAAGGGGCGCTGGTGAGCGCCGCTGTTGCCGCTAGAACAGGAGCGACCGCCGCCGAGCTCGACGCGTCGGATCCGCTTGCCGGGTTCCGCGACCAATTCGAACTGCCAGACGGCATCTATTTGGTAGGCAATTCCCTCGGCGCGTTACCGCGTGCGGCACGTCAATATGTCAACACCGAATTCGACCGCTGGAGTTCGCTTGGCGTGGAGGGCCACTTCACCGGCGACCTCGCTTGGAAGAGCTACCACGAACTGCTCACCGACCAGCTCGCCCGACTCGTGGGTGCCGAACCGGCAGAAGTGGTGGCCATGAATTCGCTCACCGTCAACCTGCATTTGTTGATGGTCAGCTTCTACCGACCCACGGTCGAACGCCACAAAATCCTGATCGAAAACCACGCATTTCCCTCCGATCATTTCGCGGTTGAGTCCCAAATCCGTCAACGCGGGTTCGACCCTGCCGAATCACTCGTGCTGCTGGAACCGCGGCCCGGCGAACACACGCTTCGCCCCGACGACATCCTCGCCACGATCGCCGAACACGGCCACCAGCTCGCCATGGTTTTGCTGCCAGGCGTGCAGTACTACACCGGCCAAGTACTCCCCATGGCCCGCATCACGGAGGCTGGCCACGCCGTTGGCGCCATGGTCGGCTTCGACCTCGCTCATGCGGCCGGCAATATTGAATTGCATCTCCATGATTGGGGCGTCGATTTTGCCGCATGGTGCACCTACAAATATTTGAACAGCGGGCCAGGCGGGGTCGCCGGCGCATACGTACATGAGCGTCACATCGCCGACCAGTCGCTGCCAAAGCTGCTCGGCTGGTGGGGCACAAACAAGTCAAGCCGTTTCCAAATGACCACGCATTTCGATCCGATCCCGACGGTCGAATCATGGCAACTGTCCAACGCCCCGATCCTTCCCATGGCCACGTTGCGGGCGTCGCTCGACATCATCGATGCGGCCGGAGGAGTGGCGGAATTGCGCCAAAAAACGGAGCGGCAAATCGAGTTCTTCGATCGCCGACTCGCCGAATCGCTCGGTGGCCGGATCGTAAATATCACCCCCGGTTCGCTCGATGAGCGGGGTTGCCAATTCGCGTTGCGGGTCGTAGCGGGCGACGGGAAACGAGTGTATGAAGGGTTGGAACGAGCGCGAGTGTTGTGTGATTGGCGTGAGCCTGATGTGATCCGCGTGGCCCCCGTCCCGCTGTACAACTCATTCGCCGACATCGATCGATTCGTCGACATTTTGGCTGGCATTCTCGACACGCCGACGCCGCTATGAGAGAGCCGATCGTCATTGCTGGAGCAGGGCCCGCTGGCGCATTGCTGGCCACCTACATCGCCAGACAAGGTCACGATGTGACCGTTTATGAGAGCCGACCAGATCTACGTACCACCGAAATTGCGGCCGGCCGATCGATCAACTTGGCGCTTGCCACGCGAGGCATCGTGCCGCTCATCGATATCGGCGTGATCGAACGCGTCGACGCCATCACCATTCCTATGAAGGGCCGCATGGTCCATAGTGCCGACGGCCAACCGCCCGAGATGCAGCTCTACGGTGCGAAGGATCACGACGTGATTCACTCGGTTTCCCGCAGTGATCTCAACGCTATTCTGCTCGACGCAGCAGAGGCCACCGGGCGGGTCACGATCGTGTTCAACAGGCAAATAAAATCTGTCGACTTTGACGGATCGCTCCTCGAATTTGAGGATGGGTTATTGGCATCGTTTGGCACAATTTTTGGCACTGATGGCGCGGGCTCACCCGTGCGCGATGCCATTGCCGCCACCGGTGCCTGCGAATGGCACACCGACTGGCTGGGTCACTCCTACAAAGAATTGACCTTGCCCGCCACTGCCGACGGCATGCATCAACTCGACCCCAATGCCCTTCATATCTGGCCTCGTGGAGAATTCATGTTGATCGCCCTGGCCAACCCCAGCGGCAACTTCACCGTGACGCTGTTCGCTCCATCGGAGACGTTCGCAGCACTCGATTCTGCTGCTGCGATCGAAGCTTTCTTCGTCCGCGAATTCGTCGACTTTGCCTCGCTCACGCCTGATTTGGCCGAGCAGTTTTTGGGTCATCCGGCCGGCGGTCTTGGCACCATTCGAGCCACAGGATGGTCCTTTGAAGATCGTGCCGTGATCCTGGGCGACGCTGCCCATGCGTTGGTTCCATTCCACGGGCAAGGAATGAACGCAGCCATGGAATCGGCACGCGCTCTTGATCGACATTTGCGAGCTACACCCGACGACGTGGCCGGGGCGTTCCGTCGTTTCGAGATCGAGCGCAAACCAAGCACCGATGCCATTGCCGATATGGCTCTAGAGAACTACGTCGAGATGCGCGCCAGCGTGGTCGATCCCGACTACTTGGCGAAACGGGCCCTTGCTCTAGAACTCGAGCGACGTCACCCCAATCGGTTGAGTCCGAAATACAACATGGTGATGTTTTCCACCATGCCGTACGCCGAAGCCAAATCGCGTTCCGAACGGCAAGCCGAAATAATTGCCGCCGCTATTGCTGACCCCACCCTCGATGTGGACGCTCTTGTGGAGGCGTTGCCACTACTGCCCGAGAATGATCCCCTCGCCGACCCCTACGCCCTATCCCTCAGCTGAATCGCCCACCTCATGAGCCTTCCCTTCGAAAACCACGACACGTTTACCTACGGCAACTACCTGATGGTAAACGACCTTTTGTCGCTCCAGAAGTGTGTGTCGCTCGACCCGCAGACCGGCAGGCCAGAGCACGATGAGACGCTGTTTATTGTGATCCATCAGGTCTACGAACTGTGGTTCAAACAGATCCTCCATGAACTCGATCACGTCATGGAATTGTTCGACGCCGACAACAACAGCGGAGCCCACCACGGTCTCAAACGAGTGCTCAAGATCATGAAAACACTCGTAGGCCAGATCGACATTTTGGAGACGATGACCCCCGCCGAGTTCGCCAGCTTCCGGTCTTTTCTTGCCAACGCCAGTGGGTTTCAATCGGCGCAATTTCGTGAGTTTGAATTCGTGCTCGGCATCAAAGATCGCATTCAACCGGAATGGTTCAGTGGCGATGAGGCAGCCCGTCTCAGCGCCCGGTTCGAGGCCCGCACACTGTGGGATGCCTATCTCGGGGCCATGCAGCGCGATGGTCTCAACGTCCCCATCGAGGTTTTGGAACGAGACGTTCGCCACCCAATTGTCGAGAACGCTGCACTCCAGGCCGCGATTGTGGAGAGGTTCACCGACGACAGTTTCTGCAATCTGGCCGAGACCCTCACCGACCTCGACGAAGGCGTTCAAGAGTGGCGTTATCGCCACGTCATGATGGTCCGGCGCACCATTGGCACGAAGATGGGAACCGGCGGCTCCGACGGCGCCGCGTACCTTGCCACCACGCTGTTTCGCCCTGCGTTTCCCGACTTATGGGCCATCCGAACCGCCTTCTAACACAACGTTTTAATACAAATATTTCGATCTGAAAGCCGGCCGTGTAGTGACGAATTATCCCGAACTGAAACTCTTCATCAACGGCGTGTGGCGCACGACGGGCGTCGACATGCCAGTGATCAATCCGTCAACAGAGCAAGTGATTGGGGGCGTGCCCGTCGCTGGTCCTGACGACCTCGACGAGGCATTGGCCGCCGCCGCGCACGGGTTCGAGGTGTGGAGTCAGGTGGCCCCTCGTCTCCGTGCCGACCTGATTCGCCAGGCGTGCCGTTTGATGCGCGAGCGCGGCAACGAAATTGCTCTCGACATCAGTAGCGAACAGGGCAAGCCCCTCCCCGAGGCACGCCTCGAAGTGATCCGAGGCTGCGAATTTTTCGAGTGGGACGCTGGCGAAGCGGTTCGTACATATGGCCGCGTTATTCCCAGCGCGCCAGGCATCAAGTACATCGTGCACCATCAGCCCATCGGCCCTGTCGCCGCGTTTGCGCCGTGGAATTTCCCCATGAGCCAACCGTCACGCAAGATCGCCGGTGCGCTCGCCGCCGGGTGTTCGATCATTCTCAAGGCCGCAGAGGAGACTCCCGCCGGAGCCATGCATATTGCTCGGGCTTTTGAAGACGCGGGCCTTCCTCCCGGCGTTCTGAACCTTGTGTTCGGCGTGCCCGCAGACATATCTCGGCACCTGATCTCCAGCGCTACCACCAAGCTGGTGGCGTTCACCGGATCCACGGCGATCGGGCGTTTCCTCACCGGTATGGCGTCGGATCACATGACGCCGGTGTTGATGGAACTCGGCGGCCACGCTCCCGTGATCGTGTGCGAAGACACCGATGTTGAAGCAGCGGCAACCACATCGGCATTTCGCAAATACCGCAACGCGGGCCAAGTGTGCACATCGCCCACGCGTTTCTTCGTGCACAAAGATGTGTACGAACATTTTCTGGATGTGTTCGCCACAAAAGCGCAAGCGGTTGTTGTTGGCGACGCCATGCAACCAGGCGTCGACATGGGCCCGCTCGCACACGATCGTCGGCCGCCGCAGATGGAAGCGCTGGTGGCTGATGCCCGCCAAGCCGGTGCGCACGTGCTCGTCGGTGGTAGCCGCATCGGGAGTACTGGCTACTTCTTCCAACCCACCGTGCTGGCCAATGTGCCCGCCCATGCCCGGGTGATGCAGGAGGAGCCTTTCGGTCCAATCGCCATCGTGAATGCCATCGACTCGCTCGACGATGGCATCGCCCAAGCCAACTCCGTTCCCTATGGACTTGCAGCATATGCCTTCACCAATCGGGCCGACTATGTGGACCGACTCGTCGAGAAAGTTCAGGCGGGAAATCTCTCGATCAACACCCTCGAAGCGTCCCTGCCCGAGACACCATTTGGGGGCGTGAATTCCAGCGGCTACGGGCGAGAAGGCGGCATTGAAGGGCTGCATTCCTACACCGTGCTCAAGACCGTCTCCCACAGCATCGCCGTAGTCTGAACCGAGGGTTGCCTGATATGAACTATCAAAGAAGCGACGCAAAGGCCTACGCCAAGAAACACATGACAGGTGTGTGGGCAGCCGCGCTTTTACCGTTTATGAACGAAGGCGGCGGGATAGATGAAGACGGCTTTCGGGAAAACATTCGCCACTGGACGCAAGACCTCGGTATCGATGGACTGTTCATTTCCGGTAAGCAGGGCGAGTTCTACGCCATGTCGGTGCACGAGCGAAAGCGCACGTTCGAGATTGCTGTGGAAGCAACGGGTGGGCATGGGCAAACGATCATGTCGTGCTCAGATCAGAACATGGACGTGGTGCTCGACCTTGCCCATCACGCAGAAGAAGTCGGCGCCGATTACATCGTGGTTCATGCCCCGCTTCTCCATTTCACCAAACAACAAGACGAAACTCTGCACGGGTACTACAAGACGATTTCGGAAAACGTCAACATCGGGATTGCCCTATGGAGTCATCCTGACAGCGGTTATTTGATGTCGCCGCAATTGTGCAATCGTCTGGCCGATCTCGAAAATGTGGTGGCCATCAAATACAGCGTGCCTCGCTCCATGTACGCAGAATTATCGGCCCTTGCCTCTGATCGAATCCAGGTCAGTACGTCGTCGGAAGAGGAATGGCTCGACAACATCATCGAGCTCAATTGGCGCTTGTATCTGTGTTCGACTCCGCCATTCTTGATGCAGTCGGCCGTCGATCGGCGCATGCACGATTACACGCTCGAGGCGTTTGCGGGCCGTTTCGACGAAGCCCGCCAGATTTCGCGCACGCTGGAACCAGTCCGCCATGCGCTGATGAGTACCCGCCCGCCGGAGAAGCCTCATGCCCATCAGAAGTATTGGCAGGAGCTACTGGGGCAAGTTGGGGGGCGAGTGCGGGCACCGATGTTGGAGTTGACCGATGCCGAGAAGGCGGCAACGAGAGAAGCATTCGAACAGTGCGGGCTGCGCGTATGAGGCTCGCCATCGTGGGGTGGGGCGCCATCGGGCGTAGTACCTCGAAATTGTTGGAAGGCGGACCGGTGGAGTTGGTGGCGGTGGGGTTGCGCACCACCTCGGCGATGCCGCAAGATCTGCCTGCCGGAGTCGTGGTGATCACCGATCCCGATGAGCTCGCTCGCCTAAGCGTCGATGTGGTCGCCGAAGCGGCGAGCAGGGAAAGCGTTGGTCCATGGGGCCATGGTGCTCTCTGTGTCGGGGCCGATTTCATTGTTTCGTCGGTCTCCGCTTTGGCCGACGTCGAACTCCTTGAATCTCTTCGCCAAGCTGCTTCAGCCAATGGGACGCGGGTCCATATTCATCCTGGCGCTATTGGTGGAGTCGACGCGCTGAGCGCCGCTCGTCTCCTGGGTCTTGACTCTGTGGAGCATCGCATCATCAAGCCCCCGCTTGCGTGGCGAGGGACCCCGGCCGAGACGCTCTGTGCGCTCGACATCCTCGACAGTGCCGTGGCCTTCTTCAGCGCCAGTGCCATTGAAGTGGCTGAGTTGTTTCCCAAAAACGCCAACGTGGCTATGACGACTGCACTGGCCGGCATCGGGCCCCAGGCCACAATCGTCACCCTTGTGGCCGACCCATTGGCCACGACTAACCGTCATGAGATCAGAGCTTCTGGCACTTTTGGTCGTCTCGACATCGCGCTCTCGAACAACCCCATGGCCGACAACCCAAAGACGTCGATGTTGGCCGCCCTGAGCCTCGTGCGGGCGATCCACAACCTGGCCGCCCCAGCCGTCATATAGCGATGCCAGCGGGTGAATTGCGCGACCAGAACGACTCGAGTTCTTCGTGAGCAAGGTCGTTCGTCCAAATTCGATCAACCTTCCCGGTCGCCGAATTCCGAAGGACCCAGATGGCAAGGTTGTCGAACTTGTCTCCAGACTCGACTGCCGTGCCCGTCTCGTGAACGACGGTGATCGATACTCTTTCGTCGGCGTACACGCATGTGCCGACTTGCCGCCAGGTATCCCCGAAAATCGGGACAAATTGCATCGCGAATTCGATCCACGCCTGTTTGCCTTCTGTATGCCGCCATGGTCCTGCGCCTGGCCCGTTGTCCACAATCACATCATCGGCTAGCGCTTCAAACGCTGGCATTGGATCTCCGGCCGCCGTGGCGTTCCAGACTGCTTGGATGGCTGCTTGTGCTTCAAAACTCATGGCTTCCGCTTCCTGTTGGGGATTGATCGATTCACCGTAAGGTGTTTGCAATTTTGAAGCATCTGCCAAATGGCAGATGCTTCAAAATTGCATTCTGCAAGAATTGGCTCTATGCCCAGCAGCTCAAATGCGCCGAACCCACGGACACGGTTTGTTGGGCGAAGCCACGAGCTCGGTCAACTTCGGGAGTGCGTCGGCGCTGAGCGAATGGTAACGATCGTGGGGCCGGGAGGTTGCGGAAAGACTCGTCTTGCATTGGAGCTGACGCAGAAAGGATTGGTCGGGTTCGGTCACATTTGGTTTATCGATTTGGCATCGCTCGACAACGCGGCACGTTTCGCGTCTCATACTTTGCACACACTCGGCATTCGGGATCAACTTAGCGCTTCTTCGGAGGACCTCATTGCCGACTTCGTGGGAGATAATTCCACGCTCTTTTTGTTTGACAACTGTGAGCATGTGGTCAGTGCGGCGGCGAGCTTTGTGGCGAATCTCCTTGACCGCATCCCGGCGATGTCCGTGCTCGCCACAAGCCGACGGCCGTTGCGGATTTCGGGCGAAAAAATTGTCCGGCTTGGTCCTTTGTCAAATGATATTTCTCATGGTTCAACTAGCGACGCGCACGATCTCTTTCTCGACCGGCTGCGACTCGTTTCTCCCGCGTTCGATCCTGAAAAGGAACGTTCAACCATTGACGAAATCTGCCATGCACTCGAAGGAATGCCTCTGTCATTGGAGCTCGCCGCAGGTCGCGCTCACGTGATGTCCTTGGTCGAAATTCGAGACGCTACCCGCAGCGATCGAAAGCTCTTGCGCTCGACAACACGCGATGTCGGCGCCCGCCACTTGTCTGTCGACGCGTCAGTGGAGTGGTCGTACGAGCTTCTCGACGACGACTCCAAATCGGTGCTTCGTTCACTGGCGTTGTTCGTGGGTCCGTTCTCGCGCCGCGCGGCGCGAGAACTACTCAATCAAGAACATCTCGTCGACTGCCTTGATCGGTTGATAGAGGATTCGCTCGTCGTCTTTTCCGAGCGCTCCCTACATGGGGTGCATGAATTCGGCCATCTGCGGCTCCTGGACTCCGTGCGCATGTTCGCCTTGGACCGTCTGGCGTGTGCACCAGACGGCGTTCTCGCCGAAGAACGACACATCGCACGAGTTGTGCAGTTGTGCCGATCTAGCGCTGAGGCGCTAGAAAATCGAAGTCATGACGAATTCGTTCGGCGTCTCAATGACGAATACGCAAACCTCGTTGCCAATTTTGATCGGGCCATCCGGCGTGGCGATGTGACGAGCGCGAGTGCGATGCAGCGTTCACTCACTCATTTCTGGACAGCGTCAGGTCGATTCACGGAGGCCGACCGCTGGTATGTGACCCTGTCGAAAGTTGATATCGGTTTTACGTCGCCCGTGGATGCCGAGGGTCACTGGTCTGCCGCTCATGTTGCGCTGTACGGCGGCAACCTGCGCCATGCCCATGTTCTAGCCACGAAAGCGTTGGCACTGGCGGAGGTCGAAGGCAGTTTGCGAGCAAAGGGCAGAGCGCTTGATGTACTTGCTTTCCTGGCTTCATATCAAAACCCTCACACGGCGTCTGACCTGTACCGGGAAGCGATCCAGTGCGCGTCATTGTCTGGTGACTGTTGGTGCGAGGCCGACGCATCCCAGCTTCTCGCATATCACCTCATCCGTAGGCGTCAAATGACCGAAGCCGTCAGGTGGCTCGATCATGCCCGACCGATCGTTCGCCGATTGGGGAACCCACAACTCATTGCATGGGACCACGCCGGAGTGGGGCAAGTTTTAACGGAGCAAGGCCAGCTCGCTTCTGCGCTCAAAGAGTTCGACCTGGCCCGTGATGCCGGCGAAGTTTCATCAGACCCGAATGTGCTTGGATGCATCACTGCGTGGCGATCGACCGTCAAGGTTCTAGGTGGCGACATCGCTGTGGTCGTCGAGGAACTCACCGCTGCGCTCGACCAATGTCAACGCGCCGGGGCAGGCCAAGCCGTGCTTGCGCTCGCAAGCGCCGCTCTATTCGCGTGTCGCTCCATGGGTGAGGACGAGCGTGCTGAAGGTATATACGCCGAGTTCGGTCCCTCGCTCGAGGCTGATTTCCCGGATGGAGCCAGCGTCGACCTTCGCACAGCAGCTACAAGCGCGCTTGTGACTGGCCGAGTCGAACTTGCTCGTACTCGACTCCTGCGAGCTGTTGAGTTGGCGCGGTCCGCCAACAACGACTTGTCTGAAGCCCGGGCCAACGTGTGGCTCGGGGCGATTGAACTGCTTGACGGCGACACGAAGAAAGCTGAGCGTCGAGTATTCGGCACGGTGCACGCCATTCGCAAAAGTGGTGGAACCAATGCACAGGTCGAACTTGGGCTCGTTCTTTCGTGCATCTCTCACGCTCGGGGCGATCTGATCAGTTCGGAGCGGTTGTCACAGGCAGCATTTCGCGTTGCAGCGGGCTCAGATTCCACAACCGCCGACTACTCGCTTGATCAGCCGACAGGGGTCAACGAGGACCGCTCGATTCACGTTTTGGCCACGATATTGGGAATTGAAAACAAGCGGCATCAGCCGTCACAAATCCATATGACGCTCGACGACGCTATCGACATGTCATTGCGAGGAAAGGGGCCTCGCACAGTTCCGCATATGGATGGATGGGCTTGACAGAGACTGAGAAAAGTGTTGTCACACTTGTCTGCCAGGGTCTCACTAATCGAGAAACCGCCGAGCGTCTTTTCGTGGCGCCAGGAACAGTAAAGAGCCATCTTGAGCACATCTATTCGAAGCTCGGAGTAAAAAACCGCACAGAACTCTCGGCCCTGGCTTTCTCGCGCGACGGGACATAGGAGCCATCCTCTTGCCGGACCCGCTCGTGCAAAACATCGGCGGCACGAGAGACTCCAGGACGACGATCCTGTTCGTCCTGGGGTCTCTAGTTGAGCTCTGTGTGGACCGGCGGGCCGTTCTGATTCCGAGGCTGGACGAGCGCTCGAGAGACTCAAAGCCGCCATTCACCCGATGGGGTAGGTGTGGCCTTTATTGGTCCCGATTCCGAATCCTAGACAAATGGCTCACATCGTGGTTTGCTCGTCAGTAACCGATGCTTGATGGCGCTCCAGCGGGGGAGCGAGGCGTTCAATCGACTAGAAACTGGTGGTCGCCAGCCCGGTGCTGCGCGGATTCTTGAAAGGATCACTATGCCCAAGCCAGGAATGCATTCAGGGATTGCTACCGACACGGCCATGAACTTGTCGATGTCGGAAAAGGCGGTGCCGTTGTATGAAGCGGTGAAGGCGTTTATTGCCAACGAAGTGGAACCGATTACAGAGCAGTTCTACCAACTGGGCGAAGGCCGGGCAGAGCATTGGGGCTACGGTGAAGGCCAACTCGAACTGCTTGATACGGTGAAAGACAAAGCCAAAGCAAGCGGTCTGTGGAACTTCTTTTTGCCCAACGCCGAGACTGGCGAAGGCCTCTCGAATCTCGATTACGCCTACATTGCCAACGAGCTCGGCAAGAACTCTTTGGCGTCGGAATGCCTCAACTGCAGCGCTCCCGATACAGGCAACATGGAAGTGCTCGAACGTGTCGGTACACCTGAGCAAAAGAAGCAGTGGCTAGAGCCATTGTTGCGGGGCGAAATCCGGTCGGCCTTCGCCATGACCGAGCCCGATGTGGCGTCGTCGGATGCCAAGAACGTGCGATGCAGTGCCATTCTCGATGGTGACGAGTGGCTGATCAACGGTGAGAAGTACTACATCTCAGGCGCCGGCGACCCTCGTTGCAAGATCATGATCACCATGGTGCAAACCAGTCCCGATGGGCCGCCGAGTAAACGGCAATCACAAATTTTGGTACCCATGGATACGCCAGGTGTGGAGATCGTGGGCGCCATGCACGTGTTCGGAGAGGACGATTCCCCTCACGGACATATGCATATTCGGTTCACTGATGTGCGGGTGCCGAAGGCCAACATTTTGTGGGGCGAGGGGCGTGGTTTCGAGATCTCTCAGGTGCGCTTAGGCCCAGGCCGAATTCATCATTGCATGCGTTCTATCGGCGCTGCAGAGCGGGCGTTGGAGCTCATGGTGCGCCGGGGATTGAACCGTGAAGCGTTCGGAAAGCCGTTGGCTCGTCTTGGCAAAAACACGGAAATGATCGCCAAAGCGCGTATCGAAATTGAGGCCATGCGCCTGATGGTTTTGCGGGCTGCCAAAGCCATGGACACTCTTGGCAACCAGGAGGCTCGTGTGTGGGTGAGCGCCGTCAAGGCCATGGTGCCCGTGCGTGTTTGCGCCATCATTGATGACGCCATCCAGATCCACGGGGCCACCGGCGTGTCGCAGTGGACGCCGTTGGCCCGAATGTACGCAGGGCAACGCACGCTCCGCCTGGCCGATGGGCCCGATGAGGTGCATTGGCATGTGGTGGGCAGGGCAGAACTGACCCGCTACGAAGACGATCACGCTCCCGCTGTTGGCCAGGGCCAGGTTGTTTCGTCGGGCGGCAAAATCTAAGGCCCTAGTCGGCGAGTTTGGAATCCAACCCCAGCTCGGATTCGGCCAGACCGATCGACCACTCCACAACTTTTGCCCGTTTGATGGTGTTGCCGTGGGCCACTGATTGAAGGGCGAGGCCATCGAGCATCGAAAGCACTCGCCATGCCGTCCCGCTTGGGTCGGCACACGTCCATGAGCCATCAGCGACGCCAGCCCGAATGGTACGGGCGAGCAACTGCTGCCATGCCACGTTGAGCTTCTTCGACGTGGCACCAAGAGACGGGCGGCGAGTTGCTTCTGCCCACGCATCGAGCCACAGTTGGAAC
>JBBRKR010000002.1:0-265009 GCA_038231795.1 Acidimicrobiales bacterium
CCGCAAGGCCATGCGTGCCGCCGGCCGGATCGTGCCTGTCATCGCCAAGATCGAACGCCCGGAGGCGGTTGCTAATTTGGACGCCATTATCGATGCCTTCGACGGATTGATGGTGGCCCGCGGTGATTTGGGAGTGGAGTTGCCACTGGAAGAGGTGCCCGCAATTCAACGACGCGTGATCCGCGCTGCCCGTCGAAAAGCCAAGCCTGTAGTCGTAGCCACGCAGATGTTGGAGTCGATGATTACCGCAGAGCGGCCCACACGCGCCGAGGTGAGCGACGTGGCCAACGCTGTGCTTAACGGTGCCGACGCCGTGATGTTGTCAGGCGAAACAAGTGTTGGCGCCTATCCGGTTGAATCGGTGGCCACCATGGCTCGAATTATTTCCACCACAGAGTCCAGCGGCGAGGCGGTAGATCCCTCTGCGAAAAGCGATCAATCGACGCCGACAGAGGCCGTCACGTTCGCTGCCCTCGAGCTGGCCAATTCTGTACATAGCGACATGATCGCCGTGTTTACAACCACTGGTTCTTCGGCCCGTAGCGTCGCCGCCCATCGTCCGAGCCAACGAATCATTGCTTTCACCACCAACGTGGAGGTGCAACATCAGCTGTGTTTGGCGTGGGGTGTAGAGGCCTTTGTGGTGGATGCCGTGAGTCACACCGACGACATGATTCGGCAAGTCGATTTGGCACTCGTCGAGCACCAGTTGGGTAAGCCGGAAGAATTTGTGGTGATAATCGCTGGCACACCTCCAGGTGTGGCTGGAAGTACGAATATGGTGCGGTTGCACCGGGTGGGGCGCCCAGTCCGAGAGGGGTAGACACAATGACAGCAGCAGTTGAAACACGGCGGTCTTTCTGTCGATTTTGTCATGCCGCATGTGCCATTGATGTGGACGTCGATACAGCTATAAATACGGTATTGGCCATTCACGGTGTCAAAGACGACCCTATGTTTGAGGGCTATACCTGTATCAAAGGCCGTCACCTTCCTCAGCAACACCATCATGTCGATCGCCTGCGCGCCCCGTTGCGTCGGACAATTGATGGCAAATTCGAATCGACCTCCACTGCCGTGGCGATGGACGAAATCGCCGATCGAGTGGCGGCCATCATTTCTCAATACGGCCCCCGGGCAGTAGCCACCTATTGCGGTACTGCGGCCTACCAAAACGCGGCGGTGTTGCCGATGGCGAAAGCCTTCCACCAAGCCATTGGGTCGCCCAGTTTTTATACCAGTCTCACCATCGATCAGCCTGCCAAATTGGTGGCCCCCTTGCGTCACGGCATGTGGATGGCAGGCGGGCATAGCTTTGAGACAAGCAACGTGGCGATGATTATTGGATGCAACACGTTGGTGTCGCAGTACTCGTGGGCGGGTGGCATTCCGGCCACCAATCCGTTGGTGAACCTGCGGCGGGCGAAGGCCAACGGTCTCAAGCTGATTGTGATCGACCCCCGCAAAACTGAGGTAGCGGAATACGCCGATATATTCCTTCAAGTGCGGGCCGGCGAAGACCCCACATTGTTGGCGGCCATGATTCGCCACATCCTGCGGGCAGAACTGTTCGACACGGAATTCGTGCGTGCTCATGTGAACGGCATTGATGAATTACGCACCGCCGTCGAGCCGTTCGATGTGATGTATGCCGCGCGCCGCACCGGTGTTGCGGCAGCGTTGATCATCGAAGCAGCAGAGCTGTTTGCCGCTGGCCCCCGAGGCACCGCGTCGACGGGCACGGGGCCCAACATGGCACCCCACTCGAGTCTGAGCGAACACTTGGTGTTGAGCCTCAACACACTTTGCGGCCGATACAACCGGGAAGGCGAGGTAATGGCTAACCCCGGTGGAGCTTTTTCGCCGCCTGCCACGGTGCGTGCCGAGGTGATTTCACCTCGACCCAGTGCCCTCACCAAAGGCGCCCCTGCCCGCGTGCGTGACCTTCACGTGTTGCGCGACGACGCGCCCACCGCCGCGCTGAACGACGAAATTCTGGAGCCCGGCGAAGGCCAGATACGGGCACTGTTCACCATCGGCGGCAACCCGGTTGTGGCATGGCCAGACCAGCGCAAAACAGTGGAGGCCCTTCGCAATCTCGACCTCCATGTGGCTGTCGACGTGCAACTGTCAGCGAGTGCCAAGTTGGCCCATTTCGTGATGGCGTCGCAGCTCTGTTTGGAACGTCCTGACGTACCCACCACAGTCGATCGGTGGTTCGACAAAACCTACAGCCACTACACGCCGGCCATCATCGAACCCGACGGCGACATAATTGGCGAATGGGAGCTCTATCGGGAGCTGGCCCGTCGCATGGGGCTCACCCTCCGGCTACCGGGTGGCGATATTGAACCCGACGATGATGTGACCGCCGACGACGTACTTGATCTCATTTACGTCAACACCAAAGTGTCATTGGCCGACGCGCGCAGCCACCATGGTGGTCGGCTACATCCCGAACTTTCGGCCGTCGTGGCCCCTGCGTCGTCTGAGTCGGCGGGCCGCTTCGAGCTGACCCCGGAGGGGATTGCCGATGAGATTGCGGCCGTTCGGGCCGAGGCGGCGAGCGGTGAAGTGATCGACGGTTTTGATCCCTTGGTGCACACCTTTCGATTGACAAGTCGACGGTTGAAAAGCGTATTCAACTCATCCGGCCGAGAGATTGAAGAACTTCGCGGGCGAGAGTCCACCAACTTTGCCCATGTGCACCCCGACGACTTGGCCATGCTCGGCGTGAGCGAAGGAGCGATTGTGCGTATTGCCTCACCCCGAGGTGCCATTCGAGGCATCGTGAAGGCGGAGCCAAATATCAAACAGGGAACGGTGTCGATGGCCCATGCGTGGGGCGGTGTGCCCGACGATGACCTTGATTTGTCCATCCACGGATCCACGACAGCCATGCTCATCGACAACACTTCTGGGTACGACAAATTTTCAGGCATACCGGTGATGTCGGCCATTCCTGTATCTGTCACGGCCGAATAACTACGGGCAGTAATATCGTCGAGTGACAACCTCCGCCGGGCAATTTTCGCGCCATAAGAGTGCGCCAGCGGCGTCATTGATAGTTGCCGCTACGGCGTGGGGCATCGGCTCAATATTCATTCGCAACAGTCACGTTTCAGGGTTGACGACTTCGGCATGGCGGTTGGTAATTTCGATCCCGGTGATGATGGGTTTGGCCAAATTCGCTGGCCAGCCAGTCACTAAAAAGTCTGTGATGACCATGGCGCCATGTGGCGTTCTCTTTGGTCTGAATTCGGTGCTGGGATTCACGGCGTTGAAGACCACCACCGTTGCTGCGTCGTCGATGTTGGGCTCGATCTATCCGGTGTTTTTGGTGATTTTGGCAGTGCCACTTTTACACGAAAAAATAACACGTAGACAATTGCTCTTGTCTATGGCGGTGTTGTTCGGAGTGGGTGTGATCGTGTTGGGCGCCGATGCCACTCACGCCATCCACAAATCCGGTCAGGTGCAGCACTCCTTGCGAGGCGACTTGTACGCCTTTTGTGCTTCCTGCATCTGGGCTGTCTATTTCGTGAAGACGAAACGTATACGGGGGTTAGGTATGCAGCCCCTCACCATGTTTTCTTCTGTCATGATTAGCGCCTCAATCACCGTGCTTCCCATCGCCGCCATTTTTGCAAAAGACTTCACCCACTACGGCACGATTGGCTGGGGGTGGCTACTAGCCATGGTGTTTATCCCTGGCGCAATAGGTCACGGGCTGTTGAACTGGGCTCACAAATATGTGAATGCATCTCTGAGTTCAGTATTGCTTCAACTCAATACGGTCGTCGCCATTTTGGTGGGGTGGCTCAAGTTTGGCGAGAACCTCAACGTCAAACAATGGCTGGCGGTGGGGTTAGTCATCTCGTGTTTGATTGCGCTGGCTCTCGCCCATAGCCAAGCGCCCATTGACGCTGAAGCAGCCCTCGACCACGCGTAACCGCGGCCTGTCTATTGAGCTGTCCACGTGGGGGCATTGGGATCGCCAAGCCACCACCGCAATCGAATGTTGGCCTCGAGCCGGAGCGCGCTGTTGTCGATACCGCGAGCCACCATGTTGATGGTGGCGACAAGGTTGCGAAACCGGGCAAGTAACTCGGCGGTGCCATCGTTTCGGAAGTCGATGCCGTAGCCCCGATTGAACGATTCATACAATTCGGGCGGGCCGCCCCAGCGAGATTCCCATGTGTACAGCGCGGCATGATCAAGCTGTCGAGGCCCGAGGCAGATTGAATCCCAATCGATGAGGTATTGGCCGTCAGCGGTCACGAGCACGTTGTGGGGATGCACATCGGCGTGGCATACCACGACCCCCTGAAGCGTGGCGTCACCCCACCAATTCGACATAGCTGTGGCTTCATTGTGTAAGACGGCCAGGGTCGAATCATCAACAGCGCGGGCAGCCGCAATCACGGTCAAGGTGTGACGAGTATCGAGCCATGAAAATGACCGGTACTCCGGCAAGGAAACAATGTCTGCCACCGATGCGATCGGGAGGTCGTGAAGGCTGCGGACTGTGCGCCCGAGGCGCTCCCCGTCGATAGTTGTGTCGGCGAGCGAATTCAGCCATGGCCAAGCCGTGACCCACCATTCTCCGAACTGAACAGGAGCGATATCGAGCGGCAAAACAACGTCCAAACCGTGCGCCGAGAGGTATGACATGAGGCCCAGTTGGGGCGTTGGATCGGTGGTGCCCACACGAATGAGCACATGCCCTGACCGGTAGACGTGGTTCATTCCCGATCGAATATGTACTGGATACGGCCAACCGTTGCTATGGCAAAATTCGGTCGCGGCCCGGCCAGGACTGTTGTCGAGGGTCGCGCTAGCCAAAGGTGCTGGACGCCCCATGGTTGTGATCGCAGGAGCGTGTTTCGCCGGCTTTGATTTGGCCGGCGCCCACGCCCTCGAGAGCGGCGAATGGGCCGCACGGATGCGACAGAACCCACACGTGCATCATGGGAACGGGTGTGAATTTCACGCCTTGTTGACAGGTGCCGTCGGCGTTGGTGACGCCAATCACCACTCGGCTCGGTGGGGGTGTGAAACACAGATTGTCGTGGATGTGCCATTGGGTCAGGCTTCCGCCCACATCGGGTACTTGATCCAGCGTTGAGCCTGTGGGGAGCATAAACATGGCGGCCTCCAGCGTGCGGCCTCCATTTGAATCGACGCGGTAGACCAACGATTCTGGATAATTCGGATCCAAGGTGTGACTATCGTCGATCCAGTCCCAATTGATGTAGTGCTCGTCGCCTGTGGCCGAATCTTGAATAGATGCGAACCCTGCTGCTACCGCTTTTTCGGGCGTCGAAAACTTTTCGGGCAACACGATGAGCGTGTACGTGAGTAGTTGCTCGGCACGCGCTTGTTGTTCAGGCGTGACACCAGAAACGCCCGACAGGTCAATTGGTTGGCCGGGTACGAAGGGCTTCGGGGGAACGACAGCCGCCACGTGTGTGGTCGTAGTCGTTGGTGGCGCCAGGGGGTCGATTGGAGCGGTAGGAGTTGTGTCGTGAGTGTGATTGTGACCGTCGGCGCTTAGCCCGGTGGTGCTATTCGCCGCGCCGGCGTGGCTATGACTGTGAGTGGCAGCCTGGGCCACGGCGGGTACCCCGATTGTGGCCGCCACGAGTGCGATAGCTGGTACGAGGTTGTGGCCGAGAATTCGCCCCAATCGGGCGCCGCCCACCAACGTGAGGATTGCAGCAAAGAGAGCCACCACTTCGAACGAGACGCACACGGCGTCGGTAAACCCGACTGCTTCTTGTGTCTTCAGAGCCGAGATGAATGAGACTCCCGACGTGCGAGTTGCCACGTACACGGCGACCATTGCGGCCTGCACTACGGCCACCAAAAACACCATGGCGGTAGAAGGACGCCGCCACACGCCGACTGCCAATGCCACAGCGACCACCGCCGATACGGTGAACCCGTACACCATGACCCGTGAGTCGGCGTGGACGCCGATGACTGCGGCATGGATGATTCCTGAGCTCAGCAAACACAAGGCCATGATGCTGGGAAGTCCTGTCTGACTTTCGGGACTGGTGTCAACCATGAGGAACTCCTTGGGTTGTTGCAGATTCTATGGTTAGGCCGTGGCGTGTGGGAACTAGAGCCAGAGTTTCGTATTCGACGTCGGCCAGCGCAGCTCTCACGTCGGGCGTATTGTTGGTACACAACACCGTCAACGTGCCACCATTTCCGCCAGCACCGTTCACCTTCCAGCCCAGTGCGCCACATGAGCGCACCACCTCAATGGCCCGTTGTGCGTCGATGCCGATGAGTGCTGGCGACAAAGAACGTTGAGCTTCATTGTTGGCAGTGAGGGCTGCACCATAGGCAGCCAAATCGTCGTGGTCGAGCGCATAGGCAGCATCGAAAGCGGCTTGGCGGAGAGGCTCGAGTCGCCGGGCTACATCGCCGGATTCGAGCTCGGCGATCACCTGAGAATGTATGGCCGATGAATCGTGGGGACGCCCCAGCCACACGGTGATGAGGCTTTGCTCAAGCGCTGCCCACGTGTTGTCGGCAATGTTTATGGTGAGCGGGGCGACTACCGGATAGTCGTCAATTTTTAGGAGATGGGCGCCTCCAAGCGCGGCTGCCCATTGGTCTTGTACCCCTGATTGTTGACCCAGGTGCATCGTTTCGAGTTGGTGCGCCATCTGGGCCACAGAGGCTGGCACAACAGGCTCACCGCACAGCGCTCGCAGCGCACCGATGAGGGCAACTGCCACACATGCCGATGTGCCAGTGCCACAACCGGGTGGGACGGCTGAGCGGATGGCGATTGTCAATGCTCCGCCTGTCGGGCCGTGAACGGCGATTGCTTTTTCGACGAGCCGATTGCGTGCCGGAGCGTGCACATCGTAGGAATAGCAGCCGCCTGCCGACGGCAAATCGAGCGACACGGTAAATGGTTCTGATGGCTCGTAGGTGGCCTCGACGTGCACCCCCGGCCCTGCTGCCACATTGCATACTGCTCCGCGATCAGCGAACCAGGTGTCAGTCCATCCGCCGCAATCGGCAATACGCACTGGTGCCGTAGCCATAACTCTCATTCGGTCAAGATACCGTGATGGCGCGCTAGACAAGGCACGCGTTGAGTCGTGTTGTGACATGCTCAGGGCATGGATTCCCGACTCATAACTGCGACTGATCTTGACGACGTGGCCGATGTGCTCACCAATGCGTTTGTGACCGATCCGACTGGTGAATTTCTGTTCCCCGATCTCGCCACGAGGGCCGCGGGGTTAAAGGCATGTCGTTTAGCGGCATGTGGCGCGACCCGCGCCCGCTGACAATTTAGGGGACGGCAACGGTGTCGGTATCGCGACCGGCACGGATCATGGTGCCGGGCCGAGCGTCGGTGAATTCGCCATGTTCGACCACGCTGTAGCCGTTCACAAGCACGTGCTCGATGCCCACTGCCCCGGCGTAAATTCGGCCAGCGCCTCCCGGCAAATCGAACTTCGTGTGCACTTCTCCGGTGCCGATCCGTTGAGGGTCGAGCAGCACCACATCGGCATGCATACCGACTGCCAAGCGACCGCGATCGCGCATGCCGTACAAGCGAGCGGGGGCGTCGGTGATCAGTTGGATCGCTTCTTCAATCGGCATCAACGATCGTTTTCGAACACAGTTCCCGAGCAACTGCGTGCTGTACGCGAACGTATCGATCATGTCGAGATGAGCTCCGGCGTCTGATGCGCCCACCAGGCAGCGGTGGTCGCGGAACACTTCCACTCGCCGTTCCCACGATGCATCATCTTGGCCTTTGTCGACGTTTTTGAGAGCGGTGTTGAGCTTGTCGGCCACCACGATGTCGCACAATGTGTCCCATGGGGTCTTGCCCAATTCGGTGGCAACGTCGCCTACTGCCCGGCCCACGAATCGGGCGTTCTCGGGGGCGAATGTTTCGGCGATGATGTACTGCCCCCAATTGGCCAATGAGCGCAGGTTTCCAGGTGTGGACTGGGCTAGGCGGTCCATTTCGGTTCTACCTGCAGGGTCGGCCATCATGGCCAATTTGTCATTGTCGTCGAGCGCCATGAGGCGATCCCAGCCATTCAATATGTCGAGCACGAAGCCCGATTTGAATGTGAGTCGCAAACGGAAAGAGTCGGGAAGCGCCAGCGCCACAACGCGACCTCCCTGTGCCTCTGCGAAGTCTCCGCCGGCAAGCTGATGATCCACCATGTCGCGGTTCACACCGTAAATCTGGAGCAGATTCCAGTTGAGCGGCCGTTGGGCGGCGATGCTCATATCGGTCATGAGCTGAAAGGTTTCGGTGGTGAATTCGCCGACTTGAGGAATGAACTCCAACGATGTACCGGGGTAGTCGCGCACCACGGAACACAGGGCGATCATCTCGTCACGACTCGCAGCTCTGCTGGGCACGGGATCGCCGTGGTGATCATTGTGCGACGTCGACCACGTGCTCGTGAAGCCCATGGCCCCGGCAGCCAAACCGTCGCGCAGTAACGCGATCATGCGCTGTAGTTCATCGCCGGTTGCGTGGCGCGAGGTGGCGGCGTCGCCCATCACGACTCTGCGTATAGCTGAATGGCCAACCATGAATCCAGCGTTGGGCATGAGCGTGCCATCGAGGCGGTCGAGGTATTCAGCAGTGGTGCGCCAATCCCACGGGACGCCTTTCTGCAGTGACTCAAGGGGCATCCCTTCGACCCGTGCCAGCATGCGCATGAGATAGTCGCCGTCGTGCTCCGTGAGGGGAGCAATGGTGAATCCGCAATTTCCACCAAACACGGTTGTGACGCCATGCAGCGGAGATGGCGACAACGTGGTGTCCCAAAAGGCTTGGGCGTCGTAGTGGGTGTGCACGTCGATGAACCCGGGAGTGACCGCTAGTCCGTTGGCATCGACGGTGCGTGTCGCCGACTCGGTGACTTCACCGAGGGCCACAATGCGGCCGTCTTTGATGCCGACATCGCCGGTGTACGGAGCGCTTCCCGTGCCATCAACAATGGTGCCTGCTTTGATGATCGTGTCGAGCATCAGAACCCCGATTCTGCTAGTGGAGTATTCCCGTCGATCGTATGCCCCCAGAAACCTCGAGGCGCTACTAGATAGTCGATGAGTGCTTCGAGATGAAGTTGATACACGGCTCGTTGGTCGCGAAAATCGGGCCACAGCTCTTCCCGTTCCCGGATTGGTAAGCCAGAGTCGATCATTCGGTCGTACGCCCAATCGAACTCCTGGCGAGTCATTGCCTTCGATGGATCCAGCGGCAGGTTGAAGCGCGCCGCTAACACTTGAATGGTTTTGGCGCCCCGCCGTACGCACCGCATGGCTGCGCTCTTTTGGGCGCCGACGCACCCAACGGCCACCACCAACGCGGCGTCGGTGACCACACCAATTGCTGTTACCCACGACTGGCCTTCGTGCTGACTTCGCCACAATGTGAGGGTGGGGAATGAGGTGTGGCTCTCGAGGACATGCGCACACCACCGTTCCCACTCACGAAAGAAGTCGTCCAGTTCGTGAAAATCGTCGCCGGTCAGATGCGACATCACCAGTCCCATAGGGCGGATCTGCTCGCCCGTGAAATCGTCGAGAGTGAGGAGCAACGTTTCGCGTTGGCTGTACGCGCTGTACAACGTCGGTAGGTAGCCAATGACGAGCGCAGTGGTGCCCACGCCGGTGAGGGCTTCAAAGAGCACGAAAAATCGAGCACCGCCGTCCTTTGGCAATATGTCGCCAAAGCCCACGGTGAAAAACACGACGGCCGAGAAGTATGAACTATCGCCAAGCGTTTTCACCCCAGAAAGGTGGCCGCGTATACCAAACCACAACAACGACCACCCGGTGATTTCGATCACGATCCACATCGTGAGCAGTACGAGAAGCGACACTGGACCGTACACAGCCAAAACTGATTCTCGTCGTTTGTCGTCTCTAATACGCTTGCATACGGCCCGCCACGGCCGCCATGTAGAGCGGTACATCAATGTGGTGGGCCAGAACTTTCCGGTCCGCGGACGGTTGGCCAGCAACGTATTGAGGGCGTCGACAATGGCCAACATGACGATTGCCAAGCCGACAAGGGAAACGATGATGTTCATTGGCTCGTGAGCGTATCGTGGGCTGATGCGCACGGTCATCGTTGGAGGGGGAACGGCTGGATGCGTGTTGGCGGCGCGACTCTCCCAAGACCCACAGCGTGACGTGGTACTTCTGGAGGCCGGCCCTGGGGCGTTGCATGACGTGTCGAAGTCGGGCGACTACATGAGTGCCGTCGAGAGCGCCAAGGTGACGTGGCCCGGATCGTCGATTAGAGGTAGAGGCATTGGAGGGACGTCACAAATCAATGGCATGGTGGCCATGTTGGGCTTGCCAAGTGACTATGACCAGTGGGCAGAAATGGGGGCCATCGGGTGGTCGTGGCCAGACCTGTATCCGGCGTCGAAACGGATCGCTCTTCGGGTACGCACGTGCCAGGAGTCGGAATTCAGCACGCTCGATGCGGCGCTCGTGCAAGCAGCCGGTGGCGCGCCTCTTGGTGGGCCAGTAGACGCAACATGGGATGGCACGCAGCGAGTGAGCGTCGCTGATAGCTATCTCAATCCGGCGATGGCACGTCCGAATTTGACTGTCCATCCTTACTTTGAGGCGGCCAAGGTGATCACTACGAATCGAGTAGCGCAGGGTGTCGTGTCGGTTGATGGAACCGTGGTGTTGGGTGACGAGGTGATTTTGTGCGCGGGGGCCATCGGTAGCGCGGCGTTACTGAAAGCGTCCACAGTCGAAATGCACGGTGGCGCGGCACCGATGCTTCATCACGAATCAGTTGCCCGGTCGTTCCGGCTGATGCAGCATCACGATGGGCCGTTGCTCACCGCGTCGATTGCCCACGATTCAACTCGGCGAAATTTTCAAGCCCTGCCTATTGCCCGGGGGAATTGGGGGTCGCTCACAGTCGGCGACTTCGGGGGTGGAATTTCGCGGGCCTCTGCGTGGCTCGATGACCTCGTTTCCCATCGCGCGATGGCGCCGGTTGTGGCCGACATCTCGAAGCCGGTACCTGGCGGGTACACCCACATAGCAGGCGTTCTTCCGCTCGGCTCTCGGCTCGACGACCGATGCGGCGTCGTGGGGTGGCACAACTTGCGGGTGTGCGACGCATCGATTTTCCCGACCCTTCCCAGAGCGAACCCGATGATGTCCGTAGTGCTGGTCGCCGAACGCCTGGCCGAATTGATGGTTGACACCTGAATTTTCGTATCGCTGAAAAGGCCTATTAACGGCCTGTGAATGGCGGGTTAAAAACCTTTACAAAACGTAAACTTCCAGTGGCGCGCAGATGAACTGCCTGATAGGTTGCCGACCGTTGGGGCCAGGGAATGCGGATTTTCGCGTCGAGGCGTTGACGTCACTCACACCCACCTTTGGAAGGAAATCAATGACTTCTCGAACTTCTGTTGTGTCGCTTGCTCGACGCGCGTTGCTCGTCTCTACCGTTGCCGTGTTTGCCTTAGCGGCATGCGGCAAATCGACTGCTAAATCTTCGCCTACGGAGGTCACAACCACGGCCGCGGTTACCACCACAGCCGCTGGGCCGGTAATGGCTGGAGATCTCAAGCATTTTGAGGCGCTGAAGGATGCCAAAGTGGTTAATTGCCTGCCCAAGAGCGGCCCACTTATGGCTGCATGGGTTTACGTTGGCACCATCACCGATGGCGGCTGGACGCAAGCTCATGACGACGGCCGCAAGGCGGTCGAAGCCAAGTTTGGTGACAAGGTGAAAACTACCTATAAGGAATCGGTGCCAGAAGGCCCCGAGGTCGCCACGGCAGTTGAGAACCTCATCAAGGATGGCAACACCTTGATCATTGGTACGTCATTCGGGTTCCAGGACGCGTTCCTGGAAGTCGCCGCAAAGCATCCCGACGTGTGTTTCGAATTTGCCACCGGATACAAGAACGCCCCCAACATGTCGCAGTTCTACGGGGCCGGCGAAGACACCGACTTCCTGGCCGGCATGGCTGCAGGCGCTGCTTCCAAGACTGGCAAGCTCGGCTTTGTGGCTCCATTTCCCATCGCCGAAGTGATCCGTGAAGTCAACGCCTATGCGCTGGGCGCCAAGCTCAGCAATCCCAAGGCCACCGTGAACGTCGTGTGGACCAACACATGGTTCGACCCCGCCAAAGAACGTGCCGCGGCTGAGTCGCTTATCGCTGCAGGCATGGACACCATTGGCACTGGCCAAGACAGCCCAGCTTCCGGCGAAGCAGCCAAAGCCAAGGGCTTGCCCTGGACAGGCTACGACGCTGACCAAAGCAAGAACTTCTCTGACATCTGGTTGACCGCCACCAACTACCACTGGGGCGTGTACGAGATCCCCCGGGTCCAGCAAATTCTGGATGGCAAGTGGATGGCAGGCAACTATTACGGCGGCACCGGCGACGGTTTCGTCTCGTTGGCGCCATACGGCAAGTTGGTCAGCGCCGATACCCAAAAGGCCATCGAAGCCAAACTGGCCGAATTGAAGGCTGGCACGTTCGACATCTTCTCTGGACCACTGAAGGATCAAAAGGGAACTGAGAAAGTCAAGGCTGGAGCAACGTTGCCCTATGGTGATCGTTTCACCATGGACTACCTCGTCGACAACGTCGTCGGGGATCTTCCAAAGAGTTAGTTCATTCTCACTTTGTAATCGGGGGGCGCAGTCGATGACTGACGCAATGAATACGACGACTGCCTGGGCTGAGGTCCAGGCAGTCGTGCTGTCTGGAATCACTAAACGATTCCCGGGGGTTGTGGCCAATGATGGGGTGAACTTTGCCGCTGCGCACGGCGAGGTACACGCATTATTGGGCGAGAACGGAGCAGGGAAATCGACCCTTTCGAATGTGTTGACGGGGCTGTATCGACCCGATGAAGGCACCATCGACATTGGTCGAGTTCGGCACAATTTTGGCAGCCCAAGAGACGCGCTTGATGCTGGCGTAGGCATGGTGCATCAACACTTTCGTCTGGTGCAGACCTTTTCGGTGGCCGAAAATGTAGTTCTCGGTGAGAAAGGCGGCGGCGTGTTTTTGAGTCGCCGAATCATCGAACAACGAGTGCGCGAGCTCAGCGAGAGGTATCACTTGCCTGTCGATCCGGCCGCAAAAATTTGGCAACTGTCCGTTGGCGAGCAGCAGCGCGTCGAGATCCTCAAGGTGCTCTACCGACAGGCAACAGTGCTCATCTTGGATGAGCCGACAGCTGTGTTGACTCCTGCCGAATCTCAGGCGCTCTTCACCACTATGCGGGCAATCGTGGCCGAGGGTCGTACTGTCATTTTTATCTCCCACAAACTCGATGAAGTGATCGACGTGGCCGACCGGGTGACTGTGTTGCGAGGTGGGCGCTCCGTAGGCACCGTGGCCACATCGGATTCGACGGTGCGGTCATTGGCTGAGCTCATGGTTGGCCGCGACATTGCCTTCACCCGTCAACGATCGAATGATTTGGTCTTTGGGGACTCGCCGGTAGTGCTCGAAATGCGGCACCTCCAGGCCCACGACGATCGTGGTCGCATGGCATTGAAAAATGTGAGTCTCACTGTGCGGGCAGGAGAAATTGTCGGGGTGGCAGGTGTGGCTGGTAATGGGCAACGTGAGTTGGCAGAAGTCATCACAGGCCTTCGTGAATCAAGCGGTGGAGTCACGCTCGTCGGAGGCTTCGGCCTTCGTGGCGGCAACCCGCGCGAGGCTATCGACGCCGGGCTGGCTCATGTGCCAGAAGATCGGCTTCACACGGGCTTGGCGCCAAGCCTCAGCGTCGAAGACAACCTGGTACTGAAGTCGTATCGGAAACGCCCAATTCATACTGTTGGCGTGTTGCGGAGATCACGCATTCGCAGTATGGCGACTGCTCTCATCGAGCGGTTTGATGTGAAAACGCCTGGACCACAAACTGCCACCCGATTGTTGTCGGGAGGCAATGTGCAAAAAGTGCTTTTGGCTCGTGAGTTCACTGCCAAGCCAAAAGTGATGGTGGCTGCCTCTCCAACACGCGGGCTTGACGTGGGCGCCATAGAGACCGTTCGCAAACTCATTTTGCAGGCGGCAGATGATGGGGTCGGCGTGTTGCTAATAAGCGAAGATTTGGAAGAGGTATTGGCGCTCACCGATCGACTCGTTGTGATGTACGAAGGTGCCATCGTGGGCGAATTCGCCACGTCGGCCGCCAGCATAGAATCGATCGGGATGCTGATGGGCGGAGCCTCTGCAAGTCCCGATGAGGTGGCAGCGTCATGAGCTCGGTCCGTGGCCGTGTGCGGTTTGAGAAACGGCTCGATGTCGCCAAGCGCATGACGTACCTCGTGCCGTTGATGTCGGTGGGGGCAGCACTCGTGGTTGGCGCAATCCTGCTGCTCGCTACTGGCCACAATCCAATCGACACGTATCACAAGGTGTTCTCCCGCGGGTTCGGATCGCGTAGCTCGTTGAGCGGAACAATTGGTTTGGCGACCCCGATTCTTTTCACCGGTTTGGCAGCGGCGGCCGCGTTCCGCATGGGGCTGTTCAATATAGGTGGCGAGGGGCAATTGATTATGGGAGCGGTCGGCGCATCGGGCGTGGCGATAGCTCTGAGCGATCAGGCTGCTCCCGTGATTTTCATTGCCATGGTGGTGGCGGGAATGGTGTGCGGAGGCCTGTACGCCTTGGTTCCTGGATTCCTCAAAGCGCGATTCAAAACAAGCGAAATCATTACGTCTTTGATGATGAACTACATCGCCGCGATCGTTCTGAACTACCTCATTTTTAATTCCACGAGCTACTGGCGTGACCCCAAATCCAAGGGCTTCCCGACTGGTAAAGCCATTGGGTCTGCCGCCCAATGGAATGAGTTCACGGTGTCGGATGTGGTGGTGCCGCTGGGCTTCGTGGTGGCGTCGATCGCCGCCGCAGTGGTGTGGGGCCTGTATAAGAAAACTCGCTTTGGTTTCGAAGTCAACGTCGTTGGCGATTCGCCAGTTGCCGCTCGCTATGCCGGTGTCAACACTCGCCGCAAGGTGCTCACCGTGATGGGTATTTCGGGCGCGCTGGCCGGCTTGGGCGGTGCTAGTGATATTGGCGATTTCCGTCACGTGCTGGATGCCAAGGGGCTTTCGCAGGCTGGCTACGGATACACCGGCATCGTGGTCGCCGCGCTCGCTCGCCTCAACCCGCTCGCCGTGATAGTGGTGGCCGTCGTGATGGGTGGCCTTACCAACGCTGGCTACGCGTTACAAGGCCCCGATTTCCCGTCGGGCCTAGTGGGCACCCTTCAGGGACTTATTTTGTTCTGCACGGTTGCTGGTGAAGTGCTCACTCGTTACCGAGTTCGCATCAACCGTCGAACCGTAGCCCCCGCTCCAAGTGGTCCCGCCGAGGTGAGCGCAGCATGAACCACAACCTGTTTGTGATCATCGCCGCGTCGGCCATCTTCTACGGCACACCGATCTATTTTGCCGCCCTCGGCGAGGTGCTCACCGAGCGATCGGGTGTGCTCAATTTGGGTGTCGAAGGGATGATGCTGATTGGTGCCGTGGCCGGTTCGTGGACGTCGTCGCATCTTGGTGGTCCAGCGTGGTTTGTGGTGCTTGGAGCCATCATTGTCGGAGCCTTCGCTGCGGCGTTGTGTGCGGCACTGCACGGCTTACTCGTTATCACGTTACGCGCCAATCAGACGGTTGCTGGATTGGCGCTGACTATTTTCGCAGGAGCCGTCGGCTTGTCGAGTTACCTCGCCAATTCGTGGCACGTGGCCAGGGCGCCGGCGCTACGTCAGATTCGTCGCCTCAACGTGTTCGGGTTGAAGGACGCTCCGGTTGTGGGGCCGTTGTTGTTTAATCACAACGTACTCACCTACCTGAGTTGGGTGCTGTGCGTGGTGGCGTCGATCTACCTCTTTCGGACACGAATGGGAATGCACCTTCGGGCGGTAGGGGAGTCTCCGCAAACGGCTGATGCCATGGGCATTAACGTCACGGCGTACCGCTACGGTCATACGATTGTGGGCGGCGCGCTGGCTGGCATCGGCGGGGTATTTTTCAGCTTGGCCATCGTGCCTACGTGGGTAGATGGGATGACGACCGGTCGCGGCTGGATTGCCATCGCTCTTGTGATTTTCGGTTTCTGGCGCCCCGATCTCACGTTGGTGGGAGCGTATCTCTTCGGCGCATTTTCAAGTCTCGGTCTCATTCTCAAAGCCCGCAACGTGGATATCAACTCTTCAATCTTGGACTCGCTTCCCTTCGTGATGACGATCGTGGTGCTCGTCGTAGTCTCTACTGGTTGGGCGCGTAAACGACTCGGGGCGCCGGCATCTCTCGGCGTTGCCTACGAGCGCGAAGAGCGATGATTTTCAACAACCTCTCGCCGGCCTTGCGCCGGGTGTGGCATCCAATTGCGATGGTGAACGAGGTCACAAAGGACCCGCTGCGAGTACTGCTCATGGGCGAGCCGTTGGTGGTCGTCATGCTTGATGGCCGGGCCACCGCGTTTCACGATCGGTGCCCCCACCGCAACGCCCGTCTCAGCGACGGATGCGTGGTGGGCGGCCATTTGCAATGCCCGTATCACGGATGGCAGTACAACGCCGATGGTGTGTGCGTGCACATTCCTGCGCTTGGGGAAGGGGCCACGATCCCTTCCAAAGCTCGCCTCGACGATGTGTTCGTGATGGAGCGTTACGACATGTTGTGGGCGGCACTTGAAGCGCCTACTTCTGGCGTGGTCGACGTGATCGAATTCGATGATGCCAGTCTGGCCAACATCTGGATGCCACCGCGCACAATGAATGCCGGGGCCGCCCAATACATCGACAACTTTCTGGACTTTGCCCACTTCCCTTTTGTGCACGCCGGCACGTTCGGACTTGGCGAATCCCCGCTTCTGGATGACTACTCCGTCGAACGGAGGGCAGGCGCTCTGCACGTGGAGTACCGCCACACCATTGCCAACAAGGAGGACCCGTTGGTGGCAACAGGGGAGCATCCCCTCGTGCAGCCTCGAGTCATGGTGTACGACTGCGTAGCTCCATTTACCGCCAACCTGCGCCTGGAATTGCCTATGGCCGGCACGACGAATTCAATAGCCGTGTTTGTACGGCCCGAGACCGAATTCACCAGCGTGGTGTATTGCGTAATGATGCGCGACGACTGCTGGGATGCCAGTGGGTCGATCGATGCCACCAAGGCCAGCGCCGCCGTCGACTATGAATTCGACATTGTGTCTGAAGACTTTGCCGTCGTCGAGCGTCTCGCTAACACGGCGATTCCGGTGGATCTCACCGTGCATGTCCACACCCGGGTCGACCGGATCACCGTTGAATACCGGCGCTTGCTTGCCGAATTGATGGCCAGCTAGCAGCTGCCGGAGCGGCCCGGCGTGGCAAGATCAAAAGATGACACAACGTATTCCCATGATTCTGGATTGCGATCCCGGCCACGACGACGTGATGGCCATTTTGGTCGCCACCCACTTTGCCGACCTCCGGGCCATCACCACTGTTGGAGGCAACGCAGGGCTCACGTACACCACCCGTAACGCAATCATTGCGTCGGACTATTTCGGCTTCACAGGCCCGATACATTCCGGTGCGTCACTACCGTTTTCGAGTGTGCCGCATCACGCGCCGGCAATTCACGGTGAGAGTGGGCTAGATGGTCCGAATCTTCCTGCTCCGTCGCGTGGCGTCGACGGCACCGACGCTGCTGGCTTCCTGATCGACTACACCCGTGAGCACGAGGGCATGTGGTTGGTCCCCACCGGGCCGTTGACCAACATCGCGTTGGCGCTTCGACGAGACCCCACTATGGCTGATCGCATCGCCGGCATTTCGCTCATGGGGGGCGGCACTAATTTTGGAAACTGGTCGGCCACGGCCGAGTTCAATATTTGGTTCGACCCCGAATCGGCATGGGTCGTTTTCAACTCCGGTGTGCCGTTGATCATGTGCGGACTCAATCTCACGCACCAGTTTCTGGTCACGCCTCCGTACATCGATTCGATGGCATCGATTGGCACCACCGCAAGCGCGTTTGTGGCTGAAGTGCTGACATTTTTTTCTGAGGCCTACTCCAACCACTACTTCGGTGAAAAGGTCGGACCGCTTCACGACCCGTGCGCAGTATTTGCCCTTACCCACCCCGAATTGTTCGAGTTCAAACGATTCCATGTCGACGTCGAACTCAACGGCGCCCTCACCAGAGGCATGACTGTTGTGGACCAACGGCAAACCAAAACTCGCAAACCCGACAACACCACCGTTGCCATGTCGATCAATGCCCCCCAAGGGTTTGACCTCATTCGGGAAGCGCTCATAGCGGTCAAATAGCACGAAAATCTGTGAGCTTCTGGGAAGTATTGGGGGCTACGCCGTAGCCTTGCGCAGTGCAGTTAATTGAAACCTTGCCGGTGTCGTGGTACACCGACCCCGCCACCTACGAGCGTGAGCGTCAACGCATCTTTGCCGTCGACTGGATTCATGTGGCGTACGCCCACCAGTTGCGCAACCCTGGTGACTATGTTGCCGATTCGATGGCGGGATTTACGTTCTTCATTCAACGCTCAGGTGATGGCGAAATGCGGGCGTTTCACAACGTGTGTGCTCACCGTGCGGGCCCCATTTTCTACGATGGCGAAGGCTGTCAACCGTCGTTGACGTGCAGGTACCACGGTTGGAGTTATCACCAGACTGGCGAGCTCGCTAGGGCTCGGGATTTCGGAGGCGATGTACCCGAAGGCCTTGGATTGGTGCCGATTCGCGTGGCTGAGTGGCGCGGTTTCGTGTTTATCTGTATGAGCACCGACACGTTGCCGCTTGCCGAGTGGCTCGGCGGCTTTCCTGAAATTTGCGTGCCGTACAACTTTGAAGGCATGGACTTTTTTGTTCGCACGAGTCGCCCGATGAAGTGCAACTGGAAGACGTACGGCGACAACTATCTCGAGAACTATCACGTGCCACTCGTGCACAAGGCAATGGCTGTACGTGACCTCGAGGCCGCTAAGAGCCGGACCTATCGGCGGGATGATCCACGGTGGAACTACCAGGCGGCGCCAATGAAAGAGGGCGGTTTGGCGTCGGGAATGTACACATATTTCTGGCCGAATTTTGCTCTTGACATTTTTCCCGGCGGCTATGCCGTGGAGCGTTACGTGCCTCGAAGTCTCACCGAGACTGATCTCATTTTCGACTATTTTTTTGAGCCAGGGGCTGAGCAACTCGAAGAAATTGTGACAGCGTCGGAAGTCGTCGTGGATGAGGATGTGTTGATTGTTGAAGCAGTACAGCGCAACCTGAATTCGGGCCAGTACACCACGGGCTGGTTGAGCCCTCGCCACGAGAACGGCCTTGTTGATTGGCAGACCATGCTGCGCGAGCGCCTCGCCTAGCTGGGAGACTTCCAGGAATGGGTTCCCTACTTGCCGCCAGGCTCGAAATCAACACGCCGGCAGTGTTGTTTCCTGCTATCTCTTTCGTATTGTTGGCGTTTACCACGCGTTACTTGTCGCTCGCTGATCTCATTCGACGTTTGCTCAAGGAGTTCGAAAGCAATCCGCACGTTCATTTGCAGCAGCAAATCGTGATTCTGAAACGCCGGCTCAAAATCATTCGCCAGATGCAAACCGTGGCCGTAGTTTCGATGTTGCTGTGTGTCGTGGCCATGATTCTGTTGTACCTCGATGATGACAAACCCGGTAAGGTCGCCTTCGGTGTAGCGCTCGCGGCCATGGTGTGGTCGCTGGTGCTGGGGCTTCAAGAGATCTTTCTCTCGACCCATGCGCTCGATATCCAGATTGATTCGGCTCTTCGCCCCGAGGAAACCGCAAGCAAGTACTAGTGGGCTTTCAGTCTCGCCTTTGAAGCGAGCAGGTGCGGCTGTTACAGAACAAGTTTCTTGTTGCCCTTTTCGTGGTCGAGAAGCCATTTCTTGGTATCGATACCAGCTGCGAAACCAGTGAGACTTCCGTTGGCGCCCACTACCCGATGGCACGGCAAGATGATCGAAATCGGGTTGCGTCCATTGGCCGCGCCAACTGCTCGCATGGCCTGCGGACGGCCAAGACGCTGGGCCTGAATGGCGTAAGAAATTGTTTTGCCGTACGGGATGTCGGCCAAAGCGTTCCATACTTCGAGCTGAAATTCGGTGCCGTGCAGGTCGAGTGGCACGTCAAAGGACACTCGGGTGTCGGCGAAATACTCACTGAGCTGGATCATCGCCCCTTCCAAAACGGGATGCGACTTCTTTTTCACAGAGTCTGGCTTCCATACGCGATTTTCTTTTTCGTTCTCCCACATGACGGCGCACAGGCCAGCGTCGCTGCCCAGCAAGGTGAGCTCGCCAACAGGTGACGGCATACAGGTTTGGTAGTAGTTCATGTCAGAGACTCCCAGAGATGATGGACAACATACGACCGCCAGGGCGCCCAACTCGCAGCGGCGGCGAAAGCTTCCCGTGGTTTCGTTGGTAGGCCAAGCTTTGCCAGACCGTGATGTACACCCAGATCGGTGTCCAGAAACACGTCGGGATCGTTGAGTACTCGCATCACAATGTATTTGGCGGTCCACGGCCCGATGCCCGGTAATGCCACCAATTGCTGGTATACCAGTGCCCGATCAGCGCCAGGGGTGAGGTCGATTTCGCCGTCTGCCAACACTCTGCACATACCACGAAGGGCATTGCGCCGGGCGATGGGCATCGCCAACAATTCGTCGGGTGCTCCGGCTAGCGCGGCGGCAGTGGGGAAGGCACGTGAGATCGAATCTGTGGCTAGAGACCCGAGCGATTCGCCGAGGGCGGCGGTTAGGCGAGCCCCATGCGTGCGGGCGGCGACAACTGAGATCTGTTGGCCGAGCAATGCCCGCACCGCCAACTCGACCCCGTCGACGGCACCTGGCGAGCGTAGCCCTGGGCGCTTGGTGACGAGTTCGCGCAGCACATCGTGACGGACAAGCGATTCGTGGATAGCGACGGGGTCGGTATCCAGATCAAGAAGCAGTCGGCACCGGTGTACGGCCATTTGCATGTCGCGCAGGTCGTCGAGATGTAGTTCACACTCGATGGCCCGAATGCCCTTCGCTCCTGCGGCGGGCGTCAATGTAACGACGCCGTGGCCATGGGTGAGACGCAACGCTCGCCGGTATTGGAACATGTTGCGGTCGAAGCTTTCTACTCCCGGTATGGCCCGAAGCCCCAGAAATCCGAATACTTGCGTGGCGTCAAATGGTGCTCGATACGCCAACCTAATTTTCATGGGGGAAGCCGTCGAAGCGGGCGCAAGTTTGGCTTTGGCTCTCATTTCTGAAGGCGTCATGGCGAACACGTCGCGCACGGTTTCGTTGAATTGACGGATGCTCGAAAATCCAGATGCCCACGTAACTTCGGTGAACGGCAGGGCGGTGGTTTCGATCAAGATGCGAGCCGTTTGTGCTCGCTGTGCCCTCGCTAGTGCCAATGGGCCGACGCCCAATTCGCCTTCGATGAGGCGCAGTACGTGTCGTTCGCTGTAGCCCAAGGCTTCGGCCAAACCAGATGCACCATTTCGGTCGATGACTCCGTCTGCGATCATCCGCATAGCTCTGCCAACGGTGTCGGCACGGGTGTTCCACTCTGGTGACCCGGGTGTGGCATCAGGGCGGCAACGCTTGCAAGCGCGAAACCCAGCGTGTTGGGAAGCGGCAGCGGTGCGATGGAAGCGCAAGTTTTCGCGGCGGGGCACGATGGCCGAGCAACTGGGGCGGCAATAGATTTTGGTCGACGTCACGCACACGTAAATGACGCCGTCGAAGCGGGCGTCCTTGGCTTGGCAGATGGCGTAACACGCATCGTGGTTGTCGATCACCTGTGCATTCTGACTGTTTGCTGAACACATAGCTAGCGGTTTTCGGACATGAGAATTATCGTGTCGGGGATCGGTTACATTCGCTTGATGACGAACGAAATGCCCGATGCGTCGGAGGCACAATTTGCGATGGGGGTCGGCGACCTTTTGCGTTCGCCTTCCACCGATTGGCAAACTCGGTCCAACGTTGGAAAGTACATGTCGTGGTTAGGTGACAATCACGGTCGTGCCGTGAACACTCACGCCGAATTGTGGCAGTGGTCTGTGGACGATCTTGCCGGCTTTTGGTCTTCGATATGGCGTTACTACGGCGTGCGTGGTAGCTACGAAGGTGTCCTCGAGAGTGAGACCATGCCAGGCGCCAAGTGGTTCCCAGGGGCGTCAATCAACTATGCCGAACACATGGTCGGCACCGAAGCCGACGCGCACCGCACCGCGATTATTTCGTATAGCCAAACACGCGCCGAGCAGCAGCTCACGTTCGGCGAATTGCTCACGCAAGTTGGTCGCGCTCGGGCCGGTTTGCAACGGCTCGGTGTTGGTCGCGGCGACGCAGTGGCCGCGTACTTACCGAATATTCCTGAGACCATCGTGGCGTTTCTGGCTGCGGCCAGCGTTGGTGCTACGTGGGCGAGCTGTCCTCCCGAATTTGGAGCCAAGAGTGTGATCGATCGCCTTGGCCAAATTCAGCCGACAGTGTTACTGATGACGGCTGGCTACGGGTACCGCGACCGCTATGTCGACCGCACCTCCGATGTCGCCGAAATACGGGCTGCGCTGCCCACGGTTCGCCACGTCGTGCACGTGCCATACGGCGAGGCAACGATCCCCGGAGCCGTCGAGTGGGCCGACCTGACGGCGCACGAGGGCCCTCTCGAATTTGATCCCGTCCCCTTTGATCATCCTTTATATGTGCTTTTCACGTCGGGCACCACTGGGCTCCCCAAACCCATTGTGCATGGTCACGGTGGTGTTCTTCTTGAGCATCTCAAGTGGATGGGCCTTGGGCTAGATCTTGGCCCTACGTCGACATTCTTGTGGTACACCACCACGGGCTGGATGATGTGGAACGCGCTGATCTCTGGTTTGTTGGTCGGTTCAACGATTGTTCTTGTAGACGGTGATCCAGCGTGGCCGCAAACCGATGAATTGTGGCGGATCGCAGAGGCGAGTCGAGCAACGTTTGTGGGCATGAGTCCTGGTTATATTGCGGCCTGTCGTAAGGCCGACATGCAACCTGGAGCGACGCATGGTCTCAGCGCCGTGGTGGCCATGGGCACGTCGGGGTCGCCGCTATCACCGGATGGAGCGGCATGGCTGTACGAGCAGGTCGGCCCCCATCTGATGCTGAACAATCTCAGTGGCGGCACCGACATCTGCACGGCGTTGGTGGGCGGATCGCCAGCGCTTCCGGTGTACGCCGGTGAGCTTTCTGGGCCCTGTCTTGGCGTGGCTGTCACGACGTTCGATGACGACGGCAACGAGGTGTACGGCCAGGTCGGCGAGCTGGTAGTCACGAAGCCTATGCCGTCGATGCCGGTCGCCATTTTGGGCGACGCCGATGGCAGCCGGTACGCCTCGACTTACTTCGAGCCATGGCCTGGCGTCTGGCGACAAGGCGATTGGGCCGAACTCACCAATCGAGGCTCATTCGTGATTTCCGGACGCAGCGACGCCACCCTCAATCGGGGCGGTGTGCGGCTCGGCACCAGCGAGTTGTATGCGGTGGTGGAAGCACTCGATTTCGTGGCCGACAGTCTTGCGGTGCATCTCGAAGATGCCCACGACGGCCCCGGTGAACTGATTCTGTTTGTGGTGAGAGCACCAAATGCCACAGCCCCGATCGCCGAAATCGCGGCAGAGATAACTGCTCAGCTACGCCGTCAACTTTCGCCTCGCCACGCCCCCGATACCGTCGTGGAAGTCGAATCGATTCCTCGCACGTTGAGCGGCAAGAAGCTGGAGTCGCCGGTCAAGAAAATGTTGCGCGGCGCCGATCCCGACAAGGTGGCGAGCCGTCAATCACTCGTCGACCCCTCCGCCCTCGATGCTTTCGCCGCAATTGCTAGCGCCCGGTTGGGGCGATAGCAGCTAGTGGGATTTCGTTTCGTTGGAGGCCTTCATACGTGTTCGGCGTATGACAAGGAATGCGTGATAGGCCGTTCCGGCAAGAATGATCGCTTTGGCCCATTGGGGGCCATCGGCATCGTATTTGTCGTTGCTTTTGAGATCCACGATGAGAAATATCTGCACTGCTAGCCACACCGACATCACACCAATGGTGAGCTGCCGGAAATCTCTCGTGCGCACCGGGTGTACAAACTTGATCTTCGTGAACGATATGACGGCAAAGAACACAATGGCGGCAATGTTGACAGCGTGATTTGTGCCCAATAGGTACAGCAGTGTGACCACGATGTTCCACATGGCAGGGAAACCCACGAAGTAGTCGTCCAGTGTGAGCATGTCGGTGCGGCTCATCCAGATGACGCCCGACAACATGATCACGGCGGCAAAGAACAGCGACGACGACCGCGGGAGCATATTGAAGCTGTGCACGAAGAATGCCGGTGCCGCCACGCACGCCAAGAAATCGATCATCAAATCCAATGAGTTGCCATCCAGAATGGGCACGTGCTCCCGTACGTGAAAGGCGCGTGCCAACGGGCCGTCAATTCCGTCGACCACCATGGCGACCAACATCCACAACATGGCATCTTTTGGGCGTTTCTCACCGATCGCCTGAATGGCCTTGAGTCCCAAAATCACACCCGACATCGTGAAAAGGTGAATTATCCAGGCTGTCTGTTTGTTGCCTCGCAGGCCAGAAATTTCCGTGGCCGCGTCAGCTCTCGTGCTACTCACTCGCAAAAGCTACCGTCCAAGTGCTGGCGAGCCGCGTTCGATTGTGGGTGAACCAAGGTACTTCGGGGTCGACACCTAATGTGGGTCGAGTGGGAATACGCAAATTCAGTCGAGCTGAACTTGAATCGTTCAACGGCGCCACGGTTGACGATCTGATTGCCGATGACCTCAAATTGTTGTTCGTGGGCATTAATCCTGGTTTGTGGACAGCGGCTGTCAACACCCACTTCGCCAGACCAGGAAACCGATTTTGGCCGGCCATGCATCGCTCCGGAATCACTTCGGAATTAGTAGACGCTGGCGATGGGTTAACGGGTGGGCAACGTTCGGCATTGTTGAAAACAGGTGTTGGCATAACCAATTTGGTTCCCGTGGCGACTGCCCGAGCCGACGAGCTGAGCAAGCAACAAATCCTTGATGGCGGCGATCGGCTCCGCAAGATCGTGCGCGACCGTCGACCAAAAGTGGTTGCCATGCTGGGCATCACGTCGTTTCGCCAAGCCTTTGCGCAACCCAAAACCGTGCTCGGAAAACAAGCGGAATCCTTTGAAGGCGCCGAGTTGTGGGTGCTGTCAAACCCCAGTGGTCTCAATGCCCATGAGACCGTTGATTCGCTTGCCCAATGGTTTGGTCGGGTTGCAGAAGCTGCTGGCGTGTAGGGATTGCTAGCCTCGCTCCCGTGAATCAGGCCAACGAGAGGCAAACCAACATTTGTTCGTTGACGGTAGTGATGCCGGCCTATAACGAAGAGGCCACGATTGAACAAATCATTGGCATGGTTCTTGCTTCGCCGTATACGGCTGAATTGCTCGTGATCGATGACTGCTCTACCGACCGCACGGCAGAACGTGTGCGCGCAATCGTGGACCCTCGAATCGTGCTGTTGCAACAGTCAACGAATCAAGGCAAAGGAGCCGCTATCCGGCGTGGGTTCGCGCAGGCAACGCAACCGTTCGTGATCGTGCAAGACGCCGACCTTGAATACGATCCGGCTGACTATTCCCAAATCATGGCGCCCCTGATCGACGGAAAAGCCGACGTTGTTTACGGCTCCCGCTTCCTTACTGATCGAGCGCATCGGGTGTTGTACTACTGGCATTCTGTGGGAAATCGGATGTTGACGCTGGCGTCTAATATGTGTACGAATCTCAACCTCACCGATATGGAGTCCGGCTACAAAGCGTTTCGTCGCGAGGTACTTCAGTCGTTCACCTTGGAAGAAAATCGGTTCGGGATCGAGCCGGAAATGACGGCCAAAGTGGCACGCGGCAACTGGCGAATTTATGAGGTGGGCATCTCGTACTCCGGCCGCACCTACGCCGATGGCAAGAAGATCGGGTGGCGTGATGGGGTGCGGGCGATGTACTGCATTTTCTTGTACTCACGTTTGGGCCCGCCTCTGCATCTCCGGCGACTCGAGCCGCTCATTCGTTGGATGACGAGTGCCAAGGCCTAGCACTTCTCCCCACGAAACGGGCGTCCGTCCCCAGTGGAAACTGCGACTGATATTGGCTGCGGCAATCACGGGCACGGTGTTGGTGATGATCCGTCCCACGATTCATTCGATGCGGTCAACGCTGCCCACCAATCTGGGCGACACGTCGCTCAATACGTGGATTCTGGCCTGGCAATCGCACGCGTTGACGACCCATCCATCGCAGTGGTTCGGCGGCAATGTGTACTTTCCGTACGGAAATTCGCTTGGCTATTCCGAACTGATGTTGCCGTTGCTTGCTGTTTTCGGCCCTGTGTTTTTGGCCACGGGCAACGCTGTGTTGGCGTACAACGTGACACAGATCGCTTTGCTGTGCCTATGTTTGTGGGCGACGTTTCGTCTGGCGAGGTACCTTGGATGTTCTCCGATTTCTGCCTATTGCGCGGCACTGGCGTTCAGTTTCAATGCCTACTACTTCGCCCATTCCGTGCACCTGCAGTTGCTCACGATGGGGTTCTTCCCGTTGGGTGTTCTGTGCTTGTTTCGGATGCTCGACCTACGTCGGAAACGGGATGGTGTTGCGCTTGGATTGGTTACCGCCGCACTTGTTACCGGATGCCTGTACTACGGCGTGATGTGGTTGCTCATTGTGGCCGTGTTAGTTGGCGTCGATGCGTGGAGGTCGGTGCGGCATGATCGGTCGGTGGCGTCCATTCGCCCTCACCTTCTGGCGGCAGGAGTTGCCGCCGTGCTACTGGTGCCCATTGGATTGCTGTACGTGCACTTCCAATCGTCGAGTGGATTTCATCGTCCGTTGCCGTCGGGGGAAGGGTTGCGCCCCTCCGACTTTTTGTCGCCGTCTGTAGGGTCGCGTGTGTATGGGGCAGCCGGCCGTGCTGCGGGCGCCACGTTTGCGGGCACGGGACACATGTTCTTCATGGGTGCCACAGTGTTCATTTTGGCGGCTATTGGTTTGGTACAGGTCGCTCGATTGTCGACACACGAGGATCAAGTTGCTGGCGGGAAGCCGGCCGCCGTTCTCGCGCATCGGCGTAGCTTGTTGTTGGCGGGCGCCATGTCGTTCGTGTTGGCGATCGGCCCGAGTGTGGGTTCGATTCCGGCACCGTTTCGATTCTTCTACGAATTTGTCCCGGGGTTCGATAGCATTCGGGCCGTCGCCCGGCTGGCCGTTCCCGGGTTGTTGATCGTGGCCCTGCTCGGTGGGGTCGGGCTGGATTGGCTGCGGGCACGTTTGAAATTCTCGCCGATAGCGTTGGGCGTTGGCGCGTGCGTTCTCGTGGCGCTTGAACTATCTGTGTCTGTGCCCCGCGTCGACGCCACGCGAAACGAGGCCGCAAACGCCCTGCATGTTGCACTCAAGGCTCGGCCGTCGGAACCTGTAATTGAATTGCCCATAGCGGGCTCGAACGACGGGCTCTTCGCCCTCATGGTGGAAGAGCGGCGGATGCTGCATTCGATTGGTGATTGGCGGCAACGGGTCAATGGCGTGTCAGGCGGAAATCCGATTGACTACAACGCCAAGGCCGACATCTTCGGCTCGTTCCCCGACGCGAAGAGTGTCGATCAGCTACGGGCCTGGGGTGTGAAATTTGTGATGTTGCACACATCGAGCGACGGCGAAACCTTGACGTACTCCGTGACGCAAGCGCAGAAAATTGTGGCCGCGTTGCCGGTTGGCACTTCAGTTGAATGGCTATCTGGTGGCGCAATCATCACGTTTGATCGATAGTTCGGCGCGGTACCCACGTAGCAGTTGTGAGAAAAAGCTAAGGGGGCGGCCTTGCGGCCGCCCCCTCTGATCCCCCCGGATATGAACAACCTAGACAACAGGGCACAACTGTGCCAAATGTCACTCCCCGCTTTTTTCGGGACTCGATTCGCTCTTCGCATCCCAGCCGGAAAATGCGTCGATCATGGCATGGACATCGCCGAGCGGATACAGAATTGGTGACGTGCAACCAGTGCTCACATACTCTGCAACTTTGGCCCGAGCCTCGGCCGGCGTGCCCGACGCGGTCAGCATTTGAACGATTTCGTCAGGCACCAATTTGGACGCCGCTTCGACCTGCTCATGGGTGGCTGGCCACGTGAGTACCTCGCCGACTTTGTCGAGCAAACTTTGCGGCACACCCGACGCTTTCATGATGTGAGGCTGTTGACCCAGGTATTGGGTGACCATCATGCGGGCCATATCCAGTGCTGTTTGCCGGTCTTCGTGCACGCTGCACACGACGAGTTGGGGGCGGTCGATATCGCTCAGCTGACGGCCAGATTTTGCCGCACCGCGCTCGAGAGCTTCGAGGGCTTGGACGTTGTAGTCGGGTGACACCAAATAGTTAAGCACGGCGCCATCGGCGATTTCGCCGGTGAGTTCCATCATCTGCATACCGGTAGCGCCAATGTAAATGGGCACATCCTTTGGCCGGCGATCTTGGTACACGTAGTCGAGTTCGACGCCGTCGAGATGCACGTACTGCCCGTCGAACGTGACCGTCTCATTGTGAAGCAACGCCCGCACGGTGGTGACAATTTCGCGCATCACGGTAAGCGGCTTGGCCCGGTTGATACCGACCTTTTGGGCCAGCGGATCCCACCATGCGCCGATTCCCAAGATCACTCGTCCGGGGGCCAGGTCGTCGAGCGTGGAGAACGTGGCGGCTAGGCGCGCAGGGTTTCGGCTCCAACAATCCACCACGCCGGAACCAACCTTGATGCGATCGGTGACGCTCAAGAATGCGCTCATGGGCACTGTTGCCTCGCGCACCAGGCGGCTTTCGGCTTGCCACACGGCATCGAATCCTTTGGCCTCGGCATACTGCGCAAAGGCCATGCCCTCACGAATTGGATGGGCGTCTTGCAGATACAAAGCCACGGGAGTCGTCATGCCGCTACTTTACATTTTGTAAAAGAGTCGTTGCGCTTGCTCGACGGCTTTGGCGCGAATTTCTGTGATATCGACTCGGGTTGGTTGGCCATCGATCATGGCGAGCTCGCCGTCGATCGTCACATCCAGCGCCCGGACACCTGGAGTAAATGCCACTCGCCATGGATCGCTGGCGTGGTCGTAGTTCCACCGGACGGTGTCGTGTAGTGCCTCGGGGAAAATCGTGTACCCGTGTTGTAGCCACTTGCTGACCGTCTCCGGAGATTCTGTGATGTCGTGTTCGCGAAGACGTACGTAGGCCAAGCGTGCTTCTTCGAGCATGTCGGCGCCAATACCGTCGGTGCCCAACACCACAGGATTTTTCCACTTGGTGGGCTGCGCGTATCCGACGCTGTTATTCATGTTGCTGCGCGGATTGTGGGCGATAGTGCCCCGTAGTTGGCGGTCCAGGTATACGCAGTGTACGAGGAGCCAATCGTCCTGTGCCACCTTCTCCAAACGAGCTCCGGCGTCGACGTCGTCGATGCCCTCGGCCACGTGGATGTGGACGCCCACGCCTAAATCCTGTGCGAGCCCGGCGGCCTGTTCGAGTCCGTCGTCGCTCATGGTGAATGCAGCATGCACACCTACGAGGCCGCGGCCGCCGCCGCGAATGAACCGCTCGTTTTCGGCGAGGCCGCGGTGCATGGCGTCGAGTCCGTGGCGTTCCGTTACGCCGTATGACGTGTTGACGCGTACGCCCACTGCGGCGCAGGCGTCGGCGATGACCGACAGCGAGCCTTCGATTGCGTTGGGTGATTCGTGGTGGTCGATGATGGCCGTGGTGCCACACATGAGTGCTTCTGCTGCGCCCAACATGGCGGACCATTTGATCATTTCAAGGTCGAGGGCCACGTCTAATCGCCACCAGACTTGCTCCAAAATCTCGCGAAAATTCGTGGGTGTTTTGGGCGGGGCAGGCATGCCTCTGGCGAGCGAGGAATACAAATGATGATGGCCACACACCATCCCCGGCGTCACGTCAGTCATTGTGGAAAGTGTAGCGAGACATCTATGCGGGGGTCAGTAGTGTGGCCGGAGTGATAGAGCAGTCAATCCCTGTGCAGCCGAGCGATCCGAAGCGGCTGGCTGGCAAATTTCGTTTCGCGAATTTCAATGTGTCGACCTACGTGGTTGGTTCTGCGATATCGATGATCGGCTTTTTCGTGCAGTCGTTTGGGCAATGGATTTTGGTAGTCAATTTGTCTGGTAATCGTACGGCTTTGCCGGTGACTATTGCGTTGCAAACATTGCCAATTCTGTTGCTCGGTACGTGGGGCGGATCGATCGTGGACCGATTCGACAATCGTCGCCTGATGGCATTGACCACGATGTTGAGCACGATCACTGCCGTGTGGCTTGGGGTGCTTGCCGATCGCGGGGAGGCAACGGTGTTGATCGTCAACATTTTCGCCGTAGCGCTTGGATTGATATCGGTTTTTGAACGCCCGGCGATGCAAGCTTTTCTCTCGGAGTTGGCGGGGCCATCTGAGATTACGAGGGCCGTTGGCCTCAATGCCACGGTGTTGCCGATTGCCCGTTTGGTAGGGCCTCCGGTGGGCGGCTTTCTCATTGCGTTGAGCGGCGTGCCGATGTGCTTCTTCATCAACGCTGGTTCGTATCTGTTCTTCTTACTGGCACTGGCCTTGTTGCGAACGAGCGAGATGCTGCCCCGACGAGAGCCAGCGGCGCGCAAAGGCATGGTGAAGGCAGGGCTGGCATATGCCCGGCGCGATCCTTTGATCGGGCCGGTGCTACTCGGAATGTTTGTGGTTGGTTTCGCCGGGTTCAATTTCCCGATGGTGTTGCCACTCATGGCCAAATACGTGTTTCACATCGGTGAGAAAAGGCTGTCATGGACGATCTCGCTGAGCGCCGTAGGGTCGTTGGTAGCAGGCGTGTTGGCTGCCCGTCGACCGTTGCCGTCTCTCACGAGGTTGGGATTGTGGGCGGTGGCTTTTGGTGTCTCGTTGTGCGTGTATGGAATTGCGCCAACCTACTGGTGGTGGTTTGGGACGTCATTTCCGGTGGGATTTACGGCAGCGACATACACCACCACGGTTGTCCAAATTTTGCAGAAGTCGAGTCGTCCGGAAATGGTGGGGCGAGTCATGGCGCTGTACGGCATTGCCTTCTTTGGAACAACGCCGTTTGGTGCGGTGTTTGTGGCGTTGCTCTCGGAAAATGTGTCGGAGCGAGCGCCGTTCATACTGGGCGGCATTTTGGTCGCCGTGACGGGCTTCGTGATCATGGCCACGCTCGGTCGTGCCGAAAATCAAGTCAAAATACATAATTTGAGCGAAATTAGTATGATTAACGACTAGATTAGGGGAATGAGGAGCTTTCAACGGCCCCAAACCCTTGGTCTCGTTCCTGGCGACGTCGTTATTTTGTTAGCCAGAATCGATCGAGCGCTGGGGACGCAAACGCACGCTGGTGATCGGCAGCCAAAGATGCTTGCAGCACTTTTTGCGTCAGCTCGAATCGAATCGATCACCGCGTCAAATGCCATCGAAGGCGTGGTGGTCTCTCGTGCTCGTTCGGCTGCGCTACTGGCCGGATATGACGGCCAATATCGAAATCGCTCTGAGGCCGAATTCGCCGGCTATTCGAGGGCGCAGGATTACCTACTTCATGGCGATCCAGGCCTACTGTCCGTCGGCTTGATTTTGCATCTCCATCGATTGTTGTATTCCTATTCTGATGGTGGTGGCGGCCGATTCAAGATTGACGACAACGTTGTTGTGCAGACCCGCGCAAACGGTGATCGTCAGATTCGATTTACGCCGACAAGTGCTAGCGATACGCCCTATTTCGTATCGGAACTCGTCGAGCGGACTAATAGCCATCTGAATGACCGCACTGTCCATCCGCTTGTGGTCATTGCTGCATCGGTGTTGGACTTGTCGTGCATTCATCCCTTCGCCGACGGCAACGGCCGCGTGGGCCGATTGGTTACTTCTCATCTGCTTTCTGAGGCGGGCTACACCGTTGGCCAATACGTGAGTTTGGAGCAACTCATTTTTGAAACGAAGGCCGACTATTACGCGAGCCTGTCGGCGTCAACGCAGGGTTGGTTCGACGATGGTCGTCATTCTGTGTGGCCGTGGATTCGATACTTTCTGGCACGACTCGATCAGGCCTATTCGCGATTTGCCTTGCTCGAATCGGGCAGAGCGACATGGGGTACGAAACAGGATCGGGTGCACGAATTTGTTCGCGCCCAGGTCGATGCAAAATTCAAGATGTCAGATATCCGCCGTGCGCTTCCGGGAGTGAGCGATCCGACCATTCGATTGGTGTTGGCCGAACTGAAAGCACAGGGTCGTATCGAGCACGACGGGGCCGGTCGATCTGCTTCGTGGCGATTGACTCAGATTCGCTAGTCGGCGTTTGCGTCGGCTGAGTTGGCCGCGGGACGCATTGGGAGTGTGGTGCGCCACGTGCCGTCGAACGCATGTAGCGCGGCGGCCACTGCGCCCGCGGTGGGCACGAGCCCAATTTCACCGACGCCTTTGATCCCATAAGGGGCATTGGGTTGAGGCGATTCCACCAGGATCACGTCGATCTGTGGCACGTCTTTGGGACGCAATATACCCAAGCTTCGCAGTGTCATATTGGTAGGGAATCCAGTGACAGGGTCGGCAGGAAAATCTTCGGTGAGTGCGTACCCCAAACCCATATGCACGCTGCCTTCGATCTGGCCTTCGCACAGTGTTGGATTGACGGCACGACCGACGTCGTGAGCGGCGATCACCCGCTCGATGTTGCCGGTCGAAGGATCGATAATTACGAGCTGTGTGGCATAGCCAAAGGTGGAGTGAATCACGGGATTCTCGAGCCCGTCCTTGAGCGATTGCGTCCAATCGACGCGGTACTCGCCCATGTAGTCGACGCCAGTTTGGCAACCGTCAGCCATCGCTGCCCGGCACGCGTCTTGCACAGCACCGGCACCCATCAGAGTGCCCCGACTCCCTGTGGTTTGGCCGAGGCCGAGTTCATAGGTGGTATCGACGCTCACCCGAATTCGGCTGGCATCCACGTGAAGTTCCTCAACGGCTACTTGCAAGGCCACGGTGTGAACTCCCTGGCCCATTTCGGTCCATCCGTGCATCACCGTGATGGTGTTATCGGCTTCGAAACGCACGAGTGACCGAGTGATTTCTTTGAACCCATTTCCGAGGCCAGAGTTCTTCATCCCGAGCCCGAGGCCGATCGACTTACCGGCCGCCAGAGCCTCGAGATAGTGCGGCTTGATGGCATCCAAACAAGCCGCCGCGCCAAGGCAGCCGTCGTCCATAATTTGGCCGGGTCCCCACGACTCGCCGGGGCGAATCACGTTGCGGTGGCGGATTTCCCAGCCGGTGATGGCGAGCTTTTCTGCAAGACGATCGAGGCAACCTTCCATGGCGAATTGGGCCTGGTTGGCACCAAAACCCCGGAACGCGCCGCATGCGGGATTGTTGGTGCGAACGGCGATTGCTTCCACATCGATGGTGGGCACGCGATACGGGCCAGAGGCGTGCCCGGCGGCTCGTTCGAGCACTTTCATGCCCACGCTGGCATAGGAGCCAGAATCGCCGATCATGCGGGCTTTGACGGCGGTGAGTTTCCCGGCGTCGTCGCATCCAACCCAATACTCCATGCGAATCGGGTGCCGTTTGGCGTGGATCAGCAAGCTCTCCTCGCGGCTCAGCGTGCACTTGACAGGTGTGTCAAGCAGCCAAGCCGCTAGCGCCGTCTGGCCTTGATTCGACATGTCTTCCTTGCCGCCAAACGCCCCGCCGTTGCTTACCAATTCGACGGTGATTTTGGTGCGCTCGCTCTCGGGAATGCCCAGGATTGCCGCAATTTGATTGCGGTCGTCCCATACCCCTTGGCCGCCGGAATACACATGCATGGTCCCGCCGGGCGTGGGCACAGCGAGGGTGGATTCTGGCTCCAGAAAAGCGTGCTCGATGCGTTGGGTTTGGAACACGTCGTGCACCACATGAGCGCTTGCGGTGAGCGCAGCATCTACATCGCCACGGTCGTAGTGCGACACCGACAGCACGTTGGAATCTGTTTTCCACACCGCAATTTCGGGATCGTTGATAGCGGCAACGGCGTCGGTGATCACCCGCAACGGCAGGTAGGTGACATCCACTAGTTCGGCGGCGGCGCGGGCAGTGATTCGGGAATCGGCGACCACGATGGCCAGCACATCGCCGGCGTAGCTGGTGCGTCCGCCAACAGGAATGAACACCGGCCAATCCTGATGGATGATTCCGACATGGATGACTCCCGGAACGTCGGCTGCCGTGTACACCGCCACCACGCCAGGCACGGCCAGAGCACGGCTGGTGTTGATTTCCAGCACCTCGGCGCGAGCATGTTTGGTGAGGGTGAGCGCGGCGTGCAACATGCCAGGAATGCGGATGTCGTCGACGTAGTTGTGATCGCCGAGGGCAAGGTCGTGGGCCTCGTATTTGGTGCCTCTGGTGCCCACGCCGCCTGGCAATGAGATATCGACGGGGGTGCCGTTGGCGACGGCTTCAATGGCGTCGAGTACCTTCACGTATCCCGTGCATCGACACAGGTGCGCCCCGAGATGGGGGATCATTTCTTGACGGGTGAGGGTGCGCCCGGCTGCTGCCTTTTTGTCGATTTGGGCCTTTGCTCTGACCACGATTCCGGGGATACAAAAACCGCATTGCAAGCCGCCGCACGCTGCGAACGCGTCGGAATATTTCCTGCGCTCGTCGGCGTCGATGCCTTCGAGAGTGATAACCGATTTGCCCGCCACTTTGGGCATCGATTGTTGGCAACTCACAACGGCTTTACCATCGATGAAAACCGTGCAGCAGCCGCACTGGCCGCTTGGGGAACAGCCATCTTTCGGGGATGTGATGTTGAGCTCATCACGAAGCGCGCTCAGTAAATGCGGATGCCGGTCATCGACTGAAACGGATTCTCCGTTGACGAAAAATGATGTGGTCATTGCCCATCTCCTGGCCGCACGACGCCGCGTTGGCTGGTGATCAATCCGTAGTGCTCGATCATGCGATAGCGGTCGAAATCGAAAAGTGTTTTCTTATAGTTGTCGCACCAATCCAGGTCGCATCGGGCCATCACGAGTTCGTCGCCCGTTCCTAATGCTTGGGCCACGATTTGTCCGCTGGGCGCAATGATCGACGTCTGCCCGAGGGAGTCGACGCCTTCCTCCACGCCACCTTTGGCCACGCCGACGACCCACGTGCCGTTTTGGTACGCGCCCGATTGCATCACCAACGCGTTGTGGAAACCTTGCAAAATATCCTGTGACGGATCCGGCGCGTAATGGATTGGCGTGTTGTAGCCAATGAGCACCAGCTCCACGCCTTGGAGCCCCATCACTCGATATGTTTCTGGCCACCGGCGGTCATTGCAAATAGCCATGCCGACCAGTCCGCCAAAGGCCGACCACACACCAAAGCCATCATTGCCCGGCTCGAAGTAGAAGCGCTCCATATGCTGAAAGGGCCGCCACGATTCGTGATGTTCGTGGCCAGGAATATGGATCTTTCGGTACTTGGCCACGATTGATCCATCACGCTCCACGAGAATCTGCGTATTAAATCGACGCACTCGACCGTCGGCCTCTGTGACCAATTCTGCGTACCCAAGACTGAACCCGATACCTAACGATTTGGCCTCGTCGAAAAGAGGTTGCGTATCGGCATTCGGCATCGAGCGCTCGTACCAATGATCGGCTTCTGCGATGTCGTCGACGGGCCACCGGGGAAAGAAGGTGGTGAGGGCTAGCTCGGGGTACACCACCAGTTCGCAGCCGTGGTGTTGGGCTTGGTGAAGTAGATCGATGAGACGAGCTACGACGGATGCCCGCGAATCGGCCTTCTGGATGGGACCTAGTTGCGCAGCGCCGATGGTCACGATTCGAGTCATGGCAACACCTTTCCGGATGCCAGTTGCAGCATCACGGTGAGCAGAACATTGGCACCGGCTTCAAGGTTGAGATCGTCGGTGAATTCGGCGGGATTATGGCTGATGCCCAAATGGCTCTGAGTGAAGACCATGGCCGTGGGGCACACTCTGGCCAGCATTTGGGCGTCGTGTCCAGCGCCCGATGGCAAGCGCATCACGGTATTGCCTTGGGCCGCGGCGGTAGCGGCCACGAGGTCGACCATCCGCGGATCAAACGTGACCGGTTCGAATCGGGCCAGCGTTCGCGATGTGATGGTGACGCCTTCGTTAGCGGCCAGCATGATGCAATACGCCGCCAACTCCTGCTCGGCATGTTGCAGAATCGATTCGTCGGTATTGCGCAAATCAACGGTGATGGTGGCACGCCCAGGGACCACGTTGATGAGGTTGGGATGCAACGTGATTGCGCCAACAGTGCCCACTTGGGTGTGGCCCAACCCGAGAGCAAGTTCACGCACGAATACGGCAATTGACGCGGCCACATATCCTGGATCGTGACGCAATCGCATGGGCGTGGTGCCGGCATGATTCGATTGCCCGACAATCGTGATCTCCTGCCACGAAATGCCTTGCACACCCTCCACGGCGCCGATAGCAAAGCCGTCTTCCTCGAGCACGGGCCCTTGTTCCACGTGCAATTCCACGAAGGCGTGGGGCGCCAAACCAGGGCTCGGCCACGGCCCGATGTAACCAATTCGCTCTAGCTCGGCTCCAACCGTTACTCCATCGATGCCGACCACGTCGAGCGCACTCTCGACTGCCAGCCCGCCCACGTACACCAAGCTCCCCATCATGTCGGGGCTGAATCGAGCGCCTTCTTCGTTGGTGAAAAACGCGACCGCTATTGGGTGCTCTGTGATCACGTCTCGTTCGGCGAGTGTTTCAATAATTTCTAGCCCGGCAAGGACGCCTAGGTTGCCGTCGTACAAGCCGCCAGTGCGGACAGTGTCGATGTGCGAGCCCGTCATGACGGGGGCCGCGTCGGTGTTGCGACCGTCTCGTATGGCGACCACGTTGCCAATGCCGTCGATGCGTACGTCGAGGCTCAAATCGTGCATCCAACTCACCACTAGATCACGCCCTGCCTTATCGGCGTCAGTCAGCGCCAGCCGGGCGGACCCCCGTTCGCCGTTGGGTCCGGTGATTGCCCCCAGCTCGCCGAGGGCATCCAGACGCGCCCGCAACCGCGAGTAATTAACACGCAGTTCATCGTGCACTAGGGGCATGCTCATGGTGCCCCAAGAGTAGCTTTACAATTTGTAAAGGGAGGCCATCCGTTGACATCAGTTTCAAAAAATTCACAGAGCGCTCGGGTGCGGGTCGAGTTCACCATTGAACCGTTTGTCGATGGTGCGCCCGGTAAGCACGTCACCGCTGCCGTCGCTGCCGCCAAGGGCATGGGCCTCAAGCCCGATATGGGCCCCTTCGGTACAGGGTTTGAAGCCGATGCCACATTGGCGTTGGGTGGCATTGGAGCTGTGATCGGCGCCGCGTTGGCTAACGGAGCAACCCGGGTCTCGATGCAGGTTGAGAGCGTCCAGCGTTGAGTACCGAATTCATTGCTTCGGTCAAGCCGATCGCCCAGGCGTTGGGCGCGTCGATCGTGGCGCCGAGCCGTATGCGCAACGGCGATATTCCGTTGAAGTGGCAGGGCCAAGTGGTAGGTGGCATGCGGCTTGCAGATCTGCAAGGAGCGTTGGAACGAGTGATCAAACAAGTTGAAGCCGAGCTCGGCGGATCGATTGGGAAACTCAGTCGCGAAGGCAAGCAGCGGGCCGTGCGCTTGCTCGATGAGCGGGGAGCATTCACGTTGCGACGATCGATTGAAGACGTGGCCGACGCCATGGGCGTGAGCCGGATCACGGTCTACAACTATCTCAATGCCATTTCGGCCAACAAAGCAGCGGAGAATGCATCGTGACGGTTCTGGTGCCGGTATCGGTCGACGACGCGCTCGCGGCGCTGCAGTCGAAGCCAGGTTCGACCCTGCTCGCCGGTGGCACGGATTACCTGGTGCAGGTCAATTTCGGCCATAGCCGCCCTGCCGATGTGATCGCATTGCGACGGGTTACACAGCTCCGCAACTGGCACCGATCGGGCGACACCTTGACGCTTGGCGCGGGTTTGACGTACACCGACTTTCTGGATCCTGAGTTGGCAAGCATGGTTCCCGCCCTTGCTCAAGCAGCGCGCACGGTGGGCTCGCCTCAAATTCGCAACGCCGGTACCTTGGGCGGCAACGTGGCTACCGCTTCCCCAGCCGGCGACACTCTGCCGGTGCTGATTGCGCTCGACGCCGAGGTGGTGTTGCAATCAGCTGAGCGAGGCGTGCGGCGGGTGCCGCTCCGGGAGTTCATCGTGGGCGTGAAACGCACGGTGCGCGAGTCTGACGAATTGATTGTGGAGGTCGATGTGCCAGTGCTTGCCGGTGGCCAGGAATACCTCAAAGTTGGCACCCGCAATGCCATGGTGATCTCGGTAGCTGGGGTGGCGCTGGTGGTCGATCGGGTTGGGCAGAATGTTCGATGCGGCCTTGGTTCGGTAGGTCCTGTGCCGTTGCGTTGCCCGCAAGCCGAGGCATATGCCGCCACGGAAATCGATTGGTCGGCGATGTCGATTCACGCTGGCGCGCTGGGAGAATTTGGTCGCTTAGCAGCGCTGGCGGCCAGCCCGATTACCGACCACCGATCAACGGCAGAGTATCGCCGTCATGTGGTGGGCGTGTGTGCCGCCAGGGCATTAGAACGAGTCGTATCGACACACGGGGGGCCAGATCATGACTAACTCACTGTCGTATTCTTTGCTGATAAATGGGACTCAACACGATGTGGCTGAAGGGTGGATCGGCGAGTCGTTGCTGTACGTGTTGCGGGAACGGCTTGGGTTGCCTGGGGCAAAAAATGCGTGCGAACAAGGCGAGTGCGGATCATGCTCTGTACTCATCGACGGATCATTGGTATGCAGCTGTTTGGTGATGGCCGCTGCCGTGACCGACGCCGAAATATTTACTGTGGAGTCGATTGGCACACCCGACCAACTCTCCGATGTGCAGCAGGCATTCGTGACCAATGGGGCGGTGCAGTGCGGGTTCTGCACACCAGGATTGATCATGGCCGTGCACGATTTGCTGGACCACAACGCCGCGCCAAACGATCTAGAAGTACGCGAAGCAATCAGCGGAAACTTGTGCCGCTGCACCGGGTACGGACGGATTTTCGAGGCCGTGCGTGAAGTACAAATACGTCGCGCGGGAGGCGTGCAATGAGCGTCTTGACGCCTACTGGGATCAAGGGCGGTGTTGGCGAAAGTGTGATCCGCCTCGACGCCGCGCCCAAGGTACGTGGCGAATTTGCCTTCTCCAACGACTACCAAGCCGATGACATGTTGTACGGAGCCACGTTGCGTTCGCCGCACGCCAGCGCCCGAATTGTGTCGATCAATGTGGCGCCTGCCTTGGCGTTGCCCGGTGTGAGCGCGGTGCTCACCGCTCAAGATGTTCCTGGCCGATCCATCTACGGTTTGGAGCACGCCGACCAGCCGGTATTTGCGTCGGAAATCGTTCGTTTCCATGGCGAGCCGATTGCCATCGTGGCCGCTGATCATCCCGACCGGGCACGGCAGGCATGCGCGCTGATCGACGTTGTGTACGAGGTATTCGAGCCGGTCTGTGATCCAGAGGAAGCATTGGTGGGCGAGCCGCTGCATCCGCATGGCAACGTGTTCAAACACATGTGGATTCGTCATGGTGATCAGTCGGCCGTTGGGGAGATCCAGGTCGAAGGCACCTATGAAGTGGGCATGCAAGATCAAGCATTTCTCGGCCCAGAAGCTGCTCTAGGGGTGCCCGATGACGACGGTGGCATCACGTTGCATATCGCCACCCAGTTCCTCCATGTGGATCGCGATCAGGTGGCTGATTCGCTGGGCCTTCCCCTTGCCAAGGTGCGTCTTGTGTTGGCGGGCGTGGGCGGCGCGTTCGGTGCTCGTGAGGATGTGAGCTTGCAAATTCACACGTGCCTGTTGGCTTTGCATACAGGGCGTCCCGTGAAAATGCAGTACTCCCGTGAAGAGTCGTTCTTCGGTCACGTGCATCGCCATCCAGCCAAAATGTGGTATCGCCACCATGCTCGTGCCGATGGCACCTTGGTGCGGGTTGAGGCGCGTTTGGTGCTCGATGGCGGAGCGTACGCGTCGACGAGTGCTGCCGTGCTCACCAACGCCGTGTGCTTCTCGTGCGGGCCGTACAAGGTGCCAAGTGCCACCATCGAAGGCCTTGCCGTTCGCACCAACAATCCGTCGTGTGGCGCCATGCGCGGCTTCGGTGCCGTGCAGGCGTGCTTTGCCCACGAAGCGCAAATGGACAAGCTGGCCGCAGCGCTGGGCATGGATCCCGTCGAGCTCCGATTGCACAATGCGTTGGCCCCCGGTGATGCGCTCATTACGGGCCAAGTGCTCACTGGCTCGGCCCCCGTGGCTGAGGTGATTCGTTCGTGTGCAGAGGCGCCGATTGTGGCTAGTGAAGCGACGGAAATGATGGCTCGGCCCGGGGGCGCTGGGCGCACGGCCGACGCCCATCACGTGACGCGGGGAGTCGGGTTCGCAGTCAGTATTAAGAACCTCATGTTCTCCGACGGGTTCGACGATTTTTCGGTAGGTCGGTGCACGATCGACAACGGCGTCGTGATTGTGAAATCGGCCTGTGCTGAGGTGGGGCAAGGATTCGTGACGCTCGCCGGCCAAATCGCCCGCACGGTGTTGGGCGTCGACAACGTGATTGTGGATCAGGCCGATACGTCGATTGGGTCGGCAGGTTCTACGTCGGCCAGCCGGCAAACATGGATGTCGGGGGGCGCAATAGAGCTGGCGTGCCGGGCCGTGTTGCGTGACATTGTCGCCGACGTTGCCGCTGCCCATGGGGTCACGCCGAGCGTGCTTGAACACGTCGACGGCCGCATCCAATCGCTCAACGGCGAAGTGAGTGTGGCGGTCAGCGAATTCATTGCTGGTCGGAAATATGAGCGAGAGGTTTCCCATCATCACAAACCCACCGACGTGCTCGATGAGAACGGGCAAGGCAACGGGCATGTGAGTTTTGCCTTCGCCGCCCATCGGGCTGTTGTGGACGTGGACTGCGATCTCGGGCTGGTGCGGGTGATCGATATCACCACATCGCAAGACGTTGGCAAGATCATGAATCCGTTGCAGGCTCGAGGGCAGATCGAGGGCGGGATCGCCCAGGGCGTTGGCCTGGCGGTGATGGAGGAAATAATCGTGGAGCGCGGCCGGGTGCGCAATCCGTCGTTCACCGACTATTTGATTCCGACAGCTCTCGACATGCCGACCGTGACCATCGCCGCGCTCATCGAGGAGCCGGAACCCGATGCCCCATTTGGGGCAAAGGGTATCGGCGAACCACCCACTATTTCGTCGACGCCCGCCGTGGTGGCTGCCATTCGAGCAGCTACCGGGCTGTCGCTTTGCCGCACCCCTGTGCGTCCTCAAGACATCGCGTTGGCCTGACCGGTTACTTCAGGAGCGGCATGACTTCCTGGGCGTAGCGGGTCATTTGTTCGTCCGTCTTTTCGTATGAGTCGCCGGTCATGTTGGGGAAGATCACCAGGTTTTCAAGACCAAGAAGATCTCGGTAAAACGCGATGCCTTCTGCTACCTCTTCTGGTGAACCAATGATCCACACCTTGTTGTCGACGGACTCTTCGAGCGTCGGTATCAGGCCGGGCTGCGAAGGCTTCCCGTCGGCGCCCATGTAGCCCCGGCTCCAGCCATATGGTCCAAGGAATTTCCAGAATTCGTCGTGCCCGGCACGGGCTGTCTGCCACGCCAGCTCGTGAGTGTCTTCTATGCGGATATTCAGCACCAGCAAGCGCTTTTCGCCTGGTGCCAGTTCGGTACCGTGGGTCGCCTGATAGATCTCGGCATAACGATCCCAATTTTGCTTCACGAATTGGTGGTGCTTGAGCCAGAACACGCCACCCCATCCACGACGGGGTACGGCCTCGAGTGTGGGCGGCGACGTGATGGCCTGCCATGTCTCAAATGGGTACAGCGGGCGAGGCACCAGAGTGAGTTCTTGAACGGTGCCGCCACGGTCGGGGATGCCCTCCGGAGGGAAGGTGTAGTGCTTGCCTTTGAACGAGAACGATTCGTTGTGGAAAGCCCGCATCATTACTTCCATTGCTTCTTCGAACTGCTCCCGATTCTGCGTATCGGCCTCGACTTTGTCGGGGTTGTCGAACGAGCCAATCACGGTGCCGAGGGCTTGTGCTTCGCGCGGTACTGTACCGCGCCCGACGCCTAAAATGCCGCGCCCTCCTGAGATGTTGTGCAGCGTGGCGAAATCTTCCGCAAGGCGCAACGGGTGCCATTGAGCCACGATGTTGAACATCGAACCGATCCGAATATTGCGGGTGCGTTCGGCCAAGATCGCTCCGAACATCAAGCCGTTGGGCACCACTTCGTAGCCTTCATATTGGAAGTGATGTTCGGTAAGCCAGAAGCTGTCGTATCCCAATTCGTCGGCGCGGACGCCCATGTCGAGCATGCGGGTGGCCGCGTGCCACATCGTCTTTTGGTCGTACCGCCGGTCGGTTGGAGCGGGTGCTCCCGCGCCGGCGTCGTCCATTTCAACTCCGCCAAAAAGAAACACTCCAGTGCGCACGATTGCCTCCAAGAACTCGGTTGGGTTACGAGCATCGTAGGCGGTGCTGCCTACCATTCACGGGGTGAACATCGTTGTTGTACACGCTCACCCGGTGAGCACGAGTTTTTCGCACGCGTTGTTGGAAGCGACGCAGTGCGGCCTGGCCCGTGGCGGGCACCAGTACACCACCATCGACCTGTACGCCGACGGGTTTCGGGCCGCCATGACGACCGAAGAGTTACGCAACTACCTGACTCCGGGATCCAGCCAAGACGACCTCGTCAACCGTTACATAGCAATGGTGAAACAGGCCGACGGAATGGTGTTTGTGTACCCCACCTGGTGGGCTGGGTTGCCGGCAATTCTCAAAGGTTTTTGCGAGCGAGTCTTGGGCAGCGGTGTGGCGTTCCGAGCCACGACGGCAAGCGACGGTGCGATTTCGATCAAGCCCAATATGCGTCATGTGAAGCGGTTGGTAGGCGTCACCACGTATGGCTCATCTCACTGGATGACGTGGCTCACGAACGATGGCGGCCGCCGAATTCTGATGCGTGCCATGCGACTAAACACGGCTCGACTGTGCCGGCGAACGTGGCTCGGCCACTACGCACTCGAGCAATCCACACCGCAATCGCGGGAGCTGTTTCTCACCAAAGTGGAGAACCGGATGGCCCGACTGTGAACGCTCTCATGGTGATTTGCCATCCGATTCATGACAGCTTCACCCGTGCGTGTGCCGATCGAGCAACCGCCGCGTTGAAGGCCGCTGGGCACGCCGTGGATGTGATCGATTTGTATGGCGACGGGTTCTCGCCCGAGCTCACTGAAAATGAACGCCAGGTGCATCACGAGGGGCTAGAACTCAAGCCATCGATTGCCGGCCATGCCGCCAAACTTCAGTGGGCCAATCGTTTGGTGCTCGTGTACCCCACGTGGTGGGGTGCTCAGCCAGCCATGCTCAAAGGTTGGTTTGACCGTGTGTGGACGACGGGTGTGGCCTACGAGTTGCCGGAAGGCAAGAGCCAAATTCGCGGCCTGCTGCGCAACATCACCTCGATCACGGCGATTACTTCCCATGGCGCAAGCAAGTTTGTGAACATGCTCGAAGGCGAGCCTGGCAAGCGTATGTTGAGCCGCCAGATTCGGCCAATGTGTTCGTGGCGATGCCGGTTCCGGTGGGTGCCAATGTACGGAGTTGACGGTGCGTCAGAGGCCGGACGCCAGGCGTTCCTTGCCCGCATTGGTACAGCGATGGCCCGCCGCTAGCCGCAACCCAGGGCTGCATTGAGCACCGTGCACGCATCGATCATTGTGCGGCTCGATGCGGTTGCTGCGTGACGCCGGAACGACGATCGCGGCAAGGTGAGAAGGTTGTCGAATGACGCCACGCATTCGCGGGTGAGCCCGTCGTTGGCGCCCAGCGACAGTTCTGAAGTGAGGCCGCGAATAGTGGTTGTGATGGCGGCCACGACGATGCTCCCTATTCGATCCGCTACGGGATCGCGGGTCAGCACGAGTACTGGTCGGTCGTCGCCGGTATTCGTTTCAGCAAACCATATTTCGCCGCGTTTCACGACGCGAAAATTTCTGACCAGTCGGTACCCGGCGAGTCAGTCGGCCACTGGGTTTGTGGCCAGGTTGCTTGCTCGTCGGCGGTAATCGGGAGCTCGTCGTAGATCGCAGCGTCGCGTTCACAGGCCAGTCGATAAAGCATCTCCTTGGCGGCACGAACGAGTAAATCCGACTTTGTAACGCCCGTACGGGCGGCCTCAGATTCGAGCGCTTTCACGAGGTCGTCTTCGGCACGAAAGCTCATGGTCGATGTCATACAGTGAGCATACATAATGCAATGCACATTGTAAACAAACTGGTGAACTCGGATATTGCGGCGCGAGATTTTAAACAGACTGTGATTGAGCACGCGCTCCTGGTCGCTGTAGTCGCCTGCGGATCGCGGTTAGGGTCAGGGCATGGATGAAGCAGCGCTGTTGAGGTCGGTTGCCGAGCGGGGGATCGCCTATCGGGAACGGTTGCGCGACGCGCCAGTCACGCCAACGGCCACGCCTGCCGAGTTGAGAAATGCACTCGGCGGTCCAACTCCCGTAGCGTCGACCGATCCTGCCACTGTCGTGAATCGTCTCGCCGACGTCCTCGAAAACGGCGGCCTTATGGGCATGGATTCTGGCCGCTTCTTTGGCTTCGTGATCGGTGGTTCGGTGCCCGCCGCGTTGGCTGCCGATTGGCTGGTGACGGCGTGGGATCAGAACTCCGGTCTGTTCTCGCCCAGCCCCGGCACTGCTATTGCCGAAGAGATAGCGGGTCAATGGTTGCTCGATATGCTCGGCTTGCCGGCTCATTCGTCGTTCGCCTTCGTGACGGGGGGCCAGATGGCCAACACGACTGCGCTCGCCGCTGCCCGCCATCACGTGCTTGCCGCCGCTGGTTGGGATGTCGAGGCCGACGGCTTGGCGGGTGCGCCAGCTATTCGGGTAGTCGTTGGCGATGAGGTGCACGCCACTGTCGGCCGTGGACTCCGGCTCCTCGGCATCGGCTTGAAATCCATGGTCCCAGTCGCCGTCGATGCAAACGGGGCCATGATTCCCGCCGATTTGGAAAGGGTGCTCACATCGATTGGCGACGGGCCTACGATCGTGTGTTGCCAATCCGGCAACGTCAACACCGGCGCACTTGATCCCGTCGGCGAGATTGCCGACATCGCCCACGCGCATGGAGCGTGGCTACACGTGGATGGCGCAATTGGGTTGTGGGCAGCGGCATGCACCCCGACTCGATTGCCTGGGTTGGAGCTCGCCGATTCATGGTCGACCGACGCCCATAAATGGCTCAACGTGCCATATGACTGTGGCATCACGATCTGCCGCCATCCCGAATCGCATCGTGCAGCCATGACCGTGACTGCGGCCTACCTCACTCAAGCCGCTCCCGGAACCGACCGCGATCCAGTGGATTGGAATCCCGAGTTTTCTCGCAGAGCCCGAGGCGTGCCGGTGTACGCAGCGTTGGCCTCACTCGGCCGTGAGGGCATTGCCGACATAGTGAAAACGTGTTGCTCACACGCTCAATTGTTCGCGTCTCTGCTCAGCGCACAGCCGCAGATCGAGATTCTCAACGACGTAGTCCTCAACCAAGTTTTGGTGCGATTCACTGACCCGAGGGGCGGCGATTCCGACGCGTTTACGAGGGCGGTCGTAGCTGCAGTGCAGCTCGACGGCACGTGTTGGTTGAGCGGTTCGGTGTGGCGGGGGCAAGCCGTGATGCGTATTTCGGTGAGCAACTTTTCGACCACCGCGGCCGACGTGGAAGCATCCGCCGCCGCCATCATTAGCGCCGCCCGCTCAACCCGACTTTAGCGTCCGGCATCAGCGCCGAGTCGGGTCACGAACCTTGGAGGGCGTGGGCGGCGGTTGCGTGGCGGGCGAGCATCTCGTCCACGTTTCGTAAGGTCAACTCGCCGCTATGCACGACTCGGCGCCCATTTACGATCACATCACGGGGATTGAATGGTCCACCCCGCAGCCAACCCTCGACGGGGTCGGAATGTGCGCCGGCCATGCGAATCCCGCCAAGCGGCCACACGGCAATGTCGGCGCATGCGCCCGCCACGAGCACACCGATTTCGCCTTCCCGCCCGAGGCATCGAGCACCATCGAGCGTGGCCATTTCCAAGGCGTCGCGCGCACTCATGGCGCCTGGTCCGTTGCGGAATTTTCCAAGCAACATGGCATTGCGAGTCTCGGTCCACAAATGTGCAGAATCAGCCGACGACGACCCGTCGCAACCAATGCCAACGGGCACACCAGCTGCTCGCAACTCGCGCACAGGAGCCAGCCCGGCGGCGAGGATCAAGTTGCTCGACGGGCAATGAGCGGCACCCGTTCCCCATGCTCCGAGTCGGGCCACCTCGGCTGCGTTGGGTTGGATGCAATGCGCCACCCAACTCCGGCTTGACCCCCATCCGCAATTTTCAAAATGCTCCACCGGCCGGCAGCCGAATTGCGAGAGGCAGTACGCGTCTTCTGCTGTGTCTTCAGCGAGGTGGGTGTGGAGGCGCACGTCGAGTTGATCGGCGAGTTCCGCGGTGCGAGTCATGAGCTGTGGCGTGACGCTGAAAGGCGAGCAAGGGGCGATCGCAATCTGCACCATGGCGTGCGTGCCGCGATCGTGATAGGCCGCGACTAAGCGGGCAGAATCGGCGAGGATGTCATCGTCGTTTTGCACTACCGAATCCGGTGGCAGGCCGCCGTCTTTTTCGCTCAACGACATGGACCCCCGAGTGGCATGAAACCGCAACCCAACTTCATTCGCAGCGGTAATTTGGGCGTCGATAAAACCGGGTCGAGGGTGCACGTACATGTGGTCCATGGTGGTCGTGCATCCACCCAGAGCCAGCTCTGCCAAGCCAATCCACGTGCTGATGTACACGGCTTCTGCATCCAAATTGGCCCACAACGGATAGAGCGTTTTGAGCCAATCGAACAGTGTCCCCCGCAGCGATGGAGCGTATGCCCTGGTGAGGTTTTGGTAGATGTGATGGTGCGTGTTGATGAGGCCCGGCGTCACGAGACAGCCAGTGGCGTCCACAATTTCGCGACCGTCTGGGGCGGGGCCGGTGCCGGTGGCCATGACCACTCCGCCGGTGATTGCCACCCAACCGTTGCGCAATTCCGAACGTTGCAAATCCATGGTCACCAGCAGGTCGGCGTTGCGAATGATGAGGTCGTATGGCTCCATACCAGCCGACGCTACTGGGCGTGCTAAATCTGGTGCATGTATGACGTGGTGGTAGCCGGTGCCGGGCACAACGGATTGGTGTGTGCGGCATACCTTGCCAAGGCCGGATTGAAGGTGTTGGTGCTCGACTCCCGCCCGACTGTTGGCGGTTGCGCCTCGACCGTGGATGCCATCGGTGCCCGGGTAAACATCTGCAATTGCGATCACATCATGGTGCATTCCACACCCATGATCGACGAGCTCGGTCTGCGCGATTATGGCCTCGAATACGTTGCCCTGGAAGCCGTGCAGCACAACGCTTTTTGGGACGACACCGTTACGCCGTGGACGCAATACCGCAGCCTTGATCGCACGACCGATGAGGTCCGCCGAAACCATCCCGATCAAGCCGACAATTGGATCCGTTACATCACAGATGCCAAGCCTACGGCCGAATTGGTATTGGCCATGGCGCATGGTCTCCCCACACCGGGGCGCGCCACCCGACTGCTGGCCGCTCACAAGGGGCACGGCGCCCGTCGATTGATGCAGTGGAGCAAGCGGTCGGTGGGTGAGGTGTTGCGTTCGTATTTCACGTCTGATGCGTTATTGACGCCCACCATCGTGAGCGGCCCGGCCGTGTGGGGTTGCTGCCTGTCGACGCCCAACACGGGGCTTGGCGCGCTTGGCTACGTGATGAAGTCCATGTTGGGCGCTGCTCGCCCCGTCGGCGGGAGTGGCGCCTTGCCTGCGGCGTTGAAAGGCGCCATCGAATCCCGAGGCGGAGTGGTGCGTTGTGGCGCAACGGTCGCCGCAATCGAATGTGATCGACATGCTGTGAATGGCGTTCGGCTTACGACGGGCGAGGTGATACCAGCGCGGGCTGTTGTGGCGGCGTGCGACCCGCGTCAGGTGATGCTTGAGTGGCTGAGCGCAGGTGCCCCTTCGGCCGCGATGGGCATGATTAATAGGTGGCGGGTACGCCCCCAATTCGATGGCTATGAATCCAAAATCGACGCTGTGTTGAGCGAGCTACCACGTCTTAAGAATTCGCCGGATCATGACTGGATGTCGACGGTCACCGTGTCGCCAACGGCCGCCGAGATTGATGCCGCGTGGGGTCTGATGGGTTCCGGCCAAATCGCTGAGCGGCCGATGTTTTTGATCAATATTCCGTCTGTGGCCGACCCCTCCATGAAGACGGCCGAGGGAAAACACATCCTGAGTTTCGAAGTCGTCTACACGCCATACGCCTTTGTGGGTGGCTGGTCCACCAACGTTGAGGCGCAACGCTGGCTCGACGTAGCAGCTCAACTTTTTGAGCCTGGATTCAAGGAGTCGATTGGTGAATGGCGGGTGATGACGCCACTGGATTACGAGCGCGATTTCGGGATGCCACGCGGGCATGCCGCTTCGTTTACCGGCTCGCCGCTTTCCACTCTACGAGGCGTGGATCCTGAATTGTCGCGATACGAAACACCCATTGGCGGCTTGTTCCTCACCGGTGCTGCCACGTACCCGGGAGCTGGCGTGTGGGGTGCTTCAGGTCGCAATACTGCTGCGGTAGTGGCCGCAAAGTTGGCATGATTTGATGCCACCCCGCAAGAAAACCGTCACCTCAAATTTTGGCGTGAGCACCCGAGAGAGCCACGATTCGACGCCGTTTTACGACCGTTTTCGCGCTCCGGAACTTTCGTCTGATGAAACCGTATTGCACCCTTCGAAAGTGGTGATTGAGGACCCGATTGTGTGCGGCGATGCACGCCACATGGACGCCCTTCCCGACGGTTCGGTGGCGCTCGTGGTCACGTCGCCTCCGTATTTTGCCGGTAAGCAATACGAAGTGGAACTCGAACGCGATGGCATACCGGCCTCGTACCTTGAGTACCTCGACATGCTGCGTGGCGTGTTCGCAGAGTGTGTTCGCGTGCTAGAGCCTGGAGGCCGAATTGCGGTGAATGTGGCCAACTTGGGTCGCAAGCCGTACCGCAGTTTGTCGGCCGACGTGATCCGCATTTTGGAACACGATTTGGGTTTGTTGCTGCGGGGTGAAGTGATATGGCAGAAGGGTGAAGGGGCCAACGGGTCGTGTGCGTGGGGCTCATATCGCAGCCCGGCTAACCCTGTCCTGCGTGACGTTTCTGAGCGGGTCATCATTGCCAGCAAAGGTCGATTCGATCGAGCGCTCAATGCCAAAAAGCGTGCTGCGCTCGGGCTGCCCCACGAGAGCACCGTGATCACCGAAGACTTTTTATCGCTCACCCTCGACGTATGGCATATGCCGCCCGAAAGTGCCAAGCGAGTGGGGCATCCCGCTCCGTTTCCAGTGGAGCTACCTGAACAATTGATCAGGCTGTACACCTACAAAGGCGATCTCGTACTTGACCCCTTTTTGGGCAGCGGCTCGACGTTGGTGGCGGCGTCGCAACTCGGGCGACGGTATGTGGGCTACGACTTGGATCCGGCGTACGTGCAGATCGCCCGGGACCGCGTGGCAGCTGCTGCGGTGGGCGCGCTGCCGTTGGTTGATGCCGTCGGAATCGAAGATCAGTCGGCAGACAAAATCGCCGAACGCGTTCTCGTCGAAGCTGGGTTTGTGGTTCACACATACAACAAGCGTGTGCGAAAAACGGGAGTAGCCGTGAGCTTTGCGGCCACTGATCCACTCGATCGCGAATGGCTCTTCGACGTGGCTGGTCCGCACACAAGCCACCGCGGTGGGATGCTGCGCACCGAAGTTGTATGGCGCGCTCTTGGCCGTGCAGCGGCAATTCAAACTGCCCGAGGCGACACGCCACTGGTGTTGCTGACGACGGCGATGCCTCGTCCAAAATCCGAGGGCGAACAGGCGCTCGCTGCCACTGGCGACAATCTCGTTTGCGCCACAATCGACTTGCTTTCGCCTCTGGCAATTGCTGCGCTCACACGATTAGCAACAACTGTTTAGCGGAAGCTGAAGCGGCTTACCTCGGTGAGCGTGGCGGCAAAATCGGCGATCGACGCAGCGAACATTCCGGCGCCGATTTCGGCGGTGGCGCCAGTCGGATCGCCGATCACACCGCTCGGTCCGAAGTCGTCGCTGAGCCACCCGAAACGCGTCGATCCGCCGAAGCGCACGTGCTTGTTGGCAGCCATCCAGTCGGGCACATTACGCACGGCGTCGGCCATACGCACGAGGTCGGGCCGCAGATGCAACATGATCGACGTCTCGCCAAATCCCGAGTGAATGCCCATGCCCAGCTCACCATCCACGCCTCCGTCGCCACCTTGATCTGCTGGCATCGATGGGTGGGTGAGGAACGTCATCAACCCGGTGTCGAGGCGCACATCGCGCAGCAGCGAACCCAGCATCGCCGAGTTGCCGCCGTGCCCATTGTGGAACACGACGCGCTTGGCTGCCGTCTTGGCCACCGATCGTGACACATCACGAATGACGCCCCGAAATGATTCCTCTGTGAGGCTTACGGTGCCGGGAGCCCAATGATGTTCTTCACTTTTTGAGTACGCAATAGGCGGCAATAGCCACACGTCGAGGTCGTCATTCAATGCGACGACGGTCGCACTGGCCGACTCGGCAGCCACGATGAAATCGGTTGCTAATGGTAGGTGCGGGCCGTGCTGTTCGATGGCTCCAACGGGCTGGATAATGATCGACCGTTCTGTAATCAGTCGTGCCACATCGGGGAAGCGGAGGTCGGCCAAATTGCGAGTCAAAACATGAGTCATGTGCCGAGGCTAACGGTTCACGACACGTTGGTGTCACTAGTGTCAGGTGATGGGCGTGGTGCTACGAAATGTGTCTCTCATCGACGGAACGACGATCGATTTTCGATTCGCCGACGGTCTCATCGCGGAGCGTTCAGCGTACGTCGAAAAGCAATTGGGTGATATCGAATACAACGGTGCGGGCCGGTTGGTATTGCCTGCTTTCGTCGAGCCGCACGCCCACCTCGACAAGGCACTTTCGGCCGATCGGGTGCTTAACCCGGCAGGCGATTTGTGGGGAGCTATCCAAGCGTGGCGGGCAAATTACCCAAACCTCACGATCGCTGATATTGAAGCTCGGGCCGAAGCCACTATCCGCATGGCGGTGGCATACGGCGTCACGCTCATCCGCACCCATGTAGATGTGGGCGAGGAGCTCGGCTTGACCGCCATCGAGGCTCTCATTGCCGTGAAAGCACGAGTGCGGGCGATCTGTGATGTGCAGATAGCAGTGCTCACTCCGCCACCCTCCACGGGGCCCGATGGGGCAAATAATCGGGCGTTAGCCCGTGCCGCGCTCGATATGGGTGTCGATGTGGTTGGTGGTGTGCCTCACGTCGATGAAGATCCAGTGGGGTCCGTCGAACAATGTCTGGCCCTGGCCGCTGAATTCTCCCGTCCCGTTGATCTTCACGCCGACGAGAATCTCAACCCGCAATCCAGCGACCTGGTGACGTTGTGTGAGCGGGTGTTGGTCAGTGGTTTTTCGTTCGGCGCCACAGCCAGTCACTGCGTGAGCTTGGGTAGCGTGGACTCGGCCACCCAGCAACGAACAGCAGAGCTCGCCGCCGAAGCCAACGTGGCGGTGATCGCTCTGCCGCAAACCAATTTGTACCTCCAGGCCCGCGGTCACACGACGTTGCCGCCTCGGGGTCTTACCGCGATCGCGGCGTTGCGAAAGGCAGGCGTGACGGTGGCTAGCGGAGCCGACAATGTGCGCGACCCGTTTAACCTGATGGGTCGCGGAGACCCATGTGAGACCGCCGCTCTGCTCGTGATGGCTGCCCACCTTGATCCGTGGACGGCGCACCAAATGTGCACTATTGACGCCCGCCGTGCAGTGGGTGTTGCGCCGGCAAATCTCACAGTCGGTGATCCCGCCGAGCTGATTTGTGTCGGCTCCGCGACGGTCGGTGAATTTGTGGCGTCGGGCACGCCGGACCGGTGGACATTTCATCGGGGTGTGCGCGTGGTCACTACTGAGGTGCGCACCGAATTCGCTTGATTGGTGGCGAAGACGAAACACAGAGTTCACACGGAGGGCTTGCAACCACTGGGTACTGACCACCTAAGGTTGCCCACGTGCCAGCCGCCGGGGACGCAACGACACGTTTGTCGTTCACAGACATCTCGATGACTTTTCCTGATGGGACCGAGGCGCTCTCGCGCATCTCGTTCGCCGTTCACGCTGGAGAATTCGTCACTGTCGTCGGCCCCTCGGGATGCGGGAAGTCGACACTTCTGCGGATTGCCTCTGGTCTCACACCACAGACTGATGGTGAGGTCGATATTGATCGCAGCAGTATTGGCTACGTCTTCCAAGACGCCACCTTGTTGCAATGGCGCAACGTGCAACGCAACGTTGAGTTACTGGCCGAACTGCATGGCATCAGGAAAGCCGAACGCAAGGCGTTGGCCGCCGAAGCTATCGAGCTGGTCGGCTTAGTGGGGCACGAGCAAAAGTATCCGAGACAACTTTCCGGCGGCATGAGAATGCGCGCTTCGCTCGCCCGTTCGCTTGTATTGAAACCAAAGGTGTTTCTGTTTGATGAGCCCTTCGGTGCTCTCGACGAAATCACTCGCGAACGTCTCAACGACGAATTGCTAGAGCTTTTTCAGCTCGAGGGTTTCGCCGCATTGTTCATTACACACTCCATTTATGAAGCGGTTTTCCTGTCCACCAGAGTGCTGGTGATGAGTGCTCGGCCAGGGCAAATTGTTGCCGAATTCGTTGTGCCGTTCGCGTACCCTCGGGCGCACGACCTTCGATTCGATCCTGCATTCGCGGAGCTCACGGGTCGCGTCTCACACGCCCTACGTGAGGCACACGTATGAGTGCCGTGCGAACTAAACGATCATTCGCCGATTTCGTGGGGCCGCTAGCTGTATTTGGCGTATTCATTGGTGTTTGGTACCTGGCCGCATACAAGTTCGTGGCTCACAACTTTGCGCCGAACGGGTCCATCATTTTGGTGCCGCCACCGCACCGAGTACTCGAATCGATGGGCGACCAGTGGCCCAAGATTATGGAAGCCACATGGCTCACCGCCCGGACCGCTCTGCTGGGTTTGGGCATCACGATTGTGTTGGGTGTGTGGACGGCCATTGTGATGAGTCAGGCTCGCTGGCTGGAGAAGGCGTTCTATCCTTATCTCGTAGCGTTGCAGGCCACACCGATTCTGGCGCTAACCCCATTGATCGCCAACATTTTGGGTGCCAACTTTCGCAGCCGAGTGGTTGTTGTGATCCTCATTTCGATTTTCCCGATTGTGGCTAACACGCTGTTTGGATTGAATTCGGTCGAATCAAATCAACACGATCTCATGACATTGGCGGGCGTAAGTCGATGGACTCGGCTCGTAAAATTGCAGTTTCCTGCTGCCATGCCGCCGATATTCACTGGCCTTGAAATCGCAGCCGGGCTGAGTGTGATCGGCGCCATCGTGGGCGATTTCTTCTTCCAACGCGGTGACGTCGGCCTCGGCTACCGGATCCAGAAGTACTACAAGGAATTGAAACCGGGCCAAATGTTTGTTTCGTCATTCATGGCGATCATGTTGGGCATCGTGGTGTTCCTCACCTTCAAAACTTTGTCTCGGCGGGTCATCGGTCATTGGCATGCCAACACATTCAAGCCCTAGCGGCAAACAATCTCCACCCACACAATCAAGGAGCTCTAATGAAAACACGAAAGGCACGAATTGTCATTGCCGTGATTGCCGGTGCGCTCGTCGCATCGGCATGTTCCAGTGACACGAAGGCAACACCATCCACTACTGCCACCTCGGCTGCCACCACATCAGCAGCAGTGACCACCGCCAGCGCTGCCCCCGATGTAACAACATCCGCTCCCGCAAAGACGGAGACGCTCAAGGGTCTATGTCCGGACACCATTGTGTTTGGCACCGACTGGTTCCCTGAGGCAGAACATGCCATCTACGAGAACCTCGGTGCTCCATACGTGGTGAGCAAAGACAAGGGCGCAGTAACTGGTCCGTTCATGTTCCAAGGCAAAGACATGGGCGTCAAAATTGAGATTCGTCTCGGTGGCGGCGCCGGTAAGGGCACCACAGCAACGGCAGACATGTACACCGATCCCAGCATCTTCTTGGGCATGGTCAACACCGACGAAGCAGTTGCCTTGTCGGCCACGAATCCCACCATTTCTGTGGTAGCTCCCCAAGACAAGAGCCCGCAGGTTTTGTTCTGGGATCCGGCCAGCCACAAAGGCAAGACGATCGCTGAAGTGGTGAAGGAAGTCGACACCGTTCAGTATTTCGTTGGTTCCTCGTACATGGACTTCTACCTTGGTACCGGACTGGTTTCCAAGGCCCAGGCCGACAGCTCCTACAACGGTTCGTTCGACACGTTTGTATCGAACCCTGCCAAGGTGATGACGCAAGGTTTCGCCACCGCCGAGCCATACCAGCTCGAAAATGACGTTACCCAGTGGAAGAAGCCAGTGGCGTACCAGTTGGTCCACGACACGGGCTGGAAGGTGTACCCAGAAGCTTGGGCCACCACCCCTGAAAACTTGGCTAAGCCAGAAACTAAGGCCTGTTTGAAGAAGCTTGTGCCGATCTTGCAACAAAGCCAGATCGATATCATCAAGGATTCCGCTACAGCCATCAAGACAATTGTTGATGTCAACAAGACCTACGACACGTTCTGGAAGTACACCCCTGAAGTTGGTGCGTACTCAATCGCCACGCAGAAGAAGCTTGGAATTGTTGACAACGGTACCGGCGAAGGCTTGGGCAGTTTCGACATGAAGCGCATCGACGACTTCATTGCCTTGTCGACTCCCATCTTCAAGACGACGAACAGGACGCCAAAAGCGGGTTTGAAGGCCACAGATATTGCCACCAACGAATTCATCGACCCGAAGATCAAGATGTAACGACCATTTGCAAGCAAGAGGCCGTCCACATTGGTGGGCGGCCTCTTGTATTTTTTGGTTGCGGTTGCGGCGCCTATTCGGCGTTGTAGGAGTTCACGTCGAACGAGTAGCCCGATGGGTCGACCATGTTGGCAATCGATCCGTAAGGTTCTGCTCGAATAGGGCGAGCCAGCGTGGCCCCCATCGCTTGCAACGAGATAACGGTTGCCGAGAATTCGTGATACTCGCAAACAAGATCGAGATGCACGCCGCCGGGCCGCGAGGTGCCTCGTTGAAACCCGATGCGACGTGTGCCATCGAGTTCGCCGATAACGATCCACCGATCCACGTCTTCCCGCTCAAGTTCGGTGAGGTCGAGCGCTGTCGACCAGAACTGGGCGGCGTCATTTGGCTGCGGAACGTCAATGGTCACGAGATCGAATTTGGCCACTTGGCGAGATTAATGGCGATTTAGCTGTCAATTCGGTTGCAACTATCTATTCCCGGCCGAGATGTTTGCCATGATGATGACTGGGCAATTGGAGGAGGGCCGCTTTACTGTGCGAAGAATTGAATTTTTACCACGCCGGGGGCGCCACGCAGCAAGTTTGCGGACCTCAATGGCTGGCCAACATCGCGGTGTCGCTTGGCGTCGACGTGCGGCTGCGGTGGTTTCATCACTATCAATTTTGAGCGGTGGCTTGCTCATGATTTCGCCGGCACTGGGTGCCGATGCGCCTCCCACGCTTGTCGTCGGCGGCTTGGTTTTCGACGACAAAAACGTGGACGGAATTTTCGACAACGTTGCGCAGGGGAACGCCCGCGAGGGTGGCGTCAACGGAGTCACCGTTACCGCCTACGACATCTCTGGCGCTGCCGTTGGTTCCGACGTGACGCACACAATTGCCAAGGTGAAAGGTGCGTGGTCGATTCCCACCGATGTGCCGGTGCGCATTGAATTTTCTAACTATCCCAAGGGGTTTGTGTCGTCGGTTCACGGCCCTGCCCCGTCGCCCGGTGGCTACGACTCCGGCACCTCTGTACAGTTCGCGTCACCCGACGATGTGCATGTGAATTTCGGAATCCGGTCCGACGACACCCGGGAATGTGAAACGACTGAAGTCGAAGTTGAGGTCGACGATAGGCGAGCGAGCCGCAGCTCTAAAGATGACGACTGCCCAACTGCGCCGACCGAAATCGGCAATTTCGTATGGAACGACACCAATGCCAATGGGATTCAAGATCCCGGTGAAGCAGGCCTCGGTGGCGTTACCGTCAACCTGTACGACGCCAAGAGTTCGCTCGTTGATTCGACGATCACTGATCCTGGAGGGCTGTACTACTTCCTCATCGATCCGGCGCTGTCTTACGTGCTCCGCCTTGACAATCTCGATGATTCATCAGTGGGAGCGCCGCTGGAAAATCTGTTTCCGAGTCCAATAGAAATTCAAGGCCCGGGCGGAGCCCTACACGACTCGAATGACCCAACGGGTACCACGGTGCCCTCTGGCGTTGCGGGTACTAGCGACCATACATATGACTTCGGTTTTTATCGAGCGTCGTACTCTGTTGTGAAGGGTGTCTACGATCCAAGCAATGGCTCATTCCGAGATGCCAACACGCTTGACGATGCGCCGACATACGCCGTTGGCAGTTCGGCTGTTTACATATTCGTGGTCGAAAACACGGGTGATGTGGCGCTCAGCGGAGTCACTGTCGCCGACCCGTTTTGTACCTCTGCAATTTCGCCAAGCCCAATCGATGTGAAGATTCTGGTCGGCGAGCAACTGGTTTTTTCGTGCCTGCACGCGCTGCTCACCAAATCCGACGACGGGCACATCAACACCGTCACTGTGTCGGGAGCAACGCCGAGCACCACCGATGGCGAAACGGTTGGCAAGCCAATATCGGGTGCCACTGAACTTCCGTCGAACACCGACATTGCCATCATCAAAGTCCTCAAGCCTGAGCTGAAAATTCGCAAGTTTGTTCTCGCCCACGGTGGCGATCCGAAGAACCTCACGGGGGCCAGCGTTGCTCCTGGCGACTTTGGCATCAACAATCAATGGATCGATGCCGACACCGTTGCGGGCGCCGCGTTGCTCAGCCAGGGCGACACGCCGCATTGGGCCATTGTGGTCACCAACACCGGCGAAACTGACTTATCACTTGTCACCGTCAACGACCTGGTGGCTCCACTTTGCAATCGGGATATTGGATTTCTGGCGCCCGGCCAAACTGAGGCCTACTTCTGCAGTTCTGCCGAAATCACCACCTTCACCAACGTGACGAACTCGGCAACCGCGTCGGCCACTCCGACACTCAACGAAATGCCGTTCCCCACTGACGGCGAAAACACACTCACAATCGATGCCGTCGAGAACCCCGCTTCGTACCGGGTGGCGCACCCGAGCATCGACATTCGCAAACGTCTCAAGGACACCTTCGACGGTGAGACGCACGTGCCTGACGTGGTGTCAGTAGTGCCCGGTGGATCTGTGACGTTTCCCATCGTGGTGACCAACGCCGGCAACGTGGCGTTGCATGACGTGGTCGTGGTCGACGGGAATCATCCGGAGTGCTCTGCCAAGATCGGCGAACTCGCAGTGGGCGCCAGTCATTCCTACGACTGCACGGTTTCTGAGATTGGCGCCAGCATCATCGATCATGCTGTTGCGACGGGCACCGACCCGAATAGTTCGGCGGTCACCGATAGCGACCAGCTCGATATCCGCGTGGTACCCGTCGGGCTGACGGTCACGAAACTGGTGCGGGTGCGCGGTGAAGGTAACTACTCCCACGACGTCACTGTGCCCGTGTTGGGCGTTGCCCAATGGCAAATCACGGTGGCCAACACATCAACGGTTGCCGACACCCATGACGGTGCTCTGATCAATCCCGCCTTCGCGGATTCAGTGGCCCCCGAGTGCGTGACGGCCCTCGATCAGGCGCTGGCCGACTACGACAGTCAACCCACGAAGGTGCGTCCGCCGTGGGCCGCTGCCAGCGACACATTCTTGTTGCAGGGTGACTCGATCGTCGCTACCTGTGAGCTGCCGATTACTGCAACAAATGGGGCGACAGGACAAATCACAAATACTGTTCACGTTGACGCTTCTGTCAAGTTGGGTGAAAAACTGAGTGCCACAGATAGCGCTCAGGTACACGTACCCCGCGCATCGATACGAATTATCAAAGAGATCTACGACCTCAACGGAGATCCAGTCAAGGCGGCCATCCTCACATCGGGATCCGCCATCGTGTGGCACATCACGGTGATCAATAACGGGGTCGATCCGTTGACCAACGTGACAGTTGCCGACCCAGCTGCGCCCACATGTGCCACCGCTCTCGAGAACCTTGCCAGCGGTGAAATCGACCAATACACGTGCACGTCGGCGAATTTCACTGCCGACCTGACCAATACCGCCACCGTTACCGGCGCAGGCACCGATGGCGCACCTGTAACGGCGAGCGATTCAGCGCAGGCAACGGCCACCGTCGCCAGCATCAGCATTCTGAAAGAGGTCTTCGACCCCGTTTCAGCCGCATGGAAAGACGGCGATTCAATTGCCGGAAGCCCAGGATCCAACCTCGGCGACAGCGGGTCGTTTGGCGTGGGCGGCAATGCTCAATTCAGAATCACGGTCATGAACACGGGGCAAGCGCCGTTGCGTTCGGCGCACGTTACCGATTCGTGGTGCGGCCTGGATCAGACCGTCGACCTGGCGCCCGCCGGCTCGCCCAACGGCACTGACAAAGCCACGATGACGTGCACACGTACCAACCTGTTGTTGGTCGACAATGGCCACATCAACACGGCACAGGTTTCCGGCGCCCGCCCCGAGTTCGGACAAGGCGCCAATGCAATCTTGGGCAAGCCATTGGTCGAGGTATCTGAAACAGCGCAGGTGAAAGTTTCCACGCCCAAGCTTTCGCTCAAGAAATACATCTTGCGTAAGGGTGGTCAAGCATCTCCGCTGGACCCTGCCACCAATCCCAACTGGCTCGACGCCAATCAGCCAGCCACGGGAGCCAGCTACGTCAATGGCGACACCGTCCAGTACCTCCTGGTGGTCACGAACTCCGGCTCGATCGCCATCGATCATGTTCGGGTTGTGGATGTCCAAGTACCAGCGTGCACTCGCGACGAAGTGGCTGTGCCAGGCCTTGCTGTAATGGCCCCCGGCGCATCTGTGGCGTGGCAATGTTCTTTAGCCAGCGTTTCGGCCAGTTTTGTGAATACTGCCGGTGCCTTTGGTCAGCCAGATTTGGGTGGTCAATTGCAGCCCGATGTGCCGTTGGCCAAATCGACTGATACAGCCACCGTGACCGTCGTAGAGGTGCAGGGCACCACGGTGACCCGCAAACCAACTGTGGTGTTTGGTGGCGCACTGGCTGCCACTGGAAGCCGCAGCGAGGCGGCAATGCAGTTTGGTTTGGCATTGGTGTTACTTGGCATGACGGTGCTCACACCAACAATTGTGGGGAATCATCGCCGCCGGGTGCGACCCATCCGGTAGTACTCCCTCTAGATTCCGGCCATGGATTTTGAAATACCAGCCGACATCACCGACTTGATCACCCGCCTCGATGCGTTCATCGAGGCGGAAATCAAGCCCCTCGAAGCGCAAGACGACAACATGCGATTCTTCGATCATCGCCGCGAATGGGCCCGCACCGATTTCGACAACGGTGGCACGCCTCGGCACGATTGGGAAGACCTGCTGCGCGAGATGCGACGCCGGGCCGACAAGGCTGGATTTCTGCGGCTGGCGTTACCCAAAGAGTTTGGCGGCCAGGGGGCCAGCAACATCACGATGGCCATCGTGCGCGAACACATGGCCACCATGGGATTAGGTCTGCACAATGATCTGCAAAATGAATCGAGCGTGATTGGCAACTTCCCGACTGTGCTCATGATGCGTGACTTCGGCACCCCCGATCAGGTTAAGGAATGGATGCCGGGTTTCCTGGATGGCACCAAACGGTTGGCCTTCGGACTAACTGAACCCAACCACGGCAGCGATGCCACGTTCATGGAAACAACAGCTGTGGCTGATGGCGAAGAGTGGGTTATTAACGGAATGAAGCGGTGGAATTCCGGCCTTCATCACGCCACCCACGACATCATTTTTGCCCGTACCTCCGGTGACCCCGGAAGCCCCAAGGGCATCTCTGCATTCCTGGTACCTACCGACGCGACCGGCTTCAAGGTGGAGTTCTTTTGGTGGACGTTCAACATGCCCACCGATCACGCCGAAGTGTCGTTGACCGACGTGCGAGTGCCTGCCAACGCGCTGTTTGGCGTCGAAGGTAGGGGCCTCGAACTGGCGCAACACTTCGTGCATGAGAACCGCATTCGTCAAGCAGCTTCCAGCCTGGGGGCTGCCCAATATTGCATCAACGAAGCAGTCAAATATGCCAACTCTCGTATCACGTGGGGCAAGAAACTGTCGACCAACCAGGGCATCCAATTTCCGCTCGTGGAACTCCATACCGAGGCCGCGATGTTGCGGCAACTGATTCGCTACACGGCTGTACAGCTTGATCAGAAGCACCATATGGAAGTGACCCATCTGGTGTCGATGTGCAACTACCGGGCGAACCGTTTGGTGTGCGATGCCGCCGATCGAGCCATGCAGACGTGCGGCGGCGTGGGCTACAGCCGACACATGCCGTTCGAGCACATCTATCGCCACCATCGTCGGTACCGAATCACCGAAGGGTCTGAGGAAATCCAGATGCGTAAGGTCGGGCAACACCTGTTTGGTTTTGGCGGGAAGTAGTTTGTGGGGATGAACCCCATTGAGAGCGAGGCGTTGGGAGCGTTCCAGGAACAGATCGCTAGCCACCAACTCGACCGTCGCCGACTTTTGAAGGTGGTAGGGATTGGCGCGGCAGCCACCGTTGCAGCGTGCACGAATTCAAGCTCGACAGCTACCAGCTCTGGTGCTGTGGCCACGACGACTATCCCGACTGCGGCCGTGCCAACCACGGGGCCTTACGTTGCTCCGCCCGAACCTTGGATAGACGGCAAACCGTATTGGTTGCAAAACAATTTTGCTCCCGTGCTCGACCAAATTGATGCCACCAACCTGACAGTTACGGGGACCATTCCGCCGGAGCTCACGGGTCTGTACGTGCGCAATGGAGCCAATCCGCTCAAGGCTGATTCGCCCCATTGGTTCTTTGGCGACGGCATGATGCACGGGCTTCGACTCGATGCCGGCAAAGCTTCGTGGTACAAAAATCGGTACGTGAAAACGCCCCAATTTCGGCGTGAAGATGGCGACCCATCGGCCCCGCCCGCGTCGCCGGCTCCTGGCAAGCAAGACCACCAAGCCAATACCAGCATGTTGTGGTTTGCCAAGAAATTGTTGGCGCTCGAAGAGGTTGGCTGGCCATACGAAATTTCGCCTTCTGACTTGGGGACCGTCGGGGCGTGGAGTGCCAATGACGCGTTGCCGACCTCGTTTACTGCCCATCCGAAAGTGAATCCGACGACCGGTCAGCTGCACTATTTTGGGTACGGATTTGTGGCCCCGTTCCTCACCTATGGCGTGATGGATCCCGATGGCACGGTGGTCACGCAAGTCGAAATCCCCGTCAAGGGGGCCACGATGATGCACGACTTCGCCATCACTGATCAGGACGCCGTGTTTTGGGAATTGCCCGTCGTGTTCGATCTGCAGTTGGCGATCAAAGGCGACAATCCGTTCGTGTGGCAACCGTCGTACGGCGCCCGTCTTCATGTGATCCCGCTCGACGGTGATGTCACGAACATGCGGTCAGTGGAGATTCCCCCGTGCATGGTGTTTCATGGCGTGAATGCGTTCCGAGATGGCACCAAAATCGTGATCGACGTGTGCCGCCTCGACAAGGCTTTCGCCGCCGATGGCGACGGCCTCGGCACCACCAATGATCTACGTCGATGGACCATCGAGACGGCAGACCCCGACATGCTCGTGTGGTCGGAATCGATATTGACCGGCACAGCTCTCGATCTGCCGACGATCGACAAGCGCTACACCGGTGTTCAGCACCGCTACAGCTGGATGGTGGGCACGCGTAGCACAGAACATGCGTTTGAGTTTTCCGGGCTCACCCGATGGGACCACGCCGACAACACCGGCGATGTATGGGACCCAGGGCCGGCGGTATCGACAGGTGAAGGCCTCTTCGTGCCCGCTGGCAAAAACGAAGGAGATGGTTGGGTGATGACGTTTGGAAACGATAAACGCGATGGCAAGAGTCGGTTGCTCATTTTGGACGCCACCGCAATGAGTAAGGGGCCCGTGGCAACTGTCGAAATTCCGCAACGGGTGCCGTTTGGATTCCACGCCACCTGGGTGCCGGAATGATTACGGCCATCAGTTTGGGCCACCGAATTATCGATCGCCCGTTGCGCATAGCGGTGATCGTTGTGGTGGCTGTTGGGCTTCATCTCTTTGTGCGCGGCGCCATCAAACGCTTTGTGGCAAAGGTCCGTTCGGCGTCTACAACCCGTGCTGCCCATCGTGCGGCGACGCTGACGTTGGTGCTCCGCAGCATTGCCACCACCGCGATCTGGACGACGGCACTTCTATTGGTGTTGGGCGAAGTTGGGGTGAATTTGGGCCCCTTGTTGGCTGGAGCGGGAATCGTTGGCATCGCGGTTGGCTTCGGAGCGCAATGGCTTGTAAAGGATTTCTTGGCCGGCGTGTGTATGTTGATCGAGGATCAGTACGGCGTGGGAGATGACGTCGATCTTGGCGTTGCGGTGGGCAAGGTGAACGCTGTGACGTTGCGCACAACGCAGGTGCGCGATGAGCAAGGAACGCTGTGGCACGTGCCAAATGGTGAGATCCGTCGGGTGGGAAATTTCAGCCAGCGCAGATAGGGCGCTGCCCAACGAGTGGGGCTTAGGCGACTACGACGACCGTTGTGCCGTACGGCGTGAAATCCCATAAGGCGATGGCATCCTCGACGGCCTGACGGGCGCAACCATGGCTTTTGAACGAGCCCAATTCCTCCATGCTTTGGATGGGGACTCCGTTTTTGGTGGGGATGGTATGGAAACCAAGGGACGTGGTCTTCGACCATATATATCCCACGTAGTACTCCATTTTCACCAAATGATCAAGGTCGCTTTCGGTGTAGCGATACCTCTCGAACACATGGTTGACGCCAGGAGCCGGGGTGCCTTGCTTGCCCGAAACAAGGTAACTTCGGACCACGAATTCTTGGTTGTCGACGAGCCATACCCGACCGCACGACACGCAGTACACCACTCGCTTGCCGGTGTTGGCACCAGATCCGGCAGGGAGATCGGGGTAGTAGCCGGCTTGGCCGTAGATGGCTGCTGGGTAGGCAGCGTGCCAATAGCCGTCGCCTTGGGGGCGGGCCGCGAAGGCACGCACCTGTTGATCGGCGGGAGTCTTGAGTGACCCGAGAAATGGAGCGTTGCCGTAGGTGAAGATGCCGCCGTCGCTCGCCGCCAGCCAGTAACCCTTGCCATCGGCGGTGGCTTGCATACCAATGACTGGCTTAGCCAGAGGCACCGCTCCCGCCGATCCGTAAAAGGTGGCAGACCCGTAGGTGAAGATGCCGCCATCGCTAGCGACAAGCCAGTAGCCCTTGCCGTCTGGAGTTGATGCCATCCCCACGACCGGCTTGTTGATTGGTGTGGCACCAGCCGAGCCCCAGAAACTGGCATCGCCGTAGGCAAAGATTCCACCATCGCTCGCCACGAACCAGTAGCCCTTGCCAGTGGGGGTGGACGCCATGCCGACCACAGGTTTGTTGAGCTCGATGTTGCCCGTCGACCCGTAGAATTTGGCGTTGCCAAACGAGAATATTCCGCCGTCACTGGCAACGAGCCAGTAGCCCATTCCATCCGGCATAGCCGCAATGCCGACGACTGGTTTTGCGAGCTGGGTACCGCCCATAGAGCCGTAAAATGTGGCGTCACCAAAAGAAAACACCCCGCCAGAACGCGTGGTTTGCCAGTACCCATTTCCCGATGGGGTGGATGCCATGCCGACTACGGGATCCCACTCTGTGGGGCCATTGGCGGCAGCGCCATAGGACGACGCAGATCCGAATCCAGCAGTCACCGGCGCGACCGGCGCCGAGACAGCGGCCTCCGAAACAGCGGGAGTGAAGATGGCGCTAGTGACGGTGAAGGCCGTGATGGCTAAAGCTGAGCGAAGCATGTGCGAGGTCCTGGGGGAGAGGGCGGGCGAGGGGAGTCTATTGCATCAGCCGGTGACCCAGACCGGCGTGTACAAAGGTGCCCAATTCCACAACTGAATGGCATGGGGAATGTCTTGGCGAATGCATCCGTGGCTTCGGAATTGGCCGAGTTCGTCCTCGGTTTGAATGGGCACACCGTTGTGGAGCGGAATGGTGTGGAACCCAAGGTGGAGCACCTCGCCCTGGGCGTAGGCCATGAAGTAATCCATGGTGTAGCTGGGGTCGCTGGCCGTAGTGTGTAACTCTCGGGTGAACGTTTGGTACAGGCCTGCTTTCGGCACGCCTTGCTTGCCCGAAATGAGATAGCTATCAAATACCGTCTCGTCGTTTTCGACTAACCACAGTCGCTGGCACACGTTGCAATAAACGATGCGTTTACCGGTGCCTTGCCCCGTATTGAGAGGCATGTCGGGGAAGTAGCCAGCCTGGCCGCGGGCCACGTCGGGGAATGACAATTGCCAATACCCAGTGCCTTGGGGATTGGTCGCAAAGCCGCGCACTGGCATGGTGAAGGGGCCAGCGCCAGAGCCGAAGAAGCCGGCATCACCGAAGTTGAAAATACCGCCGTCGACTGCCGAAAGCCAGTAGCCGTTGCCGGAGGCCGACCGGGCCATACCCATGATGGGCCGCACGAGTGGGGTGCCACCCATAGAACCCAAAAAGGGAGCGTCGCCATAGGAGAAAATTCCCCCATCGGAAGCGGCTAGCCAATACCCGTTGCCCGACGCCGTGGCGGCGATGCTGACGATTGGTTTGTTGAGTTTTGTGGTGGCCGCTGAGCCACTGAAGCTGGCGTCGCCAAAGGCGAACACGCCGCCGTCGCTGGCCACGAGTAGGTAGCCGTGGCCAGAAGGGGTGCTCGAGATGCCCACGATTGGTTTGTTAATTGCGACAGCACCCAGCGAGCCGTTAAACGAGGCATCACCGAAGGTAAATATGCCACCATCGCTGGCGGCCAGCACGTAGCCGTTACCGCTTGGCGTGGGGCTCATGCCCACGATGGGTTTGGCTAATTTCACGCCGGTGAGATCGCCGTAATTCATGGCGTCGCCGAAGTCGCTCACGATGCCGTCGCGGTCGACTACCCAGTAGCCGTTGCCGGTTTTGCTCGACGCCATGCCAGCGGTTGGGACCCAAACCTTTGCGTCGTTGGCGGGATGGCCGAGGTCGGCGGCCGCCCCGAAATGCAGGGTGACAGCATCGGGAATAAGGAGTGTGGTTGCGTTTGATTGCGAGCCCGGAGCGGCAATCGCCAAACCGGTACACAACGCCGTAACCGCAGCCACTCGAAGCGTCTTTTTACGGCTCGTGGAGGAGCGCCAATGCTTGCCATGTTTCATATCTCGACCAGACCCCTGCCTATAAAAATGCCGTATGCATGTAGTTCGGCAAACTTACGTGGGATTTGAGCTTTCCGCTAGTACATGTACCACGATTTTTTCCTGATCAGGGGAAATTTCTGTGCACGTCCACGTGGCTACTAGGCCGGCGTCGCTCACATCGTGGATTGCTTGTTGGAAGGCGGCGAGGCGCGGTGCGGTGTCGTGCACCTCGGCCGAGTCGACGGCCCACTTCATAGACCGCTTCGCTTCTGTCTTGCCGCGCCGGATGTGACCCAAAATTTCCGCAGCCATGTCGAGCACAAGAGGATCGGCGTCGGCGGTGGCAGCGCTCAATTCGGAGACGGTCGGCCACGCTTGTGAATGTACAGATCCTGGTTGCCACCACGACCACACCTCATCGGTGGCAAACGGCATGAATGGCGCCAACAGACGCTGGATCACGCTGAGCGCAATGCCCAAGCCGGCTTGGGCGCTCGTCGCAGCCTCGGGGCCCCGTGAGCCGTACGCCCGGCTCTTCACGAGTTCCAAATAGTTGTCGCACCAATCCCAAAAGAACGCTTCCGTGCGTTCCAATGGCCTGGCGTAGTCGAAGCCGGCGAATGCGGGTGTGCACTCGTCAATGAGCGCGGCCAGCCCAGCCAGCATTGATCGATCCACTGGGTCAGTGACGTTGGCGATATCGACCGTGGCGTGGGTTACGCCAAAGCTGAGCACGAATTTCGAAGCGTTGAGCAGCTTCACGGCGAGCTTGCGCCCCACCTTCATTTGGGCCTCATCGAAGGCGGTGTCGACGCCCGGGCGGGCACTGGCCGCCCAGTAGCGCACAGCGTCGGTGCCGTACTGCTGGAGGAGGTCGATAGGCGTCACGGCGTTGCCTTTTGACTTCGACATTTTCTTGCGGTCGGGGTCCAAGATCCAGCCTGAAATTGAGGCGTTCATGAAGGGCAGCGAGTCGTGTTCGAAGTGCGCGCGCACCACCGTGGCGAACAGCCAGGTGCGAATGATCTCGTGGCTTTGAGGCCGCATGTGCATGGGGAACAGGCGGGCAAAGAGGTCATCATCGGTGCCCCAGCGGCCGGCGATCTGGGGGGTGAGCGACGAGGTGGCCCACGTGTCCATCACGTCGGGATCACCCATGAAACCGCCCGGCTTGCCCCGTTGATCGGCAGTGAATCCATCGGGCACGTCAGACGATGGATCCATGGGGAGCGAGTCGGAATAGGGAACGATCGGCGCGCTGTAATCAGGTTGGCCTTCGCCGTCGAGGCGGTACCAAAGCGGTAACGGCACACCGAAGTAGCGCTGGCGGCTGATGAGCCAATCGCCATTGAGGCCGCCGACCCAGTTGACGTAGCGGTGACGCATATGGTCGGGGTGCCACGCCAGCGCGTTGCCGCGCTCGATGAGGGCAGCGCGCAGATCGGCATCGCGGCCACCGTTGCGGATGTACCACTGGCGGCTGGTGACGATTTCGAGCGGGCGATCGCCCTTTTCGAAAAACTTCACTGGGTGTTGAATGGGCTTTGGTTCGCCGACCAATTCGCCCGATTCACGAAGTTGCTCGACAACGCGAGTCTGTGCTTGCTTCACATTTCGGCCGGCGATTTCCGCGTATGCCGCGGCGGCTGTTTCGGTGGCGGCGATGGTGTCGTGGGGCTCGCGAATGATGAGACCATCGCGACCAATGATGGCGCGGGTGGGCAAGTTGTGGGTGCGCCACCACGTGACGTCGGTGAGGTCGCCGAACGTGCAACACATCACCACGCCGGTGCCTTTTTCGCGGTCCACTAACTCGTCTTTGATCACTGGCACCTCCACGCCGTAGATAGGCGTGCGCAGGGTTGTGAGGGTGGCGGCCCGTGGATCTTCAGGGTGAATCATCACGGCCACACAGGAGGCGAGAAGCTCTGGACGCGTGGTGGCGATGAGCACGTCGGTGCCGTCGGGAGCATGGAAAGCAATGTCGTGAAAAGCACCGGGACGGTCTCGATCTTCGAGTTCTGCTTGAGCCACCGCGGTGCGGAAATCGACGTCCCACAGCGTGGGAGCTTCTTGCGAATAGGCCTCGCCCCGGCTGAGATTGTTGAGGAACATTCGCTGGCTGACTCGTCGAGCATTGGCCCCGATCGTGGTGTACTGATAGTTCCAATCAATCGAGATGCCGAGCTGGCGAACGAGTTGTTCGTAGGCCACTTCGTCTTCCTGCGTGAGGCGTTCGCACAGAGCCACAAAGTTGGGGCGGCTCACGGGAATGGCATGTTTGCTGGGCTCGGCTGGCGGCTCAAAAGTGGGATCGAAGGGGAGCGACGGATCGCACGTGATGCCGTAGTAATTTTGCACCCGACGTTCGGTGGGCAGGCCGTTGTCGTCCCACCCCATTGGGTAAAAGACGGCCTTGCCACTCATGCGTTGGAAGCGAGCAATGGTGTCGGTGTGGGTGTAGCTAAACACGTGGCCCACATGGAGTGATCCCGAGGCTGTGGGCGGCGGGGTGTCGATCGAGAAGACGTCGGCGCGGGCAGCCGTGCGATCGAAGGCGTACGTGTGGTCGGCTTCCCACTGCTCAACGAATCGGGCTTCGACGCCATCGAGTGTGGGTTTGTCTGGAATTGCTTTCATGGTGCTGTAACGGTAAACGAAACGAAATCATTCACCGGGGTCAATAGCCGCAGAAGTACGCTTGCCCCATGATTCGTTTGCATGATTCGGCCACGGGACAGGTACGGGAGCTCGTATTGCGGGAGCCCGGCAAGGTCGGCATGTACGTGTGTGGGCCTACTGTGTACGGCCCGCCGCACATTGGCCATGGCCGGTTCAGCTTGGTGTTTGATGTGCTGCGTCGGTACCTGGAATGGACAGGGCTCGAGGTGCGTTACGTGTCCAACGTGACCGATATTGACGACAAGATCATCAATCGGGCGAACGGCGAAAATCGTGATTGGCACGACGTGGCAGCCAAGTGCGAGGCCGTATGGACGAAGGCTATGGACATGATGGGTGTCAAGCGTCCAACGGCGCTTCCTCATGCCACGGAATATGTGGTGGAGATGGTGGAGTTGATCGGCGCGTTGATGGCCGCCGGTAAGGCATATGCCACCGCCGATGGTGTGTATATGGCAGTGGAAACCGTTGATGATTATGGCCTTTTGGCCCGGCAGTCACTGGCCGACATGTTGGCTGGTGGCGGCGATCGCGAGGTGGTCGGCGCATCGGCCAAACGCCATCCAAGCGACTTTTCGTTGTGGAAATTCACCAAGCCCGGTGAGCCGTCGTGGCCAGCCGACTTCGGTGATGGTCGACCAGGATGGCACACGGAATGTGTCGTGATGTCGCTCGACCTTTTGGGTGAAGGGTTCGATATTCACGGAGGCGGGCAAGATTTGCGCTTCCCCCATCACGAAAATGAGCGAGCCCAGGCCGTGGCATTGGGCAAGACTTTTGCTACACACTGGGTGCACAACGGATTCATCGTGGATGGCTCTGGCGAGAAGATGTCGAAGTCACTCGGCAACTTCACGAACCTGTTGGACCTCCTGGAAACTGTGGACGCTCGGGCGTATCGCATGTTGGTTCTGCAAGGCCATTACCGGTCGCCAATGGTGGTCGATCGTGACGCCATCGACCAGGCCGAGAGCGCGTTGGCCACCTTCGATACCGCAGCGCGCCGAGGAGCATCTGCCCCTGTTGGCGGCACGCCAGATGCCGGCGCCATCGCCGCCTTTACCGCGGTGATGGACGACGACATGAACACGCCCCAAGCCGTGGCGATCATGTTCGATTTATCCAAACGTATTAACACCGGGCTCGACGCCGGCGGCAACGTTGACGGCGAAGTCAACGCGTTGCGATCGATCTGCTCTGCGGTGGGGCTGGAATTGAAGGCCGTCGACGACGTGCCCGCCGCAGTTGCCACCCAAGCTCATGCTCTCGATGAGGCACGTGCCGCCAAAGATTTTGCCGGTGCCGATGGGATTCGCGCCGCTCTGAGCGAAGCGGGATGGATCGTGGAGACCACCAAGGCAGGCACTACCGTTCGTAGATCGTGAAGCGCTCGAAAACCTCTGATCCAGCTGCGCCCAAAGCGCCGATTCCGCGGGGATTTTGGGTACTGCTCACCACGCTGGTGATCGACATGATCGGCTTCGGCATCGTGATTCCGGTGCAGCCGTTTTGGGCAAAACATTTCAACGCCAGCCCGTTACTGATTGGCTTGATTGGGGGATCGTTTTCGTTCGCCCAATTTCTGCTGGCGCCGATATGGGGCCGCGTTTCTGATCGAGTGGGTCGACGGCCGGTGTTGTTATTTTCGTTGACAGGCACGGCCATTGGATTTTTCGTTACCGGTTCGGCCAGCAGCTTGTGGATGCTGTTCGCTGGTCGTCTGATCGACGGTGCATCGGGCGCCACCATCGGCGTAACCCAAGCCGCGGTCAGCGATTTGGCGTCGCCTCGAGAACGGCCCCGGCTTATGGGTTTGATGGGGGCGGCGTTTGGCATCGGCTTCGTGTTGGGGCCTGCGATTGGCGGTGTGCTCGCCCATGTGAGTTACCGGTTGCCGTTCTTCGTGGCCGGCACCGCGGCCGTGATCAACCTGATTGCTACTTACATTCGGTTGCCAGAAACCAAGACCACCGCGGCGCCACCACGGGCCAACCTCATGAAGGTGTGGAAGATCCCCAACGTGTCTCGGCTGGCCGTAGTGGTGTTCATTTCGGTGGCGTCATTTAGCGCTTTTGAGAACACGTTCGGATTGTTTGGAGAGCGCCGGTTGCATCTCGGGCCGTTAGGCGTGGGCATGTGGCTGGCATTCGTAGGCATCTTGTTGGTGGTGGTGCAAGGTGGTCTCATTCGACCCTTGTCGCACAAGTACGAAGTGTCGACGCTGTTGCGATCGGGGTTGTTGCTCACGGCGGCTGGGCTTGTGGTCTTTGGATTCACGTATGGCTCGGGTTTGATGGTCGTGGCCACGGTGCTGATCTCGTGCGGCCAGGGCGTGTATGGCCCGTCGATTTCTTCAACGTCGGCTGCGATTGCGCCAGCCGATCGACGGGGCGAGGTGATGGGTGCCACCCAATCGGTGTCGTCGATTGCCAGGATCGTGGGCCCCGCCACGGGCGGTTTTCTGTTTGGGCATGTAAGCATCGGGTCGCCGTACTTCGTGGGCGCGGCCGGCCTCGTCGTGGCGCTGGTGTGCATTGCCGGCCTGCGGACGTCCGAACATTCGGTTTCGGAAAAAACTCCGGCAGGTGAATCGCCGAGCGTAGTTACCCACGGGTAACATCGCTCCATGGCTGAATTCTCCCTGGAACTTTCCGACGACCAAAAGACCATTCAATCGTGGGTACACGATTTCGCCGAAGACGTCATTCGTCCGGCCGCACACGAATGGGATGAGCGTGAAGAGTTCCCGTGGCCGATCGTGCAAGAAGCCGCCAAGATCGGCTTGTACGGATTCGATTTCATCGTGAACACCATGAGTGACGCCACGGGGCTCACCATGCCAGTGGCTGTCGAGGAAATGTTTTGGGGCGACGCCGGAATAGGCATGGCCATCATGGGTTCGAGCCTGGCCGCTGCTGGTATTGCTGGCAATGGCACGCCTGAGCAAATGGTGGAGTGGGTACCCCAGTGTTACGGCACGCCAGACGATGTGAAGCTGGGCGCGTTTTGCGTAAGCGAGCCCGATGCGGGCTCCGATGTGTCGTCGCTGCGCACCCGTGCGGTGTACGACGAAGCCAACGACGAGTGGGTGCTCAACGGCACGAAAGCGTGGATTACCAACGGCGGAATCGCCAACATTCACGTGGTGGTGGCCGCCGTGGAACCGGGCCTCAAGGGCAGGGGGCAGGCCAGCTTTATCGTGCCGCCCAATACGAAGGGCTTGTCGCAGGGGCAGAAGTATCTCAAGCACGGTATCCGGGCGTCGCACACGGCTGAAGTGGTGCTCGACGATGTGCGGGTGCCGGGAAATTGTTTGCTGGGCGGTAAGGAAAAGTTGGATGCCAAATTGGCTAGGGCGCACGAGATGACGTCGTCTGGCAAGCAACCGGCAATGGCCACTTTTGAGGCAACGCGACCGGTGGTCGGTGCGCAGGCTTTGGGCATTGCGCGTGCCGCGTATGAGTATTCGTTGCAGTACGCCAAGGAGCGGGTGGCGTTCGGTAAGCCAATCGTGATGCATCAGGCGATTGCCTTCAAGTTGGCCAACATGGCCACCGAAATTGATGCGGCTCGGCTGTTGATTTGGCGTGCGGCGTGGATGGCTCGCAACGGTGGCTTCAAGAACGGTGAAGGCTCGATGAGCAAGTACAAGGCGTCGGAAGTGGCCGTGCGGGTGACCGAGGATGCCATCCAAATTCTGGGCGGCTACGGGTACACGCGTGAGTATCCAGTGGAGCGTTGGCATCGAGACGCCAAGATCCACACGATCTTCGAAGGCACGTCGGAGATCCAGCAACTCGTGATCGCCCGCGCGATTTCAGGCCTACGTATCGAATAGGTCTTCGCGCAGCGCGACCGGTCAACGTAGCACGTTTGTGCTACGTTGACCGTCATGGCTACGACGACGATTCGGCTCGACTCTGATGAAGAACACACGCTCGACGAGCTAGCTGCGATTCACGGTGGCCGGTCGAATGCGCTCCGGGTCGGGCTTCGTTTGCTTGCTGCCGAAACTCACCGGCACGCAGCGCTGGCCGATCTGCTGGCCGATTGGGCGCACGAGGCAGGTCCGGTCGATGAGGGCGCGGTCGCAACAATCAGCACCCGCTACGGCTTTGATTCTTGACGCCGGATTCCTTATCTCGGTCGATCGTGGTGAACGAGCTGCACAGGAATTCCTCACCGGAGCACTCATCCATAGGACGCCACTAACGACGACACACCCCGTCGTCGCCCAAGTGTGGCGCAATGGTCCTCGACAAGCACGCCTGGCGAGATTTCTGCAGTCCGTGGTCATTGTCGCCTTTGATGACGGACCTGAAGTCGGCAACCTGCTGGCACACTCGGGCACCGGCGACGTTGTAGACGCCCACCTCGTTGTCGTCGCTGCTCGCCGGTCAGAGCCGATTTTGACCGGCGACTTGAGCGACCTGGCGATGCTCGTGGCTGCACTGCACCAACGTCGCCCAAAGCTCTATAGCTGGCCGTAGCATCCGGGTCGAAGTCGGTTTCGTCGAGACCATTCTGTGGTGCATGCAATGCTGAATCTGCCAGGTCGACACGGCTCGCCTAGATCAACGAGGCCAGGCTGAGGTACCTCGTCACCTCGCGAGACGGTCGAGGATTTCGCGATCACGCTTAAGTAGTCGCTTGGCCCGAGCGGTGAAGTCGGCGTCGGCCCGAACTCGTTCGATCTCAGCGGTGAGTGAATCAATGATTAGTTGATTGACGCTGTCGCCACGTACCCGTGCAACGGCCTCTGCGTCGTCTGCAAGATCATCGGGCAACCGTACTGTGGTCTGTTTCGTCACGACATCACGATACCATGACATCGCAACGGTTGCGCCCCTGCGCGTTGTCGTCAGCTTACGGCGCATATTGCCCTGTATTTATCTGGACGACCAGCCGTATCAGGCGCGGGTAACGGTGCGGACCATGATCCGTGATTGCTCAGATGGCGTGGGGTTCGAGCGAGTCGGTGGCGTATTGCGGCGGCGAGCAGCTGGGTGCCGGCAGTGGCGATCACGGTTGCTTTGCTGGCGAGCGCGGCGGCGAAGTGCACTGCATCGTAGTCACGCAGTCCTTCTGCCTCGGCCAGATCCCCGGCGGCGAAAACGAGTGCTGACGTGACCGGAACCACGTCGACCTGAGCCCACAGTTTGTTGAGTTCGGCCTTTGCCGTATACAAGCTGGCGGCATCGAGCCGGCCGCTGCAACGTGCTGCGGCGAGAGCAGCCCTCGCTTCGGCGTAGCCGATTTCGGCGCACCCGACGAAGTCTGATTCCAGCCACAATCGCTGTGCTCCGTCGGCACCCGTTTCGACGTCCACGAGCAGTTTGAGAAGCACCGACGTGTCGACGTAGGTGATCACTTCCGTTGCTGGGCGAGAGGTTTTCGAGCGGTTCGCCGGATGTAAGTTTCACTTGCTTGGACGGTAGGCGTCGCCGTGTGACCGGGGCCGGGCGCACTATTCCTGCTTCGATTAGTGCCGCTCGACGGTTGACGTCTGGACTCATCGTTGTGAGGCGGGCAATGGGCCGGCCGTGCTCGGTGACCGTGATTTCCTCGCCCGCTTTGACCCGCTCGAGATAGCTGCTCAGTTGGTTCTTCAATTCGCGTACGCCAGCGGTGACGACAATTTGCGATGTAGCTCTACTCGTCTCTCGATTGTAGCTTCATTTGATCCTGATAGTCGAGCGTCGTTCCCTGGCGACATCGATCTGCACAAATACGAGCGAGGCCAAGTATTTGATCGGGTTTGAGTCAAGATGTGCGGCATGAGTCGCCGACAACAAATAGTGATGTTGGCCGCAGCGGTGGTGCTGGTCGTGTCGACGGCCCCAGCGACCTATTTTTACGTCGGCGATCAGAGTTCGTGCTGCTTCTCGCCAGGCGAGCTGACCTACTGGTGGCGTCAACCTGCTTGGTGGCGCGACTCCACGATTGCGTTGCTCGGCCGAATCGGGCTGATATTGAGTCTTTTGTCCGTGATCGTGCTGCTGGTCTTTACAGTTCGTCGACGGCTCAAAGGAAGGACAGCGTTGGGGATTGCGGCGCTCGCTGCCGTCGGGGTCGTTGCAGCCGTTGCATACCGCTCGGCGACCTCGGGGGGTATTGGTGCACTCATTGGAGTGCAAGCGGTGCCGGTCATCGCAGCCGTCGTCTGTGTAGGGCTCATCGTTGCCGCATTCCGGCTGATATCTAAATCCCGCATCAGCTAGCTGTCGTGACGACGGCGGAGCGGCCGTTTCCTGTGTGCGCTACGGTGCCGCGACCTCGTCGACACTGAAGTGCACGCGGGTGAAGCTTTCTGGAATGTGGGTGTCGGCGACGCCGTGGCGATTGGCCGCCCAGCCCGGATGGGGTTGCATCTCGACGCCTCGGGCCTCGAGACGCTGGAAGCGCCCAAACAGCATTCGCCATATGTTGCCGGGCGTTGGCGGCAATGAGCGCCCGTTGGCGAGATGTGCCATCCCCGACCACGGGAACGCCAACTCGACCGTCCACCCGCGATCGACTGTCGTTGGATCGTTGATCGTGCCGTCGACGCGAACGGCGCACTGCAATCCCGGGAAATCCCAGTCGAGAAACGCCCACCGCATGCCGCGTGGATGGCTACCGTGCCAGAACAATTGTGGTTCGTGCGGGTGGTCGCCGGAGAAGGTGACGGTGCGCTGATCGTGCACGTCGAATTCGGCGTGGCGATCGAAGCCGTTGCGGAGATAGGCGTCGCGCCAGATGAAGTACACTTCGTACAACGTGCCCAGGGCGTTGACTTCCAATTCGTAGTAGGAGTCGCCTCCATCGATGAACACTTCGAGGTCATTTTCGAAGAACAGGAGGTCGTCTCGACGGGTCATCACGCCCTCCACTTGTGGCTCCTGTGCCCACAGCGCCACGTACAAGAAGTCATCGTCCCACAGCACTGCTGCCGTGGTGTCGAGGAGTGCTGGTTTGCCGGTGACCATGTCGACAAAGCGCGGTGTTCGCTGCGCGGCGAGCCACGCCGTTTTGGTGAGGTCGCCGTCGATAGTGAGCGGGCGCGGCGTGCGTTTGGCGACAACGTCGGCGATCTCGTCACCACGCACCCCGTACGTGTCAGCGCTCATAGTCCCCGTACCTTACCCAATCGGTTCATCTGGTGTTGCCGGACGAGAGCGGTAGCATCGCAATTTCTTGGGCAATAGACCCGCCTCGGCGAGCTGAATTTCGCAACAGAATCGAGTGATACATGGCTGAATCAATCAGATGGGGCATCGTTGGGACCGGTGGCATTGCGGCTCAGTTCGCAACAGCCATGCCCCATGCCGCCGGCGGCGACGTGGTCGCCGTGGCGTCACGGACCGCTGAGGGAGCAGAAACCTTCGGCGACAAATTCAATATTCCCCGTCGCCACGCCTCGTACGAAGCACTCGCTGCCGACCCTTCGGTGGATGTGGTCTACGTTGCTGGCCCCCATATCCGCCACGCCACCGACACCATTGCGTTCCTGGAGGCCGGCAAGCACGTGCTGTGCGAGAAGCCTTTGGCTGTCAATCATGCGGAGGCCTCTGCCATGGTGGCCGTCGCTCGATCGCGTGGCCTGTTTTTGATGGAGGCCGTATGGTCCCGGTTCCTTCCTGCCTATACGACCTTGATCGACATCCTGGCCACCGGCTCGATCGGTGATCCGCACATGGTCGACGCCGAATTAGGTTTCTCGGTACCCGTGATGCCCGCCCATCGTCTGTTCGATCGCGCTCTGGCCGGCGGTGCGCTTCTCGACCTTGGCATCTACCCGTTGCAACTGTGTTCGCTCGTGCTCGGTCCCGTCGAACATGTGCAGGGCCTCGGAACTATTGGGTCCACTGGAGTCGACGAGCAAGTCACTGCGATCGCCACTCACAAGAATGGCGGGCTCGGCATCATCAGGGCGGCTATTCGGACGCAACTAGCGAGCACGGCGCGCATCTCCTCAAGCAGTGGCTCGATCTCATTGCCAGCATTCATGCACTGCCCCGATTATCTGATCGTCAGCGACAAATCCGGTGAGCGTCGAATCGATTGCCCGGTGGGGGAGCACGGGTTTCGTTTCGAGATCGAGGAAGTCCACCGATGCCTCAACGCCGGGAAGCTTGAGAGCTCAGTGATGCCGCTCGACGAGAGCATGGCGCTTGCTGCCATCATGGACACCATCCGCCGCCAGATCGGGCTCTCATACCCGGGTGAGTCGTGACGATCGTTACGTTCGACGATGCCCGTGCGGCAGTAGCGGCAGGGATGCCTGCCGCCGAAGCTGCCAAGGAGTTCGTAACCGGGCTCACCCACGACGAGCGACTGTGGTGTCTCGATGGCGACGCGCCGACGTGGGCGGGCCTGAAGTTCCTCAGCGACGACGGCTATCACAAGGCGCCGTTCGTCGCTGCGGAGATCGATCGCGTTGGCTTGCCGGGTATCCGATTTAGTGACGGCCCTCGTGGCGCAGTGGTCGGCAACGCCACCTGTTTTCCTGTTTCGATGGCGCGCGGCGCGACGTGGGATCCCGATCTCGAAGAGCGCGTGGGCGAGGCGATCGGCACGGAACTTCGAGCGATCGGCGCCAACCTCACAGGTGCGGTGTGCGTGAACTTGTTGCGCCATCCAGCGTGGGGTCGGGCGCAGGAAACGTTCGGTGAAGATCCCCATCATGTCGGCGAAATGGGAGCGGCGTTAACTCGAGGCTTGCAACGACACGTGATGGCGAACGTGAAGCACTTCGCCTGCAACTCGATGGAGAACGCTCGTTTCAGTGTCGACATTGAAGTCGACGACGTGACCCTGCACGAGGTATACCTCCCACATTTTCGGCGCATCATCGACGAGGGCGTGGCGTCGGTGATGTCGGCATACAACAGCGTGAATGGTGAGTGGGCCGGGCAAAACCGGGAGTTACTCACCGACGTGTTGCGTGGCGAGTGGGGCTTCGAGGGGTTCGTGATTTCGGATTGGATTTTCGGGCTGCGTGACGCTGCTACATCGGTGCGGGCAGGGCTCGATATTGAGATGCCGTATCGCATGGTCCGCGCCGTACATCTACCCGGTGCCATTGAGCGTGGCGAGGTCACGTGGGACGAAATCGATACCGCAGTTGAACGCGTGGTGGGCACACTCCTTCGCTTCGACGCCGTGCTTTCCGCGCCGTCTCCAACTAGCGAGGTGCTCGGCTCACGAGCCCATCGGGATCTGGCGCGCGAGGTTGCTGCCCGCTCTGTGGTGTTGCTGCGCAACGAAATCGTTGATAGCGAGCGTGTGCTTCCGCTGGTTGTCGCGGCGCCGATCGCCGTGATTGGTCACCTAGCCAGCGTGGTCAATGTGGGTGACGGAGGATCGAGTGATGTGTGGGATCTCGAGTGCCGAACAGTGCTCGACGGCATGAGCGCTGCCTTCGATCACGTCACCTTTGACGACGGTAGCGATCTCGCTCGGGCAGCCGTCGTAGCCGCAAAGGCGACCACAGCAATCGTGGTCGTCGGGTACACCTTCGTGGACGAAGGGGAGTACATCGGCGAGACCGATCGAGCCCTGATGTCGTTGTTCCCGGCCGCCGACGAGCCCGACGTTGTTGACCTGTTCGCTGGCTCGCTTGAACAACTTGCGCCCATCGCGAAACCAGATCATCTCAATCAGCGCCCGAAGATGTTCAGTCGCGGCGGCGATCGCACGTCGCTACGTTTGTCGGCAGATCACGTTGCGCTCATCAAAGCGGTAGCCGCCGCGAACACCCGCACGATCGTCGTGATCCAAGCGGGCAGTGCGGTCATCATGACGGAGTGGATCGACTCGGTGGCGGCAGTTGTCCAGGCGTGGTACGGAGGTTGCGAAGCGGGGCCAGGATTGGCCGACGTTCTTCTCGGCATCGTGAATCCGTCGGCGCGCCTGCCGTTCTCTGTGCCGGCCGATGAAGCTCATCTTCCGGTCTTCGACATAAATGCCACGAAGTTCACTTACGATCGTTGGCACGGCTGGTGGCATCTGGCAAACCAGGGCACAGCGCCGGCATTTCCGTTCGGATTCGGCCTGTCGTACACGGCCTTCAATCTCACCGACGTCGAGGTGACTTCGAACGTCGATGCCATCTCGGTCTCAGGGACCGTTCGCAATACGGGCGATCGCGATGGCGCCGATGTGGTTCAGGTGTACGTGGAACTACCCGACCCCGATGCGCCAGCGCGGCTCGTTGGGTTCGCCCGGTGCGAGGTAGCGGCCGGCGGGATCGAGCGATTCGACATCGTTGTGCCGCTCGAAAAACTTGCGACCCGCGACCCGATCGCCAAACAATGGCGAGCACCCGTCGGCGTCCATCGAATCATCGTCGGCCGGTTCGCCGGCGACCCCGATGCTGTGGCCGTGACTGTGTCGGTATGAACGGCGGCTACGGGGTCAGGCGTTGGATTGATCCTTTGAATCGCTCGTCGGTGATGCGTCGCGGAGTGGTGGGTTCGTATTCGGGTGTTGAGCCGACGATGGTGACCCGTTCTGCGCATCGGCGGGCCGGGTAATAGTCCGATGTTGCATAGTGTTGACAGGCTCGGTTGTCCCAGAATGCGATCGAGTATTGCTCCCACCGGAATCGACATTGGTACTCGGGAAAGCTGGCTTGCCGGTAGAGGTTTTGTAGCAGTACGTCGCTTTCGGCTTGTTCCATACCGACGATGTGTTTGGTGAACGCGCCGTTCACGTAGAGGCTTCGACGTCCGCTTTCGGGGTGCGTTCGCACGACGGGATGGATGGCGGGTGGAAAACGTTCGACGAGTTTCGCGATGGCTTCTTCGCTTGCGCCGCGTGATCGGATGAGGGCCCGGAATCCGTCGGAGTCATGCAGAGCAGTGAGTCCGTCGATCTTGTCCTTGGTCTCGGTGGTGAGGCCGTCGTATGCGGCTTCCATGTCGGCGAAGAGTGTGTCGCCGCCGACGGCAGGACTTTCTTTGTTGAGGAGAATTGAGCCGAGCGACGGTTGGAGGCGCCATGTCACGTCGGAGTGCCACAGGTTCTCTTTGCCCGGGGCATTCTCGTCGTGGGTGATGTCGAGCACCTCGGGATAGCCGGGTTTGGAGGGCACGAACGGGTGCACTTCAAGTTCGCCGAAACGCCGTCCGAAGTCGAGATGCTGTTCTGTTGTCAAAGGCTGGTTCCGGAAGAAAAGCACTTTGCGATCCACGAGGGCGGTGCGCAACGTGGCGATGACGCCATCGGGTTGACGTTCCCGAAGGTCGATGCCGGCCACCTCCGACCCGATTGTCGGTGACAATGGTGTGAACGAGATCGAGTCAATTGTCGTAGCTGTCATGCGTGAAATCTACCTGCACTGAGCGTCCGGATGTTTTGTCGTGGCGTCGCAGTCGGCGACGGTGGCTAACGCGATCTAAGCGTTGCTAGGCCATCGCCGGCGAGATGATCGAAGGCGGAACTCCGGCCGGCCATGGCGAGCAATAGTTGCTTGCTCGGCCCTGAGACTAGAGGACCAGAACCGGTCGACCAATCGGCATCGGTCGCTGTGAGTTGCAAGCCTTCGATGCGTTTCTTGGTACCGAAGACCGGTTGGACATTTTTGAGATGGTCAAGGCACGCGACGTAGTCCGTCACCGGAAGGTCGAATGGCGTGCCGACGGCTTCGGTGATGTCTGCGGCGTGGATAGCGAGTTCGGTGAGGATGCCGGGAAGTTTGAGGCCAGGAGGCATGCCATGCGATGCCGCCGAACTGGTGGTGGTGGCCGCAATTTGAGTGGTCGACATTTCGGCTGTCAACTTGCGCACCAGTTTTGCGTTCATTTTTTCGAGATTGAATCCCGAGCTAAGAAAGGCGCCGAAGACTTGTCCTTTGGACATCGTGGGTATGACGAGCATGTGAGCGGCTGCCTCCTTCACAGTCCAATCGGCGCACAACGACTGCTTGTTCCAGTCGTCTGGCGAGAGGTCGGCAAGGTAGGTGCCGAAAGCCTCCCGGCCATTTTTGATGCTTGTCCATGTGTCCATCTGCAACTCCTGTGTTGGGATCGGTTGGTTATGCGTCGGGGCGTCAACACGCCCGACAATATGACGATCAGGGAAGCACATTTTGGACAGTCGCCGGGTTTTACGCACCCTATTCGGAAATAGATCTACCGGTCGACGTTGACTCGCGCCCCCAACGCGCAGCTCACCGCCGATGCAAATAACCCGACCGTCATCGAGGAGGAGGTAAGCGCAAGCAACGCATCTCCGGTCGTCAAAAACGGTAGACAAATCGACGCCGCAGTGACGAGCGCGCCGATGGCACCCACGATGGGCAGCCGGAGCTGGGGGCTAAAGACAATCAGGAACAAGCCGATGGTGAGAGCCACGATTGGCACCACCCAATCTGTTGCGCCAGCAGCCCCGGCGCCAGCGGGGAGCACGATGCTTGCCACGATCTGCACGATCGTCAAACGCGTGACAGGCCGCATAAAGGAGCGACCTTGGGTCGTTCGAAAAACCTCCCGAGCTTTGAGTCCTTGGGTGGCTCGGAAGGCTTCCCGCACAACGACTGCTCCCGCGATCGCAGCGGCGACGGGGATTGTTGGCACACCCGTCACCAGTGCGAACCGCACCGACCACAGCAGTGCGAATGCCGTTTGAAATACAGCGGCGTTGCGGCGTAGTAGGTGCATCATTGTCTGCTCAGAAACGACCGGCGATTTGGCGAGATCGATCATTTCGTCGCCACCGATCTCGATTGCCACCATGCTGCGGTTGCGGCGGCACCCTCTGCTAACGACGTGGCCGCTAAGCCGAACGTCTGCTCGGTGAGCGTACTGTCGGTGATCCACGGCTCGGAAAATTGATACCAAGTCTCTTGCAATGCCTTCATCATGGGGTTGAAAAGTCCCATCACTTTGATGGCAATCTTGGGCACCGCGCTAACGCCCGAGGTTGCTCCCGCCGCATCCGCAAATGCTTGAACCGTTTGGCGTTGGGTGCTCGGCGCGGCATTGGGCACATGCCACGCTTTGCCCCATGCTCGCTCATCGGTGGCGATGGTAACCATCGTGCGCACCACGTCGGGCATATAACTAATGCTGTGCGGCTGATCGGGAGCCCCCAAGATTTGGGCCTTCTTCCCTGCCAAGATCTTCAGCCAGGCACGCTCGCCAAGGCTGGCGCCGATTACTCCAGGGCCATAGAAATCGCTAGCTCGTGCCAATGTGCCTCGCAGGCGCCCCGAAGCATGAGCGTCCAAAAGTTCCTTCGCCATCCGAGCTCGGACCGCGCCTTTTGTACCTTTGGTGTTCATGGCATCGCCTTCACGCATGGGCATTGTGGAGCCCGGTCCGAAGCAATACAAGTTGTCCATCATCACCAAAACCGCGCCCGTGCTTTCGGCGGCGTTCATCATCGCGGCGTGCAGTGGCGGCCATGCTGTGTCCCATTGATGGTAAGGAGGGTTGACACAGTTATAGATGGCGTCGGCGCCAGTTGCCGCCAACTTGAGCGCTTCAACGTCGTTGGCATCGGCTTTCAATTTTGTGACGAGTGGGTGGTCGGGACCAGTGGCGCTGCGGGTGATGATGATCACTGGGGTGCCGCGTTCTGCGAGCAATAGAGCGATTCCTGAGCCGACTGGACCGGCTCCGATGACGACGTGGTGATTCATAGTTTGTCTCCTGAGTGAGCGGTGCTCGTATTTGTGAGCAGAGCTCTCAGTATGGCATCGGTTCGAGAGAATTGCAAGTGCAGTGCTCTCGAAATAGATCAGCGCTCGCTACAATCTCGACATGGCTGGTATTCGAGAACGTGCACGGGTAGAAACAACCGCTGAAATAGTGCGCTTGGCTCGCCTTCAAGTGGAGCAGGATGGGGCCGCCAACTTGTCGTTGCGGGCCATTGCTCGCAGCCTTGGAATGGTGAGTTCGTCGGTCTACAGATACTTCGCCAGCCGGGATGAGCTGCTTACTCAGCTGATTGTTGATTCCTATGAACGCCTCGGCGCGGCCGTTGAAGCTGCCGATGCCAGCGTGCCCGCTACAGACTTCCGCGGCCGTTGGCGCGCAGCGGCCAATTCGATTCACGATTGGGCAATTGAGAATCCATCTGAGTACGCATTGTTGTTCGGCACTCCGGTGCCTGGTTATGCGGCACCGCCAGACACGATCGGTCCGGCCAGCCGATACACAGCGGCATTGATGAGGCTCCTGGTCGATATCGAGACGGCCACCGGGGTACGCGAAGGCGTCGTGCCGTTGCCGCTGCAACACGACTTCGATCTCTTGCGAGCCTTCTTTCCCGCGCCGACAAGCGATGTGCTGATGATGTACGGCATGAATTCGTGGGCGGGCATGATGGGCGCAATCACACTGGAGCTATTCGGTCATTTGCGCAACGTGATCGACACGCCAGGCGCACTGTTCGACGCGTTGGTGGATCAATACGCCGACCTCATCATCCCCTAGAACTGGCGGCGGTAGCGGTGCTAAGCAATTGGCTGGATTGATTGGCATACACTCACCCGAAACGTACACACCGATCAAAGGATGACCTTCATGAGCAACAAAGCCGTAGTGAGCCTTACCACTGGACTTGAAGACGCAGAAACAGTGACCGTTGCGTTGCTGGTTGCAGTGGGCGCCGCCGAATCGGGCCGACCCACATTGATGTTCCTCACCAAGGAAGCGGTGCGACTGGCGATCCAAGGTGTTGCGGTCGGTGTTGCGTGTGAGGGATGCCCGCCGATCGGTGACCTGCTTGCTCGTTACCAGGCTGCTGGCGGCCGGTTCCTCGTATGCCCCGTGTGCGTGAACTCAAAGCGCTTGCAGGACTCGGCGTGGATCGATGGAGCGACAGTCGGCGGGACCGTCCCCATGTGGGAATGGATCGGCGACGGCGCCACCACGTTCAGCTACTAGGTCGCCTCTTGCGACCGAGTGAGCGCAGGCCAGGGGCATCGGCCTTCCAAAACGGGTCGGGGCAAGTGACGGCTAGAGCGATCGTCGACTACGCGAAGTCGGACACCTGCATTTCGCCCAGGGCATCGGGATCCCGCGGGCCCATTATGCCGACAACGATTGGGCCGGGCCCGCGAACAGCGGCGTACCGGGCACCCCACTGCGCGTCGTATGGAGTTCGCAATTCTTGGGCGCCGATCGCCAGAGCATGTGCGAAGGCAACGTCGACGCCGGCGCTGTCGTCCGCTCGCAAGTTCACGACAACTCCCGTGAAGTCACGTGGCAAGCCACCCCAATAGGTGGCATAGGCGGGGCTGTCGAGATCGGCACTGAAGCCGTGTGTGACGGCGGGTATACCGACATGATGAGCCGCCCACGCCGCCCATTCGGCAGGGGCTTCCGGTATGTCGATTCCGAGCGCACGCAAAAATTCAGTGGCGCCCACGACGTCGGTCACGACGATGTTGACCTGATCGAAGCGAAGGTTTGCCATCGCGGCAACGTAGTCGAGCAGCCGCTATGTCGCTATTGCAACTGGACGTAGTGAACAGTGCCGAAACCACGCGCCGCATTCGACGAGGATTCTATTGTTCGGCTAACCGAGGTTTTTGGGCGATGACAAATGCTTGGGGTGAGTACTCGTGGGCGAGCTCCGGGTCGCGCATCCCACGGGCGTGAATTTGTAGACCGGCATTCATGAGCGTCTGCGCAACGACGCCAGGATCATGGATGTATATGGTGAGCGGCAACTGTGTTTCGCGGAAATTGTCGCTGTGTCTCACGTCTCTTTGGCCAGCCTGAAACGCCAGCAGTACGTAACCACCAGGCCTCAGGACGCGCATCAACTCAGTACAGATTTCGGCCAGATTTTTAGGTGGTGTGTACATGATGGAATACCAACAAACTGCACCGGCGAGTGACGAGTCGGCCACGGGTATTGCCGAGAGTAGGCCTTCTTCGAATGCGATTTCGGGGTGCATCTTTCTGGCCATTGCGACCATGGCTTTCGAGACGTCGAACCCGATCACGTCGAGTCCGCGGGCGGCGAGAAACGAGGCGACACGCCCTGGCCCACAGCCGACATCGGCGACGCGGCCGCCCGGATTTGCCAGCACGAGTTCGGCGAATTTCGCAAGCCACGACTGGTCAAATGTTGTCTCGGTGGCAGTGCTGATCTCGACACCTACAAACTCGACATACGCGGCAGCAGAGGCGTCAAACACCGCTCGAGGTTGTTCGATGTGAACTGAATCGTTCATCGATCAAAATACCCACGGCCACTTCATAATCCCACGGTAGTAGGTTCGCCGCAATGGACGATATTGACTTTTCTGGGCTCGCTGAGCTGCACGCGCTTGGCGATCAGGCGATACCCGCCGCAGTGCTCGATGCCGCTGCCGGTCGGGATTTGGACCTGGCGTGGCGCAACGACCTTGGTGGGCTCACCTTCAGTTACGTCGATCGATTCATCAAGTGGAATCCCCGTTCGACGGGCGTCGACCTCGATCGAGAACGCCAACGCCTCGAATGGATTTCGCCGCGGCACCCGGCTCCTCAGGTCGTGGAATTTGGAGGCGACGAATATGGGCAGTGGATGGTTACCGTTGCCCTCCCCGGTGGCTGCGCAGTGGGCGACAAGTGGCGGGCGAGGCGCTCCGACGCAATCAACGCGATTGCAAAAGGCCTGCGCGAAATGCACTCCATTTCGATTGCCGATTTCCCCCAAGATTGGCGGTCAGAAGGTTGGGTGAGCAAGCGACCAGAGTCGTTGGGCATCGCCCCAACCGTCGACGAGCCAGTGCTGGTTCATGGCGACGCATGCGCTCCCAACACGTTGATCAACGATGCTGGGATGTGGGTCGGCAACGTCGATTTCGGGGATCTTTCGGTCGGCGACAAGTGGGCCGACCTCGCCGTGGCCTCACTCAGTCTTGATTGGAATTTTGGTGAAGGCCATCAACCCGAGTTCTTCCGTGCCTACGGCATCGAGCCCGACGAAGCACGAATCGATTACTACCGCGCCCTCTGGCACCTGACTTCGTAGCGACAAAAGACTCACTTGAGGTTGCGGCGCATGATGGTGCGATTGCCGGTGGGCCGGCTTTCGACCTCGAATCCGGCGGCCGCAAAAAGCGCTTCGTTACCGGTCATCAAATCGGAACCACTCGTTCGACGGACGGCACCCGCGAGCGGGAATCCTTGCACCGCCACTGCGCCGGCAGCGGTGGCAACATCCACAGCGGCAGTGAGCAGAGCGGCCGCAATTCCGGCATTGCGATGATCGGGGTGCACAAAGAAACACGGCACGAACCAGGTGGTGTCGTCGTCGCCAGTTGCGTTCTTCATGGTGGGTGTTTTGATGGCACGGGAGTACCTCGATCGGGGCCCGATCGCGCACCACCCGACGGGCACATCGTCCTGGTAGGCAATGAGTCCCATGGGGTCAGGATCGTCGAGCGTGTAGCTCACAAACATCGCTCGATTGCCGTCGCGTCCCGCAGCGTGGAAGTCCTTGTATCCCACGATGAACCACATGCACCAACAACGGTCGGCAGACTCATCGAGTGCAAAGAGAACGTCGAGATCACCGATGCGTGTGTTGTCGGCCGGGTGGATTTCGATCATGCAGGCGATTGTACGCCAACCAGTCGCTCGGATGGGGAGGCGCTAGTCGAGCTGCAGCACGAGGCGAAGAGCTTCGTCGAGCGCCGCGATCTCGTCGTGAGTTAGACGTCCGACGAAGTCACCGAGCCGTTCTGGGGCCACGGCTGTGGTCTGCTCGACAAGCACGCGAGTCTGGACTCCATTCACGGTGATTGACGGTCGGAAAATTCGTTCCGGTGACGACCTCGACGTCGGTGCGACGAGCAACGTCGACAGCATCAGGTCCTCGGATTGAACAATCACTACGAATCGTTCGCCTTGTTGTGCGTGTCCACGTGCAGACTTTGCCGCCCGTAGTCGGTGGACGTCACCACGCACGAAGTTCATCCATTGCCTCGCACACTCGTTGGCTCTCTTTGACGTCGTCGGGGTCGTTCGTCAACGCCAACGACTCGTTGCGCATCTGTTCCCGGCGACGCATTCGCACTGCATCGACAAGCGCCCGTCGGATAGCTTCTGACGATGTCGATCCGTCGGCAGTGAGCTCGGCGAGAGCTCGGTCAGTGCGTTGGTCGGTTCTAAAGTTCACTACTGCCATGTGAATGATTGTACGACGATTTGTAAGACAATTGAGAATCGATTTGTCGACTGAAAATTCAAGCTCGACTTCGAGGCTAATTTTGCGGCTGTGACATTTTCACCGATTCGAACAAAGCGACTGATTCTTCGTTGGCCAGTCATGAGCGATGCCGAAGCGGCGTATCAACGTCGCAGCCTTCCCGACGTGGCTCGTTATCAGGATTGGGAGATGCCATATACGAGGGAACGGGCGGAGATCTCCACCGCCGCCGGGGTTGCTAAAAGCGAGATCGACGAGGGTGGATTGAACCTCACGGTTGTCGATGCTGCGTGGCCGGATCGGATTCTGGGCGACGTCTATGCCGGCCTCCGGTGGGGCGGCCGAGTTGGTCATATTGGCTATACCTTCCACCCCGATTATTGGGGGTACGGCTACGCCACTGAGGCGTGTGTCGCCGTCGTCAAACACATGTTCACCGACCTTGGCGTGAGCCGTATCGAGTCGGCGTTGCATCCAGACAACCCGCCGTCTGCGCGCGTCCTCGAAGCATGTGGCATGGTCTTTGAAGGCTGGACTCGTGAGTCGTTCTGGGTCGGCGACGAATGCTCCGACGACATGCTCTATGGCATGAGACGTGCCGATTGGGATGCCTGGTGTAGTCGTCCGAGGCATCGCCCCACCACAGTCGATCTGGTGCCGGTGACCTACGAAAATCGACTGGCCGTCGGCGATCTCGTCACCCATAAGTCTCAGGAGCGTTTCGTGTCGCCGATGTTGGGAAACTTTCGAGACGTGCTGACGCCACCGATGAGCCACGGTGCGCCAGCGGTTTTGTGGCATCGAGCCATAGAGGCCGATGGAGAAATCGTAGGTTTCATTTTGACTTCGGAGGCCACTGCAACTCACGACAACCCCACAGTGCTTCGGCTCCTCATCGACAGGATGCACCAGCGACGTGGCATCGGCGCTGCTGCCCTCGACCTCTTCGAAGAGCGATGCCGAACGCAGGGCGCGACCACCATCGAAGTGTCGTGGGCCGAAGGTCCCGGCTCGCCGGCGCGCATGTTCATGGCCAGCGGATACAGCCCGTCTGGTCTCGTGGTCGACGGCGAAATCCACGCCGTCAAAGCCATTGACTAAATCGAGGCGCTCGAGCGATCTACAGAAGTAGATCTCATCAGGCGGGTCACGGGGCGTCGTAGGTGGCGAGCTCTTCGTCTGTCGGCGCTTCAAATAGAAGAGCCCACTCATCGAGTTCGTGGCGTTCAATCGAGCGGGCGCCCCACTTTCCTTCGAAATCGCGGCCAACTATTCGCCGCCATAATTCGTCGATATCGGCGTGGGTATGACGAAGCTCGACGGGGGCACCGATTGCCCGAGCTGTATCTCGCAACGTGTCACGTTCCGCCCGACTCCACGTGCCCCACTCGATCACTACGTTGTGACCAGCTTCTAAAAAGTTAAACACCAAGGTCATCTGGAGTGCCTCGATCGCCGCCCGGGCGGCCTCGTCCCAGAGATCGATTCCAGCGGTCGTCATCCAATCGTCGGGACACATTCGAATGGCCGCCATGGCAGCGGCGAGCTCGGTGGCCAACGTCGTTTTCCCACTACCTGGCAAGCCGGTAATGACAATTAGTCGGCCCGTAATACGGTGATTCATCGCTCAATCATGGCTTGACCGGCCGTCATTGGCGGCCTGAGTTATTCGGGGTCGGTGAGGCGCTGGCCGGACGTTGCGTCGAAGAGGTGAGCGTCGGTTGGCGAGAACGTAATGCGAATGGTCTCGCCGGCCCGATGGACGCTCATGCCCTCGCGTCGAATGATCAACTGTTGACCTGAGCCGTCTTGCGCGCTGCAGTACAGGAACGCATCAGAGCCGAGTTCTTCTACTACATCGATGACGGCATTGATTCCGCTTGTCTCTGGGTCGACGATTCGCACCCGCTCTGGGCGCACCCCGACCGTCACATTGGCACCCGTGAGTTCGCTCCTCTGTTGATCATTCAGCATGACCTTCATGCTGCCAACGGCTACGCCGCCATCAACCACAGGCGCAGTCATCATGTTCATGGCGGGCGAGCCAATGAACCCGGCCACGAACACGGTTGCCGGCTTGGCGAAAAGAATTTGTGGCGTAGCGACTTGTTGCAACAGACCATCTTTCATCACTGCAACACGGTCGCCCATGGTCATTGCTTCCACCTGGTCATGCGTCACGTACACGGTGGTTACCTGGAGGCGGCGCTGGAGTTGAGCGATTTGGGTGCGGGTCTGGACGCGTAGTTTGGCGTCGAGGTTAGAGAGTGGTTCGTCCATCAAAAACACTTTGGGCTGACGCACAATGGCGCGCCCCATGGCCACCCGTTGGCATTGGCCGCCGGACAATTTCGCCGGCTTGCGATCGAGTAAGTCTTCAAGTTCGAGAAGACGTGCTGCTTCATCGACCCGTTTTTTGATTTCTTCTTTTGGCATCTTTTTGATCTTGAGATGGAAGGCAATATTTTCGCCGACCGTCATGTGGGGATACAACGCGTAGTTCTGGAACACCATGGCGATGTCGCGATCTTTTGGCGGCAAATCGGTCACATTGCGATCGCCAATCATGATGTCGCCACCGTCTGCGGGTTCGAGGCCCGCCAACATGCGCAGGGTGGTTGATTTACCGCAACCAGATGGGCCCACGAGCACGAGAAATTCGCCATCGGCAATGTCGAGATCGAGCTGATCCAGAGCCGGTCGAGTCATGCCGGGATAGAGGCGAGTTGCTTTAGAAAATTGAACCGTTGCCATGATTTCCCCTAGTTGTTGTCGGTCGATTGTGGTGCTGAAATTTTGTTGACGTGCAGAGCCTCGCGTATCCGCTCTGCAATCGCTTCTGGTGCGATGTCATTGATAAACGCCCCCATTGCTGACTCGCTACCCGCCAGGTACTTGATCTTCTCGGGCGAACGTCGAATCGAGATTAACCGCAGATGGGCATGCCACTTCGCTGCGCCGAGTTGGGTGGGATCGATCGGGGCTTGGTACCAGCCCGAAATATACGGAAGCGGCCGGTCGAAAACGCCGTCTAATCCCCGCAACAACAAGCCGTATTGGTGGGCAAAGTCTTCCTGCTCGGCCAGAGTCAGCTCTGTCAAAAAGTCGATTCGGCGTTTCGGGTACAGATGTACCTCCACTGGCCAACGCGCGGCGGCCGGCACGAATCCGACCCAAAATTCACTTTCGACGACCACTCGAATTTCAGCTCGTATTTCGGTGGCCAGCACGTCGGCAAAAAGTTGCTCGCCGTGAAGTTCTAGGTGAGTTTGGGCCGCCAAAATCATGCGTTGCGCGTTCACCGGTGTGAACGGGTACGCGTAAATTTGTCCGTGGGGGTGGGGGAGCGTCACGCCAATTTCGGCGCCCCGATTTTCAAACACAAACACGTATTCGACGCCCGAAATTGTGCTCAGTGCTGCGGTGCGGTCGATCCACGCCGCCATCACTGTGCCAATTCGTTGGTCAGTACAACTGCCGAGCGACGCGTCGTGCACTGGCGAATAACAGATCACTTCGCAGCGGCCGTTGGCCGGCCTTTGCATAATTCCCAAATCGTCGTCGTGGGCTGGTGGTGAGCTTGTGCTGCTCAACGACGGAAATCGATTTTCGAAAACCGCCACGTCGTAATCGGAGTCTGGAATTTCGGTGAGATGATCCCCGACACTCGGGCACAGAGGGCATTCGGCACGTGAGGGTAAGTGTGTGCGGTCTTGTCGGTGCGATGCCACGATGACCCAATCCATAGTGGTGGCGTCATACCTCATTTCGCCTGTCGACTCCACGGCTCCGAGCTGCCGTCGATCCGGCTCATGGACCACCAGTTCGTCGGCTTCGTCAAAGAAAATTATCTCTCGACCGTCTGCCAAAGTATGACTCGATCGCTTTACGCGAGGAGTGGCAACGAAACCGGTGGAACCTTGTGTCATCGTCATCCCGCGATCCGTGTCAGCAGGGATTGACCACTTTGGTGACCGACCACAATCATCTGCGTACCGTTTGAGTCGACAGTGGCTAGGGCACTTTCTGGCCAGCCAGCGTTGGTCACGATCACTTGTGCCTGATCAAGTCGAGCAATTGTTGACAACCCGGTGATTCCCCATTTAGTGCTATCGGTCACGACAACGAGCTGCTTTGCCGATTCGATAAAGGCCCGATTCGTTTCCGCTTCCATCATGTTGGGTGTGCTGAAACCGGCCGTTTCCGACACACCATGAACGCCCATAAATACCTGATCGACATGTAGGGTTTTGAGCGCTGCAACAGCAATGGGGCCCACCAGCGCATCGGAGGGTGTACGCATCCCGCCAATCAAAACGACCGTTGTGTTTGTTGGCTTGGTGTGCGCAGACAGCGAATACCGGTACAGCACCTCGGCCGCCTGGACTGAGTTCGTGACCACGGTCAAGTTGTCGATCTTTGCCAAGTGATGCGCAAGCGCCCACGTAGTGGTTCCAGCTGTTAAACCGATGGCTGATCCTGGTGATACCAGGCGAGCGGCGGCCGCCGCGATGAGGTCCTTTTCAACCTTCTGGCGATGCGATTTCGCTTCGAATCCAGGCTCGTCAATCGATCGGGGATTGATGGTTGTGGCACCGCCATGAATTTTTTCTAGAGAACCGGCAGCTGCCAATACGTCGAGATCTCGACGCACCGTCATATCGGAAACACCGAGCATCACGGTCAATTCGCTTACCCGTACCGTGCCCACACGCCGGAGTTCCTCGAGCACGAGGTTCTGACGTTGACGGGCGAGCATTCCGCAAGAGTGCTACGTGGAGGAATGAAAAGTCAACATAATCAAACAAATATTTCGTGGGATCGACTCAAAATGCCTTCTGAGTTGATCGCGTTCTTCTTGCTGCCGCCATTTTTCAACGAAATATCACTGCCAGCGTCGAATGGCGGCGGTTGGTGAATTGTTTCGTTTTGCAGACAAAAGGCCAGAATCGGACGACAATGCTTGACAACTGCGGTGGATTCTGGGAGTTTTCGTTCCAAGTTGGTTGATTTTGGTCGGGTAAGTCTGCGGTTCATTGCGAATTGCCGAGTCTACGTAGCGAAAATCGGCTGATTACCCGGGGGTGGTCGACAAACGAACGCCAGAAATGGTGCTCAAGTCGACGATCGCCTAAATGACATACGAGCCTTAGGCCACGGAGATCATTTGGTCTCTTCTGGGGCGAGCCAATCACTTACAAACCAAGGAGAGAAATGGGTAACCACGAAGATCAAGGATCCTCAGATATGGGGATCAGCATGCCGTCAGTAAGCCGTCGCACCTTCCTCGCTGGCACTGCCGGCGTTGCCGCTGTGGCTGCATTGGCAGCATGTGGCAGCGATAAAAAGGCAGCTCCCACCACCGCCGCAACAACTGCGGCTGGCGTCACCACGACATCAGCAGCACCCGAAGTGACCACAACCTCAGCTGCGGCAGCAGCCAAGAAGACAATCACTTTCGGCTCGAACCAGTCTGACGCCAAGCCTAAGAATGCCGTTCAGGCCATGATGGACGCCTACAAGGCCAAGTCGGGTAACGACGTCAAGATCAACACCGTCGACCACAACACGTACCAAGAGCAGATCACCAGCTACCTCGGCGGCACCCCCGACGATGTGTACTCATGGTTCGCAGCTTTCCGTATGCAGTCACTCGTCAACCAGAACCTGGGTGGCGACATTTCCGACGTTTGGGGCGGCCTTAAGAACCAGACCGACGGCGTAAAGGCCGCATCGACCGCTGCCGATGGCAAGCAGTACTTCGTTCCTTTGTACTACTACCCATGGGCCGTGTTCTTCCGCAAGAGCCTGTTCGCCGAAAAGGGCTACACCGCCCCCAAGACCCTTGCTGAATTCAAGGCTCTTGGCGACAAGATGAAGGCCGACGGCTTGACCCCTATCGCTTTCGGCAACGATGGCAAGTGGCCAGCAATGGGCACCTTCGACTACCTCAACCTTCGCACCAACGGCTTCAAGTTCCATACAGAACTGATGGCCGGCAAGCAAGCTTGGGATTCCGCCGAAGTCAAGGCTGTATTCACGACGTGGGCAGAACTCCTTCCCTACCATCAGGCCGGTGCATCAGCTCGTAAATGGGAAGATGCCGCTGCCTCGTTGGTGAAGAAAGAGTCCGGCATGTACACGATGGGCATGTTTGTTTCCAGCCAGTTCAAGAACGAAGATCTCGGCGATCTCGACTTCTTCCCCTTCCCGGAAATCAACCCCGCCCACGGCCAAGATTCACTCGAGGCACCGATCGACGGTTACATGATGGCTCCTAGCCCCAAAGATGCTGAAGGCGCGAAGTCACTCCTCGCCTTCCTTGCATCGGGCGATGCCGCCAACGCGTACCTCAAGATCGACCCAGGCAACCTTGCCTGCGCCACCGATGCCGACACCAGCGGTTACAACGACCTGCAAAAGAAGGGTCTTGAGCTGTGCAAAGGCGCCAAGAACGTCACCCAGTTCTTGGACCGCGACACGTTGCCGGCATTCGCAGGCCCCGCTGGTGAAGCGTTTGACGCCTTCCTCCAGAAGCCAGGCGATATCGACACCATCTTGAAGAATCTGGCCGCCAAGGCCAAGGAAATCTTCGCCTAAGCCATTTAGCTTAGAGTCAAAGATATGACAACTGCGATGAGCACTCCGGTCCGTCGGAAACGAAAGAATTCGGTTCTTTCCCGGCGCGACCGGGGTGTTCTCGCTGTTATGGCAGGAATTCCTACAGTCATCCATGTCGCGTTTATTTGGGTGCCAGCGGTCCTGTCGATTTTGCTGAGCTTCACCAAATGGAACGGTGTGAAATCGGTCCCCATTAAGTGGGTTGGCTTCAACAACTACCGAAGCCTTTTTTCGGTCTGGTGGCCAGATGATGTGTGGCCCGCAATTAAGCACAACCTCATCTGGTTGTTGGCCATGACGATCGCCACCATGATTGGCTTGTTGTTGGCGGTGCTGCTCGATAAGAACATAAAGGGCAGCCGGGTTTACCAAAGCGTCTTGTATTTGCCAGTTGTGTTGTCGCTAGCTGTCGTTGGCTTCATGTGGCAATTGATTTATCGCATCGACGACGGATTTATCAACCAGTTGTTGGGCACGTCGTCTAAGAACGGCGGCACCGATTGGTTGGGTAATAGCGATATCAACTTGTATTCGATTTTGGTGGCGGCGGCGTGGCGACACGTGGGCTACATCATGGTGCTTTTCTTAGCTGGCTTGAAGGCCGTCGATCCCACACTGCGAGAAGCAGCTTCGATCGATGGAGCCTCTGAACCACAAACGTTCTTCCGCGTGATTCTGCCCGCGCTCAAACCCATCAACATCGTGGTAATGGTGGTCACGGTCATCGAGTCGTTGCGGGCGTTCGACTTGGTGTACATCGCCACCCGAGGCTCAAAAGGTACGAAGCTGTTCTCCAACATTGTGTACGACAACATCGTGGGCGAAACGCGGCGGGTGGGCTTTGGTTCAGCAGCAGCCGTATTGATGTTGCTCGTATCGACAGGCTTCATCTTTTCGTACCTATGGAGCAACTATAAGGAGTCACGATGACAGCGATCGCGTCGACGCCGCTCACCATCGTGCGAGCTGGCCAACGAAGCAAAAAAATCAAACGCATCGTGCTCTACGTGTTTCTCACCACGGTGGCGCTGATCTGGCTTTTCCCGGTATTGTACGCCATCTACACGGCGTTGCGTCCGTACGACGACACCGCTAAGAACGGCTACGTCTCGATCGCTCACAAATTGAGTTTCGATAACTTCACCAACGCTTACAAGAACGCCCAATTCTCGAAGTACTACATCAATAGTTTTATCATCACGATTCCCGCCGTAATCCTCACGCTGTTTTTTTCGTCGATGGTGGCATTCGTGGTGGCTCGATTCAGTTTCAAACTCAATATCGCGTTGTTGATGCTTTTTACAGCCGGCAACCTCCTGCCTCCCCAGATCATTTTGACGCCGCTGTACTACATCTTTTTGCGTCTTCCGCTACCGACGTGGATTTCCGAAAACGGCCTGTTTTATGACTCACATTTTGGTGTGATTGTGATCCACGTGGCTTTCCAAATTGGGTTCTGTACGTTCGTTCTGAGCAACTACATGAAGACGATCCCGAAGGAACTTGGCGAAGCAGCCGTGGTGGATGGTGCTGGCGTGTGGTTGCAGTTTCGCAAATTAATTCTGCCCTTGTGCCGCCCCGCTTTTGGAGCATTGGCGACGTTGGAATTCACCTGGATTTACAACGATTTCCTGTGGGCGTTGCTGCTATTCAAAACCGGCGACAAGCGGCCAATCACGGCAGCTCTCAACAACTTGTCCGGCCAGTTTTTCACCGACACCAACCTGGTGGCGGCCGGCTCGTTGCTCGCCGCTATTCCCACGATTGTCGTGTTCATTCTGCTGCAAAAGCAGTTCGTGGGCGGGCTTACCCTCGGCGCTAGCAAGGGTTAGGTGGGCAGCTCAATGCCTGTCGAATTCGGCGATCCAATTTCCGATGAAGAGTTGACGTCGTTGGCGTTGGCGTCTGATCCCGATATGGAAATTCCGTTCGATGCCGTGCCGTTCGGAACGATGTATGCCAGTGCCGCTGGCGTGATGTTGCCGGCGTGGTACATGCCAGCTTCAGTCGGTCCTATACGAGCGGGACGTCGCTGGAAACGCATCGTGGCCCTCGTGGTGATCGCAGCGTTTCTGTTCATCAACGCCTACGGCTTGTGCAGCACGTACGGCGGCATCACGATCGCCTAGCGGCTGTTTCTACGCATTGCTTCGTAGAGTCTATTCATGCCCCAACCCACAATATTGCTTTTGTGTGGCAGCTTGAGTCAGACGTCTGCGAATCGAGCGGCATTGAATGTGGCCGCTGAATTCCTCAAACGATCAGTGCTGGCGGGGGCAACGAATTTCGAGAACCTGATTGATGTGCCACCGTTGGAACCGGACCCCGATAGAGCTGCGCCGTGGGCGGTGGCGATTCTTCGAGGCCTGATCCATGAGGCGCAGGGAGTGTTGATCGCAGCCCCCGAATATGGCGGTGCGATCGCCGGCACAATAAAGAACGCGCTCGATTGGATCGTTGGCTCAGGGGAGTTCTATGCAAAGCCGGTGGCACTCATCAGCGCCGGCACAACCGGTGGAGTTCATGCAAGGCAGATGATGGCGCAGACGTTGCAATGGCAGGGCGCACGTGTGGTGGCCGATCTTGGAATTTCGACGCCGAAGGTCAAGTCGGATAAGTCAGGTCGAATTGTGGACGTGTCGACGATTGCTGAAATCGAAAGAGTGGTGCGAGTGTTGGTCGCCGAGTCGATCTCAGCCTGACGAGCCTGAAACGGAGGTGAGGCGACTCCCGAGGAGCCGTTGAGTGTTGGCGGCGTAAAATCGTTCCTTGTCAGCCGGCGTGACGGCCGTCATGGTGCGTTCGCATTTGCCGAGTGGGTCGGCAGTGCCTTCGTGATGGGGATAGTCGGAGCTAAACATAAACAGCTCGGGCCCCGCTGCTTCGATCATGAATCCCACGTTTTCGCCGCCGAATGGCGAAAAGCAAAAGTGCTTGCGAACGTAGTCCGATGGCTTCATTTCCAAATGCGACAAATCCTGTAAACGACTGAAGCTGCGGGCAGCCGTGTCGATGAAATGAAGGAAACCAGGTACCCAGGTGGCGCCCAGTTCGGCGACACCGAATCGAAGGCGGGGATGGCGGGCCAAGACGCCGTCAAAAATCATCGAGCCAATGAAAAGTTGGGCGGGAAATCCGATCGAAAGGAACGACAACGCATCACCGGGCGCATCGCTGCGGAAGTGATCGAGCGTGCGTCCGTTGTTGAAGAAGCTCGGCCGAACGGGCCGCCATCCGTTGTCGAGCCCGATGTGGAGCATCACGGCAGCGTCGGCGTCTTCGATCGCCGACCACAGCGGATCGAAGTCAATATGGGTAGGCGAAACAGCATCGCGAGGAGGAATCGAATCAACCATCACGACGCCGCAACCGTCTCGTAGCGCTTGGTGAAATAGGCGAATGGCGACTTCCGGCCCATGATGAAACGGCACATATCCAACAGCATGAAGGCGGGGGTCGCTGGCGCAGAACGCGCCCATACCGCGATTCATTGCTTGGGCCGCTTCTGCCTGAATGTGGTGGGGCGACATCACCACTTGAGGGAATGAGCCGGTCGGAAAGACGATCTGCAAATCGAATCCGAGGAGATCAAGGACACGAGATCTCTCGGTCACGTCGTTGTCGCCGAGTGCACCCCAACCCTTGCGGGGCATGGTCATCAGATCGCGCTCGGCAGCTGCACGTTCGGCACTGTCGTGTTCACGTGTGAGGCGCAGGTTTGCGGACGCGGCAATGGTGGATTCGAAACCTGGATCACCCATATTCATGGGCGGCAAGTCGCCTCGGATCGAGGATGGGGCGAATGATTCCAACCAGCCCGTCGGCTCCATGATGTGAGCGTCGCAGTCCATTATTCGGCGGCCATTGGCGTACGTCATGACTCCCCCTCAATCGTCACCGGATAATCGGATAATCGGCACCCTACCGCACGGTCGTTGCGGGGGCTACTGCTCAAAGAGCGTGGGGAGAATCTCGGAAATTGAGCCTGTGAGTACAAGATCGGCGGTGGCATCGTGAGCGGTCGGTCCTGCGTTGACAATGATCACGGAGGCGCCAGCCGCCTTTGCGTGGGGGACGCATTGGGCTACGGGATACACCTGGAGCGTGGTGCCGATCGCCACCAAGAGGTCACACTCCGAAGCAGCGGCGAACGCGGCGTCGATCACTTCGGGCACGAGCGATTGGCCGAAGGAAATGGTGTCGCTTTTTAGTATTCCGCCGCACTCCATGCACTCGGGGTCTACTGCTCCTGCTCTAACTCGTTCGAGGGCGTCGGCCATATTGCGAACGTCGTCACACGCCCAGCAGCGTGTGAGGCGCATGGTGCCGTGCACCTCGATCACCTTGGCGGCGTTGATACCCGAAAGTTGATGGAGACCATCGACGTTTTGAGTGATGAGCGCGTGCAGGCGGCCGCTGTGCGCCAATGAGGCAATTGCAATATGGCCGCTATTGGGACGAGCGGTCCATGCTGGATTGTGGAGGCGCGCTTGCCACGACTTTTCGCGCACTGATCGATCATTCAGGTAGTGCGACAGCGTCGACATTTTCTCGGCCGCAGGATTGCGGGTCCACACGCCGTTTGGGCCCCGAAAATCGGGGATACCCGAGTCAGTTGAGATGCCTGCTCCGGTGAGCACCACGATTCGATCGGCACTTCTCGTGATGCTTGTGGCCCGTTGAAGTTGCAGGTCTGGACTAGTGGCGGTCACGTTGCAAAATCTAGTTGAGGGCGTGACGAGCGGCGGCGCGAAAATTCGCGCTCAGACGACCTGTTCGCACAACAGGTGGGAAATGCCACTGGCCGTGAGTTGACCAGAATCGTTCCATACCTGCTGAGCGGTACCGATCAATCCGCCTGATCCATGGGCACTGGTGCCGTGCAAGAGATGCCAATCATCGCTCGAGTCGAGATGGTGAAATTCGCACGACACATCAATGCTGGGGCCAATGAAACGTTGGTCATTATGGCGCATGCCAACTGCTGGCCAACCACCTAAGTCGACGAGAAGCAGTAACCGAGCGGCGTGTAGCCAGCGATCGTTTCTGTCGGTTGCGCCGAGATATTTGATCCACGCCAAATAGTTCGGCGCCGTCAACTCTCGATTGTCCCAATCATCGATCCACGACGTTGGCCGTTGCTCAAAATTGTTCCAAAACGCAAACCGGTTCGGTGGCTCAACCCCTGCCGCTGCGAACCGTTCCTGAGATGTAGGAAGTGTCGCCCAGCTGGGAACATCGGGCATAGTGGCTTCGTTGTGCTCGAGGCCTGTGATGTCGTCGTCGATACCCCAAACCATCGCATGGACGATCGGCTTGTGGTTTTGAGAAATATGTACAGCAACGCTGGTGGCTGATCTTGCCTGGCGCAACGTGGTGGGCATGATGACGAGCGGGTCGTCGAAATTGGCGACGCCCAGAAAATGCACAGTGGCATTCGCTGGTCGTGCACGGCCGCAATGCTTTCCAGCGGCCCGCAATGCGAGCGCTGCCATGTAGCCGCCATTTGGTCCCCAAATTTCCCAATCACGGCTAACGGTGCGAGTAAATGACCCGTCACCTATTGGTGTGAATGACGTATCGAAATCAAAGTCGCCCATTCTCCGACCCTAGACGCGCAGCTGCTCGAGCTGCTGCCAGATTTACGCCGAAGGGCCTCACGATGGGCCAGTCGACATCCATGTTCGAATGGCTTCGGCATGGCGGGTGATGCGCTCCGCTATCCCAAAACGTTGGAGCTGCAATCCCAGATTGAGCACGTTGAGATTGCGCGCCGCCGCCAGAACTGCCATGAGCTCCGGCTCGGCGGCGGAAGGCCACGGCCGCACGTCGCAGTAGCCCCGTTGAAAATCGGCAATGGCATCTGGGTAGTCGCGCTCCCAGGAGGAAAAGGCAATGGCGATGTCTTGTACGTCGAACCCGTATTGCAGATCTTGAAAGTCGATAGGCATCACACGGTTTCGCCATCGCATGATGTTGTGAGGGGCAAAGTCTCCGTGAAATAGGTGAGCGTCATGGGGTGGTGACGCCCACAGCCGGTCGAGTTCGCCTTGGGCTCGGTAAATGGCGTCGACGAACAACGTGCCGTGTTTTGACTGCCACTTGCCGAGTACCGAAGTGTCCCCAAACGTGATCGGCTTGTCGGCTCGGATCAATTCGACAGAAGCGTCAAGTTTGAGCGACGAGGCTTGCTCGTGGAGTTCGGCGAGTCGTGTGCCGGCTAACGCTGCTGCATCGTTTGAGAATCGGTCGCGCAAGTTGCGACCCGGCACCCACGTGAGTAGCGACACGACCCTCGGCTCATCGACGCCAGGAGAAGTAGCCGTGTCGCCGAACGTCCCACCAACCGTTGGCAATGATCTCATCGGCGTGATCGCATCGAGCGAATTCAGCCATTGGGATTCGATGGCCTCTACACCGGGAGCATGTATTCGCAATCCGTCGCCCAGTCGCAATGCATACCGGTGCTTGTCGCCACGATCGACTCGAAACAAGGTGTTGAATGAGTGAGTGGCCAAAAGGGAGACCGACGCATTCGTGATCCCGAAACGATCGGCCAGCGCTAGGTGGGCAAGGTCGCGCAACCGGCGAGTTTTGCCCGTCGGTGAGAGTTCCCGAAACGGTTGCACTGACCCATTGTGCCGTATCTGCCCTTCGAGAGGACTGCAATTTTATTTGATGCGGGCTTGGTCGAGTGCTGATTGAAGCGACTGCACGTAGGCGTCGCTGGTGTACGTGGCGCCCGAAACGGTGTCGATCGAAGCGCTTTGGGCTTTGATTGTTTCCGAATTCAATGCCGGCACGGCACGACTGTTGATCTGCACGCTCTTGCGGTCGCCGTCGGGTGAAACCAGCACGGTGACTGTGGTGATTTGGCCATTGGCAACGTTGACTTCCACTTGGACGGGTCCGTATCGGGTGTCGATTGTGGATCCGTCAAACGTGCCGCTCGCCAATCCGTTGGTGGCTGCCACAGGAGCGGAGCCAACAATGGGCGCTGACGAGATAACTGTCGACTTGGCGGCCGTCGCGGCGGGAGCGCCTGTCGTGGCGGCCGTCGTGCCATCGGTGCCGGAATCGTCGATCGATATGGCCGCGCCAGCGACTGCGGTGGCTGCCGGGAGGGTCGCTGCCGCGGTCGCCGCAACTCTCGTCGAAACTATTGAGTTGGAGGTCGCACGAGTGGCGGTGCTGGTGGTGGCGCTGGCGTGGTCGGCGTAGTACAAACCACCAGCCAAGCCGAACGATGAGGTAAGGCTCAGGCCGAGGGCAACGGCCCGGCTGCCCTTGGCGGCGTGACGCTTTCCGGTGCCGGAACGAAGGTTGGCAATGCGTTCTGCAGTCGTGGCTGGGTTAGACGAGCTGGGTGCCGCGCCGGGAGTCATCGACCGACGTGTGGTGGGGGCTTCGGGCCGGGGAGGCGTTGCAATCATGGGGATCACTGTGACAGTCCACTTTGAGGGGACTGTTCGAGCACATTAAGAACTTAGGAAGTCTTACGTTGCTCGATGACGCCCAAGATTCGCAATGACAACGGATACACGGCCAGTCCACACACGACTACTAACGCAGCTTTGAACGCCAAGGTCGGAGCGTCGGTACCGGTTTGGTGACCGTGAAGTCCAGCGAACACCACAGCCAGCACAGAGGTCAGGTGCACGGCCCGCCAGATTTTGCGAGGCAAGCGGATGGTTGGCCACGACGTGAACACCACAATGGCGAAGATGTATGTGGAAATGACGCCCCATGTGATGCCCATCGAAAAATCGCGAGCAGTGCCAGGAATGAAGATTTGCTTGAGGCCAATTCCGAGATCACTATCGGCGAATACGGCAACGATATGTGCACCAATAAAGGCGAGTGACAGGCCCCCGAGCCATTTGTGAAGATCGAGCCACCATGCCGGTCGGAGCTTTTTGCCGGTTTGACGGGCGGCAAATAGGAGCCCCCAAGCGAGCGAGGCGACGGCGAGCACCGTGGCCACAATGCCTGTGGAGCGCGAGACGTACCACCAAAATTCATTCATGGGCACCATTGTGTACGGCGAACGTCAAAGGGAGCTGCGATTCACCTATTTTCTTACTGAGTGCTGAACAGCGACGGGCGTTACTAGGCTGGAAGGTATGAACACGGACTCGATACCAACCCCGGTGGTTGTCGCGCCAACTACTCGCCGCCGTTTTCTGGGCATGATGGGCGCTGCCGCTGTTGGCGTAGGCGCATTGGCAAGTTGTTCCAACGATTCAGCCAAGCCTCGCGTTGCGTCTGGCGGCGACGATTCGCCGACCGCGCCTGCTGGGCCTACCTCACCTGGTTCAAGTGGTTCGGTTTCGAGTTCGCTCGCACCCACAACGGTGACCTCGAGCACGGCCGCTCCCGCAGTCACCGTGCCAGGTACCAATCGTCCGCCGCAGTTCGTCATGATCAGTTTCGATGGCTCGGGGTCGACGGGACTGATGAACTATTGGCGCAATGTTTCCGCCGAAACCGGCGCCAAGTTTTCATTCTTCATTTCCGGCGTGTACCTGCTCACGGAAGCCAACCGTAAGTTGTACCAGCCGCCTCGGCACTCCGCGGGTCGAAGCGACATCGGCAACTTCACGCCCGGCAAAGATGCCAATGGCAACCCGCTTGATATCCAAGCTGACATGTACGAGTTGCTGAAGCAATGGAAAGCGGCCCACGAAGAGGGCCACGAAATTGGCACCCACTTCAACGGTCACTTCTGTGGTGAGACCGATCCTACTTCGGTGCACAATTGGACGGCCGACGATTGGCGAAACGAGATCAGTCAGTTCAATACGTTGTTGACGAACGTGGCGGAAAATAACGGGTTGCCCAAGATCGATTTGCCGTTCGGGCCCGCCGACATTAAAGGAGGCCGGACCCCTTGTTTACAGGGCAAACTCGACGATGTTTTGTACCCGACGTTGGCCGAGCTGGGTTGGCGTTACGACTCCAGTCATGACGCAGCCGAGGGTGTGTGGCCGAAGAAAATTGCCGGAATCTGGAGCCTTCCGTTGCACAACATCAAGTTGGTGGGAAGTAATTTGACGACCTTTACCATGGATTACAACTTCTTCGCTCAACAAACGTATCTGGCCACGAAGTCGTACACGCCCAAGTCGACCACCGATCCAGCTGTTGCCGACCAATACCGCCAACAGACGTACGATTCGTACAAGCGGTATTTCGAAAATGCGTACTACGGCACCCGAGCACCAATGGTCATTGGCCACCACTTCGCGAAGTGGAATATGAGCGCCTATATCGACGCCATCACTCAAGTGATCCGCGAATTGGCGCCAATGCCCGAAGTGCACTTTGTGACAAAGTCGACAATGTGTGATTGGCTCGACGCTCTGACGCCCGATCAGCTCAAGGCGTATCGCAACGAAAAATTCGACCGCCTCGTCAAGGCCTGACGGCGATGCCCGTTGCCACTACCTCCGATGGCATCGCCATTCATTACACGACAATCGGTTCTGGCGATGATGTGGTTCTTGTCCATGGCCTCACGGATCGGAGCGAGTCGTGGGGTGCGATCGCTGACGCCCTCGCGAGCACGTATTGCGTTACGACGCTCGACCTGCGCGGTCACGGCGCTTCGGATGATGCCAATGATTATCGATCGATCGGTATGGCCCGTGATGTGGCCGCGGTCGTCGCCGATGCTGGCATCAGCAATCCGCTTGTGGTGGGCCACTCGCTGGGCGGCATTGTGGCCACCGCGTACGCCAGCGACCACCCGGTGCGCGGCGTTGTCAACGTAGATCAGAGCTTGCAACTCAGCGCCTTCAAGGACTCGTTGGCGCAGGGCGCGCCGTTTCTTCAAGATCCGTTGAGTTTCCCGGCCGTGATCGAGATGCTTTTCGATGGGCTCAATGGAGCGCACATCAGCGCCGAAATGGCAGCGGCTATTAAGTCCACGTCGACGCCACGCCAGGAAGTTGTGTTGGGCGTTTGGAATCAAGTGTTGGATTCCACTGTCGAGGAACTCGACCGCCTCGTCAGCGAAATGTGCGCCACGGTTTCGGCTCCGTATTTGGCCCTGATTTTTGGCGACGAGGACCCGAATTATCGGGCAAAATTGAGTGAGTGGTTGTCCCAATCACATTGCGAATTCTGGACCGGCGTAGGCCATTTTGGACATCGCGAACGCTCGCCGGAATTCGTGGCGCGAGTTATAGATTTCGACGAATCGTTGATTCGTTAATCGAGCCCGGCGAAAAATTCGGTGATCGTTGCGGCTACCAGTGCTGGCGCCTCCATGGGACCAAAATGGGTGAGCTGATCAAACTGTTTGTATGAGCCATTTTTCATGTTGAGGGCTATCGTTTCGGCCATGGCTGCAGGACCAGCGCCGTCGATATTGCCGGCTACTACGAGCACTGGGCACGTGACTTCGTTGAGCCTTTCGAAGGTCCCGTGGCTGCCGCCCATTTCGAATGTGAGCGCCTCGTTTTCGCCGGTGCATTTCAACGTCACGGCGCCGTTGCCGTCATCCCGAAACCCATAGTCGACGTAGTCGCGCAGCATTGACGCGTTCCAACCCGATAACGGTGGCTTGGACCTGTAGTTGTCAAAAGCGGCATCAAACGAGGCAAAGGTGGAGCGTCGTTTCCGGGCTCCGGTGGCCAGAAAATTGTCTTGGCCTTGCGGTATCTCGATGACGGCGGGCATGACAATTGGTTCAAAAACCACGAGGCCGGCAAACGTGCCTGGGGCCTCGAGCTCTGCCATCAGCAACGCTGCTCCACCCATCGAGTGCCCAAAGGCGAAGAGTGGTTTCGCGTCCAAGTGGGCGGCATAGGTAGTGGTGTCTTGCCCGTATCCGTGCCAATGGAAATCGCCCTCGGCCGGTGAGGAGGAGTCGCCGTGGCCCCGGTAATCAAGCGCCACACTGTGGTAGTTGGCAGCGAGTTCATTGGCCAGCGAACGATAAACACGGCCATGAAAGCCAGTGGCATGGGCCAGAAGCAGCATTGGTCCCGAGCCTCCGAAATCGTAGGTTGCGAGCTGAACACCGTTGGTCGATTCGAGTACCTGCACCGTAAGAGTTTTGCCGGGCGGCGTGCTTGCCGACGCATCGGCGGCCACCTCGCCGCCGTAACCTTGACCCTATGACTCTTCGCCTGGCTACTCGGTCTAGCTTGCAAGCCAGAACTCAATCGGAATTCGTCGCCGCCCAAATTTCCGCTAAAACCGGTCGTGCGGTGGAGTTGGTTTTTGTTGACACTGCCGGTGATCGCGACCGCACCACACCATTGGGTCAGATCGGTGGCCGTGGCATCTTCGTGAAAGAAGTGCAACAGGCTGTTATCGATGGACACGCTGATTTTGCCGTGCACTCGGCCAAGGACTTGCCATCTAGTTTTCATGCCGAAGGGCTCACGCTGGCAAGTGTTCCCCAACGGGGCGACGCCCGCGATGCGCTCGTGGGCGCATCGCTTGGCGATCTGCATAGCGGCTCCACTGTGGCCACCGGATCGGCTCGTCGTGAAGCCATGCTGGGGGCGCTCGTGCCGGGCCTGAAGTTCGTGTCTTTGCGAGGCAACACACCCACTCGGGTGGCTCGGGCGTCTGACCCAGAAATCGACGCCGTGATTGCCGCAGTGGCTGGAGTTACGTGGGTGGATCTGCAGCACGAATTGAGCTACATCTTTTCTCCAGACGAAATGGTTCCCCAGGTGGGCCAAGGCGCCCTCGCTTTGGAATGCCGTGCCGACGACCACCACACCATTGCCGCGTTGCGGCTCATCGAAGATCCGATCAGCCGCTTGGCCGTCGACGCCGAACGTGCCTATCTCAGCGAACTGGGTGGAGGATGCGAGCAGCCCGTAGGGGCGTACGCCACCATCGTGGGCGACCACATTTCGATCGTGGGATTCTTAGCCGCCACGATTCATGGGCGGCATGTCAAGGCCACCATGGTGGGCGAGGATGCGTCGGTTGGTGCGCAGCTCGCCGATCAACTTCGAGCGTTACTCGCCGAGTAGATCGCCGGCCGGGGTTCGGCGATTAGATGGCTTTGAGGTGCAACAGGAACACTGATTCGGGATGCAACACATTGAGCTGCACGCCATGGTTCTCGAGTTGCTTGCCAGTGAGGTGAAGGAATCCAGTACGAAACCATCCGGTAGCTGTTTGCATGGCGCCGTATTCGGGCGTCGGCATGAGCATTCGTACCTCGTAGCGGACCATTGGATCGAGACCCACTATCCGCACTGGAGCATTGATGCTGGAGAGCGGAAACGCCAATTGGGCAACGCTGACCACAGCCTCGGCCTTATCGGCGGCAATGAACGCCACAGCAGTGACGCTGGGGTCTGGATGTTCCTGGCGGACAACTGTCGAAGAGTGGAACAGTTTGCGATGGGTTTTGTGCACGCCGATAGCGCCTCGCAAATCAAGAAAATCGCGTTGCTCTGTGCGGATCAGATTCCATTCCACGCCAAGGTGGTAGGGCAGCGCGGTGGCACTTCGGAATGCCGTGGAATGAGTGCGAGCCGTGGTGTGTGATTTTGGCGGACCAATGTGGGAACCCAAAATTTCCGGTGGCCAAAAATATGAGGCGCCGCGTTGGATGTGCTGACGCTCCAACGGATCGTTGCAATCCGACGTCCACACTCGCACTGTCCGTTTGAGGATCTCGGCGTCGATGCGGCCACCGCCAGAGGCGCAGCTCTCGATCTCCAGGCGCGGATATTCGATCATCAGTTTGTCGATTAAGCGATACAGCGCCAGCGTCTGATTGTGCATTGCGGCGCGGCCCAAATGGGCTGGCTGTGCCGTGTCACGGTTCATGTCCCACTTCAGATAGCTGATGGCATTGACGGCCAATAGACCATCCAGTTTGGTGAACAGGTAGTCAAATACTTCGGGATTGGTGAGGTCGAGCACCAACTGGTTCCGATACAAATCGCGTGGGTAGCCGTCGACGGCGAGCACCCAATCGGGGTGTTGGCGATAGAGGTCGGAGTCGGGGTTGACCATCTCCGGCTCGACCCACAGGCCGAACTCCATACCCAATTCACGCACCAATGTGATCAGCGGCGTGAGTCCGTCTGGGTACTGCCCAAGGTCCACCCACCAGTCGCCCAAGCCCGCTCGATCGTTGCGTCGTGAGCCGAACCAGCCGTCGTCGAGCACGAATCGTTCCACTCCCGCTTCTGCACCTTTGCGGGCTAGTTCTTGCAACGTTTCCATGTCGTGTTTGAAGTACACGGCTTCCCACGTGTTGAGCGTCACGGGGCGAAGTCGTTGCGGCGATGGGTGTCCTGGGCGGCTGCGCCAATGGGCGTGAAACTGCTGGCTGGCCTGGTTGAGACCGTTGGTCGACGGTGACGAAAAAACCTGCGGTGTGGTGTACGACTCGCCGGGTTGCAAAACCATTTCACCGGCGTCGAACAGCTCGCCGAGTTGTATGTACCCGCGTCCGTCGGTCATGCGTTCAACCCGCACGACGTGATTCCCGCTCCAGCCCAAATGCCAGCCGGTTACGTTGCCTCTGTGTTCGCCAAAGCCAGCTTCGCCGACGAAGACGCCGGGAAAGCGATCCGACGACGTGCGTCCGCGTCGGCTCTCGCGCACCAATGCATGAGGGCCAAGCATGGTGCGGGTAGCGGAAAATTCGTGACACCACCGGCCATCGAATCCGAGTACTTCGTGGGCGTACGGCGCAAGCGGCAGCGTGACCAGTAGCTCGTCAAGACTGTAGGGCGAATCGCCTTCGTTGGTGAGGGTGTAGTCCACCACGAGCACGTCGTTGGTGGGTGTTCCGAAGCGGAGCGCCATCTCAATCTTGAGCCCGGCTTGAGGGTCGCGACACGTTCCCGTGAAGCTGTCGAACCCGAGTTGGTAGGAGTCAAATTCGAATCGGGGCGACCAATCCAATCGATCGCGCTGCCCGCGCAAGCCAGGATGCCCCGTAAAGCCTCTGGAGGGCTCAGGGAGCAACGACAACGGTGCTTCGTGTATTTGTGATGCGTTGGTGACTGGGCGCCCGAGGGCGGCGCGCACCGTGGTTTCGTCGATGTCGCCCAGGTCTGCGCCAAACCACAGAACCTGGGGGACACCGTCATCAGTATCAATTACCAGCGAGACGCGTCCGCCTCGCAAATGAATCATGGCCATAGGCCGAAGTTACCCCTTCGGTTGGGTAGTTGTGGTGGTCTGTCCTGCGGCTGGAGTGGTGACAAGCGGTGTAATCGGTTGCCCGAATGGGTAGAAGATGGTCGAGCCTGACTTTGACAGCGCTTCGATTTCTTTTGCCTTCAACAACACATCGGTAAGAGACTTCGACAGAATGTTGTTGGCATCCGCCTCGCCTTGGGCGGAAATAACCTTGGCCTCGGCGTCAGTTTGAGCGACCTTCTTGCGGGTCTCAGCTTCCGTTTGCGCCTGGCCCTGCAGAATCAATGCCTTCTCGGCTTGTTGCTTCGCTTCCAGTTTTGCTGTGATCTGCGTCTGTAGTTTCTCTTCCAACTTGGCGTCGCGGACCTTCAAGGCGTCGAGGACTATGCCACGCTTTGCCAAGCGGTCTCGGAGCTCCGTTTCGGCGATCGTGGCAATGACTTCTCGTTTGGATGTATATGCCTCTTCGGCTTTGTAACGGGAGTACACATCACGAATCAGTGAGCGGGCATCGGGTCGGATGACGCGCTCGCGTATGCCGTCCATCGAGCCCACTTGACGATACAACTGATCGGCGCTGTCGAGCACCAAGCTGTAGCGCACAGTTACGTCGAGTATCAGCCGCCCGCCTTCATTGCTCAATACTTCCACGCCGTCTGGGGTGGTGCGATCGCCTTCGGTCGGCACATTGGTCATATTTGACTCTTGTAGCCGGGTAGAGAATTCGGTGATGGTGGTCCATGGCGCCACCACTTGTACGCCAGGCGAAAGGGGGCTGCCGATCTTGCCGAACGTCACGGGAATGCCGACCGACGTAGCGCCAACCACACGCACCATCGAGCCCACAATGAGCACAATGCCGAGAACCAGCGGTATGAGAGCCAGTCCCCGAAGGCTTCGATGTTTGGCAGGAGTGACTTGCCCGAGGCGAGGATTGCCAATCGCCGGTGTGGTGACGCCCTTCACGATGAACATCACAACGCCGACGAGAATGAGCAGAATTCCGAAAATGAATGGGGCCATGGCCGCAACTATGCCCGGTCGCTCACCGAATTCACAACCTTCGTCTTAACGAAAGGCGGTATTCAGATTCGTTTGACGATGCGGAGGCCCGCCCACGCCAGGTCAGCAGCTTGCTGAGCCAATTTTGCGGGGTCGATGGTGAGGCCCTCTGCAACGCACAATTGGCCCATCCCCTCGGCCATGGCCACGATGCCGACGGACAACATTCGCCGGTGGGCGTCATCGATATCGGCGTGGATCAACGTGGCAATTGTGGTGGCAATCGAAGCCTTGAGCGCCCGCACCGGCTCGTGCAATTCGGCGTCCACTCCGGCGGCATCTGTGAACAAGACGGTGAAGGCAGGTTGGTGATGCACGACGAATGTGAAGTACGCCAGGAAGCCTCTGCTGACCTGCTCATGAGGTGTTGGAGCATCGGCGGTGGCCTTCACGATCTCGTTCAGCAGACGGGCGCAGCAATCGTCGAGCACGGCCAAATACAGTTCGCGCTTTGAGGGAAAATGGCGGTACAACACTGGCTTGGTGATGCCTGCCGCGGCGGCAAGATCGTTCATTGACGTGGCGTGATAGCCAGCCGTTCCAAACGAATTTTCGGCCACCTCAAGGAGCTGCGCCCGGCGGTCTCGTTTGGTCATGCGGGCAACGCTTGCGCTTCCAGTGGCACCTGTACCTGTTGCGTCAACGAGCATTACATGCGGCGCTTTCTCGGAATGCCGAGCTCTTCGCGCACGGCTTTTTTCACGCCGTAGTCAAAGACGATGGCGGGAGCCAGAATGAGTGAGCCAACGGCCATGCACGCAGTAATGGAGCTGGTGATAGGGACCGTGAATCCGCGGGCAAACCCAATCCCGAACAAAATACACGCCGCCAAAAACATTAGGTAACCGAGTCGTTTCCCGAGTTTCACCGCCGTCGAAATACGGGCTCGTTGCTGGTCGACGGAAGAAGTCACGGACACAAGCCTGCCTGAAACGTGCTCGTGCGGTGAAGTGCACCCGGTAACTTGCCTGACGTGAATCGCGTACCGTTTCTAGCCGAACGTCTTCAAGGATTCGGCACCACAATTTTCGCCGAGATGTCGGGACTGGCATTGGCCACAGGAGCCATCAATCTGGGGCAAGGTTTCCCCGATACCGATGGGCCCGCCGAGGTGCTCGAAGCTGCCATCGCCGCCATGCGGTCCGGCGCCAATCAATACCCACCAGGTACTGGCGTCCCAGCCCTGCGGCGCGCTATTTCTGATCATCAACAACGCTTCTACGGATTGTCCTTCGACCCGGATACCGAAGTGTTGGTAACCGCCGGCGCTACAGAAGCCATTGCCGCGTCGCTACTGAGCCTGGTCGATCCCGGGGATGAAGTAATTGTATTTGAGCCCATGTACGACAGCTACTCGGCATGCATCTCTATGGCCGGTGGAGTGCGCGTTCCCGTGCTCCTCAACGCACCTGATTACGCCGTAGACCTCACCGCCTTGCGGCACGCAGTAACCCCGCGTACGAAGGCGATTCTGGTCAACTCGCCCCACAATCCAACCGGCAAGGTGTTTAGTCGCCTTGAGCTTTCCGCGATTGCCGAGTTAGCTGTGAAGCACGACCTGTTGGTGATTAGCGATGAGGTGTACGAGCATCTGGTGTTCGAGGGTGAGCATGTGCCCATGGCCGCATTGCCGGGAATGCGTGACCGCACGGTGACAATTTCGAGTGGTGGGAAGTCGTTCAGTTTCACTGGGTGGAAAGTTGGTTGGGCCTGCGCTAGTGCGGCCCTCGTGAGTGCAATTCGCACTGCCAAACAATTCTTGACATACGTCAATGGTTCCGGATTTCAAGAGGGGATCGCCGTCGGCCTTGGGCTCCCCGACACCTACTTCATGGATTTCGCCGCCGACATGAAGTCAAAACGAGATCGGTTGTCGAGTGGGTTGGCGGCCGCTGGGTTTGCCGTAATGCCCACCAGCGGCACCTATTTCGTGACCGCCGATATCACGCCATTTGGTGAAGTTGACGGCTATGAATTTTGTCGCCAGCTGCCTCATCGCTGTGGCGTGGTGGCCGTGCCCAATGTGGTGTTTTACGACAACAAAACAGTTGGCCAGTCGCTGGTGAGATTCGCGTTTTGCAAACGCCATGCGGTGATCGACGAGGCGTGCGATCGTCTCGCCACTCTGCAAGGATCAGGGCTATGAAGGTTGCTGCGATACAACACGACATTGTGTGGGAAGACGCTGCTGCCACGTGTGCTGTGCTCGAGCCTATGGTGGCCGGCGCAGCGGCGTGCGGCGCTCGGTTGGTGGTGCTCACCGAAATGTTTGCTACCGGCTTTTCGATGAGTCCCGACAAGATCGTCGAGCCGATCAACGGGCCGACCGCCAGGTGGTTGGTTGGTCAAGCAAAGCAGCACGACGTTTGGATTTGTGGCTCGATACCCACAGCCATCGGCATGAACTCCAAACCTGTGAATCGTTTGTTACTGGCCTCGCCCGATGGCTCTACTCGTTTTTACGACAAGATCCATCCGTTCACGTACGCCAAAGAGGACCAATTTTATGCCGCCGGCACCGGGCATGTGACGGTTGAAATCGACGGTCTGTTGGTGTCATTGTTTGTGTGTTACGACCTACGATTTGCCGACGAATTCTGGGGCCTTGCCGACGGCACCGATTGCTATGTGGTGGTGGCCAATTGGCCGGAATCGCGACGAACGCATTGGAAGGCGTTGTTGCAGGCTCGGGCTATCGAAAATCAGGCCTACGTGATCGGTGTGAATCGAGTGGGCGAGGGCGGCGGGCTGGTGTACGCCGGCGACTCGCTAATTATCGATCCGCTCGGCGAAATCCTGGCGTCTGGAGCCCGTACGGAGGCCATTCTTATTGCCGAAATAGATGAGGCGCTTGTTGCCCAAGTGCGAGCCAAATTTCCGTTCCTCCAAGACCGCAGATAACGACGAATTCAAGGCTTGATGTCGCGGATGATCAACGCGGTGATGCGTTGGGGGATCGATGTGATGAATGGAAACACGCCTGCCCGCTTTGGTAGCCACACGGCGTTTTTGTCGCGCTCGATGGCGTTGGCGGTGTGTTGAGCCACTCGTTCGCGGGGAACGATTGGCATCACTTGTAGACGACGGAACCGGGCAAAGCTGCGATCCGTCGGCGAGTAGTCGTTGACATTGGCCAGCATGTCCGTGGGCACGGGACCTATCTCCACAGCCGTCAATTTCACTGGCGTGTCTTTGAGATCTTGGCGAACCACTCGGGTGAATTGAGACAATCCGGCTTTTGTAGAGCAGTACACGCTGAGCCCTGGAAATCCGGCGGAAGAGGCCATGCTCGACACGTTGACGATGTGCCCGGAACCTCGCTCGATCAGGCCGGGAATGAGTTGACGGCACAACTCGATCGGGCTGATCAAATTGATTTGATGGATGTCGGCGACCTCGGCCGAAGTCATGTCGGTGAAGCGCTTTGTGACATCGATTCCTGCGTTGTTGACGAGTATGTCGACTGGACGGCCCGCCGCTTTTTCGCACCGAGCCATGAGCCCATCTACTTGTGTCGGGTCGGCTAGATCGGCAGCCACATGATGGCCGCCGAGCTCCTTCGCCAGATGGGTGATCGCGATCTCGTTCCGTGCAACGAGTGTCACCAACGCTCCGCGTTTGGCGAGCTCTCGCGCTATCGATTCGCCGATGCCCCGTGATGCCCCGGTAATGACTGCATGACTGCCAGGTACTTGCATTTGGTCCCCTTCCGGCCGCCACGACGACGATCGATTCGCTAGGTTAATTATCCAGGAGATGCCGGCGAAGTGCGTCGACGTAACTTTGGCGGAACTTCAGCACCACTGGAGCTTTGCGACTGACCACATCGAATGCGTGATAGGCGCCCGGCACGATCATTGAGTCGCACAATACGCCAACTTCGTTGAGACGCCTGGCGTACTCAATGCCTTCGTCGTGGAATAAGTCATATGTGCCGACGCCGAGCCATGCTGGGGCAAGCCCCGTCAGGTCTTGTCGACGGGCGGGAGCAAAGTACGGATCGACTTCTTCGCCGCTTGCAGATCCGCGGTACGACGCCCATGCGAAGGCGTTGCTTTTTGTGTTCCAAACCTTCAGTTTGGATACGTCGATGTCGTCTCGTTGCACAGTGCGATCGTCCAACATTGGGTACACGAGTAGTTGAAAAGCCACTGGATTTTCTTGGCGATCATGCGCCATGAGCGCTACAGCCGCAGCGAGTCCGCCTCCCGCGCTTGCACCACCAACGGCGATTTTGTCGGGGCGAATGCCAAGCGATTCTGCGTTGGCATGAAGCCAACTCAGAGCGGCGTAGCAGTCGTCAGTCGGAGCGGGGAAGGGATGCTCTGGCGCCAGCCGGTAGGCGGTCGCCGCTACCGCGATGCCGAGCTCCCGAACGGTCGCCACGCAATTGACGACATCTTGTTCAGGATTGCCAATGACCATGCCGCCGCCATGAATCCACAACAGCGCTGGGATTGATCCCGATGACCCTGCGGGTGTATAGAGCCTGATGCGCTGCCCAGGCGATCCGTCATGAGCAGGTACGAAATAATCCTTTACGGTGACGCCGTCGAACGTACGAATCTTCGGAGTTTTGCCCGGTTTCCTGAGCCGTCGCATGAAGCGAACTGATCGTGCTGATGTGGTGAAGTTCGGCAAAAAACGGGCGGTCTTGTGCAGGTCAGGATGAAAGGTCGTCACAGGCGGAGCCTACATACACCAGTGCACGCCATGGCGTGTCGTGGGCTATGTGGTTGAGACTGAGTCGATGAGTGTCCATGCCGCGTCGGCGAGGGCCGTCGCAGCAGGACCTTGCTCCAGGACTGCGGCAGCTTTCGCAGCAGACTCTGCATAGCCGCGGGCCACTTCGATGGCCTCCGCCACACCAGGTCCGCTGCGCACGATATCGAGGGCGCGTTGATGCTCTGCACCATGAATCGGCCCGCCGAGGAGCGAACGCAACTCGTCACCTGCCGCGAGGCCGTTCGCGAGTGTGAACATCACGGGAAGCGTGTACACGCCTTCCACCAAGTCGTGCCCGGCCGGTTTGCCGAGTTCCTCGTCGGTGGCCGTGAGGTCCAGGATGTCGTCCACAATTTGGAACGCCATGCCATACGCATCGCCCACGGCTGTGGCGGCGTCGATTCGATCTCGCGACAGCCCGGCCACGATGGCACCAATGCGGGCCGAGGCACTGAACAGCGAAGCCGTTTTCCCGTTGATCGACGCCACATACGACTCGACCGTTCGAACGGGGTTGTACGTATTGCGCAACTCCAAAATCTGGCCTTCACATAAGCGACCAATGGTCTGCGCCAACAACTTGGCGACTTCTACGCCAAGGTCGGCGGCAATCTCTGATGCCTTGGAGAGCAAAAAGTCGCCAGACAGAATGGCCGTAAGGTTGCCCCATTTTGCGTTGACGCTCGTGACGCCTCGACGCATTTCGGCTTCATCCATCACGTCATCGTGGTACAGCGATCCAACCTGCACGAGTTCGACGGAAACACCGCCCAAGATGACATCGTCGGACACGGTGTTGTGGGCGGTACGTGCCACTGCTGCGGCCATCACTGGACGCAGTCTTTTGCCGCCCGCAACGATCAAATGGGAAGCCAATTCGGTGAGAAAGTCGTCGCTCGTGGTGACCGCAGCGCGCAGGGCGGCTTCGATGCGCTCTCGGTCGGCGTCCATCCCTGCAAGTTGTAAGAGCGGACTTGATGACGCCACGTCGTCACGATAGGCGACGGGCTTGTGGGCAATCGAAGCCACTCGTGTCACCAACATGCCGAGGCAGCTTCACAATTTACCGAAACTTGCCGATTATCTGCATCGTGAGGTTCGCCATTTGGCCGATACACTCAGTCATCCGTCTATCTCGTTGGTAGCGGGTTAGTCATGAACGATGTAGGGAAGGCCACAGTGTTCGAACGATTTACAGACCGGGCTCGCCGGGTAGTGGTGCTGGCACAAGAAGAAGCACGACTGCTCAATCACAATTACATCGGCACCGAGCACATCCTGCTGGGCCTGATTCACGAGGGCGAAGGCGTTGCCGCCAAGGCTCTAGAGAGCTTGAGTATCTCGCTCGAGGGTGTACGCACCAAGGTCGAAGAGATCATTGGCCAAGGCGGCTCTTCGCCGTCTGGGCACATCCCCTTTACGCCTCGGGCCAAAAAGGTGCTCGAGTTGTCGTTGCGTGAAGCGCTGCAACTTGGCCACAATTACATCGGCACCGAGCACATTCTGCTGGGCCTGATTCGTGAGGGCGAAGGTGTTGCCGCCCAAGTGCTCGTGCAACTGGGCGCCGATTTGAGTCGAGTTCGTCAGCAAGTTATTCAACTCCTGAGTGGTTACTCAGGCCCTGCTGGCGCCTCGACGGCCGGCAAAGAAACAGCTGGCGCAGCCAGCGGCTCCCAAACCGGTGAGACGCCAAGTGGCTCGGCAGTGCTTGATCAGTTCGGCCGCAACCTCACCCAAGCAGCTCGCGAGAAGAAGCTTGATCCTGTGATTGGTCGAGTTAAGGAAATGGAGCGCCTCATGCAGGTGCTCAGCCGACGTACTAAGAATAACCCAGTGCTGATTGGCGAGCCAGGCGTTGGCAAGACCGCCGTTGTAGAAGGTTTGGCCCAGAAGATTGTGGCCAACGATGTGCCTGAAACGATTCGCGGCAAGCAGCTCTACACGCTCGATTTGGGCGCATTGGTGGCTGGCAGTCGGTACCGGGGCGATTTCGAAGAGCGACTGAAGAAGGTGTTGAAGGAAATCAAGACTCGTGGCGACATCATTCTGTTCATCGACGAGATCCATACGTTGGTAGGCGCCGGAGCAGCTGAAGGTGCCATCGATGCTGCCAGCATCCTCAAGCCAATGTTGGCTCGTGGCGAATTGCAAACGATTGGCGCCACCACGCTCGAAGAGTTCCGCAAATATTTCGAAAAAGATGCCGCTCTCGAGCGTCGCTTCCAACCCATCAAAGTGGAAGAGCCAACCGTTGCTCACACCATTGAAATTCTGAAGGGTCTTCGTGACCGTTACGAATCTCATCATCGGGTCACCATCACCGATCAGGCGTTGATTGCGGCTGCCAACTTGGCCGATCGCTACATCGCCGATCGTCAACTTCCCGACAAGGCCATCGACCTCATCGACGAGGCTGGCAGCCGTTTGCGTATCAAGCGCATGGAGACTCCTCCCGACCTCAAGGAGATCGACAACAAGCTCACCCAAGTCCAGCAGCTAAAGAAAGACGCTGTTGAAAATCAACGCTTCGAAGAGGCCGGAAAGCTACGCGATACCGAAAAGGCGTTGCTCGAAGAGAAGGCCGCCAAAGAGGCTGAAATCAAGGCTTCTGGCGTCGACCTGTTCGACGAAGTGGATGAAGAAGCGATTGCCGAAGTGCTCTCCATGTGGACCGGTATACCGGTATACAAGCTCACCGAAGAAGAGACCGCCAAGCTGTTGCGCATGGAAGATGAATTGCATCATCGGGTGATTGGGCAGGAGTCGGCGATCAAGGCCGTCAGCCAGGCCATCCGTCGTACCCGCGCTGGATTGAAGGATCCCAAGCGGCCATCGGGTTCGTTCATATTCCTCGGACCATCTGGCGTCGGTAAAACCGAGCTCGCCAAGACACTTGCGGAGTTTCTCTTCGGAGATGAGCAGTCCTTGATCTCGCTCGACATGAGTGAGTACATGGAGAAGCACACCGTGAGTCGTTTGGTCGGTTCGCCCCCTGGATATGTGGGCTACGACGAAGGCGGCCAGCTCACAGAAGCTGTGCGTCGCAAGCCGTTCAGCGTGGTGCTCTTCGACGAAATCGAAAAGGCCCACCCTGATGTATTCAACATACTGTTGCAAATTCTTGAAGAGGGCCGCTTGACCGATAGCCAAGGCCGCTCCGTCGACTTCCGCAACACGGTGTTGATCATGACCTCGAACCTTGGTACCCAAGACCTTCGCAAGGGTCATGTCGGTTTCTCCAAGAACGATGAGGCCATCAGTTACGAGAAGATGAAGGCCAAAGTCAATGAAGCCCTAAAGCAACATTTTCGGCCCGAATTCTTGAACCGTATCGACGACACCATCGTGTTCCACGAATTGTCCAAGCCTGAAGTCACCCAGATCGTCGACCTCTTGCTCAAGCGGTTGCGTACCCAGTTGCAAGCTCAAGGCCTCGGCATCGAGCTCACCGATGCCGCCAAGGCACTTTTGGTCGACCGCGGTTACGACGCCACCATGGGTGCTCGTCCGTTGCGTCGTGCAATGCAGCGCATGCTTGAGGATCCGTTGTCGGAACGCTTATTGTTCAAGGAGTTCACGGCTGGTCATGTGATCATCGCCGATGTCGAAAACGACGACATAGTGTTTCGTACGATTGAGGGTTTCGAGCCTCCAACCGTAGAAATGGCCGACAAAGTCGCTGAGTGACCGGGCGCGCTATGCGCCCGTGTACCAGAATCACGCCGTGAGTTTTTCCAAACTGATTCGTCGCGCCATTGTGTGCATGTGCGCAATGCTGGTGCTGGCTTCGTGTCGCGTCGACGCCCAGGTCAATTTGATTGTCAACAACGATGGCTCCGGCATATTGACCGTGAAAGTTGGCGTCGACGACGACACCTTGGCGCAAGAGCCTGGTTTGGTTGGCGAGGTCCGCACGTCGGATCTCCAGCAAGCAGGATGGCAGGTCGTCGGCCCGGCTAAAGGCGAACGGGGCCTGACGTGGATTTCGATCTCGAAGCCGTTTGCAAATGCGGCGCAGGCGAATGAACTCTTGAAAGAAATCACCGGTGACGCCGGATTTATACGTAACGCCAAACTGTCCCGAGATGCTCCATTTGGTCGCATCTCGTCCACGTTCACTGCAGTCGTGGAACCCTCCAATGGCATGAACTCATTTGTGGACAGCGAATTGCTGACAGCTATCGAGGGGGCCAGGCCACTCGACGCCCAGCTCAAGAAACTTGAAGCTCAAGGCAAGTCGCTTGACCAGGTGCTCCATTTGAAAATTTCGGTCACGTTACCGGGCGCCGATGGACCTGCAGTGTGGACGCCAAAACTGGTGGGCTCGCCCACAAAGTTGTCCGCCGACTCCTCGGAGTATCACTACTTCACGCTGGGTTTCGGACTAGCCGCGCTCGCCATGTTTGTGTTGTGTGCGTTCTTGCTGGTGTCGCATTTCCTCTTCGGGTGGGGCAACAGGCGGCGGTAGCCCACTCGGAAAATTGCTCTGGCGTCTGTGTGACACCCCCTCGTTAGAGTTCACCTATGGCCAAGTTGAGATCAATCCATCGTTGCAGCGAATGTGGCGCCTCTACGCCGAAGTGGGTTGGTAAATGCCCGGCATGTAACGCGTGGAACACTCTTGTTGAAGATGTGGAGCTGGTGTCTGGGCGTTCTAGCGCACCGTTGCCAGCGGTTGAACGGCCAGTTGAAATCCCGAATGTGGATATCCATGAATGGGTAGCGACGCCCACCGGAATTGGCGAACTCGATCGGGTGCTGTCGGGAGGGCTTGTGCCGGGGTCGGTCACGCTGGTGGGTGGCGAGCCGGGCGTCGGCAAGTCCACGTTGCTACTTCAAGCCTCGGCAGCAATGGCAAAGGCCGGTCGCAAGGTGCTGTATATCTCGGCTGAAGAAAGCCGTCAGCAAGTTCGGTTGAGGGCCGATCGGCTTGGGGCCGTGGTTCATGGGCTGTGGTTGGGCAGTGACACGGTTGTGCCTTCGATAGTGGCGTCAATCGAAGAAATGCGCCCCGACGTTGTGATCATCGACTCCATCCAAACCGTCCACGATCCTGAGTTGGGTTCTGCTCCTGGGTCTGTTGTACAGGTGCGTGAGTCGGCCCACAGGTTGGTGCGAGAAGCGAAAATTCGCGGCATCGCCACGCTGCTCGTTGGGCATGTCACCAAAGACGGCGGTTTGGCCGGGCCCCGCGTGTTGGAACACGTTGTGGATACGGTGCTGTCGTTTGAAGGCGAGCGCCATCATGCGTTGCGGATGCTACGAGCCACGAAACATCGGTTTGGCAGCACAGCAGAGTTGGGCTTGTTTGAAATGCTTGAGCACGGCCTGGAGGGAGTGCCAGATCCCAGTGGGTTGTTCCTCGCCGATCGTCAAGTAGGTATTGCCGGCTCTGTCGTGGTACCCACTATGGAAGGCCATCGGCCGTTGCTCGTCGAGATTCAGGCGTTGGTGGCCGGTACTGGTTACTCATCCCCAAAGCGCAGCGCCCAAGGCGTTGATCCCGGGCGGTTAGGGCTCTTGCTGGCCGTCATCGAGCAGAGGGCCATGATTCCCGTGGGTGATTTCGATGTGTTTGCCTCTGCTGTGGGAGGCGTGAAAGTAGTCGAGCCGGGCAGCGATTTGGCGCTTGCTTTGGCCGTAGTGTCAAGTCTGTCGGGCATGGCTTTGCCCGGCGACCTGGTGGCGTGTGGCGAGATTGGTTTGGGCGGAGAACTGCGCCAGGCTGCGCAAACCGGCAGACGATTGGCGGAGGCTGCCCGATTGGGTTTTCGCACAGCCGTAGTGCCGGCCAGCGCCCCCGATGGGCCAGAGGGGATGACGTTGATTAGAGGCCACAGTTTGCGCGAAGTGATCGAAAAATTGGGCCTGAAGGTCCCCGAGAGCAACGGCCGCGATCGCCGTTCGGGCAAGCCAGGAGGCTCGGGCGGAAGTGGGCTGTCGGCCCGGCCGGTGCCCTCAGTGCAAGTCGGCGAGTCGATGGGCCGGAGTGTGTCGTCGTGGGATCCCGCCGATTTAAGCGACGACGACGAGTTCTAACGACTTCGGTTTTCCAGTTCGCTTCGTTTGATGAATCTGTACTCTCGCCCCGATTGCTCAATCCATCCCAGCTTGATAAACGCAGCGATTGCTTTGTTGACACGCTCGCGCGACGCGCCGACCATGCCGGAGAGTTCTTCCTGAGTTACAGGGAGGATAAAGGTGTCTGAGCCTGCCGACAGTTCGAGGAGCCGTTTAGCAGTTCGGCCAATGACGTCCAGGAACACTGCATCGGCGAGCACTTCGTCCATGTTGCGCAACCGGGTGGCCAATAGTTCGGCAACCTGCCAAAGAAGCGATGGCTCCTCGGAATAGACCTTGCGAAGTTGTTCGTACGGCAACCGAACGACGGAACTTGTTTCGATTGCTCGTGCCTCGGCCGATCGCCCACGCCCATCAAACATGCCGAGTTCACCAAATGGATCGCCCGTCTCCATCAGCGCCACCAACGATTCGCGGCCGTCGTAGCTGCGGTTGCCAACAGCAATACGGCCCCGCATGACCACAAACATGTCTTGTGGTTGGTCGCCTTCTTGGAACAACACATCGCCCCGATGTAAGTCGTGGACCTGCGCACTAGAGGCAATGGCATCGAGTTGTTCGTCAGTCAATTTTGCGAAGAGTTCGACCCCGGCGAGGAGTTGTCGATTCACCATGGCTTCGCAGCGTACTCAGAAGTGGCGAATCCGTCTGTTCGTAGCTCTAACCTGGAGTCATGTCGAAAGTTGAGTCACAGGTAGATCAAGTCGAATCGGTGTGGACCATCGTGGTCGCCGCTGGGTCCGGAAACCGGTTTGGTGGCGCAAAGCAATACCAACTTGCTCACGGGCAACGAGTTCTCGATTGGTCTATTTTTGCAGCTCAACAGGTAAGCAACGGCATTGTTTTGGTAGTGCACCCCGAGTTCGTGGACCAGCCAGAACCAGCAGCGTCGGCCGTAGTGGCCGGCGGCCAAACACGAACTGAGTCGGTGCGAAATGGCTTGGTTGCAGTGCCCGCCTCGGCGACGGTTGTTCTTGTGCACGACGCGGCACGACCGTGCGCCACCGCCGACCTTTTTCGTCGTGTCGTCGCCGAGGTGACGAGCGGGCAAGGGGTAACGGCGGTAGTTCCCGGAGTAACAGTTAACGACACAGTAAAGCGAGTGGAAATGGGTTCCGATGGCCGGGCCGTGGTGGCAGAGACATTGCCTCGTGATCGCTTACGAGCGATTCAAACTCCTCAAGGTTTTCGGGCGGAAACGCTTCGTGACATGTATGCCAGCGGCCACGACGCAACCGACGATTCAGCGTTGGCGGAGGCCAACGGCATCGTCGTTTCAGTGATCGAAGGCGAGGTTCGCAACGTGAAGGTAACCCATCGTGACGATCTCGAATTCGTGGAACGGATCCTCAGGGATCGAGCAATTTCGTGAGAATCGGACAAGGTTTCGACATCCACCCGTTCAGCACCGATGTGACCCGCCCGTTGATTTTGGGCGGTGTCCATTTCGATGGTGAGCAAGGGCTTGTCGGGCATAGCGATAGTGATGTGGTGGCCCACGCCGTCACCGACGCCATCCTGGGCGCGGCCGGTCTTGGCGATATCGGCGAGCTGTACCCCGACACGGACGCCGAGTTCCACAATGCAGATTCCATGATGATTTTGGGCGACGCGGTGAGTCGAGTACGGGGCGCTGGTTACACGATTGTCAACGTGGATTGCACCGTGATTTGCGAAGCGCCGAAGCTGGCTCCCCGCAAACAGGCCATGCGTGACAACTTGTCAGATGTGTTGGGATCCCCCTGCAACATCAAGGGAAAACGGGCAGAAGGTTTGGGCGCGCTTGGGCGGCGCGAAGGCATCGCCTGCATGGCGGTGGCCTTGGTCAGTCACAATGGTGGGCCTGCTTCTACAGCAGATGATTTTGGAGGAAGTTGATGAAAGAGCCTGGATACCGCAAACCGAAAACCGCCACGGGGTCTAAACCAGGCTCGGCCAAGTTCGCCGCCGGGCGGCCATCAGCCGGAAAACCAGCCGATGCACCAACGGCGCCTGCTCGCAAACGGGGCACGCCCGGTCAGTTCACGAAGGCCAAGCCCGGCAAGCCGTTGTCGATCGCAGCCCAAAAAGCCATCGCCGGAAAGCTCGATCGTCAACAAAAATCGAGTGATTTCGGCCGGCGTGATGCCGACGACCGCCAACGCGGGCTCGCTCAAGCACGTCGTTCCTCCAACGCTTCTCGCCCGCTTTCCGAAGGCCGCGGCGGACGTGATGAGGGCCTGGGTGGCGAGCAGGTTGAGGGCCGTCAAGCAGTGCGCGAGTTGCTACTGGCGGGTACCCGTCGTACCCGCGAAATCTGGATTGCCGAAGATATCGATCCGGCACCAATTCTGGAAGACATCATCGAATTAGCAGAAGAATCACGAGTGATCGTAAAGCACGTTGGGCGTCGTCAAATTGAAAACGCGGCCCGCACCGACGCCCCCCAAGGTGTCATAGCGTTCGCCAATTCGCTACAGCCAGTTGAGCTTGATGAGCTCGCCATTCGCGAGCCAGGGCGCCCGGCGCCGTTCCTCCTGGCATTGGATGGAGTAACTGACCCTGGAAACCTGGGTGCAGTGCTTCGCAGTGCAGAGTGCGCTGGAGTCACTGGCGTGATTCTGCCCAAACATCGCGCCGTACACATCACCCCCACCGTTGCCAAGACGGCTGCGGGTGCCATCGAGCATTTGCCGATGGCCATGGTGGGTGGCTTGCCGAATGCGCTACGGCGCTTGAGCGAGCTTGGCGTGTGGTCGATCGGCCTCGACGCGGCTGCCGACATTTCGTTGCATCAACTCACCGGAACCGATGCCCCCGTGGTGCTGGTGCTCGGTGCCGAGGGCGCTGGTCTGAGCCGGTTGGTGCGCGAGCGCTGCGATTCTGTGTGCTCGATTCCTATGGCCGGTCGCCTTGATTCGCTCAACGTAAGCGTGGCAGGGGCATTGGCTTGTTTCGAAGTAGCACGAGGGCGTCAGCGCAAAACAGTGGAGTAGGTCACGCCCAACAACTAGGTGGAGCCCGAAGACGGATTTGAACCGACGACCTGCCGCTTACAAGGCGGCTGCTCTACCAGCTGAGCTATTCGGGCGAAGTTGCCATAGTAACCGGCGCGTATGCGTGAATTCGACCACGTTTCACGACTACGATCGGCCGCACAAGCCCCACCCCACTACGGAAAGGTGCTCTACATGAGTTCCGATCAAAACTCCGAAGACTTTTATGGTCGAGGCAACAACGCCGCCGCCGGCCGAGGTATAGCCCTGGTTGTTGTAGCTATTGCAGTTGGCTTGGCAGTTTTAAAATGGGGTCTCGACGACACCAGCACGGCTGGTACCGCACCCGCCAAAATCACCACGACGACGGCTGCCAAAACCACAACCACGCCTCCACCTGGTGGTGTGACAACCCTGGATCCCAATGCGACCCCGTCAACGTCGTCGGTGATACCGCAAGCAGCCCTGCGTGATCCATCGCTGGTAGCTGTTCAGGTGGCGAACGGATCTGGCCAGAACGGAGTTGGTAGCCAGTACTCGACGCAGCTCACAACGGCGAACTACGTGGCAAAAAAGGCCAAGACTGGCAAGGCCACAACCACGTCGGTTGTGTACTACAAGGAGACCTACCAGCAGGAGGCAGTGGTAGTAGCGACCCTGTTGAAGATTCCCGTCACCAGCGTGCTACCGGTACCACCCGAAGGTCTCGCTGGTAAGGACGAAGACTTGATGGCTGACAAGCCCAACATCGTGGTGATCATCGGGAGCGATCTGGTTCCCGCAACAAACGGGTAGTACCTCGCGTCGAAAACCCGATGAAGGTCTTAGTAGCCCCCGATAAATTCCGGGGCACAGTTTCAGCTCGGCAAGTGTGCGTTGCCGTCGAACGCGCCGCCAGCCACTTAGGCCACACGTGCGCGAGTCAACCAATGGCCGATGGCGGAGAAGGCACGCTTGAGGCGCTTGGCGGTGCCAATCGCACGTCGGATGTAAGGGGCCCCCTTGGTTTGCCGGTGCGCGCTGCGTGGCGATATTCAGACCGGGTGGCTGTCATCGAAATGGCGGCTGCATCGGGACTGAGTTTGGCCGGTGGCGCAACGCGAAATTCGCCGCTTGATGCCACTACCTACGGCACCGGTGAATTGATCCGTCACGCGCTTGCGGCGCGGGCGACCAAGATCATTGTGTGTCTTGGCGGCTCGGCCACCACAGACGGCGGCTGGGGCGCGATCGAAGCGGTTGGTGGAGTGCACAGGCTCAAGGGCGTGGAGCTTGTCGTGGCGTGCGACGTTGACACGTTGTTCGTTGCCGCGGCTGAGGTGTTTGGGCCGCAGAAGGGAGCCACCGCGGTCCAAGTGCGGCTCCTCACGCGCCGGTTGGAGACGGTGGCCGATGGCTTTATGAGTCAGTTCGGCGTCGATGTGCGCAACACACCGGGCGCTGGCGCAGCGGGCGGACTGGCTGGCGCTCTACTCGCCATAGGAGGCGTGCTGCATCCAGGCTTCGACGTGGTGGCCGATCATGTTGGTCTCGGCGAATTGATCGACGATGCCGATTTCGTGATCACGGGAGAAGGTCATCTAGATCAGGAAAGTTTCAACGGCAAAGTGGTCGGCGGCGTGGCTGCCATGTGCGCGGCTCGCGGCGTGAAGTGTGCGGCCATTGTGGGCGCTGCCGACGACGATGCCGCGGGTTTGATCGACCATGTGTCGCTGGTGGAAATGTTCGGGCACGACCAAGCAATGTGGGCCACCCAAGCGTGCATCGAAGATGCCGCACTTGCCCTATTGCGTGGGTAGCGAACTGCGCCTAGCGGGCGTGACGTTCTCGGTACTCAGCGAGTGAACACAATGGTGGACGTTCCGTCATCGACACGAGAAGTTCCGTGTCGTCGGCCATCCGAAGGGGGCGCACTGCCTCAGGCATTGGTACTCCAGCTCGAACGATGATCGTCTGCATGACCGCCATAGCCATGGGACCCAATTCGGCGAGTGGCCGATTGCGATGCACTCGCAAACCAAGGTCCACTTGGGTCATTGATTCAACGCTGAACTTTTTGGCGATATCGATGAGAAGCGCCACGTCGACTCCGTAGCCCTGAGCAAATGAGACTGCTTCGAGCACCCGTCGACGCCCAGCGTATTCACCGGCCAACGGCTGTACGAGATGACTGAGTTCGGGGAAATACAACGACAACAGTGGTCGTGCCACGAGTTCGGTAACTCTGCCGCCGCCGAGTGCCATGCCGTTGTAGTTACGTTCGTAAAACCCTTTGACGAAATTTATGGTTGGGTCGGTGAGCAGTGGGCCAAGTAGGCCGAGCACGAAATGGGCACCGAAGTTGGTCACGTCGGCATCGCACCACACGATGATGTCGCCGGTCGACGCGTGTACTGATTTCCATAGTGCTTCGCCTTTTCCAGCACCAGGGCCACACGACTCAAGCACGTCTTGTACGGCCACCACGGTGGCTCCTGCCATGCGTGCCACGGCCGAGGTGTGATCGGTCGAATGGTCATCGATCACGATTACTTCGTCGATCAATCCATTGAGTTCTGCTCGGATAATCGTGACGATGGCAGCCACTGTGGCTTCTTCGTTTCGGGCAGGCAGGCACACCGAAATTCGTTGCGTACCCTTGGCCGCCATCAGCGATGCCAACGTGAACTCGCTGTGCTGTCGCTTCAACATTGTGTATGTATACCCGTTAGATGCCCGCGTTCCAAACGGAGTGAAGGGAAACTTTGTCTGTCCCGCTACGATTGTTGAGCGGTTTAGTCAACAATTGATTTGGTCGCGGTAACCTTCGGCATCCCGTTAGCTTTTGGAGCACACATGAGCGCAAAAATTCGTATCCCTACCACGCTTCGCCCTGCCACAGGCGGGGTGGCCGAGGTCGAGGTAGAGGCTGGCACATTGGCGGCCGTGCTCGATGGCTTGGAATCTCAACACCCCGGGTTCAAGTCGCGGATTTTTGACGATGAGGGCGGCCTGCGCAGATTCGTGAACGTGTTCGTTGGCGATGAAGATGTTCGCTACACCGGTGGTTTGGATACCGACGTTCCTGATGGTGAAACAGTCGCCATCATCCCCGCCGTGGCCGGCGGCTTTTAACCGCCCCAACGCCCGCCCCAACGCAGCTGGCAACATCCCATCGGGCAGATTAGGCGGCCCGAAAAACTCCTGGTCCGATTTCCAACACCGCGCTGTTGCGCATCAATCGAGTGACATGCATGCGGGCCGATGTACGTTCTACGTCGTCGGCAAACAAAATCTCGACGCCGGGCCGGTAGATAAATCGATGTTGCACCATCTCTTCAATCGTGTGCGGTTCCGCCAGGTACGCCAACATTCGGCGATCACGGTCGGGGATCACGGCGGCGAACCTATCGAGAGCCGTTAAGAAATCGGCTCGCCCATCTATTACGCCTTTGTGGTGAAACGTCACGAAGTGCTTGGCGTCGATGTGGCGGCAGGCCTCGATCGATCGTTCGAAATCTTCAAGATCGCTCCAATGGTCTCCGTAGTACGGACCGAATGCCGATAGGTCGATATCGGCCACAAAAAATACGCCGTCGGGTTCGATCAAAAATCCGCTATGCCCTCGTGTGTGCCCAGGCAAATGAATCACGCGAACCGTCACTCCTCCGAGGTCAAAGACTGCTCCGTCTTCAAACGAGCTGGCACTAGGGCGCGGGGTGAAATGGAACTTCGACAGGATCTCGGCTTCCCATTGCTCCCGCACGCCTGGTGCCATCCCGTAGATATTGAGAAACCCCTCCAGTGATGCAATGCCAGGGTGATCGGCTGTATGGATGTTGACAGTCGCCGAACCGCACATATGGGTGCCGCAGAAGTGGTCCTCATGCGCATGGCTAATGAGCACGTGATCGACGTGATCGGCAGGCACCCCGCCCCGCTCCACGACGCTGAGCGACGGGTCAATTACGACGGTTCCGTGGCTGCCTTGCACAAGCACAGAATTACCGTTCGGGTACTTGCCGTTGTCGGCTCCCATGAGCACACCGACGTGGCCAATTCGGCGATCGCTATCTAGCCACGGTGCCGTCATGCTGATGCACCGATGAGTTCCATAAGTTCGGCTCGTGGCGGACCAAACGTGGGCTCTGGTCCCCGCTCGTCACGGGCGTTCCACACCGCCAAAACGCGGGCCTGCACTTCGGGATTCGAGATAAGCGTGTCGGGCGCGTCGAGCAAATTGAATGCTCGAAAAAATGCCCGCAGGACTACGGCGTCGATGCGAAGGGCGGGGAAGAGTCCCTCTCGAAGTACCGACCGCATGAACGTGCGTGGGTCGTTGGGGTCGCCATCGGGATTTGTGCCGTTGAGTATTGCGCTGGAGACCCGGCGGGCCTCGCCGTCTTGGGCTACAGAGCTGCGGTAGTGCGGCTCCACCTCACTCACCACGGCCGCGTGGTAGGCGATTGCTTGTGCCACGAGGTCATCTGGGTGATCGGCAATGGCCTGGGCAGCGAGGTAGGCCGTCCAAAAGCCGGTTGAGCAACCCCGGCCGTAGAGGGGATTGGTGCATAGCCGGGCGTCGCCAATGGGTAACACTCCAGTGGCGATGGGGAGCCCGTCGGCCACGAATACTCGAAGGCGATTGAGGAGGCCAGCCATCGATTGGACGGGCGTAATGGGCTCTGCCCTGCCGCTCTCGACCCACTTTGCCGTGGCCGGCAAGTTCGCCGCGATTGAGGCGAATACTGACTCGTTAGTTAACAATTTCCGCAACTCGACATCTTCTGTACTGGTAGCCAAGGTGATGCTGAACGTGCGATTGTCGCCCACAAAAACGCCGTACTTGAGGTAGCCCAAATCTCCTCCGATGCCGCCCTCGGCAGTCGGGAAATCTTGGCCGTCATTCAAACGATAGAACTGTGAGAAATAGACAATGCCTGTGTCTTGAACTTCTTCGGGTTGGGTGACGGCCCCGATGGCTTCAAGCCATTCTGGTAACGCCGAGCGGCGGCCATTGGCCACGATTACGAGGTCGCTTTCGAGCACACGACCGTCATCGAGGGTGACACCAGTAACTCGCGGAATATTTGCGCCTTCGTTCGCAGCGGCCACGAGGCCGACAACACCACTACCAGTTGCGATGTTGACAGCGCCTTCTTCTACGACGATTTTGCGTAGCACCCACTCAAACGTGGTGCGCCGGCAGGCCAACAACCCGAGATCGCTATCTGATGGTTCTGGCACGTAATTGGTGACGGTGGGAGCCATATTTTCGCCGAATCGCATCTCGGTGGCACCAGCCGCCAAGAGCGCTTCGAGCACGTCGGGGTAGTGGTCGCGCAGGAGGTTTCGCAGTCGAGCCAGGAATGCATGGCTGTGACGCACCTGCGGGGCTCCTCTGCGATCCCACTCGAAGGCTTCGTCGGCCGTGTTTGGCAAAGGGGTGTCGTCGCGTTCGATGACGGTTACCTGGTGATCGGCTCTGGAAAGCATAAGTGCAGCTCCAAGCCCTGAAACGCCTCCACCAACCACGATAATGTGCATAGACACTAGGTTACTGGCAGAAATTTCTTGGTTAGCACTCGGCCGCGGTGTTTGCTAAAAGGTCGTCCGCGTGGTTGACTGTTAGCACTCGCACCCCGCGAGTGCTAACGCACCACCCACCGCATCGACCCCCTCCGGAGGAACCCATGGCGAAAATCATCGCGTTTGATGAAGAAGCCCGCCGCGCACTAGAGCGTGGCATGAACCAACTCGCTGACGCGGTACGCGTCACCCTCGGCCCGAAGGGCCGCAACGTGGTTCTCGACAAAAAGTGGGGCGCCCCCACAATCACCAACGATGGTGTGTCGATTGCCAAAGACATCGAGCTGGAAGACCCATACGAGCGCATTGGCGCAGAGTTGGTCAAAGAAGTCGCCAAGAAGACCGACGACGTTGCCGGTGACGGCACCACCACCGCCACGGTATTGGCATGGAGCATGGTTCGCGAAGGCCTCCGTAATGTGGCCGCTGGCGCCAATCCAATGGTCCTCAAGAAGGGCATCGAAGCCGCTGTTGAAGCTGCCGTGGCCAGTATCAAGGCCCAATCAACTGTTGTCGACGACAAGAGCCAAATCGCTCAGGTCGCCAGCATCTCGGCCGCCGACGAAGAAATCGGCAAGATGATTTCTGAAGCCATCGACAAGGTCGGCAAAGACGGCGTCATCACCGTCGAAGAGAGCCAGACCTTCGGCATGGAGATGGATCTCGTTGAGGGTATGCGCTTCGACAAGGGCTATATCTCGCCTTACTTCGCAACTGACACCGAGCGAATGGAAACAGTTCTCGAAGACCCATACATACTCCTTGTTGGCTCGAAGATTTCATCGGTGCGCGACGCTCTGCCCGTGCTCGAAAAAGTCATGCAGACTGGCCGCCCGTTGGTGATCATTGCTGAAGACGTCGACGGCGAAGCGTTGTCCACTTTGGTGGTTAACAAGATTCGCGGCACGTTCAAGTCGGCAGCTGTAAAGGCTCCTGGCTTCGGCGATCGCCGTAAGGCCATGCTGCAAGACATGGCCATCCTCACCGGTGGCCAAGTCATCACCGAGGAAGTCGGCCTCAAGCTGGATGCGGTCACCCTCGATCTGCTGGGCAAGGCCAAGAAGGTCATCATCACTAAGGATGAGACAACCATTGTTGAAGGCGGCGGCGACGACGACGACATCAAGGGCCGTATCAGCCAGATCAAAGCCGAGATCGAAAACACCGACTCTGATTACGACCGTGAGAAGCTCCAAGAGCGCCTCGCCAAGTTGTCCGGTGGCGTGGCCGTTCTCAAGGTTGGCGCTGCCACCGAAGTGGAACTCAAAGAGAAGAAGCACCGCATCGAAGATGCCGTTTCGACCACCAAGGCTGCTATCGAAGAAGGCGTTGTGCCTGGCGGCGGCGTAGCGTTGCTGCGTTCGCAAGCAGCCGTGTTGGCCGTTGCTGATTCGCTCACCGGCGATGCAGCCACTGGTGCCCGCTTGGTCGCTAAGGCTTTGGAAGCTCCTTTGAAGCAGATCGCTGAGAACGCTGGCATGGAAGGTGGTGTTGTGATCGAAAAGGTTCGCAGCATGACTGGTGCCGAAGGCCTCAACGCTGCGACAGGCGAGTACGAAGACCTCGTGAAGTTGGGCGTCATCGACGCTGCCAAGGTGACTCGTTCGGCCCTGCAAAACGCAGCATCGATCGCCGCCTTGTTCCTCACGACCGAATGCGTTATCGCCGACAAGCCAGAATCAGCCGGCCCATCCATGGGCGGAGGCATGGACGACTACTAAGTCGTTCGTGTTGCGGCGACTACTAAGTCGTTCGTGTTGCGGCGAGTTTGCCGCATAAAAGTGTGTGAATGGCCCGGGAGCGATCCCGGGCCATTCAGATTTTTGTCACGAAGCTTGGTCTTTTGGGCGGGTGCAAAGTACGTGCACGGTGGGTTACGGGCGAGTGAACAAAGCTAAGGTCGCCGCGTGGCACGCATTTCCGATCCGGTCAAACGGCTGGCATTGCTGGATGAGGTTGTGGCCTACCTGGCGTCCCATGGTTTAGGACCTTTGTCGATGCGGCCGCTAGCTGCCCACCTGGGAGTGAGCACGAATCGCCTGGTTCACCATTTCGGTAGCAAGGAAGAACTCGTGGCCGCCGCGCTGGCTCGCGCTGAGGAGCAGCAACTCGCGGTTCGTGATCAATGGCTCGTCAAAGCCCCAAATTTGTCGCAAGCCGAGCAGCTCCGCAAATGGTGGGTCTGGCTGAACCGGTCGCCCCGCAACCTGGCGTTGGTGCGTCTTGGGCTTGAAGCAGTCGCCATCGATGCCACGTCGTCGGGAGTGCCTGGCGATGTGCGGGCCCGTCAGATCGGCGTGTGGCGCGTTGAGATCGAGCATGGCCTAACGCGCGCTGGTCTATCAAACGCCGAAGCAGAAATTGAGGCGTCGATTGTGAAGGCAATTTTCACTGGGTTGGTACTCGACCTGATTGCTAGTGGCGACAGGACAAGACTCTCGGCAGCGTTGGAAGTGGCGTTGGCGCGCCTTGAGTCACGAGTTCTCCAGCCGTAGTTTCCGGAGCAATCGGGGCACATCGACTGGCTGCACGATGGCTGCCCGAATTAAATCGTCGAAGTGTTCGATCATGGTGCGGACATGATCTTCCGAATTGACGACGAGAAACATCTGTCCCAAATACAGAGCCGCTCGACGCACGCCGAAGATGGTGATGGGCGTGGAATAGCGCTGGCGACCGTCGAAGAGGAACCAACGGAAGTTGGGATAAATCTCGTCGAGTAGTTCGATCATGTGATCGACGGCGGCCAACCTTTTGCGCTTGTCGAATGTGGCCCAAATGCCTTCCCCACGTACAAATCCTTCGACAGATTGCACACTGCTACACGCTTCCACATCGGTGCCCGGACGGCGGGCCAAATCGAGTCGCGCCGCAGCTGTTTCCATTTGTTGTTCTGGCCGCACGGTGGCGAACTTGTTGAGTTCGTGGCGAATCACAGCGTCTTGTTTGAGGAGGTCAGGAATAGTCATGGGTACGTATCGCACTTTGCTGCCGATGGCTTCGGTGAGCCACCCCATCAGCCGTTCGTCGTTGGGCGACAGAGCGTCTCGTTCAATCGACATTTGTTCGACCATCATTTCGGTTCGAGCCTGACCATCGTCGGAAAGCCCGAGAAGCCAATCGAGTGACACGCCTAGGGTCTGGGCGATAGCGGCCAACGTTTCTGCTCTCGGCAGTCGGTTGCTGTGCGGCGAGAGGAGCTGCGACAGGGTCGAACGGTCAATGCCAAGCTGGGCCGCGAATTGCCCCTGATTGAGAGGCTGCGTTGCCACGAGATGACGGAACCGGGTGTTGAATTGGTCCACAAATTGATTTGTCATACCATCATTATGATGTATAAACACAACAACGTGATGTAATTGTTCACAATGGGTGATGATGTAACCGATTTGTAACGGGGTGTGACTGGCATGGCAAAGCCGTTACAGGTTCAATTGCTGACAGTGGTCCCATCAACACAAACTCGTGAGCTTGGCGGTTCGACGCGCCTAGGGGCCGAGTGGCTAACCGTCGGCACCGGGGTCGCTGTGTTCGCGGCGTTCCTCTCGGTCACATTTCTCGGCGGCCGTTGGCCTCTGTGGGTACTCCTCCCATTGCTCGCCGTTACCAGCGCGTGGCACAGTTCGTTTCAACACGAACTCCTCCATGGACACCCATTCCAAAACCAAACGGTCAACGATGTGATTGGTTTGCTCTCGCCGCAATTGTGGATTCCGTATCGGGAATATCGGCGTACCCACCTCCTGCACCATCGCAATGAGTTTTTGACCATGCCGGGCGTCGACCCGGAGGCGTACTACACCACCCGCCAAGTTTGGCGAGGGCGTAACTGGTTTGAGAAGACGTTGTTTCGGGCTAATCGAACACTGCTCGGCCGCCTAACAGTAGGTCCATTTCTAGTGATAGCCAGCTCGCTCAAAGCCGAGATTCCGCGAGTGATCAACGGCGAAGGCCGCGCCCGTCGCAGCTGGGCGGAACACGTGGTGGCCAACGGCATCGTGCTGTGGTGGGTTGTGAGCATGTGCAACATGCGGGTGTGGGTGTACCTCGTTGGCGCTGTGTATGGCGGGTTGGCCTTGGTGCTCCATCGCAGTTTTATCGAGCATCGGTTCGTGGCGGCCGACCGTGGGCGTACGGCAATGGTCCAAGCTGGCCCGTTTTGGGCATTGCTGTACCTCAACAACAACTTGCACGACACGCACCACGAGCAGCCCCGTGCCCCGTGGTACCAGCTTCCTGCGCTAAGTGAACAGCTCGATTCAGCCACTAAGGCGCAAGCGGGTGGGGGCTTGTATCGCGGGTACTGGGACGTTGCTCGCCGGTATGGCCTGCGGCCATTTGATCAATCGGTGCACCCAAGCGAACTCGGTCTACAGTCCACTCGGTGAGCCCCGTTGCGACCTTGCCAATGTACGACCTGCCGGAGGTCGTTGGCCATACGAACGCTTTGTGGAATGCCATTGGCAGTCGAATTGATGGCGCCCCAAAATGGCTCACTCGTCCGACATCGACGCCCGAAATGCATGCATTGTGGAAGCATCCCGAGCTCGTGCTCGGACAGACATGCGGGTGGCCTCTTGTCACGGAGTTGTGGCCGTTGGTGATGAGCGGCGCGTTGAGCGTCGTAGGGACGTTTTGGTATCACGCGTCGACCGAAGATGGTTATTACAACGCCAATCACGTGTACCCAAATCCGAGGGGTGCCGTTCATTCGCCGCGCTCGGCGGTGAATTCTTACGACAGCTTGTCGGGGTGGGTAAGCCACGCGTATCGAAATACCGAAGCCATTACCTCGGTCCTGCTCACGGGCTCACACGTCGAGACGTTGCGGGCGATTCAATCGAACACAGCCGACATGGGCACCATTGATGCAGTTACCTATGACCTCCTTCGCCGCCATCGCCCTGAGGCCGTGAGTGGGATTTTGGTCAGTAAAGGAGACCTTCGGGTGCCATGCCTTCCACTCATCACGACCCGGCCGGTGGAGGAAATTCGAGAAGCGATCGTGGACGCCCTCGCTCAGCCTGAATTGGCCACCGACCTCGACGCGCTTGCAATTTACGAATTCGTGCCGATGGACGCTTCGCATTACGAGCACCTACTTCGATACTCTGGCGATGCGAATTTCCGTTACGATCGTCCCGGTAATTCTTTGCGAAATTAACCGGCCGCATTGCCGTCATATTTTGCTGACCAACGAGGGAGTGCACGAATGAGCGAACCAGAATCAGCCGAGCCGCGTAAGCGTCGTGGCGGTCGCAGCGATGCCGTGCGCAGTCGTCTGCCCGAACAGGTCGCTTACAACCAGCCGCGGCTCCGGTACGCCCCCACAGAGGTCGTTTCGGCCGACGAGTTGGAGTCGATTCACAACGCGTCGCTCACAATTCTGGAAACCACGGGCATGGATTTCCTGGACGATGAAGCACGCCGTCTGCTCAAAGATGCGGGCGCCGATGTAAGGCCCGGAAGTGAGCGTGTTCGCTTCGACCGGGACATGATTCTTGAACGCATCAAAACGGTGCCCAAGCAGTTCACGTTGCACTCGCGCAACCCAGCCCACAACATCGAAATCGGCGGCAACTATGTGTCGTATGGATCGGTGGCCAGTGCCCCCAATGTGTACGACATGGATAGGGGCCGGCGGGTCGGCAATCACGAGGATTATAAGAATCTGCTCCGCCTAAGCCAGATGCTCAACACGGTGCACTTTATAGCCGGATACCCCGTGGAGCCCATCGACATTCACGCATCAGTACGCCATCTCGACGCCACCTACGACGCCTTAACCCTGACCGATAAGCCTATCCACGCCTATAGTTTGGGTCGTCAACGCAACCAGGATTGCCTGGAACTCGTGCGATTGGCCCGCGGTATTGAGGACGCCACTCTCGATCAAGAACCATCGATTTTCACCGTCATCAACTCAAGTTCGCCACTGCGTCTCGACACGCCAATGTTGCACGGAATTCTGGAATTTTCTGCCCGCAATCAAGTGATCGTGCTGACGCCATTCACGTTGTCGGGAGCAATGGCCCCCATCACGTTGGCTGGGGCGTTGGCGCAACAAAATGCAGAAGCACTGGCCGGCATCACATTGACTCAAGTGGTGCGCCCGGGATCGCCTGCGGTCTACGGCGGCTTTACCAGCAACGTGGATATGCAATCGGGCGCACCTGCATTCGGCACTCCGGAATTCATGCGCACCGCAATGGTCGGTGGGCAACTTGCTCGGCGGTATGGCTTTCCGTATCGCAGCTCCAACGTGTGCGCGGCCAATGCCCTCGACATGCAAGCGGCCTGGGAATCAGTCTTTTCCATCTGGGGAGCGTTGATGGGTGGCGTGAACATGATGATGCACGGCGCTGGATGGATGGAAGGCGGCCTGCACGCCGGTTACGAAAAAATGATCGTGGATGCCGAGCTTCTACAAATGGTGACTGCGTTCATGGAACCCATTGCTGTCGACAACGACTCTCTGGCGTTGGAGGCCATTGAAGAGGTCGGGCCTGGTGGTCACTTTTTTGGCACGTCGCACACTCAAGCCCGCTTTCGCACGGCGTTCCATCACCCGATGTTGAGCGATTGGCGCAACTGGGAATCGTGGGAAGAAGCCGGCTCACCACAGACTCCTGGCAAGGCCAACGCCATCTGGAAGGAAATGCTCAACGCGTACGAGGCGCCATCAATTGATGACGCAGCGCGCGAAGGGATGGCGGCGTTCGTGAGTCGTCGCAAAGCCGCCGGTGGCGTCCCTACCGACTTCTAATCAGCTAGAAATTGAACATCTACAACAAAGGATTGTGCTCGTGAAGTCATCGGCTCAGGTCGTCGTTATTGGTGGTGGGGTAGTGGGGTGCAGTGTGCTGTATCACCTCACGAAGGCCGGTTGGACCGACGTTGTTTTGTTGGAACGCAAAGAACTCACGGCTGGTTCTACGTGGCATTCTGCGGGTGGCATGCACACCCTCAACGGTGACCCCAATGTGTCAAAATTGCAGCAGTACACGATCGAGCTCTACAAAGAAATCGAGAAGGTTTCTGGGCAAGATTGCAGTATCCATTTGCCAGGCGGCCTCATGTTGGCCGATACCGAAGTGCGCATGGACTGGCTGAAGATGGCCAAAGCCCGAGGCCGCTATCTGGGAATGGACCTCGACATCATCAGCTCCAAAGAGGCTGCTGATCTGTTCCCCCTACTTGATCCCAAGTACTTCGTGGGGGCGCTGTACGACCCTGTAGAAGGTCACGTGGATCCATCTGGTGTCACCCACGCATATGCCAAAGCAGCGCGCATGGCGGGCGCCGAGGTGTATCGCAACAACTGGGTTACAGGGCTCCAACATCGCCCAGATGGCACATGGACGGTGATTGCCGAACAGGGTGAAATTCACGCAGAACACGTGGTGAACTGTGGTGGTTTGTGGGCCCGCGAAGTAGGCCGTATGGCTGGTATCGAGCTGCCCGTGTTGGCCATGGAGCACATGTATATGGTCACAGAAGAAATGCCAGAAGTGGCAGCTCACTTCGCCGCTACCGGCAAGGAAATGCCGATGGCCCTCGACTTCGCCGGCGAAATCTACATTCGTCAAGAACAAGGCGGCATGTTGCTTGGCACCTACGAGCAACAAGCCAAGGCGTGGTCGCCACGCACGACGCCATGGAACTTTGGTTTCGAACTCTTGACGCCCGATGTCGACCGCATCGCTCCCGAACTGGAAGTAGCGTTTAAGCATTACCCGGCGATGGCTACCGCTGGTATCAAGAAGATTGTCAACGGACCATTTACGTTTTCGCCAGACGGCAACCCGCTCGTAGGGCCGATACGCGGCAAGCAAAACTATTGGGTGGCGTGCGCGGTGATGGCCGGCCTGAGCCAAGGTGGCGGCGTAGGTTTGGCGCTCGCCAACTGGATGACGCAAGGCGACCCCGGCCTTGATATCTGGGGCATGGACGTCGCTCGCTATGGCGATTACGCAACGTTGGCGTACACCAATGCCAAGGTGAACGAAAATTATCGTCGCCGTTTTCGCATCACATTTCCCAACGAAGAGCTGCCAGCTGGACGCCCGCTGCACACCACCCCCATTTACGATCGACTCACCGAACACAACGCGGTGTGGGGTGCGTCGTTCGGCCTCGAGCACCCACTGTGGTTCCAAGAGCCCGGCAAAGATCCAGTGGAAGACGTCACCTTCAAACGGTCGAATGCGTTCGACATTGTGGCAGAGGAGTGCCGCGCCGTACGCGAAGCAGTGGGCCTAACCGAGACGTCCAACTTCGCCAAATATCACGTGAGTGGCAGCGATAGTGCGGCGTGGCTGCAGGGCCTGTTCACTAACGCGTTGCCGCGTATCGGGCGTGTGATTTTGACAGCCATGCTGACGCCACGCGGGTTCATCGCCGGTGAATTTTCGGTGGCTCGAGTGGGCGCCAACGAGTTCTATCTGTTCGGTTCCCAAGCCGCTGAAGTACACCATTCTCGTTGGTTCCTCAGCCATATTCCCGCTGGCGCCGACGTGAATTTCAAGGTGCTGGCCCTCGACCTTGTGGGCCTCAGCATTGCCGGTCCTCACGCTCGTGACGTACTGCAATCTGTCGTAGGCGACGACGTGAGCAACGACGCTTTCAAGTTCATGGAGTTCCGTCAGATGGACGTTGGCATGGTGCCCGCCCACGTAGGTCGCATGACGTACTCAGGTGACCTGGGTTACGAAATTTGGATGGCCCCCGAATATCAGCGCATGGCTTTCGACATGTTGTGGAAGGCCGGCCAGCCCTATGGCATGAAGCTATTTGGGTTCCGGGCGTTGATGAGTTTGCGTCTCGAGAAAAACTTCGGCACATGGTTCCGTGAGTACCGCCCGATCTATACGCCGCTCGAAGCCGGCATGGAGCGCTACCTCAAATTGGACCACGAGTTCATGGGTCGTGAAGCGCTCGAAGCGGAAATGAAAGTTGGACCAGGCCGCAAGTTGGTGGCCATGGTCGTTGACGTTGACGTTGACGGTGCCGATGTGATCGGCGACGAGCCGATTTGGCACGACGGCAAAGTGGTCGGTTGGGTCACATCAGGCGGGTACGTTCACTACTCCAAGAAGTCATTGGCCCTTGGCTACATTCCCGCCGAATTGGCCACCCGCACTGACGAGGTATTCGAGATCGAAATCATCGGCGAGCGACGCACGGCTCGTTTGCAACTTCAGCCGTTGCTCGATCCCGCCGGCCAACGTATGCGGAGCTAGCGATGGCTCGTTTCGTGATCGACGGCCAGCCCCTTGACTATGAGCCTGGCGATTCATTGGCGGTGGCGCTGTTTCGATCCGGACATCACCCAGCCCACGGCGGCACGTTGTGCCTGGCCGGCGATTGCGGAAACTGTGTTGCTGAAGTGAACGGAACAGCCTACGTACGTACGTGTCAAACCCTTGCTGCGCCAGGCACTGTGGTCAATCGGCATCCCGCAGTCGGCGCCCCGAAGTTTCGCTCGGTGCCGCAGAAAAATCCGGTCGAGACGCCGTTGGCGAGTGAGATCCCCGTGCGTCGCCGGTCGGCAGATGTGGTGGTCATCGGGTGTGGAGATTCGGGCGCGAATGCCGCGGCCCGCGCCGAGGCGGATGGGCGTCAGGTGACCATGCTGGACTCGAAGTTGGGTCACGAAGTTGTGGGTGTGTACGGCGGCCCGTCAGTGATCGTGCGCAGCCACGAGGGCATGACGCACCTCCATGCGCACGACGTGGTCATCTCCACCGGTGCCGCAGAACTACACCCCGTCTGCGAGGGCAATTTGCTCAAGGGCGCTGTCACAAAAAAGGCAGCAGAGTTGTTGTTGGCCGCTGGTGTTGAGCTGCCCCAAATGGTCACCGTTACCGATACTCCGCAACGCATCATCGGCAATGAAAATGGGTGGATCCGCGAAGTCGTGTTAGCCGGCGGCGAGACCGTGCCGTGCCACGTATTGGTGGTTGATCTCGGGCTTGCGCCACGTGACCTGTTGGCCCGAATGACTGACGAATCAAACGTCACAGTCGTAGGCCCGGCCGCCCAAAAATATTCTTTGCCGCCCTGCCCCACGAGCGGTTTCGTGTGCCCGTGCTCCAAGATCACTGTCGAAGATATCGATGGCGTGTGGGACCGTGGTTTTCACGAGCTCGAATTGGTGAAGCGATCGGCTCTGGTGGGTACTGGCACATGCCAAGGCGGGGCGTGCTTGCCTCACCTTCAGGCCTACGTGAATGAGAAATCAGGTGCAGAATCCAAGCCGTTCACGGCCCGCCCGATTGCCCGCCAGTTGACGATCGGCGAAGCAGCGGCGGGCGCTTACGTGGACACCTTTCGCCGCACGGGGCTGCATGACGAGCACCTCAAACTGGGTGCCAACATGGACCGATTTGGCGGTTGGTGGCGGCCATGGAACTACGGAGATTTCCTGCAGGAATATTGGGCAGTGCGCGAAGCCGTCTCCCTCGGCGATGTGAGCACACTCGGCAAGATGGTGATCTCTGGTCCCGATGCTCTCGAGGTTTTGGAACGCCTGTATCCCAACAACGTTTTTGATATCAAGCCCGGCCGCAGTCGTTATGTGTTGTTGCTCAACGAGCGAGGCCATCTCCTCGACGACGGCATGATCTGCCGCGAGTCCGACACACGCTTCGTGCTCACATTTACATCCGGTGGCGCGTCCTTCGCCGAGATGTGGGTACGGGACTGGATCGAAACGTGGGGTCTTGATGCCCATGTGCTGGATCGCACTACATCGCTGGGAGCCATAAACGTAACTGGCCCGTTTGCCAAAGAATTACTGAGTCGAGTGGGCGTGAGTGATCCGCCGAAATTCTTGCAGCACACGCATATCGAAGTGGCCGGCGTGCCGTGTCATGTGATGCGGTTGAGCTTCACTGGCGAGGCGTCCTTCGAGCTCCACCACCCCATAGACCGGTCGGCTGAATTGTGGCAAGCCCTCATGGCGGCCGGCGCCGACCTCGGCATCCGGCCTCACGGGTTGCAAGCGCTATTTGCCCTTCGGCTCGAAAAGGGTCACGTGATTGTGGGTATGGATTCCGAGCTGGATTCCTCGCCTCGCCGTCTGCAATTGGAATGGGCTGTAAAGATGGACAAGCCCTACTTCGTGGGACGCGAAGCACTGGCCAGAGTGATGCCGCTGCCGAACCACCGCCAACTGTTTGGCTTCACAATGGACAGTCCAGGGCCTGTAGAAGGTGCGCCAATTTTCGACGGCCCCGACATCGTGGGTCACGTTGCTTCGAGTTTCGATTCGCCGTTGTTGGGTGAGGCCGTGATGTTGGGCTGGCTCAAACGCACGCCATTTCCCACCGAGGTCACCATCAACGGACGCACCGCCACCGTTGCCCACACACCGTTCTACGACAAAGAAGGCGGCAGGGCACGTGGATAATTTCGACACCATTCATTGTCGACGGGTAGTCGCCACCGCTGCCGCGCTTGACGGCGCCACATGGCCGAGCGGCGCTCTGATTTTGCGTATTGCCCCCGATGATGTGTTGGTTATCGGCGACGGCGATATCGCTATCGACGATATGCACGCCATCGTCTGCGACGAGGCCGGATTCTCGGGAACGTGGCTCGATTACGAAGCGTTTGCGCCATTCGCCGAAAGCCACATTCACTGGTCGCTACCAACCGGTCGGTCCGTTCTGGCTCAAGGTCTGCTGGCTCAAGTCCCCGTGAAATTGTGGCTGGGAAGCGACAGCGTTTTGCTCCTTGTAGCCACAGTTTCGAAACACGAATTGACGGAGCGGCTGGCATGAACGAATTCGTGGAAACCATCTTGGACCTTACGTGGCACGAACCGAAGTCGAGCTACGACGTGGTGATTGTGGGAGGCGGCGGTCATGGCTTGGCTACTGCTTATTACCTCGCCACTCGGCACGGTATTACCAACGTCGCAGTCATCGAAAAGGACTACATCGGGTCAGGCAATTCAGGGCGCAACACCACGATTATCCGCGCCAATTACGGCATCCCAGAATCGATTCGTTTTTACTCACACAGCTTGCGCCTCTACGAGAATCTGGAAGCCGAAACCGGCTGCTGGATCATGCATGCTACAAAAGGCCTGATGTGGCTGGCTCACACGGAATCGGCCATGCGAGCAGAGCGTGCCCGATGCCAGCTCAACACTGCGTGCGGCACCGAAACCGTGATGGTCACCCCTGCCGAAGCAAAGCAAATCTGCCCACAACTCGACCTCAGCGGGGGTGGTCGTTACCCGCTGTTGGGAGCTTCGCATCACACTGGCGCAGCCACGGCGCGCCATGACCGCGTGGTGTGGGCCTATGCCCAAGGGGCCATGCGTCAAGGTGTGCACGTGTTGCAAAATACGGCTGTTACAGGTCTTGTGATGGACGGCGAACGAGTCACTGGGGTGCGCACTCCGCAGGGCATCATTTCGGCAGGCATTGTGATGAGCGCCGTCGGCGGCGATGTCACCTCGTTGGCGGCCCACGCTGGCGTGCGATTGCCGATTCGTACCCATCCTCTGCAAGCGTTCGTCACCAACGGGTACGCCCAGAGTTTCGGGCCCATTATTAGCGACACTGAACTGCTGTGTTACGTGTCGCAGACCGCCCGCGGGCAGATGCTCATCGGCGCCGAATTTGATCGCCAGCAAAGCTTTTCGCGGCAATCTACTTTTGATTTCGTGCAATCTGTTTCGGCCAAGCTTTCTCACCTGTTGCCGTTCCTGAGGGATCTACGAATCATGCGGCAGTGGACGGGCCGATGCGATGTGTCGAGCGACTTTTCGCCCGTCATGGGGTTCACCGGCGTGGACGGTTTTGTTATCACAACGGGATGGGGCACATGGGGCTTCAAAGGTATCCCTGCTGGCGGTGAGCAAATGGCACAGCTCATTGCCACTGGGCAGACGCCAGATCTCATCAAACCGTTTGCTCTGAGCCGGTTCAGTACCGATCACGCCATGGCCGACCAAGGATCGACAGGTACTCGCTGATGTTGTGGATCACATGCCCATGCTGCGGTCATCGACCGGTGGATGAATTCCGCTTTGGTGGTGAGATGCCCGACGTTCCCGCATCAGTGGTGGGCGACGACGCTCGCGATCTCGATCGGGTGTAGATGTTTAACAACATCGATGGGCCGTCCGTGGAGCGTTGGTTTCATGAAGGCGGTTGCCGCAGGTGGTATACGGTTACTCGCGACACGCACAGCGATCGCGTGCTGAGTTAGATTTTTGTTGTGACGCTCATTGGTGACTTCGACGTATACCTTCGGGTGGCAGCCCTCGAAACGGTGGCGGCCAATTGTGACCGTGTGACGGCAACATGGAGCGATGGTCATGTTGGGCACTTTCACTTGGTGTGGCTACGTGACAATTGCCCGTGCGAGATGTGTGTTCATACTGGGACCAAAGAGCAAACCTTTGAATTGTTGGATGGGCCATCCGACTTGACACTCGTGTCGGGTGGAGTTGTCTCGGCAAGAGACATGGATCTCACATGGTTCGACGGCCACCGCACCGTGATCGACGGAGCGTGGCTACGAGCCCATTGCTATTGCGATCTGTGCTTGGCGAATGCCGGCGCAGCGCCGAAGCTGTGGACCGCCGCCACCATGAGCGAGCCGCCTACCTTCGCATGGTCGAGCGTGTCGACACTCGACAGTGCTCGATACGAGTGGCTTTCGGCACTGCGAGATTTCGGCACCACCCGAGTGAGCGGCTTACCCACTACCGATGAGATGGTTGGCGAGTTGGCCCGCTTGATTGGCCCGGTGCGTGACACCAACTTTGGCGTACAGTGGGATGTGTGGACAGAGCCAGACCCTGTCACTAACGCCAACACGGCATTGCTTCTCCCGTCGCACGTCGACTTACCGACACGGGAATACCAGCCAGGCCTTCAGTTTTTACACTGCCTAGAAAATGAGGCAGCAGGTGGGATGAGCACCATGGTCGATGGATTTGCGGTAGCCAACGCGCTGCGCAAATTCGATTCAGAGGCGTTTGAAACTCTCACTACGGTGCCGTGGAATTGGGCCAACAGGTCCAAGACCAGCGACTACCGATGGGCGTCGCCAATGATCGTGACCGACCACACCGGTGCGGTCACCGAAGTACGAGTGGGCAACTGGCTACGCGCTCCGCTGCAGACAAAAGCAGCAGATGTGGAGCGGGCCTACACGGCGTATCGAGCATTTGCCACGCTGACTCGAAGCAAGGAGTTCCGCATCGAATTCCGCTTCGAACCAGGTGACTGTATCGCCTTTGACAACCGACGGATTTTACACGGCCGCACTGCGTTCGATGATGGCGACAATGGTCGCCGTCATTTGCGGGGGTGCTACTCAGAACGCGATGAATTGCACTCGCGGCTGCGAATTTTAGAGCGTCAACGGCGGGCTGTCGGGAGCCACGATGATGCGCACAATCATGAATGAACCAAGGACGCAATTGATGGTGAGTAGCGCCCAAAAGTATCCCGTTGATCCCAGGTGACTCATCGAAGTTGAGCTAATGAGCGGACCGGTCATGGCGCCGATGGCATACAACCTCACAAGAGCACTGCCGGCGGCCACCACTTTGTCGGCGGGGAGCCAATCGTTGGTGTACACGTTGGCCAGGCCGTAGAGCGGCGTGCTCAAGCCTCCTAGAAGCCCAAAGGCCACGAGTGAGGGCGTAGATCCTGGTTGCAGAGACACGAGCGCTAAGCACGTGCCAGCGCTGCCCAACGCTAAAACGACGAAGAGCAGCCGGCGTGGGACCTTGTCGGCAACTACGCCCGCTGGCACTTGCAGAAGCACTGTCCCCATCATGATGGCGATCATTACTTTCGCTATTTGAGAAGACGTCAGTCCGACGTTGGTTGCCCACACCGATGCCATCACGATGACAGCGCTCTGTGTCATGCCCACCAACACCATGGCAATGGCACCTGACGGCACAAGTTGCACAACGCTCTTCAAAGAAATGTGGCCATCGTTGCTGGCTAACGAGCGGCTGGCGGGGATTCGAATCAGCGCTAGGGATGCCGCCGCCGTGGCCGTTCCCGCGATCAGAAAGGGCACCACCGTATTGGTGTTGGCCACGTTGAGTAACACCTGTCCAACTGCAATGCCTCCCGAGATCACGGCTACGTAGATAGCGATCAAACGACCGCGGGTTTTGTTGGAAGCCAGGTCATTGAGCCACGATTCCACGACGACGTACACTCCTCCCAATGATCCTCCACCGATAAGTCGCAGCAGCATCCATGAAGGCTTGTTGACTAAAACTCCATACATCACACAGGCACTGGCCATTGTGGAAGCAAACATCGCGAAGCAGGTCGTCCGTGTGAAGCGACCCAGCATGCGCACGGCCAACGGGGTGGCGATCAAGAACCCGACATACGTCATCGAGTTGATGACCCCCATGGAATCAGTCGAGAATCCCTCGGCTTTCGCTCGAATACTCAACAGTGAGCCGAGCAGCCCGTAGCCGACCATCAAGATGCCCATGCCCACGATGATCGACGTCGCTGCGCGACGCGATGGGGTGCCGTGAACCTTCCCGAGTACAACGGTGATCATGCCCCACTTTAGCTCGCACGATTTGTTGCCAAACTCGTCGAGCCCCCTTGAGCTGCCGACCTAATGTGGGCGGATGTCTGCACCAGATCCTCGCCTTGCCGCCCGAACGTACGGCGTGGCGCCGTTCCATGTAGTGGCACTGAGCGAGGTGGCGTATTCCTTGATGGCACAAGGCCGTGACGTGATCATGATGCTTCCCGGCGAGCCCGATTTTGGTACTCCGCAACCAGTGGTCGATGCGGTCACTCAGGCACTGCAAAATGGTCGTGTGCGATACACACAATCGTTCGGTATTCCATCGTTGCGACTCAAGATCGCCGAGTACTACGCCACTCGGTTCGGAGTGACGGTGCCGATGGAGCGCATTGCCGTCACCACTGGTGCATCCAGCGCTTTGCTGTTGGCTCTGGCTGCCACACTCGACAAAGGCCAACAGCTCTTGCTCTCCGATCCGGGTTATCCGTGTAATCGTCACTTTGCACGGATCTACGAAGGACGCAGCGTCAACGTGCCGGTGGGGCCAGAAACCAACTACCAGCTGTCGGCCGAACTCATTGATCAGCATTGGACTGCCGATACCGGCGGCGTTCTCATTGCTACGCCGTCGAATCCCACGGGAACCATCGTGCCTCCCGACGAGTTGGCTCGAATTGCCGTGACTGTGGCGGGGCACGGCGGCACGTTGATCGTCGACGAGATTTACGCCGAGCTGGTGTACGACTCCGACCCGAAAACGATTTTGAGCTACACCCACGATGCCTTTGTAATCAACAGCTTCTCGAAAACTTTTGGCATGACGGGCTGGCGATTGGGATGGATGATCGTGCCCGAATGGGCTGTGGCGGCCGTCACCAGACTGGCAGCCAACATGTACATCTCCGCACCTGAAATATCACAACACGCCGGCGCCGCATGTTTCACGCCCGAAGTGTGGGCCATCGTGGCGCAAAGAAAAGCCGAGCTGCAGGCCCGTCGCGATCTGTTGGTGGCGGGCTTGCGGGAGCTTGGATTCGGGGTGCCGGTTGTGCCTGAGGGAGCGTTCTATGTGTACGCCGATTGTTCTGCGTTTACCGACAATTCCTACGACTGGTGTGTGCGTCTGCTCAATGAGGAATTTGTGGGCGTCACGCCGGGAATCGACTTCGGAAAAAATCGGGCCCGGGAGCATGTGCGTTTCAGCTACACCTGTTCACAAAAACAAATCACAGAAGCATTGCACCGGATCGCCCGTTTCCTGAACCTATGAGTAGCAAACAGGATCACCATCCGTTGGCCATTGGCGGCGAGCTGGTGGCAGTTTTGGCATGGGGCGCGTCAGCAGGCTGGAGTCGCCACAGCCATGCGTCGGGATTCGTGTTCGCGTTTTGGCGACTGGGTTATGGCGCTGTATTGAGCTATGTCGCGTTGCGAATCAGCGGTCGCCGGTTGACGTGGCAGCAGCTCAAATTGTCGATCCCTGGCGGATTGATTTTCGCGACGCATTTGGCCCTGTTTTTCACCTGTATTCGTCACACCACGGTTGCCAATGTGACGGTCATCGAAGCGCTGTCACCGGTGCTCATCTTGCCGTTCGCCAAACGGTTCTTTGGCGAGGTTGCTGGCCGTCGCGAGTGGCTGCTGGCTCTTGTGGCCGTAACGGGCGTAACGGTGGCCATTGCGGCTGGCGCTAGCGGCGGACATTCCAGCACATTCGGAGTGGTGGTGGCAGGATTCAATCTTGTGTCGTGGACGTTGTATTTCATGATCGGCAAAACGGCCAGGCGGCATCTGGACGCTATGACCTTTATGGCGGGGCTCATGATCGTGGCGTGTATTTCATTTGCTCCCGTTGCATTGCTTGCATCAGATGTCACAGATGTTCGATCGCGTGATTGGTTGTGGTTTTTCTTAGCGGCTGCTGTGCCCGGCATGTTGGGTCACGGGATGATCAATTGGGCGCACAAGTTCGTTCCCGTCTCGGTTTCGGCGGTCATGGCTCTCGGTGTTCCTGTGGTTGCAGCGTTGGTTGCGTGGCCCGAATTCGGGGAGCGTATTTCGGTGCTGCAAGCGGCGGGCATGTCGGTGGTCATTGGGGCTCTGGCGGTTATGGCCGTCATAGAGGCCCGTCGCGAGCAATCGGCCGTTTACCCGATCAGTGCCGCAGAGGCCACCGCAGGTCCGTAGGCTCATAGCCATGACCGACGCCCTACAAAAGACCTCCTCGCAACTCAGTATTGGTTGGGGGGTGGTGCACCTTTTCGCCAAAGTGGCCGGCTACGACGTTGACAAAAAAGCCGTCGTCGCCGCAGTGGCCAAAGCACAAGCGGCCGATCACCAGGTGGTGTGCATTGCCACGTTGGGGCACAAAGCCGACGTGTGTTTCATGGCATTGGGTCCTGACATGTGGGTGTTGCGCACCTTGCAAACCGACCTTCAGATGGCGGGCGTCGACATCATCGATTCGTATGTTTCGTTGACCGAGATCAGCGAGTACGCGCAGGGTATTCCCGAGGAAATGCAAAACGCACGCTTGTACCCGCAACTGCCTCCGGCCGGGAAGGAAGCGTGGTGCTTCTATCCCATGTCCAAGCGCCGCGGCGACAAGGACAACTGGTTTTCTCTGCCATATGAACAACGCAAAGAACTCATGCATGGCCATGGAATTTCGGGCCGCAAGTTCGCCGGCCGCATTGTGCAACTCATTACTGGATCAACGGGCGTAGACGACTTTGAGTGGGGAGTGACGCTTTTTGGCGGGCACCCGGATGATCTAAAGGATGTGGTCTACACGATGCGTTTCGACGAGGCGTCGGCCAACTTTGCCGAGTTCGGATTCTTCATCACCGGACTGGTGTGCGCCGATGCTCGAGAGTTATTGGCCCGCGTTTGTCCATGATGTTTGCGCTAAGCGGCTGTTTCTCGTAGGCTTGCCGTTCTCACGCTCGGGAGCCGATCTCTCGGGCAGTCAAATGACACAAGGGGAAATATGAATAAGAAATTAGCTCTGCGCGTCGGCGCAGCGGTATTGAGCTTGGCCTTCGTGGCGAGCGCATGTAGTTCCGACAAAAAGGCCGATGATCCGAATTGTGGCGACATCCATATTGGATTCGTTGGAGCGCTCACCGGTGCCAATGGCGCCCTCGGCACCAACATGGTGCACGGTGCACAGATTGCTATCGACGAGTACAACGCAACTCAGAAGAGCTGCAAGACCAAGGTCAGCCTGATCCAAAAGGATTCACAAGGCGATCCCAAGGTTGCCCCGCCGTTGGCTACAGCATTGGTTGATGACAAGTCAGTCGTCGGCTTGATTGGCCCAGGCTTCTCAGGCGAGACCAAGGCCACCATGCCTACCTTCGAAGCCGCTGGCTTGCCCATGATCACACCTGGCGCCACAAACGCCAAGTTGTCGACCAATGGTTGGAAGATGTTCCACCGCATTCTGGCCAACGACGACAAGCAGGCTCCTGGCATTGTGTCCTACCTCAAGACTGCTGGTGCCAAAACGGTTGCCGTCATCGACGATGCCTCGGAATATGGCAAGGGCTTGGCCGATTCGGTCCGTAGCGGCCTCGGCGCGTTGAAGACCGCCGATGCGACCATCGATCCCAAAGCATCTGATTTCGGTGCCGCCGTTTCGGCGATGAAGACGGCTAACGCCGACTACATCTTCTACGGTGGCTACTACGCAGAAGCAGCCAAGCTGGTTACCCAGCTGCGCGATGCTGGCGTGAAGTCAGTGTTCATGTCAGGCGACGGTTCGCTCGACCCAGCATTCATCACCGCTGCTGGCAAGAACGGCGAAGGTGCCATCTTGACCGCCACCGGCGCTCCTTCGGACGTCAACCCGGCATTCTCGGCTTCGTTCAAGGCCAAATGGGCCACCGATCCGTTGCTGTACAGCCCAGAAGCGTACGACTGCGCCAAGGTGTTCCTGGCTGGCCTCGCCGCCGGCAAGACCACCCGTGCCGATCTCGCCGCATTCGTGTCGGCGTACGACGCACCTGGCATCACCAAGCAAATCAAGTTTGATGCCACCGGCGAGCCGGCTGGTAGCGCTGTCTACTCGTATGTCGTCAAAGACGGCAAACTTGTTAGCCTTGGCTTGATCAAGTAACACGTACTAAAAATTGAAAGGGTCGGGGGCATGTGCCCCCGACCCTTTCTGCATCTAATATCGGAATTTTTAAAGGGGGGACCTTTATATGTGGCTCTTAGCCGTAGCAAAAACGACGTTTCACTTCGATGACCTGATCAACGGATTTTGGGACATCACAATCAGTGGCCTTGTGCTTGGCGCCATCTACGCACTTGTTGCACTTGGCTACACCCTTGTGTACGGGGTACTCCGCCTAATCAACTTCGCCCATTCCGAAGTTTGGATGTTGGGCGCTTTCGGTTCGTTCGCCGCCCTGTGGGGATTTGGTGTTCCCACCCGCCTGGCCAATGGTAACGACCCGACGAAGACGGGGCTTGTGCTCGTGGGGATGCTTTTGGCCTGTCTCCTGGTCTCGATGCTGTTTAGCGGTATCGCTGCCGTAGTTGTTGAAACATTCGCCTACCGGCCGCTTCGAAGGAAGAAAGCGCCTCGGCTGAATTTCTTGATCGCCGCTATTGGTGCAAGTTTCATCCTTGCTGAGCTGGTGGGTATTAACGGCGCCAAACATCGCGAGGAATACACATTGCAACGGATCTTCGAAAAGAAGATCGTTTTCCACCTTTTCTCTGGCCAGGTTCGACTGAACCAGGTAATCGTGCTCGTTGTCGCCCTTGGAATGATGTTGGGCTTGTCGAAATTTGTGAGCAGCACCAGGACCGGTCGCGGCATCCGTGCGGTGGCTCAAGACGGTGAGACTGCCCGCCTCATGGGTGTCAATACCGACAGGATCATTTTGATCACATTCATCGTCGGTGGCATGATGGCCGGAGCCGCCGCATTCTTCTTTGAAATTACCTACGGAGTTGCCCGGTTCAATACAGGGTTTCAGATTGGCGTGAAATCGTTTACGGCGGCCGTACTTGGCGGGATCGGCAATATTCGTGGTGCCTACGTGGGCGGAATCTTGTTGGGTCTCATCGAGCTGTATACCTCGGTCATTTTTGCTGATCAAAAGATGGGCACTGTGTCGGCATTCGTCGTACTTGTGCTGGTGTTGATGTTCCGTCCCAACGGACTCCTCGGCGAGTCGCTTTCGGCGGCGCGGGCATGAGTCGACCCCTAGAGACTTCCACGCCAAATCCGGTGGTGGAGATCGCCAAATCGGTTTGGCAGGCGCTATTAGAAATCACTCGGGCATATGTTCGAATTCGCAACAACGTTCTGTCTCCGGTATTCACCATTTTTCGGGAGGCGGGCCAAGCGGTGAGCCGCTGGTGGCGAGAGCAACCTAAAGCAGTCCGAGTGGCCGTGGGAGTTTTGGGAGTTGCCTCGTTGTATTTGCTGCCGCAACGAAATATTCCGATCATTACGACGCCGGATTCAAACTTCATGACGTTGTTGGGTGGAGTCGTGATTGTGTACGTGTTGGTTGCCCTCGGCCTTAATGTTGTGGTGGGCTGGGCCGGGCTTCTCGACCTCGGGTATGTCGGTTTCTATGCCGTTGGGGCGTACACGGTCGCCGTATTGAGCTCGAAGCACGCCAACTTGCCATGGCTCATCTGCGTGCCAATTGCCATGGCCGTGTCGATGCTCTCTGGCGTCATTTTGGGAGGGCCGACGCTTCGTCTGCGGGGCGATTATTTAGCGATCGTCACGTTGGGGTTCGGTGAAATCATTCGCCTGCTGGCCGAGCATTTCGACTGGCTTGGCGGAGCATCTGGCATCAGCAACATCAAACGGCCACCCAGCATTGGCCCGATCAAGTTTGGCCCTCTTAATGCTAAGCACTATTTCTGGCTCGGACTTACGGTGGTGATCATCGTGGTATTTTTCCTCCGACGTCTCGAACATTCACGTGTTGGCCGATCGTGGATGGCTATCAAGGAAGACGAAGACGCCGCCGAAATTATGGGTGTGCCGACCTTCAAGTTCAAGCTGTGGGCATTCGCCATAGGGGCGGCTATCGGCGGCTTGGCGGGCACGATGTACGCCGGGAACGTGTCGTTCATCAACCCCGACAACTTCGATTTGCAGCTGTCAATTTTGTTCCTGGCCGCTGTTGTGTTGGGCGGCCCAGGAAATATTGGTGGCGTGATTGTGGGCGCGGTGCTCGTGAGCTATTTGCCAGAGCGCCTTCGATTCCTGAATGCCAATCGATTTTTCTGGTTCGGCACTGCCTTAGTGGTCATGATGATTTTCAGGCCTCGCGGGCTGTGGCCGCGTAAGGTTCTTGGGCAACGCGGCAGGCTCCCGGGCGAGCGATCTGAAGCATCTACCCCCGAGTCAGTTGTGGAGGCCCAACATGGCTGATGCACTACTCGAGGTAAACCACGTGACTATGCGTTTCGGCGGTGTCACTGCGTTGAATGATGTTGATTTTTCGATCAATAGCGGTGAAATTTTGGGCCTCATTGGCCCCAACGGTGCCGGCAAAACTACGTGCTTCAACGTGATGACCGGTGTGTATCAAGCCACCGACGGCGACGTTGTGTTCGATGGTAAATCGGTGATCGGCGTTGACCGTCACAAAATCACACGGCGCGGCATCGCCCGCACATTTCAAAATATTCGCTTGTTCCCGGAAATGTCGGCGATCGACAACGTGAAGGTCGGCTGCGATGCCCACCACCGCACGGGGATTGCAGCCGCTTTATTTCATCTGCCGATCCACAAGCGAGAAGAGATCTCCGGTCGAGCCAAGGCCATTGAATTACTTGAATTCATGGGCATCGCAGATCGGGGTGAGGATGCAGCGAAAAACCTGCCATACGGATATCAACGCCGCCTGGAAATTGCGAGAGCGTTGGCAACCGAACCAAAGCTGCTGTGTCTCGACGAGCCAGCCGCTGGTTTCAACCCGGCCGAAAAGCAAGACCTAATGAATTTGATTCGCAAAATTCGCGACAAGGGGTATACCGTTCTGCTCATCGAACACGACATGAGCTTGGTGATGGGAGTCACCGACCGCATCGTGGTGCTCGATTTCGGCAAGAAAATTGCTGAAGGCTTGCCGGAAGACATCCGCAACAATCCTGCCGTGATCGAAGCGTATTTAGGAGCACCCGACGATGTTGCTTGAAGTCGAAAACCTACACGTTTTTTACGGCCGAATTGAAGCCATCAAGGGCATCAGTTTTTCGGTCAATGAGGGCGAAATCGTCACGCTGATCGGAGCCAACGGTGCCGGTAAGACGACCACCATGAAGACTGTTTCTGGTGTTCGTCCGGTGGCTGAAGGCCGGATCCTGTTTGACGGCCGAGACATCACCAAGCTGCCCGCTCACAAGCGCACTGAGATTGGTATTTGTCAAGCGCCGGAGGGACGAGGGATTTTTCCGGGCATGAGTGTTCTCGAAAACCTCGGCATGGGTGCCTATTTGCGTAACGACCAAAAGACAAAGGGCTATCAAGACGACCTCGATCGAGTCTTCACGTTTTTCCCCCGTCTCAAGGAACGCATCACGCAGGCCGGTGGATCGCTGTCGGGTGGTGAGCAGCAGATGCTGGCCATTGGTCGTGCGCTTATGAGTCGTCCCCGAATCCTGCTCCTCGATGAACCGTCAATGGGCCTAGCACCGATGTTTATTCAGCAGATTTTTAACATCATTACCGAGATCAACTCGCAGGGAACCACGGTGTTGTTGGTCGAGCAGAACGCAGCCCAGGCCCTCAAGCGAGCCCACAGGGCCTACGTACTTGAGACCGGCAAAATCGTGATGGAAGGCAGCGGCGCCGACCTCCTCCACAGTGACGCTGTACGCGACGCATACCTGGGTGGCGGCGGTCACTAGCAACACTGGCTAGTGCCAGCTGGCAAACTGTAGCGGTGACCGATCTCGCCTATCTTCGCGATGCGTACGTAACGACGCTCGAGTCGACCGTCACAGCGGTCGATGGTCTTCGGGTAGCAACTGCCGCGACAATCTTGTATCCAACTGGCGGTGGCCAGCCTCATGACACAGGCACCATCGCGTGGTCATTGGGTACAGCAGTCATTGAGTCGGTGCGTAAGGAAGATGGATCTGTGTGGCACACGCTGGCCGCTGACTCGCCGGTGCCCGAAGTTGGCCACGCAGTGACGCTCACCGTCGATTGGGAGCGGCGTCATCAACTCATGCGCACCCATACGGCAATGCACATCTTGTGCGGTGTCATCTGGAACGAGTACGGAAAGCCTGTGACCGGCGGAGATATGCAGCCGTTAAGTGCCCGCATGGATTTCGAGTTTGACCCCTTGCCCGACGGTTTCGCCGAGACGGTCGAACGTCGAGTCAATGAGGAGATACGCGCCGACCGGCAAATTGTGGTGTCGTTCTTGCCTCGTGAGACGGCGGTTGTAGACGCTGACCTCATCCGCACGAAAGTGAGCTTGATTCCAGACTCGGCGAGTGAAATTCGTATTGTCGAAATCGTCGGGCTCGACAAACAAGCAGACGGCGGTACTCACGTGCGGTCTACGAAGGATGTTGGCGTATTCAAGGTCATCAAGACGGAGAGCAAAGGCAAAGGCAACAAACGCATTCGGATCGAGCTGCACGATGCTTGACCTCACCGAAGCGTTGAGCAAACTCGAGACCGAACTGCACGCCCTTGGCAATGTGGTGGTGGCATTTTCTGGCGGCGCCGATTCAGCGTTCCTGGCCGTCATTGCGACTCAGACTCTCGGAGCGCAGCATGTGAAGTGTGTGACTGCAGTGTCGCCGTCGTTGGCCGAGATGGAGCTCGAAGAGTGCGGCACTCTGGCCGCCGAATGGGCGCTGAATTGGCACACCGTGCATACCGACGAGATGGAAAACGCGGCATACCAAACCAACGATGCCATGCGGTGCTTCCATTGTAAGTCTGCGTTGATGGAAGCATTGACGCCGTCGATTGCAAGCGGGTACACGGCAGTCCTTGGCGTAAACGTGGATGACATGGGCGATCATCGCCCTGGTCAACAGGCGGCTCGTGAGGCTGGGGCTCGCTTCCCGTTGCTCGATGCAGGGTTCACAAAACAGATGATTCGGGACGCTTCGCAGCGCATTGGATTGCGCACGTGGGACAAGCCGGCTGCCGCGTGCTTGGCATCCCGTATCCCGTACGGCACGCAGGTCACCGTGGCGTTGCTGGGCCGGGTAGAACGGGCAGAGGCTGCACTGAAGCTGCTTGGCTTTGCCGCAGTGCGAGTGCGCCACTACGGCGATACGGCTCGGCTCGAGGTACCGCTGGATCAACTGACGGCGGTCGTCGAACAGCGAGAGCGGATCGTGGCCGTCGTGAAAGATTCTGGGTACTCGTACGTGACGCTCGATCTAGAAGGCTTGCGTAGTGGGAACCTCAACGCCGCCCTCAGCCTGTAGTGGACCTCGAAGTCGACCTCGGCCCGTACGCTCAGCCCCTGTACGAAGCGCTGCGAGTAGCTGTACCCGAATGGGTCACTCTGTGCCTCAATCGCTTCGGGATCGCTAGCCACGGCGTGCAAGACGCCGGTGAGCACGCATGGGAGTCGATCGCCGTTGCGTTGCGCAAAGCACTTGACCTCAGCAATGCAGCGCCAGGGCCAAACCCATTGGCTGTGTTGCGACGGGTGGCGGTAGTGCCCACTGAACTGTTGCGAGCGGCAGGAGCGTCGCTACCGGTGCGAGACGAGTTCAACGTGCGGCGTTCCCCCGACGATGTTTACGATTTGGAACCAGCGACGTGGCGCGACTTTGGTGACCAGATTCATGACTTGGGCATCATTTGGGGAGCGGCGAAAACGCACGCCCATCTTGCAGCACGAGCCAAATCCGAAGCTTGAAATTCATTCTGGCGCGGAAGCCGATCGGTGCTATTCGGTGTACGGAGCGGTCCACCCAATGGTGATCGACCGACCGCGGTCCTCGAAAAATACGCAGTCGTCGGGGCAGGCAAATGGCACAGGCTCATTCACTCCCAATCGACATTTCGAAATCACCGAAGCTGCCGCGCCAGTGCCAACGCTTCGCGTTGAAAAGTGTTTGCAGTCGCTTCGTACGCCCATTGGCATAAGTCTGCCAGCTCGGGCCTCCCAGAAGCCGCCAAACCGAATACGCTGTGGCCATGAAGCTGATCACCGCGATCGTCAAGCCATTCAAAGTCGAAGATGTAAAGGACGCCCTCAAAGACGTCGGCATCAGCGGCCTGACCGTTTCTGAGGTACAGGGATTCGGCCGCCAAGGCGGGCACACTGAGGTGTATCGAGGTACAGAGTACAAGGTCGATTTCGTGCCCAAGGTGAAAGTCGAGGTGGTCGTCAGCGACGACGATGCACAACGTGTCGTTGACGCCATTGCCGCCGCTGCTCGCACCGGGAAAATCGGTGACGGCAAGGTGTGGGTCACCACTGTCGAATCGCTCACCAGAATTCGCACCGGCGAACAAGGCAACGACGCCATCTAGTGGCGAGCGAACTCGCTGCCATTCGGGCGGCGGTTATCGGGAACGGGGATCTTGCGGCGGCGGCAATGTCGGCTGAACTCGTTGCCGCAACAGACAATTTCCTGAGCGACCTTTTCGACAATTGTGTTGGTGATGCGCCCCAAGGGTTCGCTCTGGTGGCAGTGGGCGGCTACGGCCGCAGTGAACTGTGCCCTGGCAGTGACCTCGACCTGTTACTGCTCCATGCCGACGACCGGAAAACTGTCAAACGGGTTGCCGAGTTGGCGGAAAAGTTGTGGTACCCAATTTGGGATTCCGGCATAAAGCTGGGCCACGCCGTGCGTACCGAGAGCCAAGCGTTGGCCTTAGCCGCAGAAGACCTCGACACCGCGACAGCGTTGTTGAGCGCTCGCCATGTGGCTGGCGATGAGTTGCTTACGTCAAGCCTGCGAGACCGGGCCCGCACGTCGTGGAAACGACGAGGAATCCATTGGCTTGGTGAACTCATCACGGCTCGCGACGCCCGTCATACCAAAGCTGGCGACGTAGCGTTCCTCCTTGAGCCCGATCTCAAAGGTGGTTGGGGCGGATTGCGCGATGTGCAGGTGATCCAGTGGGCGAGTGCCACCGGAAAGTTGGCCAGCCCTCCCGACGTGGGCCGCTTGGTCGAAGCGTACGACGTGTTGTTCGCTGCTCGCTGCCAACTCCATGTGCTCAGCGGGCGGCCCAATGACGTGTTACGCCTCGAAGATCAGGACGGCGTGGCCAAGGTGTTGGGCGACGCCAATGCCGACGTGCTCATGGCCCGCATATCAAGTGCGGCGCGCACTATTGCTTGGCTTGGTGACGAGGTGTTCGACAGAGTGAGCTTTACGTTGGGTCTCGCTGTTGAGATTCCTGATGGCCCTGTGAGCAAGGGCATCGTGGTGCGCGATCGCGCAGTGCACCTAACAGCTGACGCATTGGTGGCGCGCGACCCAGGCATTGCGTTTCGAGCCTGTGTTGCGGCTGCGCAACTAGGCACTCGCATTGATCGAGCGTCTCTTGAACGAATTGCTACCGAGCTTCCTGTGCTCACCGGCCAATGGCCAGACGGTGTGCGCGAGTCGTTGGTGGAGCTCCTACTTCAGGGCCACAGTGCGATTGCTGTGCTGGATTCTTTGGACCAAGTTGGTGCGCTGGTGAAAATTTTGCCGGAGTGGGCGCCGGTGAGGAACAAACCCCAACGAAATGTGTACCACCGATTTACCGTCGACCGGCACCTGTGCGAGGCAGCCGCAGAGGCTGCAGAGTTGGCCGATCGCGTGGAACGAAAAGACCTTCTGGTTATCGGGGCGTGGCTGCACGATATTGGCAAGGGGTATCCGGGCGATCACACTGAGGTGGGGATTAATTTGGTGCACACGATCGCCAACCGGATGGGTTTCGATCACGCCGATGCCGCTGTGTTGGGTGACATGGTTCGTTTCCATCTCTTGCTTCCCGACGTGGCCACACGTCGAGATTTGTCCGACGACGCCACCATCACGGCAGTGGCAAGTGCCATTGGTTCGCAGTCCACGCTTGACCTTTTGGACGCGCTCACCGAAGCCGATTCGAAGGCCACCGGCCTCACGGCGTGGGGCACATGGAAAGCCGAATTAGTACGTGAACTCATCGATAAGACCAGTCACGTGTTGGGCGGGGGCTTGCCGCAAGACTTGGTGGCAAGCGTGCCCACTTCCGAACATCGGCGCATCATGGATCGCCGCGAATTCACGGTGATGGGTAATGACAACACGCTCACGGTCGTCACGGTTGACCGACCCGGCACCTTTCGACGAGTGGCGGGGGTGCTGGCATTGCGGGGCCTCGACGTATTGGGAGCCGATGCATATTCCGACGATACCGGCATGGCGCTATCGGTGTTTCGAGTGGCGATGCCAACCACGGGCGAACCCGATTGGCAACGAGTCATTGACGACCTGACAGCCACCTTGCACGGCCGGCTGGCTCTTGAGAGTCGGCTCGATGAACGCATTCAAACGTATTCGCGGCCACCGAAAACAAGGGTCACCACAATGTCGAGTGCGCCGCCCCGCGTGGTCTTCGACAACACGGCAACGCCAGCCGCGACCGTTCTCGAGGTGCGATGTGGGGATCGTATTGGCGTGTTGTATCGCATCACTCGAGCCCTGGCCGAGATGATGCTCGACATTCGTACGGCCAAAGTGGCGACCCTTGGCCATGAAGTCGTCGACACATTTTACGTTCGCGATATTGATGGACAGAAAATCACAGACGAAGCCACGCAGCGAGAGATCGAGCGCGCCATACAACACGGCCTAGCGTGACGGCATGAGCGATCTGCCCGCCACCGTCAACGAATTGGCCAGATGGGCGGAAACCCTTGCTGCTATTGCTCGCACGGGCATGGGTTTCACTGAAAGCTTGTATGAGCGAGAGCGATACGAAGAGGTCTTGAAAGTGGCGGCCGACATTCGCAGTCGCTTTGATGCCGGCCATATGGAGGAGGTTTTCGTTTCGGAATGGATGCGTTCGGTGGGCTCCGGCGTGGCGGGGTATGTCACGCCGAAGGTGGCGGTTGGAGCTGTAGTCGGCAACGAACACGGACAAATTTTGTTGGTGCAGCGATCCGACTCGTTGGTGTGGTTGTACCCCACAGGGTGGGCTGATGTGGGCTACTCGTTAAGCGAAGTGGTCGTGAAAGAAGTCGAAGAAGAAACCGGAATTCACTGCGAACCGTTACAGGTCATGTCGATCGTGGACGGCTTGCGAATGGGGTTCACAAAGGTGCCAATGCACATGGTGGTGTTTCACTGCCGGGCCATGGGCGGGGCGATCAACAGACACCCGTTGGAAACAGCAGATGCCGGGTGGTTTGATTTCGACGACCTTCCTACGCCCATGCCGGGCGCCAATTGGTGGCTTCCAGGAGCTCAGGCGGCGATACAAGGCACAGAGCAATTTACGACGTCTTTTGAGATGCCACGACAACCAATGTGGCGGGGCAACGCAACTAGCTGAGCTGGGCCACGAGAGCGTCGATGATCGACACTTTTCCTTGGCTCATTTCCCATCTATCGCCGATGGTGGTGTGGTCCACCATGCCCACGAGGTCGGGCGCGATACCTAGAACGTGCTGACCGCAAGTCGCCAAAGTAATTGGTTCGATCTCGTCGTCGTAGGCCATGAAAATTTCGAGGCCGTCCCACAACGCGGCGGGGGTGGCAATGGGTAGCCGGCCGGTGGCGATGTCGAAAGCAATGCCCGAGAAGAGCATCGTGCTTTCAATTTTTGGTGGTTTCTTGTAGCCAGCCACAGGATGCAATCGCCACTCGATTGCTTCCCCGTTTGGTCCGTCGTCACGCATCCATACCTGAGAACCATTTACATACGCGTCGGTCGGTTCACCGAGGTGTTCATCGAGAGCGATCACGATGGCGTTGGAAATTTTCCAGATTGCTGCCGCTACTAGTTGCCCCATTGAAGAGTTATTCAGCGGCCTGGTCGCGCAAAAACTTTTCAACCTCGGCTACGAGTTCATCGGGATTGGTTTCCGCCAAGGGCACGGTGCCGGTTCCTGCCGGGTGGCCGCCGTCGTCGCTATCGAGGGAATCTTCGCCGGGGTCGAGCGTCATCACGAACTCGGCCACCTTGGGATCACTCTTGACCCATTCGTCGATCTGCTGATTCTGACTCCGAGCGACGGACGCCAATTCGTCAGTGTTTATAAACGCTCCCGTAATAGCTGCCAGATACTTTGTGAGCGCCAGAGCAGCCTTCGGAAACGCTTGCTGGTTCAGGTAATGGGGCACTGTGGACCACATCGACATAGCGGGAATTCCGGCCCGATGCATGGCATCGGTGAGCACACCGACGATGCCAGTCGGTCCCTCATATCGTGACCGCATCAAGTTGTACCGATCGAGCAACTCGTTGTTCGACGACGTGCCGATGACTTGGGGTGCTGCGGTGTGGGCCACCTCGGAGTGCAATGCCCCGAGGGTCACTACAAGCCGCGCGTCAAACTTGCGGGCCACGTCGATGAGCTGTTCAGAAAATTTCCGCCACCGCAGTTGGGGCTCTCGGCCACGCACCACGATCACATCAAAGCCGCCGAAACTCTCCCGACCGGCGAAAACTTTGACCGCTGGCCATTCGATCTCACGCACGTTGTTTTCGTCGAGTTTGACGATAGGCCTCACGGTGGCAAATTCAAAAAATTCTTCAGGATCTAGGCTAGCGACCTCTTCCAGATCCCATTCTCGAATCAAGAAATCGGCAGTCAACGAGGCGGCCTGACCGGCATCGCTCCAACCTTCAAAGGCAGCAATGACAATCGGCGTACTCAGTTGTGGTTGCGCCCCCCAGCGAACAAACTCCATGTGCGCAACCCTAGTGGCGCTGCGCGTCCATCCACGCAGCGCCAAAATCAACGAGCGCTCGCACGGGCATAACGCGCCCTGTGCCAGCGCCCAGCGGACCAACAATTTCGAGCCCAGACTGTATGCCGAATGCTTTGCCAATCTCGGGAAAATCGCCGTCATCGGTATCTAAAATTTCGTAGGAAACCCACTCTCGTTTTCCGTTCACCATCATGGGGGCGCTGTCGGTTCGCATGCGCTTACGCGAATTGTTTGACCGGTATTCGGCCAGATGCAACGACGTGTTGTTGGCATGGCCAGTACCGCACATGGCCACGGATCCGTTGAGGTCGTACAGACGGGCGAGCGGTGATTGTTCGCCCAGTCCGCTGGTGAGTTCGTGGTCGGCCAGCAGCTGTATGGCAAGGGGACCGAAAGCAGCGAATGAGTCGTTGGGATGGGTGCTGCGAAGTACGCCGGGATAGTTGCGAAACAATTCGTTTACACGTCCCATTTCGCGGGTGCCCGATCGTTGCGGATCGAAGGCTGGCATCTCAGCTCGAAGAATTGGCCACCACGATTCGGGTACCGGGGGGTTCTGCCACGCCGATGGCTCAGAGAGGTCGCCGGTAAATGTCGGCATCATGATGGTGCCCGTAGACCCGACTGATTCGAGCAAGGCATCTACGACCGATTGAGCGCCGCCGACCACATAACCCAACGCCGACAGGGACGTGTGAACGAGGTACACACCACCGGGGCGAACGCCAAGTGCCGCCAGGTCTCGCGCTAGCGAACGGGTGGTCGCAGGAACTGAAGCAACCGACGTATCTGCGGCCTGCACCGCCCGTAACTCGCCCATCGAGTGTTCCTTTACCGAGCTCTACGGAGCTTTGCGGGCGGCAATTTGGCCAGCCGCTTTGGGATATCCGTTTGCGTCTCGGATGGCCGCGGCCCACGGATCTAACAAGCCGCACAATTCGTCGAGATCGTCACCAATGGCTTCGATAATCGAGCGCTCTTGCAAATCGGTGGCGTACTCCACAGCCTCGCGAAAAGCTCTGCCCTCTTCGGTCAATGAGTCGCTGGCAATGAAGCCGCGAGCCTCAAGGCCGGCCCACGATTCGTTGACCTGGTCGACCGACCACGCCCGGCTAAAGATGTACGACTTCGGCGCAATACCCCAAAATAGTTCGGTGAGCAAGCCGATCTCGATGGGGCTCAAGCACGCCCCCACCCAGGCAATCACATGCGAATCGCCGCGGTGTTCGCGTACCAAATCTGCAGCTCGCCACAGATCGCCCATGGGGGTGCCTGGATAACCCAACGACAACAGCCCGGAGAACAACGCTCGTCCTTGCCCATGGGCGCTGGCCGCCGCCCGTTTGAGAATTTCGGTGGCTCTGCTAATGCCGGGGTCATCGCCAATAATTCGCTCCAGGCTGGCTACGGCACCTGATTGGCGGGCGGCCAACATTTTGGTCCGATCGGTGATGCCCCATCCGGCCGTCACCGCAGGTATGACGGCTGCTGGATTGAAGACGCCAAATGACATTGCCACCAATTCGCCGGGCACCTGTCCAAGGCACGCGCCACGGCTGGTAAAATAGGCTACGCCGTCTGGCAATGGCAAGCCTCCGATATCGCCGGGCGACGGATTGAAGCCCAGCGCCGCATACGCCTCATGGCATTCGGGAGCGAAATACACGTTGGCGGCCAACGGTTCGATCGATCGTCCGAGTCGGCGGGCACGGGAGCTGACGTCATCGTTGGTAAGCATCCCGGTAGTTTGTCCGTAAAGGAGCCCCATGAGCGATGTTGTGATCGAAATTCCGAGCGAGGTGACGGCAGAAATCGTTGACGCGTTTGCCACGCTCATCCCTCAACTATCAAAGTCGAACCCGCCACCTACACACGATGAACTGGCGGCCATTGTGGCCAGCGATGCGTCCACACTCTTTGTGGCACGGGTCCACGGAACCATTTGTGGTTCGCTGACCCTGGCCACATTTCGTATACCCACCGGCGTCCGGGCGTGGATTGAAGACGTGGTCGTTGACGATTCTGCGCGTGGTCACGGAGTAGGCGCGGCTCTCAGTCACGCAGCCATTACGAAGGCTCGGGAGCTCGGCGCCGTGTCGGTCGATCTCACCTCGCGGCCAAGTCGTGAAGCAGCCAATCGCCTCTACCTGCGATTGGGATTCAAGCTTCGCGAAACCAACGTGTATCGCTTCGACGGGTGACGGCCGACAATACGATGCCAACCGCGATGCCTACCGAATTGATGTACGAATCGATTGGCCATGTTGGCGTCATCACGCTCAACCGGCCACATGCTCGTAACGCCCTGACCCACACCACGTATCGCGAACTCGAAGAAGCTGTGCGTACGACGACCGCTCGGTGCTTGGTGATCACGGGCAGCGATCCGGCGTTTTGTTCAGGCGACGACGTGCGCCAAGTGATGGGCGCTGGCACCGGCAATACGCCGGTCATGGGTGCTGTGCCCCAGCTCACGCCAGCCGCCGAAGCGTTGTTGCACACCGATGTGCCGATCATCGCTGCCGTCAACGGTGCTGCCGTGGGGTGGGGGATGGAGTTGGCCATCATGTGCGACATTCGAGTGGCGAGCACTCAGGCCAAATTTGGGGAGCTATTTGTGCTTCGCGGCTTGGTAAGCGACGTGGCTGGCCTTGGCCGTCTGGCCCAGCTGGTCGGTCGTGAACGTGCCGCAGAGCTGTTGTACACAGGTGACGTCATCGATGCCGCCGAGGCTCTCAATATCGGTCTAGTGGGCCGTGTAGTGCCCCATGAGGATCTTATGGCCACAGCGATGGCGATCGCTCAACGTATTGCGGCCAATCCGCCTCTAGCCGTGCAAGCATTGAAGGCTGGCTTGAGAAAAGCGACCGATCCCGACTGGCGCGAACTTGGCGCTTGGGTTTCAACGAACTTGGGGCGGTTGTTTCAAACTGCAGATCATCGCGAAGGTGTGAAATCGTTTCTGGAGAAGCGACCATCCACGTTTACGGGAGACTAGATCGCTCTTTTTCTCGCTCGGCCGAAATTTTACGAACCTTCTTTTTAATATGAATTACGCCAACAAAAAGAGCCAAAATCACAATGACACCAAGAACGAAGTACACCATTTTGGGAAGTTTGTTTCCTGAATAGACGATGTAGAGATCGGGGATGATAAACGTGACGAGCGAGATCAGACCTTCTTTGCGTGCGTCGTGATACCGCTCGTCTGCCAACGAAATTACCAATTTCGCGGTGTTGATTCCGTCGACTATCGCGCACGCCAAATCGATGGCCAGGTAGATCCACACGTTGACGCCATAGTCACCTAAGGCCCGCCACACCACTACGGCACGGGCCACGCTGTAGGCGATGACGGCCCCAAACCATACCCGCGAGAGCTTTTTTCGACGAGCGTGTTGCTCGATTGTTACAACGTCGGCAGACATGACGCAGTTAGGCTACCTCGACCCGACTGCTCGCTTACTTCAGGGCGCCAAGTGCGGCATCGTAGTCGGGCTCCTGGGCGATTTCGGGCACCAATTGGGAATGAATCACCGTTCCATTCTCGTCGAGCACGACAACGGCACGAGCCTGCAAACCAGCCAATTTCCCATCCACTATGGCGGCGCCGAAATCGAATCCACCACGAAAGGTAGAGCCATTCGACACGTTGGTGATGCCTTCTGCGCCACAGAATCGGCCTTGCGCAAATGGCAGGTCGGCCGACACGTTGACCACCTTGGTGTTGGCGGCTTCACCGGCCCGGCTATTAAAGGTGCGGACAGACATGGCGCACACAGCGGTATCGACGCTCGGGAAAATATTGAGCACCACACGCGAGCCTTTGAGGGACTCGTTGGTGATGTCGGATAGGTCGCCACCGGTGAGTGTGAACGCGGGGGCCATCGTGCCAACGGCGGGAAGATCGCCTGCCGTGTTGCAGGGATTGCCGCCAAGAGTGATTTGAGCCATGATGCATTCTCCGTATCGGTGCTCGACACCCGTGTGCCGATTTGGGCTGCAGACTACCGGCAATTCAGGGGGAATAATGGCATCAGAAAACGATTTGCACGGGCTCAGCGAAGAGTCAGCCGACCTGGTGGACTCGGCTGTACGGCTTCGACGCAAGCTCCACGCCCATCCCGAAATCGGGCTCGATTTACCCCGCACTCGGGACACGATTTGTGAACAGATCGAGAACCTGGGCATCACCGTTACCCACGGCATTAGTTCCACCAGTGTGGTTGGCTTGCTTGAAGGATCGCGCCCGGGGCCCACAATCCTGTTGAGGGCCGATATGGATGCACTTCCGATGCCTGAAGATACTGGCGTTGAATTCTCATCAACGGTTGAGGGTGTCATGCATGCATGTGGCCATGACCTCCATGTAGCGATGTTGGTGGGCGCCGCACGGCTTTTGAGCGCTCGAAAGAATGACTTCGCCGGACGGGTTCTTTTCATGTTCCAACCCGGAGAGGAAGGCCATGGCGGCGCGCAACACATGATCGACGAAGGCCTATTAAACGTTCCGAATTTGTCGAGCGGTGAGGCTTCGCCAGTGACGGGGGCGTTTGCCATTCATGCCACACCAAATCTTCCCGGATCGGTATTCGCACTTAAAGGCGGCACGATGATGGCGTCAGCAGATGTGCTGACCATCGTGGTGACAGGCAGGGGAGGGCACGGGTCTGCTCCCCACAACGCGCTTGATCCCGTGCCAGTGGCGTGCGAAATCGCCTTGGCGCTACAGACCATGATCACGCGTACGATTGACGTGTTTGATCCCGCCGTGGTCAGCGTCACGCAAATTATGGCGGGCACGACTAACAACGTGATACCGGAAACGGCCACCATTGTGGGCACGATTCGGGCCGTTTCAGAACGCACGAGAACCAAGGTGCACGACGGCATCCGTCGGGTGGCGGAAGGAATAGCGGCTGCTCATGACGCTCACGTAGCCGTCGATGTCGCTCACGGTTACCCGGTTACGGTGAACGATCCGGGGTACGCACAATTTGTGACGTCGGTGGCCAAAGGCGTAGTCGGCGACCGCTCGGTGGTGGCCATGCCGAACCCAGTGATGGGCGCTGAGGATTTCAGTTACGTGCTCCACAACGTGGCCGGCGCCATGGCTTTTCTGGGTTGTTCGCCAGCTGGCGTCGACCCGTTTAGCGCTGCACCGAATCATTCGAATCGGGTGTATTTCGATGAGGCCCCCATGGCGGCAGGTATGGCTATGTATGCCTCAGTTGCCCTCGCCCATCTGAGCGCGGCAGAGGTCTAGCGGTCGTCGCTGGAGACAGAGATACAGGCGAGGGTCTGCACTGCCCGGGTGAGCGCGATATAGGCCAGTCGGGCGCCGCGCGGAGTGCCGTCAGCGATCTCGTTGGGGCCGACCACGATCACTCCGTCGAACTCCAAACCTTTGGACGCCTCGGCAGCAAACAGAGGCACGTCGACGCCCGGCTCAAGGTGCTCCAAACGTTGGCACGGCGTGAGTCCTGCGTGGATGAGACCGTGCCGAATTTCCTCCACTCTGGCCGCTGGCACCAGTACGCCAGTGAGCGGATGTTCTTGGGAAATAGCGCGCCACTGCGCAGCGATTGTGGCGATGAGGTCGGCGGCTGAAACTTCGAGATCTGTGGGAGGGTCGCCATCTTGGCGGGCGGCGCGTGACATAGGCACATCGACGTCGGCTTTGGTCAACAAATTGTTGGCCCGTTCCAGAATTGGTCCTGGTACCCGGTAACCAATGGTGAGATAGGCCAGGTCATTTTCGGTTGTGGCAGCTGGGTTGATGGCATCGAAAACAGGCTGCCAACTGGCCTGCCCAGCCGGCGACGTGGATTGCGCCAAGTCGCCCAGAATGGTCATCGACCGAGTCGGCCCCCGGCGAGCGATCACGCGAAATGCCATCTCGCTGAGGTCTTGCGCCTCGTCGATAACGATGTGGCCATACGTGCGTAGAGGACCATCGAGAAAGTTGTGAGCCTCGTCGATAAGCACGCCATCGGCTGGTGACCATTGATGTTTTCGGCCAGTGGCTTTTGAGGATTCGAGGAGCAGCGATTGCTCGTGCGCTGTCAAAATTTCGTGGGCGGCTTCAGCGAGCAAGGCCTCATTGCGGAGCAACTTCTCGATGAGGTCTTTTGGTTTGACGAGCGGCCACAGTTTGTCGATGGCTTTGCGAAGTGGCTCTGCCTTGGCAAACGTGTCGTCTTTTTCGGTGCGCCGAAATAGCTCTCGTTTGGCGATATTTTTTAGCACGGAGCGGCGTTGATTGAACGGCAGTCCGTTGCTCAGCGCGTCGTTCGTCCACGATGCAAGCTCGTCGTGTTCCACCACGATCGTGCGCAGGCCAATAGGCGACCGTACAGTTTCTTTTGGCACCCTCACCAGCGATCGAGCAGCCCGTTCGATGACCTTTGCCATGCGGGCAGAACCCTTGATTCGTGCTACTTCGTCGGAATCGTTGACCGTGTGTGGCGCCTTCGGCAACAACATTTCGGCGAGGGTCACCATGGTCACGCTGCGCTCACCGAGGCTCGGCAACACCTTGGCGATGTAATCCAGAAACACGGGGTTCGGGCCCACCACGAGCACGCCTTCGTGTTCCAATTTGGCGCGATGTTCAAACAACAGGAATGCCGCACGATGGAGGCCTACAGCTGTCTTGCCGGTACCGGGGCCGCCTTGAACGACCAAACATCGATCCATGGGAGCACGGATGATGTAGTCCTGCTCTCCCTGGATGGTGGCGATGATGTCGCGCATAGCGCCGGTGCGGGCACTGCCGATTTCGGCCAGCACGGGATCGGGAATTCCGCCGGCTACCTCAGCGGCGTCGGGGTCGTCGAGATGCTCGTCGTTGAAGCTGACCAACTCGCCGCGCACAATGGAGTACCGACGCCGGAGCACGAGATCCATAGGGTCGCGCACAGTGGCACGGTAGAAAGGTGCCGCAATATTTGCCCTCCAATCCACGATCACGGGATCCCGATTTGCCGATTCAATATGCCGACGGCCGATGTGGAAATGCTCGTTGACTCCATACGACTCGTAGTCGATGCGGCCAAAAAATTCAGCTACTCCAGGATCGGCCAAATCGAGCAGGCCTCGTTTGGCAACGACTTCCACATATTCGCCAGTGATGTCATCGGCCGCTGAGTTGTGGCTCAAAATATAGGTAAGTCGGTCAATCATACCCAGCCGGCAAAACCGAGCAAGATCGAGGTGCTCTCGCTCTAGAGCCAGCGCGTTAAGCGCCTGCCCGCCTGTCATTCTGCCGTGGGTTGGCCTGGCGTCGAATCGACTTCAGCCTCAGACTCAGCTTCAGGGGTTTCACAAGGTTCGGTTGTGGTGTCAACAACCTTGTCGGGCGTCTCGACGGGCTCTGGTGGGGCCCATTCCGGACGCTTGCCCGATTCGATGGCAATTAAGTTGGCCAGCGATGCTCGGTATTCCTGCTCGGCTTGGGCTCGCTCATCAAACGTAAATCGACCGGCTTGAAGACGTTTCATATCCCGCACGGCGTTTTCTTTGCGTTCTCGGGCGGCTTCGAGGGTGCGGGCAGCTGCCTGTTCACCGGCAACGCGTTCACGTTCGGCCCGAGAGGCGTCGTCACGCATTTGTCGATCCGCTTTTTCTTGGGAGTCTTTTTTCCTCAGGAATGTCGCAAATGCGGCGATTTCGTCGTCGGTAGCCTTGGGGATCGGGTTTCGTGCCATAGGGTTTCTATTGTCGCACGCCCGGCTGGTTACGAAGCGCCGCGTGACGCCATCACAGCGGGAATGGTCTTGGCCATGATGATCAAGTCGGTGAGCAAGCTCCAGTTATCCACGTAATAGAGGTCGAGGCGGGTGTATTCCTCGAAACTGGAATTGCTTCGACCGTTTACCTGCCACATCCCTGTCATGCCTGGTTTGACTCGAAGGCGGTTGTGGAGTTCGTCCGGCCACTTCGACGCTTCCTTGGCCAACGCTGGCCGAGGCCCGACGAGGCTCATGTCGCCCCGAAGCACGTTAACGAGCTGAGGTATTTCGTCGATTGAGGTTTTGCGAATAAAGCGTCCAATTTTGGTGATTCGTGGATCTTGCTTCATCTTGAACAGGGGCCCACTGGCCTCGTTTTGAGTTGCCAATTTGGCAAGTTGCGCTTCGGCGTCGATAACCATCGAGCGGAATTTCAGCACCCGAAAGATACGGCCATCTTTGCCCAAGCGTTCTTGGCCGAACAGAACAGGACCATTGGAATCGAGCTTGATGATTGCCGCCACGATTGCTGACGGGATGGCAAGGACGAGGAGAAGTCCCGCTGAACCTGCCACGTCGAACACTCGCTTGGCCAGTGGTCGCCAGCCGGTGCGGTGCACAGGTTCGAGGTACACCACGGGCATCCGGCCCAACGCACGAACCGTGAGGCGCTCTGCTGCGATATCGCTGAGTGCTGACGACATTTCTACATGGATTCCAGAGTCCAGAAGATCGCGAATCAGTCGATTGGTTACCTGAATGTCGAGGGCAGTGGCGGCAATAATCACGCTGGTGGCATCATTTGTACGGACGCTGCGCATCGTCTCGTCGATTGTTTGCTGAGTCGACTTTCGAGCCTGGCTGCCGTTGCGGTCGTCGATCAAACCCACGACCTGGTAGCCCAAGGTGGGGTCGGCATCGAGCATGCGGTACAACTCGATTCCTTCGGCATTGGCTCCAACGATCACGACCTTGCGCAAGAAGCTTCCTGCCTCGCGCTTTGATTGGAAAAATCGGCGAGCTGTTTCACGCATCAACATGGAAAACACCACGCCGATTGGCACCGAACTAACGATCCATTCTCGGCTCAAGTATGTTTTGGTGGCGTAGCCCAACACCATCAACACCAGCACCCCGCCTACGACGGCGTTAAAGACTCGCCGAAGTTCGTCGACGCGCCGTGCCACAAATCGGGCCGTGTAGCACCGTTGTTGGAAGAAAAAGAATACGAAGCCGGGCATGCCAGCGAGTGCGAACTTGGCGTATCCATTGCCAGAGGCTTCGATGCGAAGGTCGTCCCAATTGGCCAAACGGCGCATGGTGTATGCCACATACATGGCGGCGCTCAAGGCCACAATGTCGCTTGCCACCAGTAGCGGTTTTGCGAACCGAATTTGGTTGCGCGTCGCCGATTGGTCGTGGCGGAGTGCGTCGCCGTCTGCCGAATATTCGGCTTGATCAGTTTGAAGTTTTTCGAGTTCAGCTAATGCCATGATGTTCACTACCCCGCGTGGTCGTGTGGTGTCTGAAAGTGCATTCTTGGATGTTGTATGCCACGACTGCACCGACTCCAGCCGTCGGGGTTGGTCGCGAGTTTATTGAAGATATCGAATGAATCGCTATGGGTATATCGCCCATTCGCAACGATGCTCACTATAGACTTTACCAAAACTTTAATTATCACTATTGGTGAAAAGTTTGGTTTGAGTCACGAAAAATTCATGCATTTGTGACGAAATCGGAGTCGTTGCGACCTGCTGGAGGTGAGAACGTCGTGAGCGGGGGGGGTGAGGTCGGTTACCACCCGTTCTGGAGATATCCAATTGACCTTTTGAATATGAGGCCCGCACGGCCCGCATATAGCCCTGAATTACCAGAGCTGTGCCCAAACCCCGGATTGCGTAGACGGCGATGAGCCCCATGAGCAAATATCCGCGATGAATGCCGAAGGTCAATATCACGACGAAGCTGCTTGGCCATGCCAAATGAAGCGCCACGTCGCTGGTCGAATCGGGGGAACCGTCATCGACCACGAAAACGTCGGCCAATACCGACGCGGACTCGATTGTTTGCGCGATGGTTTGGGACCCTTTGTGGGTAGGGATGACGAACGCAGTAAGCGAACTTGGGGCGGAACCAATCATTGTCTGAGAGGTATCGGTATTGACGGGCCCTCAATTGAGGTTTAATCGCGACGTCGTGACAAATACGGCCGAGCTCCATAGCCACAAACAGGCCAAGTGTGGGGGCTCCGGCGGCGTAGGCCACACGAGCTCCGGCGGTCCGTCTCGGCGCAAAAATTACCATGCCAATCAATGCCACAAGGCCAATGACGGCTTTGAATGGGGCAACGTACATTTGGGGTGTCCTTGCTCTTATTGGTCAGGCTGTTGTCAGCAAGGTATGGCAACCTGACCAGACTTGGGTCTCGACTCCGGTGAATTGGTTTCGGCGGGCTAAAACAATGCGATGAGCTTTGAAAATCCAGTTGTGATTTCTGATGCAGGCCCAGTTGTGGGTCGTCGTACAGGTGGTCTGTCAGTGTTTTTGGGAATCCCGTACGCCGCGCCGCCGGTCGGCTCGTTGCGGTTTGCGCCACCCGCTGCTGTAACTCCATGGGCGGAGCCGCTGGATTGCGCGGCGTTCTCGGCGGTGGCCCCCCAGGCCAGCTCCACAATGGAAATGCTGTTGGGCGGTGACAAGGATCCGCAGAGCGAAGACTGCCTCTACCTCAATGTGTGGACTCCCGATTCATGCGAGCCGTCGGCGCTTGGCTCCCGGCCGGTAATGGTGTGGATCCACGGTGGAGCGTTCACTATCGGCTCGGCCCGCACCCCGTGGTATAACGGACAGCGGTTGTCGGAACGTGGAGACGTAGTCGTCGTGACCATCAACTATCGGTTGGGGGTGCTGGGTTTCTTGCACCTCAATGATGGGGCGGGCTCGGGAAACAATGGACTGCGCGACCAGATCGCCGCCCTTGAGTGGGTGCACGCCAATATCGCTCGATTCGGAGGCGATCCCGGCAATGTCACCATCTTTGGCGAGTCGGCCGGGGCGATGAGCGTGGGCACACTCTTAGCCGTTGGCCAACCGGGCGAGTTGTTTCACAAGGCGATTTTGCAAAGTGGCGCTGGCCATCACGTGCGATCGGAATCCTTCGCTAGTGAAGTCACTTTCGAGGTATGTAAATCCCTCGCCGTGGAAGTCGACATTGATGCGTTGCGCTCCGTCGACGTCGCCGCGTTATTGACCGCTCAATCAGATGTTGAGTCCAAAATGACAGCAGGCGACGGGTTGCCTTTTGCACCAGTTATTGATGGCGTCGTGGTGATCGAGTCGCCAATCGTTTCGATCGCCAACGGATCCGCATGTTCGGTGACGGTGATGGCCGGTACCACCCGAGAGGAAATGAAACTGTTCTTAGTTGGAATGCCTCAAGCGTGGACGGAGCCCGATGTAACGCTCACCAAACGCTTTGGAGCGGACTTGGTGGCCAAATACGTCGAAATGGAACCTGAACGGACGCCCATCGATCGAGGTGTGGCCATGGTGTCGGACTTCACTTTCGTGATCCCGGCCGTGCATTTGCTGAATGCCCAAAATGCAGTCGGTGCGCCACCTGCGTACCGGTATCGCTTCGACTATTCGTCGAGAGCGTTTGGCGGGTTGCTGGGCTCATGCCATGCGTTGGATTTACCATTTGTGTTCGACAACATGGATTCGCCTGGGTCCAAAATGTTTGCCGGCGAAGCAGACGGGCTAGATGAACTGGCAGGCGCGATGGCGCAATCGTGGGTCAACTTCGCCGCCACCGGCAACCCCAACCACGAAGGCCTACCCGATTGGGCGCCGTACAACGACGATTCCCTGGCAACCATGTTGTTCAACAATTCCGGCCACGCAGTTGGTCACAACATCGACGGCCCAGAACGTGCTGCCTGGCAGGGTATCCGTTAGTCGGGGCGTCACCGATCGTGGCGAGCAGCGTGCACGAATTGGTCGACATCGTTGATGTTGACGATCACGTAATCGCCACAGTTGCGCGCCAAGTCATGCGGGCCGACAAACTTCGCCACCGCGCCGTAGGCATCATTGTGCGGTCAAATTCGGGGGCACTTTTGGTGCACCAGCGGGCGGCCGACAAGGACGTTTGGCCGTCAATGTGGGACGTCATGGTGGGCGGAGTGGTAGCGGCCGGAGAGAGTTATGAATGGGCTGCCCGTCGTGAACTCAATGAAGAAATAGGGGTCGACGCCCCGCTTCGCTTTGTGCTCGGCGGCGCCTTTGATAACGACGACGTGCATGAAATCGCCAGGGTTTTTGTTGCCGCCCATGACGGGCCATTTGAGTTTTCAGATCACGAAGTTGTGGCGGCGTTCTTTGTGGCGAATGGCGACATTTCCGAGTTCATCGCTTCCCACGACGTGGTGCCCGATTCGCTGTACCTGTTGGGGCTGCTCGGGATCGTGGCTGCTAACTAACTAGCCGCATGCTGCCGCTGGGTCTGCCGCACCGGCCGGTGCTGTGACGACGGGCGCTGCGGTGGTGACCACTGAATTTTCTGGGCTAGGTGCTGGGGCAACCGCTGCAGTCGTCTTGATTGGCAGCTGGTCTTTGCCGAGGACAACAACGATGGCACTGCCGTCGAGCGTCTTGTCGAGTGCCTGTTGCACACTTCCTGAATACGCTTGAGCCACGACACTCGCTGCTGCATCGCCGCCCGATGCGTACAAGATCTTGGTGGTGGCAAATTCGCTTGAAGTGGCGTTGCCGGTACCGGCGATCTTGAAGCCGCGAGCCGCCAATGCGTCGGCGTCTTTTTTGGCTAGGCCAGCCACGCCCGAGCCGTTGAGAACTTTGACGTTGATCTGGTTTGGCAACAACACCGGTACTGTCGGCGAAGCAGCTCCGGCAACCTCTTGGACAGTGGTGCCTCGAAAGATCGCAAGTACTGGTTCTGCATCAGTTGCCCGCAAGCGGAGAACATCTTGTCCGTCGTCGACCTTGTCCGGGTCGACAGGCAAGCTATAGGTATCAAGGCTCCCTGGCCCTAGGTTGCGGAACCGTCTGGCGATTTCGACGAGCTGATCGTTGTTGAGCGAACTCGATGTGCCGATGCTGCCCGTGGCACTCGACAACAATTGCAATGCCGTGATGGGGTCGCCAGTTCCTTTCGAAAGCGCTCGTGCCGCGAGGCTTCTGATGAACGCTTGTTGCCGTTTCATACGTCCGAAATCGGAGGTGGGGTCTGCTACCCATTGCCCAGACGAATTGAGAGTTTCGAGGTATCGGCTGCGCACCAGAGCTAACGCTTGACCGCCGTCCAAGGTGGTGCAGCCAGCATCCGCGTGCAGGCCAGTGTGGCCGTCTTGCACCGCTGCGGGAAAGTAGACCGGCACACCATCGACGGCGTCCACGAGACCTTGGAAGCCCTTGAAGTCAACTTCGATGTAGTGGTTGATCGGAATTCCTAGGGCCGACTGCACCGTCTTAACGAGTGCGTCTTTCGAAATTCCTCTGGCGTAGTTGATGCGATGGGTCTGCCCCGTGTCGGCAATTGGCACGTAGAGGTCCCGGGGGATCGAAAGCAGCGATCCCCGACCCGTTGACGGGTCCAGACGCAACACCATTATGGTGTCGGTGTTCTTTGAGTCGTCTCGCTCGTTGGTGATCGGGTTACTTTTTGAGAGCCCGGCGTCGGAGTCGACTCCCACAACGAGGAAATTGGCGGCACCCTTTGGTTGGGGGGTGAGACTATCGACCTTGAACGTCGTGCGATTGTCGACCTTGTACCACGCAAAACCAACGAGTGCTGCTCCGGCAAGGCATGCCAACACCACTACTGAACCGAGCACCACAACAAGTTTTTGCCCCCCGGTTCGTTTCGTTCGGGGAGCGCGGGGTGGTTCACGACGGTCTGGCACGGTGAATAAACCTAGTTGCTTCGAACTCCGATTTGGGTTCACCGCCTTGCTTATGACCGCCGGTCGAAACACATACGCCAAGTATTGGCTCAAGTTAGGCCGGGGCTAACGTCGAAAATATGGCTATGAATTCTGATCGTGCGCGTACCCGATCAATCGCTGTTGTTTGCGGTGTTGCCCTCACGATCGCAGCCATTGCCCATACCAATATGCGTGTCACACCCGCGTCTGCCGACCCAGCAATTTTGGGATCTGTTGCTGGCCCTGTGGCCGCGCCGATAGTGGCCATGGCCGCGACGCCATCTGGAGCGGGATACTGGCTCGCGGGAGCAGACGGGGGCATCTTCGCCTTCGGCGATGCTGGTTTTTTGGGGTCGGCTGGGTCCTTGACACTCACGGCGCCGGTAGTGGGTTTGGCTGCTACCCCGACTGGCCGTGGCTACTGGCTTGTGGCATCAGACGGCGGCATCTTTTCGTACGGTGACGCTCGCTTCTACGGCTCGATGGGCGGAACGAAACTCAACCGCCCGATCGTGGGAATGGCGTCTACAAAGTCAGGCAGTGGCTATTGGCTTGTGGCATCGGACGGCGGGATATTCTCCTTCGGCGATGCCGTGTTTTTCGGGTCGATGGGAGGCCTACGGCTCAACCAACCGTTAGTGGGTATGGCCGCCAGCCACTCGGGCAACGGCTACTGGATGGTGGCCAGCGACGGCGGAATTTTCTCCTTCGGCGATGCTGTATTTTACGGCTCGACTGGCGCGTTGAGGCTCAATAGGCCGATCACATCAATGGCGGCTTCGACGGCGGGCAAGGGTTACTGGTTTGTGGCCACTGATGGTGGAGTGTTCTCTTTCGGTGACGCTCATTTTTTTGGCAGCTTGGGCAGTAGTTATCTCCCCGCTCCAATAGCCGCCATGGCCCCGGCGCCTGATGGCACTGGATATTGGCTAACGGGAGCCAGCGGGCAGGTGTACCCAATCCCCGGCCCTCCGCCGCCTCCGCCCGGTAACTCACCAACCATCGGCGGCTGCCCCGTGTTCCCGGCCGACAACCCATGGAACACACGAGTTGACGCTCTTGCTGTGCATCCGAATTCGGCGGCATGGATCACGAACATGGGAGCCAGTGGACATCTTCACCCAGATTTCGGTGGACAGGGTGCGTACGGCATTCCGTTCATCACCACCAGCAACGGTCCGAAGGTGCCAATTCAATTTGTGGCCTACGGCAACGAGAGTGATCCAGGGCCGTATTCGATGCCGTTGACTGCGCCGGTTGAAGCAGGTTCGGATGCCCATGTGCTGTCGATCGATACCGCTGAATGCAAGCTCTACGAGTTGTACGCAGCGGCCAAGCATCCTGGGTATTGGACGGCAGATTCTGGCGCGGTATGGGACCTTCGCTCGAATGCCACACGGCCACGGGGATGGACGTCAGCTGATGCTGCAGGCCTGCCAATCTTTGCCGGCTTGGTGAAGTACGACGAGGTGGCCACCGGGCGCATCGATCACGCCATTCGGTTCACCGTCAATCAAACGCAACGATCCTTTATTGCGCCAGCCAGTCACCTGGGAGCGTCCTCAAACGTGAACGCAGTGCCCATGGGCGCACGGTTCCGTCTCAAAGCCAGTTACGACATTTCTGGTCTGACCGGTGAGAGCCGGGTGATCGCCCAAGCGCTCAAGGATTACGGCATGATCAACGCCGACCAGGGATCGAGTTGGTATATCACCGGAGCGGCCGACACGCGTTGGAACGATAACGATCTCAATCAGTTGAAATCGTTACCTGCGAGCGCCTTCGAGGCTGTGTACACAGGCCCCACCTACACGTCGTGACATGGTGATTTGTCTGTCCCGAAATTGACGGCGACCTCAAGACTTTGTGCATTAAATCACTAGTTGGAGAGTGAGGACTCGACCGCGTAGTGTCACGCCACTGATCCCCGTCGCCCGGGTTGAGCGTTTCGCTCACCTAGTGCGCCCTCATGTTTTTTTCCTGTCGACTCAGTAGCCTGGCATCCATGTTCGGGAAAAAATCAGGAATGGTTCAGCCGCAAGATGCACTGGCGGGTCGCACAGATCAACACATGATGGTTGCCTCGCAACACACGGTGTTGGGGCACTCGCTGAAGGGCCCATTTTCAGACGGATTCGAATCAGCGATGTTTGGGATGGGATGTTTCTGGGGCGCTGAGCGCAAGTTTTGGGTCGTGCCCGGTGTGTACAGCACTGCTGTTGGGTACGCAGGCGGCTTCACGCCGAATGCCACGTACCAAGAAGTGTGCTCTGGCATGACTGGTCATACCGAAGCCGTGCTGGTGGTGTTCGATCCAACGATCGTGAGCTACGAGGCATTGTTGAAAGTGTTTTGGGAGAGCCACAACCCCACGCAAGGAATGCGTCAGGGCAATGATGTTGGCTCGCAATACCGAAGTGGTATCTACACATATTCCGATGGCCAAATGGCCGCGGCGTTGGCGTCTCGTGACATGTTTCAAGAGGTGTTGACGGCAGCCAAATTTGGAGCTATTACCACGGAGATCTTGGCGGCCCCAGAGTTCTTCTACGCAGAGGATTATCACCAGCAGTACCTCGATAAGAACCCGGCTGGCTATTGCGGGCTCGGTGGCACCGGCCAGTCATGCCCGATTGGTGTAGCGCGTACCAAGTAGTGAATTAGCTCGTGCCCGCCGAGCGGCAAGGGCGTAACTACCGAGGCAAGAGGCGGTACGGCGTGTCGCGAGGGAGCTCAGGCTCCTTGGGCAGGCCAAGCACCCGTTCGCCAATGATGTTGCGCTGAATCTCGTCGCTTCCGCCCGCAATCTTGTATCCCGGTGCACCAAGTACATGTTCATGCCATGCCCATGTGCCCCACTCACCTGAGTCGGCAACGAGTCGCGGGCCGAGCAGCATCGAGACCACTTCCGTGGTGTGCTGCATGCCTTGTGTCCACATGATCTTGCCGAGTGATGCTTCGGGGCCCGGCACCTGGCCAGCCTTCATACCGGCCGCCGCTCGCCGATTGGTGTAGTGAGCAACCCGCGCCCCGATGTACGACTGGGCCAATACTTGACGGACCATGGGCTCGTGCGTGCGTTCCAGCCACTGGGCTAGACCGAGCAAACTTCTGAATGAGCCGCCGACGGCAGTGCCGCCACCGGAGTGGTCCCGCTCAAAACCCAACGTGGTTAGCGCCACCCGCCACCCTTCGCCAACGGGGCCGAGTCGCAACGAATCGGGCACTCGAACGTCGGTGAAAAAGACCTCGTTAAAATTGGAGCCGCCCGACATTTGTTTGATGGGTCGAATCTCAACGCCAGGCGATTTGAATGGCACCAGGAACGCCGTCATTCCTTTGTGCTTGGGGGCATCCATGTCGGTTCGGCAAATCGCTTCGCCAATGTCGGCGAACATGGCTCCTGACGTCCAAATTTTCTGACCATTGAGCACCCATTCATCGCCGTCTCGAACAGCAGACATCCCCAGCGCCGCCAAATCACTTCCTGCTCCAGGCTCAGAGAAAAGCTGGCAACCCAGGATCTCGGTGCGGAGCATTGGACGTAGGAATTTGGCCTTCTGCTCATCGGTGCCATATGCGGCGATGGTGGTGGCGATCAGCCCCAGTGACGTGGGAAATAATTCGCCAGCGTTGGGAGTGACGTAGCGGGATTCTTCGCTGGAGTATGCCCGTTCAAAGCTGCGTGGCAAACCACCTCCGCCGAATTCGACGGGCCACGAAATTGCACCAAAGCCGGCATCAAATTTCTTGTGCTGCCAGGCGCGTGCTGCTTCGACGAGGTCGTGCTCTTGCTGGTGGGTGAGATTCAGAAATACGGCAACGTTGTCGCTGCCCACACCCCAAGCGTTGTCGGCCTTGGTGGTGGTGGGCCGTAGTTCTGCGTTTTCAGCCAACCATTGGCGGGCATTGCGGGTGAACGTTTCGAGATCGGGAACAGTCACATTGGCCATGGGCCAAACTGTAAGTGCTAGAGCGCTACTAGGGCGGTGTCGAGCTTGGCAAGTAATGCGTTGTCGTGAGTTTCGCCGGGGTTAGGCGTGGTGAGTAGTTGGTCGCCCAAGAAAATACTGCTCGCTCCGGCGTGCAAACACATCGCTTGCAACTCGTCGGACATATTGCTTCGGCCCGCTGAGAGGCGTACGACCGATTTCGGCATGATGATCCGGGCGGTGGCAATGGTGCGCACAAGTTCAAGCCCGTCGAGGTCGTCGACGTTGGCCAGAGGTGTGCCAGCCACACGAATCAGCAGGTTGATCGGCACGCTTTCCGGATGGGGGTCCAAGATGGCCAACTGGCTTAATAGTCCGGCACGGTCGCGTCGTGTTTCCCCCATGCCCACAATGCCCCCGCAACACACGGCTACGCCGGCGTCGCGCACGTAGCCAATGGTTTCGAGACGATCTTCATATACACGGGTCGTGATGATTGTTCCGTAAAATTCGGGGGACGTGTCAAGATTGTGGTTGTAAAAATCCAGCCCGGCGTCTGACAACGTTTGTGCTTGCGAGCTAGTAAGCATCCCAAGAGTTACGCACGTTTCGAGCTCAAGTTCCTTGACCGCTGTGATGGCCCTGGCTACTTCGCCGACCTGGCGATCGTTGGGTGACCGCCAGGCGGCACCCATGCAGAAGCGAGTGGCGCCAGAAGCCTTAGCGTTGCGAGCAGCCTCCACGATGGCGTCGGTTTCCATGAGACGTTCGGGTGTGACGCTTGTTGAGTAGCTGGCCGATTGCGGGCAGTAGGCACAATCTTCCGGGCATGCGCCGGTCTTGATCGACAACAGCATGTCGGCTTCGACAGTATGAGGGTCATGAAATTCGCGATGCACGCGTTGTGCTTCGAACAGCAGATCGTGAAACGGGCGTTCCATAATTTCGATGACGTCGGCGACCGACCAGTCGTAGCGCAAATCCATTCATTGATCCTTAACTGTTGGAGTGCTCGCCACCAAATAGATGGTTGGCAATATGGTCGGCGAGTTCCCGAATGTTGGTGGCGATTGCGTATCCGTCGGTGTCTCGCAGCCAGTCTCGATTCAAGGCGTGCAACGGTGTGTGCCCGTCGAATCGATTGAGAAACGTGATGACAGTTGGGGAGTGAATGGCGGTTAGACAAAGGCGGACAGAGTTGATAGTGCCGAGGCCAGCGTCGGCGCACAGCACGATCACATCGGGATGCAGGGCGCGAACGAAGTCGAGGCAATCGCCGTCGCCGGCAATGGGCGACCGCACCCCGCCTGCGGTTTCCACAAACGTGATGTCGACGGCGGGGAAGGCTGTTTCAGCCACTAGCTCGCCGAGCATTGGCACGGTCTTGCCGAGTGCGGCAGCGGCCATGGGAGGGGCCATGGGAGTGGGGTACCAGCGTTGCGTCGGGCACACAACGGTGGGCGGTTCGTGTGTCGCCGCGCCCAACACGACGGCGTCGGTGGGCGATGGGTCGGCAGGGTCAAACGATTGCGCAGGTTTGCGTGCCGCGACGGAAAAATCGCGTGATCGCAACTCGCTGGCCAGAGCGGCGGTCATCCATGTTTTGCCGACCTCGGTGGCTGTCCCCAGCACGGCTACAACTTTTGTCATGGCGCGATACCGAGATCGTCCAGCGCGGCGAGCAGATCGGCAACGTTGTGACTTGTGTGATCGGCGCTGAGCGCCACGCGCAGGCGGCTGGTGCCGGGGGCCACGGTCGGGGGCCGGATGGCGGGCACCCACAGGCCGCGTGCAAACAACGCTTCGGTTGCTGCCAACGCCACTGACTCTTGGCCGAGGATGACGGGGATCACCGGGGACGGATGCCCTGGCCGAATCTGGTCGATGAGTGACCGTAGGTGGATACGCAACACATCGCCGTGGGGCGACTCACAGATACGCACGGCGGCAAGAGCCGCGGCTGCGTCGGCGGGAGACGTGGCGGTAGTGAAAATGTACGAACGTGCTCGGTTGATGAGCAGGTTCACAATCGACGCGCTGGCAGCCACGAAGCCGCCCAGGGACCCCAGTGCCTTCGACAGGGTTCCCACGCGAATTACGTGGTCTGGCGTCGGGCCGCTGATATCGGGGCCGAGTACGGCGTGTGCTTCATCCAGGATCAGCAACGCGCCATGGTGGGCGGTGAGATCGACCAGTGCCGCCAGGTCGGCAGCGTCGCCGTCCATCGAAAAAATGGAGTCGGTTACTACGATGGTGCGGCTCGAAGACGCGGCGAGAAGATCAGCCAGATGATTAAAGTCGTTGTGCCGATACACCTGCAGTTGCCCTTTGCTCAGGCGGCATCCGTCGATGATCGACGCATGGTTCAATTCATCGCTCAGTATGGTGACATCGGGTCCGGCAAGCACGGTGAGCACACCCAAATTGGCGGCGAATCCGGTGGCGAAAACGACCGCTCGGTCGCAGTTCTTCCACGCCGAAAGGGCTGCCTCCAATTCGTCATGAATTGGTCGAGTTCCCACCACCAGGCGGGAGGCGCAGGACCCCGTTCCCCATGTGTCGATGGCGGCGTGGGCGGCAGCCACCACAGTTGGGTCGTGTGACAAGCCAAGGTAGTCATTCGACGCGAAGTTGATGACGTGTTTGCCATCAACTACCCCTGAAGGTCCTTGGCCGTCGAAGGTTCTGGGGGCGCGCCACTGCCCGGCTTGATGAATCAGTGCCGTCTGGCCAGCTTGCCAATCGGCCCACGCCTGGAGTGGTGAATCGGGCGTCGTCATACGCATGCCTCCGCGATGCCTGCCACGAGAACGTCGGCGATCATGTCGATCTCGTTGGCCGTGGTTGTGAGATGGGGAACCAGGATCACGTTGTCGCCCAACGATCTGGCCAACACGCCGAGCCGAGTCATGGCACGAGCGGTACGGCGAGCCCACAGTGGGTCCGATTCCGGAGAGTCGATTTCGATGGCACACATGAGGCCGACCTGGCGTACCTCTCGTACTTGGGCAAGTCCGACTACGTCGGCTGTGATGCGCTCCGACAGCTGAGCTGATCGATCGGCAACGTTGGCCAAAACGTCCCATTCCTGGAAGAGTTGGAGGTGACGCAACGCCACAGCGGCAGCCAATGCATTACCCCCATACGAGTGCCCGTGGTAAAAGGTTTTTTCGCTGAGGTCTGGCCCCAAAAAGGCGTCATAGACTCTTGCCGAAACAGCAGTTGCGCTCATAGGCAAATAGCCCCCGGTGATCCCCTTACCGAGACACATGATGTCGGGGCGCAGGCCACATTGCTCGGATGCAAATAGAGTGCCTGTGCGCCCAAACCCGGTGGCCACTTCGTCGCAAATGAGCAACACATCGTGGGCGGTACACGCTTCCTGCAGCGTGACGAACGAGGTAGGGGGAGCGTGCAATACCCCTGCCGCGCCCTGCACCAGCGGCTCCACAATGACGGCTGCTAGTTCGTGGCGGTGGCGCTCGATGAGAGCGGCGGCCACGGTCATGCACTGTGGGTCGTCGAAGCCTGGAGCGCGGATTGTTGAGAACCGCAACGGGTCAAAAATGTCGGTGCCGAATCCACCGTCACCCACCGACAACGATCCCACCGAATCACCGTGATATGCCCCTCCAAACGCCAGATATTTTGTGCGGCCCGAAACACCTTGATTGGTCCAAAATTGAAACGCTATTTTGAGGGCTTGTTCGACTGCAGCTGCGCCATCGGAGGCGAATACGAAATGGGGCGCATCGAGAGGCACCACGGCAGCGAGCGCCTCGGCGAATTCGACAACGATTCGGTTGCCGTTACCGAGCATGGTCGTGTGGGCAACTCGGTCCAATTGGTCGCGGATGGCTTGGTCAAGTTCTGGAACATGGTGGCCGAGTGTGGTGACCCACAATGACGAGATGGCGTCGAGGTACTTGTTGCCATCAGTGTCGTAGAGGTAGTGCCCTTCGCCTCGCTCCACAACAAGAGGACCGTTGGCGCCGTAGCAACTCATTTGCGTGAAGCCATGCCACACAACGTTGGCGTCTCGTTCAATCCAATTCACGTGCAATCCCCAGTATTTCGGCGATCGGCCGCCACGCGACACGATCGGAGTCAAATCCTGCCACAGCAGTCAGTGGCAGCAGTCAGTGGCAGCGTCGAAGAGGCCTTAACGGCTTTGCTTCCAGCTGTTCCAATACGTGACTTCTTCGACCGGTCGACGGGTGGCGGGTTTGAAATCGTCGCCGGTGTAGAACGCAAGCGGGATCAGGGCTACCTGGCTGACTGTGTCGGGAATGCCCAGAATGGCAGAGGATTCCGCCTCGTACTCAAGGTGAAGCGTGGTCCACGCCGTGCCCAAACCGCGTGATCGCGCTGCCAACATAAAGCTCCATACCGCTGGCAAGATCGAGCCATAAAATCCGGCGCTCAATCCCTGTCGGGTACCGCCCGCTGGTGGTCGATCTAGGGCGATGGGAATGACGTGTACTGGCACTTCTGCCAGGTGTTCAGTGAGGTAGTCAGAAGAGCTCATGATGGCGTTTTTGGACTCGTTGCCGCCCAGTTGAGCAACGGCGGCCCGTTGCTGAGCCATGTATGGCTCATACGCTCGCCGGTACAAATCGGCAAGAGCGGCGCGCTTGGATGGATCATCCACAAAGAGCCATCGCCACCGTTGTACGTTGCCTCCCGTCGGCGCCTGAGTGGCGACGCGAAGGCAATCCAAGATCAGTTCCTCGGGAACTGGTCGCGTGAGGTCAAGCCGTTTCCGCACGGCGCGTGTGGTTGATAGGAGTCGATCGGTCTCGGATAGGTCGAACGGATTTGCCATGGGGGCACCCTAAGTCGGCCAACGAAGGACCGTTGTGCTGTGCGCCAATTTTGTTGAGAGTTGGTAACGAAAACGCAAGGGCTTGGCATGCCATTTCCAGAAATGCTTGAATTGTCTAACGCGTTCGGAGGAAATTCGTCCTTTGAACGCCCGTTGGCCATTGCCGACACTGACATCAGGGAGTGCCTGTTGAAAAAGCAAGCGACAAAAATCGCCGCATCAATACTGCTGCTCGGCCTCGTAGCCGTAGGGTGTACATCGAAGTCGAACACCGCGGCAACGACTACAAAACCAGCCGACGTCGCTACCACGACAGCGGCCCCATCTGGCGAGACGACCACCACCGTTGGCGAGACAACGACCACCGTTCCAGCTGGTCCTTCAGACGAGCTCAAGTGGGCTCTCGACTATCTCGGCGTCAAGGCGTCAAGTGCTGCTACCGGCGAAGACTTTGTGATTGGTTACGCCAATGACAACCAACTCTTCCCAGAGGCCACCGTGGGCGCTCGTGCAGCCGTTGCATACGTGAACGCCGAATTGGGCGGCATTGCCGGCCATAAGGTTGTTCTCGACGAATGCACCGCCAATGTGGATGAAGATGGCCTCAAGTGCGGCCAGCAGTTTGCCAACAACGACAAAATTCAAGTAGTCGTAACCGGCACGCTGCTCAACGGCACACAGACGTTCTACGACACCCTAAAGGCATCAGGAAAGTCGTTGTTTATTGGTAACCCAGTGACAACACCTGACATCCTGACCGATGCCGGATACACGTTGAGCCCCGGCTCGATCGGTGTTGTGCGGGGCCTGGCCAAGTTCGCCACCAAAAACCTCCAAGGCACGAAAACCGTTGCCGTGGTGCACTCCGACAACACTGCTGGTGTTGCCGCAGTTGGTCTCCTGAAGGGCATTCTCGACAAGGTAGGCGTGGCCACAACAGCAGTGCCCGTGAAGGATACCGATGGAGCTACCCAGCTCGCTTCGGCCATGACCGCAGCCGGCGCCGACAAGGCCGACGTGTTCATTCCGCTGGTGACTGTTCAGGGCTGTGTTGCTACCTATGACGCTCTCAAGAGCCTCGGTTTGAAAGCCAAAGTTGTAACCACTGGCCTGTGCTTCGGTACGCCAATGAGTGACCACCTCAAAGAGACCGGCGACAACGGCGTCGTGCCCGACAGCTGGTACTTCGGTGGCTACGGCTATAGCTACTTCATCCCCGAAGCAAAGTCCGGTATGAACACATACCTCGCTGCCGTGCAGAAGTATGGCAAAGCCGAAGATGGCAAGACACTTGAGTACACCGGTTTTTCTGGCCCCACGTTTTCCACCATCATGACCGTCGTCAAGCTGGGCAACCAGTTGGGTGACGGCAAGCTTGAAGCCGCTGGGTTCACAGCTGGCGTCAAGGCGTTCAAGGGCCCCCAGATGTTGGTCGTTGGCCCGATGGCGTGTGGCGGAGATCCCATCTTCAAGCCAGTGTGTGGCGTGCAAATGGGTATCCAGCAATACGTAGGCGGCAAATGGATTTCGGTCGCTGACGGCATCAATGGCAAGCCCGTTGATCCTTCGGTGCCGTAAGCCAGCAAAGCCCGTAGGGGCAATAACAACGTAGGTTGTCAGAGGTAGAGGGTTCGATGCGTCGGCCCTCTACCTCTGTTAGTTTCGCAAGTCTCAGGGGGAGCAGCGCATGGGGTCCGACTCACGTAAGTTGATCATTCGAATTTGTTTTGGGGTCGCGGCAGCGGCTGCTTTTGTGATGTTGATATCCGACTCAAAGAACTTGACCCAGCTGGCGTTGGGCGTGGGATCGGGTGCGTTGATTTCCGCAATAGCGATTGCCATTGTGTTGACGTACCGTGGATCTGGCGTCGTGAATTTTGCGACCGGTGCCGTCGCCTTGTATGTGGCGTATACCTACAACGGCCTTCGGTCCGAAGGCCGGTTGTATCTCCCGCCATTGCCCAACCCTCTGTCGATCATCGAAGGCGTTGTCAACAAGTTTGGTGATTGGTTCAATTCCTCTAGTCGGCTCGACCTTCCCAATATCCCTACTCGAGTGTCATTTGGCGGGCCGCTCACCTTAATTTCGGCGATGACGCTCGCTCTACTCATTGCGGCACTCATTGGCTTCTTGTTGCACGTGCTGGTGTTCCGTCCGCTCCGCAGCGGTCCGCCACTGGCGAAGGTGATTGCGTCCGTCGGATTGTTTGTATATTTCCAGTCGATCATCCCCATTCGTTTTGGGTCGACGGCGTTGAGTGTCAAGCGAATTCTGCCTGTCGATCCGGTGCGCTTTACTCACGATATTGCCGTTCCTCAAAACCAAATTTACTTGGCAATCATCGTGACGATATTGGCCGTATTGCTGTGGGCTGTGTTTCACTACACGCGCTTCGGGCTAGCTACGCGAGCTGCTTCAGAGAACGAAAAAGGGGCGGTCGTTCTAGGCTTCTCACCTGAATTTCTGGCTGGAATTAACTGGGTGTTGTCGACGGTCATCGTGTCGCTTCTAGCCATCCTGGTAGCGCCGTCATTGCTCCTCGACCAATACACAATCGCCCTGCTCGTCGTGCCTGCACTCGGTGCTGCGCTGCTCGGGAGTTTCACGTCGTTCGGCATAACGGTGGCTGCTGGATTCGGCACCGGAATGCTGCAAGCGCTTATCAAATATTGGGGGACGAAATCATGGTTCCCAAGGACCACGTTGCCAGAGGCTGGCGTAGGTGCGGCGTTGCCTTTCGTCATCGTGATCATCGCGCTGAGCCTGCGTGGCAAGTCATTGCCGACCCGTGGTTCGATTAGCTCAGGGCGCTTGCCGTTTGCTCCATCGCCAAAACGGGTGGCCCTTCCGATGGCAATATTCGCCGTGTTCTTCGCAGCGATTTTTTTATGGGCTGGCTTCGAGTGGCGTCAGGCAGGCATTAATACTCTCGTGACCACTGCGATCTGTTTGTCGCTCGTGGTCATCACAGGATTTGTGGGCCAAATTTCCTTGGCCCACATGACGCTGGCCGGTGTGGCTGGATTCGCCCTGTCGAAATTCGCCGCCGAACAACACTGGCCGTTCCCAATCGGGCCGATTCTGGGTGCCTTTGTGGCGACCGGATTCGGATTGCTGGTGGCGCTTCCCGCATTGCGAGTGCGTGGCGTCAACCTGGCAATTGTTACGTTTGCGGCGGCGGTGGCCATCGAGGAATTGTTGTTCCGTTCCCCGCGCCTCACCAACGGAAAAGGCACTGTGCCAATTCCGCCGCCTTCGATTGGGGGTCAGCCGTTTGGGCCTGGAAGCAAAAATTTCGCCATCTTCAATTACAACAGCGACGGTAAAATTCCCAATCTCTGGTTCGGCATGTTTTGCTTAGTCGTGGTGGTAATGCTGGCGTTGCTGGTTTCCAATACTCGGCGCAGTAACACCGGCCGGCGGTTCTTGGCAGTGCGTAGTAACGAGCGTGCCGCGGCTGCCGCTGGTATCAGCGTGCCGGCAACCAAACTTTTGGCCTTCGGGCTTTCGGCGTTTATCGCCGGCCTGGGCGGGTCGCTTTCCGGGTACCGATTCGGCTCGGTTTCACCGCAATATTTCGGTGCATTGGCGTCGCTCACCTTCCTGACATTTGCGTATCTGGGAGGTATCTCCAGCGTCGGTGGCGCAATAGCTGCCGGGTTCATTGGCACCCAAGGTTTGGTATTTACGGGATTGCATCGCTGGTTTCACATTCCCGACAAGTACACGATCATGATCGGCGGCATCGGCGTGGTGTTCACCGCGATTCGAAATCCGGAAGGCATCGCTGGCGCCTTCCGCCAGGTCGGTGCCATGATTTCAAATCGATTCGGGCGCTCGCCGAGCGGCGGGAAATCCCTTGTACACGCAGGAGGGTCGCACTGATGTCACTCTTGCAAACCGTAGATATGGGTGTTGCCTTCGGAGGGCTAAAGGCCGTCAACGAAGTTTCAATTGATGTGGAACCAGGTACCTTGGTGGGGCTCATCGGCCCCAATGGTGCTGGTAAAACGACGTTTATAGACGGAATCACCGGATTTGTTCCGACCACCGGTCACGTGAGATTTGATGGCAGGGAAATCTCGAAACTTCCCGCTCATGCCCGGGCTCTCGCTGGACTTGGCAGGAGTTGGCAGTCACTGGAACTTTTCGACGACCTAACTGTGCGTGAAAACCTTATGGTTGCTGCAGAGCGTCAGAGCGCAAAGTTGTTTCTGCTCGACATGATTCGGCCAAATCGCGCTCGTGATATGAGTGCCGTAACTGGGGCCATGGAGTTGCTAGATATCGCTGATTTGGCTGACCGGATGCCTAACGAGATCAGTCAGGGCCAACGCAAGCTGGTGAGCGTGGCGAGGGCTCTTGCCGGGCGTCCAAAACTGGTCGCCATGGACGAGCCGGCCGCAGGATTGGATTCCACCGAATCGCTCGCCCTCGGCGCTCGACTTCGCGACATCGTTGATGACGGCACGGCAATATTTCTTGTCGACCACGACATGGGTCTGATTCTCAAGGTGTGCGACTACATCTACGTGATCGAGTTTGGCCAGATGATTGCCAAAGGAACTCCAAGCGAAATCCGGAATAACGATCGGGTCATTGAGGCCTACCTTGGCAGCCAAGGTCGTCAAGATAAAGAGGCTGCGGCTTTGCCAGCCGAGCACCCCGAAGAGGCTCATGAATACGTGCATGACGAATCGAACCCCATCGAGTTTGAGCCGAGAATCGAGGGCGACCTATGACAGCGCTATTGGAAATTTCTGATCTTTCGGCGGGATACAACGGAGTGCCCGTAGTACGAAACCTCAACCTCACGGTCAATGCTGGAGAAGTGGTGGCGTTACTCGGGCCAAACGGGGCTGGCAAAACGACTTCGTTGTTGACCACTTCTGCGCTTTTGCCCATTCTGGAGGGCGATATTTCGGTATTGGGGAAGTCGATCAAGGGAACTCGCCCCCATATGGTGGCGCGCCGAGGGCTAGCTCATGTGCCAGAAGACCGGTCGTTGTTCTTTCAATTGACTGTGGCGGAGAATCTACGACTGGGAGCGGTCAGAGGGTCGAGCGATGTTGCCCAAGCTCTGAAATACTTTCCTGCCCTTGAGAAGTTGCTTGATCGACGGGCCGGGTTGTTGTCGGGTGGTGAGCAGCAGATGCTGGCCATGGGCCGAGCACTCACCACGAGTCCGAAATTGCTCATGGTCGATGAGATGAGTCTTGGATTGGCCCCGGTGATAGTCGAACGTTTGCTTCCCGTTCTGCGTGAGATTGCCGATCAAACTGGTGCTGGAGTGTTGTTGGTCGAACAACATGTGCAACTGGCCCTCGAGGTTGCTGATCGCGCCTATGTTTTGAATCATGGTGATTTGGTTCTCGAGGGCGACGCGAAACATTTGGCGGCGAATCGTCACCTTCTGGAAGCGAGTTACATGGGTAGCGTTGCCGTTGGTGAATAGGCAGGGGCGACGAGTGCGGTTTCGATTTCAAGCGACAGCGTTGTGCGCTTTGCTTCTCGTTGCATCGTGTACTGGCGGTGGGGCGACAGCCACTACTACTGGCGCGTCGACAACGACAAGTGCCCCTACGGGCACCGTTCCCATCACGTCGTCCACGAGCACGCCGAAGAAGGCCGACGGCTTGCCGATCACGATAGGGGTCACCTTTAACCCGTCGCTTGGCAACGTGGGTGAGGTCAGTTTTTCTGACGTAATGAACGCGGCGAGTGCTCAGATCAATGAGTCGTTGGGAGGCATCCAAGGACGTCCGATTCACTTAGTCGCCTGCCCGAGCTCCACTGATGCCGAAGGCCTGAAATGTGCTGCTGACCTCACAAACGCACATGTGGAGTTAGTCGTTAGCGGTCGCGACACTCATATCGAATTCGGGGCATTTCGATCCAAGCGGATTCCAGTTTTTGCAACGCGTCCTACCAACCCGGCGGACGGGAAGCTGTTTGGTGTGTCGTTCTTTTCGGGTGGGCAAGATAGCGAGTTCGAGACCATGCTTTGGTTTGCGGTGCGTGCCGCATCCTTGGGAGCTAAGTCGATTGGCGTCATTGCTCCTCGGGGTCGATTTGCCGCCAACGATATTGTGGCGCTGACCAATCGGCTAGCGATCTCCGGCGTAAAACTCGGTGTCGTCGAAGGTTCACCGACGCCTTCGGCTCCTGAACTGGAAACGCTGTACAAACGTTTGTTGGCCCCAGCATCATTTTCGTCGGCAACGACGTCGGCCGTACCTCTGACGACAGTTCCCCCGAATGACGTAGTGGGCGCCACACCATCTAGCTCATCGGGCGCGACCTCGAGCACCACGCTCGTTCTGCCTGTCGCCCCGCAGATTGACACGCTTTTGATGTTGTACGACGACGATCGTGAGACGTGCGTCAATGCCATCAGGGCGCGTAATGCGTTGTCGGTCAAGTTGCCGGCGCTGGCCTACTCCCGCTGTGGTGACCCGGTGGTTTTGAATCGAGTCACCGACGACGCCCAGGGATGGAGCTTTGTTGGTGGTGTAGATCGGACATCGGATATTCACAAGGCGATTGTCACTTCGGTGGGCGCTTACACCAAGGCACCATCCGTCACACCGGATCTCTCCGACGATTCAGTGTTGGCCTACGAAATATTGATGACGATTGTGGACACGGGAAATCAGGCGGCTGTGGCACAACAAGCCGTTGGGTCATCGATTGCAGACTCGATGACAGCGGGTCCACGCACAATGTGGGATGGCTCGTCGTATCATTGCGGGCAGTCCGAAAACTACGTGGCGATCTGCGTTTTCGGTAACGTCGTACGCTCGTATGCCCCCAATGACCGTGCATTGGGCGCTCCCGCCGGAGGCAGTGCAATTGTTGGTGAACTACCGCCTAGTTAGAGTTCGGCGATGAGGCACGAACTCAGCAATGAACCCCATTGTCGTCGTCGAGGAGGTGCGGATTCAGTGGTGTTTGCGGCACTGACGGGCCTGCTCCAAGCGTGGGGTGCGCTCGGAAGTTCTCGGTGACCCACAGGGTGCCATCGGCGGCGCAGAACGCTCCGATGCCGACGCTCGTGTATCGACTGTCGAGCATTGCCCAACGGTGATAGTCGGACATTAGGAACCCGGTTTCGGCTGAGCCTGAATCGGCGTAGCTGCCGCTTCCCCACGAAATGTTTTCGGCCTCTGAAGGTGCAGCGTTGGAGTGTTCAAATCGCCCAGTGGCAGCCATCGTGCGGCTCCATCCACTGGCCTGGGTGGCAAGTGTGAAATCCCACGCCAACGGAGCGCGTCCGAGCGCCACCCGTTCGAGATTGACTCGTTTGAGAATGTCGGCGGCAATGTTTTGCTCATTACTTCCGGCCGGCGCTTTATCTGCGAGACCAGCGCCCAAATCTGTGCGAGGTGGGCCAAAGGCGAACACAGCACCCGATGCGGTGACCATCCAGTAGCCGCTGCCGTTGACTGTCATGGCCGCGCCAGCAATATTCTGGTTAATTGCCATGCCGATACCGCCCCACGAATCGGTCTGCCCAAATCCAAAAAGGCCGCCGTCGGCACCCACGAGTGTGTAACCGTTACCAGCCCTGGAGGTCATGATCGACACGATCGGCTTGGCAAGCGCAATGCCGCCGGTACTGCCCATGAAATGGGCGTCACCGAATGCAAAAATTCCGCCATCAGATGCGGCGAGCCAATACCCTTGCCCATTCATTGACGACGCCATGCCGATGATCGGCCGATTGAGCGACATATTGCCGGTTGATCCGTAGAAGGTGGCGTCGCCGAACGAGAACACGCCTCCGTCGCTGGCTACAAGCCAGTACCCACGGCCTGACGGCGTTGCTGCCATGCCGACGATTGGTTGATTGAGACGAAGGTTGCCGGTTGATCCATGGAACTGGGCGTCACCGAATGAGAACACGCCTCCGTCGCTGGCTACAAGCCAGTATCCGTTGCCCGAAACTGTTCTGCTGATTCCCACGATTGGCCGGTTGAGTGGGCGGATGTTGTTGGGGAAGTTGGCGGCGTCGCCGTAATTGAATACTCCGCCATCGGCAGCTGCTAACCAATAGCCATTCCCTGAAGCACTGGATGTCATGCCGACGACAGGGCTATGAAGATAACCAGCTGCGGCACCGTGAAAGGAAGCATCGGTGGCAGTTGCTGCGATAGCGCCACCCACGAGGAGGCCAAGCACGGCTACGGTCGTCATGATTCGCCCTGAAAACGGCCGCAGCGAACGGCGGTTCAAGCGTTGACGACGACGTGAAGGCAATGCACGTACTGAGTCGATGCTGGCTGAGTTGTCGGTGTGGTCTCGCAAGTGCTTAGACACTGGTGAATCCTCCTGGGTTCCCGCCCATAGGGAATTTGACTACGTTAGACCACGAGACGTGGTCATGTTGCAATTCTGTTGCAAAGGCTCGGCAAAGGTTTTTTCACCGTTCGTGAGAATCTGAATGAAAGCTTTGCATATCAATAGGAATGCCTGCGTCTGGCGTTCTACGATTGCGACGTGTCTGAACGATTGGAGCGCCTAACCAATCTGGTGGCCCTTTTACTCGATACAAAGGTGCCCCTGACGCTGGAGAATATTGCTTCCGAACTTGGAATGTATCCTGCGGATTCCGAGAACCGGCGTGCCAGTTTCGAGAGGGATAAAAAATTGTTGCGAGATGAGGGGGTGCCTATCACGGTGGTCCCCATGAGCAACCCTGTTGGCACGTCGGGGTACATCATTAACGCCACTGATTTCTATTTGCCACAATTGAATCTCACTGACAGTGAAGAAATTGCTTTGAGATTGGCAATAGTGAACCTGCCGGTCAGTGATGATGGGTCCGATGGGGCATTGTTGAAGCTTGGCGGACGATTTTCGGCTGGCCAGTCGGCTATCTACGAACTCCCCGTGGCGCCTTCGTTGCCCGATGTGTACCAGGCCACGAAAAATCGCAGCACCATAACTTTCACGTACACAGATCGTCTTGGTTCGTCGGCCAAACGCACCGTCGATCCGTATGGCGCAATTTGTCGAAGAGGCTTTTGGTACCTCGTGGGCCACTGTCGTGATCGTCAGGCTCTTCGTACATTTCGGATCGATCGAATTGCTGAACGATCGCTGTCAATCGGAGCGTCAAATTCGTTCGAACGTCCGACCGATTTCAATGTGGCGAATGCCATCACCGATGACCCAAAGCTTTTGGGTCGTGGTGAAGTCACTCTCACAAATGTGTTGATTGGTCCGGCGCGGGCATGGCTCGTGGAGCAGGAATTGGGTTCCGAATCGGTTGTTGACCGGCGTTCGGATGGGTCGATTGTGGTGTCGGTGCCTATGAATCACCGGCCAGCGTTTCGGGCATGGTTGTTTGGTTTCGGGGAGCATGCCGAAGTGTTGAGCCCACCGGATTTACGCCATGAGATCGTGGAGTGGTTAAGCAAAATGGCATCGCCAAATCAGCACCTTGGAACAACGCAATGACGGCGATGCCTGCCGGCCAGCGGCTACGTCGCCTGTTGGCTATATTGCCGTGGCTCGCTGAAGCGGGCGACGTATCAGTGGCCGAGATTGCCGACCGATTTGGCATGACTCCCGCCCAAGTGGTGAGCGACCTTGAGCTTGCCGCGTGTTGTGGCTTGCCTCCGTATAGCCCCGACGAGCTGTTCGAAATCATTGTCGACGACGATCTTGTTTCGGCTCGCTTTTCGCGATTGTTCCATCGTCGCCAGGCTTTCTCGAACTCGGAGGCCATTGCTGTGTTGGCTTCTGGCAACGCCATGTTGGCCTTAGGTGAAGGCGATCAATTGACCGATTTAGCTTCGGCGTTGGCGAAGGTTTCAGCGGCATTAGGCGATGTGGATTTTGGCGTCGACCTTGGGGTCGATGCCGACCAAGCACGTGCGTTGAACCTGATACGTGACGCCGTGGATCGCCGAGTTTGTGTGCACATCGATTACCAATCGGCGTGGCGTGACGACGTCTCCCGGCGAGTGATTGAGCCAACGGGGCTCACCATGACGGACGGTAAATGGTACGTGTCGGCGTGGTGTCGGAGTTCGGTTGGATGGCGGACGTTTCGCATCGACAGAATCATGAATGCCGAGTTAGTGGAGGAACAACAGCCTCGCCGCGAGGCTCGATCCGACACCGATGGCAAACACGATGGCTCTGCGATCACGGCCGTCATTTCGTTTCCCGCCCACCTCAGCGAAGCCATCTCCCACATGAACGGTGCCGGTATCTTGGACGGAGCTGGATCAACGAGGACAGCCACCATCGAGGTTACGAACACTGAGTGGTTGGGCGCCATGCTGTGCCGGTTCGGCGGCGAAATTAACGTAATTGAACCGACCGAGTGGGTTGACATGGGCCTGCAAACCGCTATTCGTATGTTGGCTCGGTACTTGCGGCCGACGCCGTAAATTAGCGGCTATACGTTGGCGAGTTCTTTCGCTTCTTTGGCGGCGCGATTGCGGCCACGCCCGCCGATCGGCGCTGGCACTGGAAAGCCTGCTTCGGCCCGTTGAGCTTCACTTTCGCCGCCCCAAAATCCGTATTCACGGCTAAAGCGGGCATACCACCGGCATTCCCAAGATACGGAGCACGAAGCGCAGATGACCTTGGCTTTTGCTTCGCGTCGTTCCCGCGCTTGGGGGCGTTCGGCCCGAGGTGGAAAGAACAACTCCGTTCGGCCGATACATGCCGAAAACTGATTCCAGTTGGTGTCCAGAATATCCGCCGTCGGAATATGCGACGTCGTCTCCACGTGTGCCATTTCCAGCCCCCTGGGTTGTGTTGTTGGGTGGCAACATACAACAGGAGTTGTCATTCTGCAAGCGATTCTCGACCGTTTGGTCAATAAATTTTTGACCGGCTGGTCAAGGGCATTTTTTGCTTGGGTTACAGACGGCCGGCTTCGATGATTCGCTTGAGAAAGGCTCGCGTACGCTCGTTTTTTGGATCGGAAAAGATCTGCTGAGGTGGTCCCTCTTCGTGAACGACGCCTTCATAGAGAAAGCACACCTTGCTTGCTACTTCGCGGGCAAAACCCATTTCATGGGTTGCCAGCAACATGGTCATTCCTTCTGCTGCCAGATCCCGAACGATATTGAGCACCTCGCTCACCAATTCCGGGTCGAGTGCCGACGTGATTTCGTCGAGCAGCATGACCCGAGGATCCATGGCCAATGCCCGCACGATTGCCACTCGTTGTTGTTGCCCACCCGAAAGCCGATCGGGGTATTCGGTAGCTTTCGCTTCGAGCCCAATACGGCGCAAGAGCTCCATGGCTTTGTCTTCAGCAGCCTCTTTGGATTGCCCGAGCACTTTGCGAGGCGCCAATGTGACGTTCTTCAATACGCTCATATGAGGGAAAAGGTTGAAGCTCTGAAAAACGATGCCAACGTCTTGGCGAAGACGGTTCACGTCGACGCCGGGCCCCGAAACGCGGTCGTTGTCAAGGCGGATTTCGCCTTCGTCGATCGTTTCCAGGGAGTTGATGCATCGGAGCAGTGTGGATTTGCCGCATCCGGATGGGCCGATCAGGCACACCACTTGGTGTTCGTCGACATGCAAGTTGGCTCCACGCAATACGTGATTGGACCCGAATGTTTTGTGGACGTTGTTGAGCTCGATAAATGCCATATCAGCCACGGGCCTTTGTGCGTTTGTTGTCTCGTTCGATCATGCGATCCACAAGCCATGCCTGGGGCACGGTGATGACGTAGAACATGATGGCGATGGCGGTCAGCCCGGAAAGGTTTGACTGGTTGCTGTTGATCAGGCGGGCCTGGCTGAAAGCTTCGAGCACACCCACGAAGCCGACCAACGACGTGTCTTTTTGGAGCCCGATGAAATCGTTGAGCAGGGGAGGGATAATGCGACGAACGGCTTGAGGCACGATCACAAATCGCATTGTGCTCGGGCCTGATAGCCCTAAGGAGCGACTTGCTGCTGTTTGGCTCCAATGGATGCTGTCGATGCCCGATCGATATACCTCGGCGACGTATGCGCCGTAGGTGAGGGTGAGCGCCAGAATGGCGTACTTGTTGTCGGTCATTTCCGACAAAATCGGCAGGCCGCTCTTGGGAAGGCCGAACCCGAGAATGTAGATGACGATCACGGCGGGCACGCCGCGGAAAAGATTTATATAGAATCGGGCAATGGCCCGAATTGGGCGTCCAGCTTTGCCGGGCGCCATACGGGCGAGGGCAACGACGAGGCCCCAGATCAATACCAACGGCTCGGCCCAGCAGAAGATCCAAACGTTGCGCAGGAACGCCGTTTTCAAAAGTCCGAACTTGGCAGTGATGAGCGAGAATTTGAGGTAGGGCTTTCGCAACCCACCATCGGCGGCGCCGAGGAGCAACACCAGGAAGGCCACGATAAGCACGGCGCCCGCAATACCGGCACCGAAAGCCGATTGTTGTCTCACTCGTTCACTGTGGAGACGAGCTGCGATGAGATCACCAGACTTGTATGCAGATCTAGATTTAAACGATGCAGCAATGGCCCGAATGGGAAAAACCAAGGTGGCCATCAGGCCGAAAAGAATGAGCCACAACGCACCGGTGGCGACGTCGTCTCGGGTGGTTTGTGGTGCGGTGAGCGTGACCGTCGGAACCTTGTGATCCGGGTCGGCAATTGGCTCGGCGATATAACACCCCGGCGGCAACGGCACCGACACATCAGCAGGGGCTACGACGGGATGCAATGGATCCTTTGTGCCCGCCTCGTACAGAGCGGCATTGCCAATTTGATGACGCGTCGAGCATTCGAAAATTTTGTATTGCTGCCCAATTTTTGGAACTTGGGGAATCGTGGCCGAACTGAAATTCAGTGTGCTCTTGAGCAGCGTCAGAGCTAGCCCGAGGCCAACGATTGCGACGATTTGTAGGACGAGTGCGCCGATAGCCAGCGTGCGTCGGTCGGGTACAACAGCAGATGGCCTGCCAACACCATGGGGTGTCGACAGGCCATCAATTGGGCTAGTAGCCATGTGGAGTTGTTCTTAAATCGTTGGTTGTTAGGCCGTGAAGTAAGGAACCTTGGCGGGATCGCCCTTCCACAGGGAAGCAAGGTATGTGGTTTGCAAACCGTCAAGAGTCTTGTCGGCGATAAGTTCTTTGATGATGGCATCCCACTTAGCGTTGTTGTCGGCTGCTTTGGGGAAGATTGCTCCGTAGCTTTCGCCAGTCTTGTATTGGCCAACTACTTCGAGGGCACCCTTTGAATCGCCAGCCTTGCCTAACACGATTGCGGTGTCAGTCATGGCGGCGTCAATGGTGCCGGCTTCCAGCGCCGAGAACAACGTGGCCGAATCGGGGAAGCTCTTGGCGTCTTTGCTGACGTTGGCGACCACATAGTCGCCACCGGTGGTGGCTTCTTGGATACCGATCTTCATGGCTTTGAGGGCTGCGTTGTCGGCCACCTTGGTGCCCGACTTGACGAGTACACCGATATCGGAGCCGAAGTACGGGCTTGAGAAGTCGACGACTTGCTTGCGCTTGTCGGTGATTGAAATCTCGGCAAGAGCGAAATCGAAGTCTTTGGTCTGTGCCGACTGAAGTGCACCAAAGTCGACGTTTTCAATGACGACTTTGTCGAGGCCAGCACGCCACGCAATGTTGGCGGCCATGCAGAATTCGTAGCCGTCTTTGATTGCTTCTGGTGTTTCTCCGTTGAACCAACCTGGTGCTGGCAGAGAGGTCTGGACGGTCAGCTGGCCGGCTTTGACAGGGGTAACGGGGCTTGAGCCCTTTTTGCCCTTCACTTCGCAATTGCCAATTTTGCCCCCTTCGACCACGACAGCGGTCGTCGAAGCGGCGGTTGTTGTTGCTGCTTTAGTGTCGCTGCCGCAGGCGGTGGCCACGGAACCAACGACCAGTGCTACAGCGAGGAAACGCGTTGATGCGCGCATAGATGCTCCTAGGTAGGGAAACGAGGGCCGCATACTAACCCCGTCCTCATAGTTTTGCTAGGAGCAAAAATATTGCTCGCCTGTTACCCCAAATATTTTATGTCGTTGGGATTCCCGCCCAGGCTTTGGGTGGCGAATTTCGCCAACGATCCGTCGATGGCCAAAGCGTTCAAGATGGCATCAAAAGTGGGTTTGTTGGGTGAACCTTTTGGAAGCGCCCCTCCATACAATTCGCCCGTCTTAAATTGGGCAGTGACGACCAATTTGCCGCCAGAATCGGCGGCCCGTCGCAACACGATGGCCGTATCCATCAAGAAGGCATCGATCTTGCCGGACTCCACATCGGCGAAGCCTTGAGTGAGATCGCTGTATTCGGCGGCTTTACTGGTGGGTTGCACTCTGGCCAAGAGATAGTCGCTACCGGTCGTGGTCGGTTGAATTCCCCATCGCAGTCCCTTAGCGGTATCGAGTCCATCGACGGATGTGCCGGTGCGCACCAAGATCCCCTGGTCGGATTGGAAGTAGGCGGTGGTGAAATCGTAGAAGGATTTGCGACGGTCGTTGATACTCAGCTGCGTGAGTATCACGTCGTAGTTGGTGATCTTGCCGGCATCGATGTCTTCGAACTTCTCGTTGCGGAGCTCTACCTTGAGACCCAATTTCGCTGCCATAGCGGTGGCGATTTGGAATTCATATCCAGCGTTGATTTGGGTGATATCTGAGGGTGACCCGTCCCAAAATCCGGTGCCTGGCAAGCTGGTGACCACGGTAAGCACGCCTGCTTTTACTGGGCTAAATGTGCCAGGCGTGGCGAGCGTGGTGGGAGTAGTCGTCACGACGCCCGCTGGCTGGGTGGTCGCCACTGGCACGGCGGTCTGTTTCGCTGTCGGTGCTGTCGTTGAAGAGTTGTCGCGTGCACATGCGCCCAGCGCCGTGGCGATTACGCCAAAGGCGGCAAGAGCAAAAAATTGTCGTCTCATGAATACCTCGCTGGCGGTGCTCTGCGGCGGCAGAGGAGAGTCCTATGTAAAGGTACCGTTCGCGAGTCGTCAGTGTCAGGTCAGGCCGAACAATGCCCGACATGGAGCCAATCCCTCAATCACTATGTCGTCACGGCGGCGTTTGAGCCACTCGTCGCGCGGCAGCCGATAGTTGTACGAGAGTGTGGGCTTGCCGCGAACCAGCTTGGAATCTTGCCCATTTGGTTCGTACCCCAAAGCCTTTGTGACACCGTTTGACGCAGCATTCCACGCCCACGCTCGGGTGCAGGCCTCGCTGGCGCCAAGGCCTTCAAACAAAAGGTGCAACACGGCAGCTCGCATCTCCTTGCCGATGCCGATGCCTTGAAAATCCTTGCCGAGCCACGATCCAGTCTCAAAGGCACCTAATTTGTCGAAGTCTTTGGCCAGAGCGTCTTGCATGCCCACAATTTGGCCATCGAGCTCGACAGCGAGAGTGAGGTGCCAATTGTCGGGGGCAAAGGTGGCTCGTTTCAACCACAGATGTTGCAACGTGCCGCGCTGCTGGGTGCCGTCGGTGGGCAGATCGGTGAAAGGTACGCCGAATGGCATGACGGCTGGGTCGTGAATCCCTCCCGCGGCCAGGTCGGCGATCTCGACGAGTTGACCGTCTGTCGGATAGACGAGGCGCAAGCGAGGTGTCGAAATTGTGAGATCGAATAGCGGCCACCACGGAGAAGCACTCATTCCTTCATGATGCTCGTGTGGGGACGGTGCGAGAAAACTATTTTCTGCAGTGAATGTTCTGCACACTCTTCGTGGTGCTGGCATCATTGTGTCGTGGCGATTCCCGGGCTCGACGGCATGCAGTTGGTGCGCGTCTTGGGTGAGGGCAGTCGAGGTGTTTCGTATCTCGTGGCGACGCCTGATGATATTGGTGTGGCGGCTCCCGTAGTGGTGGCCACCGTGTTGCGCCCAGCGAGTAGCGGTTTCAACGGTGGTATGGCCGATCGTTTAACAGCCGTGAAGCATCGATTGGTACGCGCAGTTCTTGATGTGCGGCGCGACGATGACGTGGACGTTGTGTTGAGCGAATACGTCGAGGGCGGGAGTTTGGCGCAACCAATGGGGCCGTCGTCGTTCGATGATGCGATTCGGGCATTAACCGACGTGGGCAAAGCCTTGGGCGTGTGGCACGACGCCGGTGAGGTGCACGGTGCCGTGCACATCAACAATGTGTTGTTGACCACGAGTGGCGCAGTGTTGGCTGATCGTGCACTGGCGCCCAACGACGATGTGTTGCCGGTTGGTCCATTGACCTCCACACTGCACTGTCGAGCGCCCGAACTACTTCGTGGCGAGCGTCCTTCGGCGACGTCGGATGTGTGGGCCTACGGAGCGCTCTTGCATCGAGCTCTCACCGGCCGTCACGTATATGCCGAGGTGTACTCCGACGATCGTCTCGATGCTGTAAACGCCGCGCTTGGCCAGCCCCTGATGATGCACGGGCCATTGCTCCCAGTGCATGCAGCTCTCATTGCCCGATGTTTGGACGCTGACTCTGGGCGCCGTCCAACCTCTGTGAGAGATGTTGCCGATGAACTTGCCTTAACGATCGAGGGCGGATCGCAGTGAGTCTGGTTTCGCTATTTGTTTTGCCCGGTGATGGCGCTCTTGCTGCAGTCGGCGATTGTGCGATTTTGTTGCCGGGTGGCACGCCGGGCGGACGGGCGTTGACGTGGTGCCGTGCATTGGTTGATAGGTGTGCCGCTGATCCAACTGCCGCTCTCGTGGACCACTGGGATTCGATCGAGGCGACTGCGGTTGACGCCGCAGTGTGTCGCACCACGAATGGCGCAACGGAAGTGATATTGACAGGTGCCATGCGATGCATGAGTGAGAGCGGCACGAGCGATGGGCAATCATACGAATTTGGGGGGCTGGCTGTAGCCAGTACTGACCTGTGGTTTCCAGATGGTGGCCGCCGAGTGGCCGTGACGCCGTTAGCCGGCGGACTGTCAGGTACATACAGCCGGATGCCGGTTGATGGCGAAGTATTCGTAGCTGCCGCGGCAATGGCATACGTTGGATTCGAAGACGAAGCGACTGTTCCGGAGGCATTGGAGTTGTTCGCGGGTGACCGAACACCCGATGCAGGTCTTAGCGATTCGATAGTCGACCCGACGTTGGTGGTGGTTTTCGCCGACGGTTCGATTCGCCGCATTGGCGTGGTGTTGCCAATTTTTAGTGGCAGCTTCGAGTTGCGCCAACGACAGCATCAATTGATGTTGATCAATATTTCAGCGAACACACATCGTGTTGTTCTGCACGATGTCGAGCATGTCGTCGCAGCCGGTTCGTCGATACCTATTGAAAGTCAAAAGTCGATTTCATTCAATGAGTTGACGATTCGCGTAGGAAATTTGAGATAGCTCGATGCTTTAAAATCCTTATGGAATAAGGGTTTGGTTGGAAAAAGTTTACAATTGTGCTGCTTGTGTCGTTGAAATACTTGACCTACGTGCATCTTTTCGTTCAGATGTACATCAGTATCCACAACATGCAGGAGGTGCCAGTGGCATCAATAACCAAAGCAGAGCTACTCGACAAAGTTGCGAAGGCAGCCGATACGACGAAGGCCGATGCCGAACGAGTCCTTGCTGGCTTCTTCGATGTCGTCACGTCATCGACGAAGGCTGGTGACAAAGTCGGCTGGCCCGGCTTCGGAAACTTCTCGACCACCAAGCGCCCAGCGCGCGACGGTCGGAACCCTCGCACCGGCGAAACCGTCAAGATCGCAGCATCGACGGCCATGAAGTTCACATCCAGCAGCACGCTCAAGACAGTTCTCAACACCAAGGGAAAGGCAAAAAAGTAATGGCAACCAAGAAAGCAGCAGCACCAGCCAAGAAGGCGGCTCCGGCAAAGAAGGCTGCCGCACCGGCTGCCAAGAAAGCCGCAGCACCAGCCAAGAAGGCAGCAGCACCAGCTAAGAAGGCGGCAGCACCAGCTAAGAAGGCGGCAGCTCCTAAGGCTGCTCCAGCCAAGAAAGCTGCACCAGCCAAGAAGGCTGCACCAGCCAAGAAGGCTGCACCAGCTAAGAAGGCGGCAGCTCCTAAGAAGGCGGCAGCTCCTAAGGCTGCACCCGCCAAGAAAGCTGCACCAGCCAAGAAAGCTGCACCAGCCAAGAAAGCTGCACCAGCCAAGAAGGCGGCAGCTCCTAAGGCTGCTCCAGCTAAGAAGGCAGCAGCACCGAAGAAGGCCGCTCCTGCCAAGAAGGCAGCACCAGCCAAGAAGAAGTAACTCCGCCTATGCGGTTGCGATAACGAGGGCCTTCGGGCCCTCGTTTCGTTTTTTGCCCAGAACTGGCGGCGGGCTAGAGGGCCGTAATGACCTTGAATGCTTCGGCGTGAGGCACACCAATCGTGGCTCCGTGTTCCGAGAGCCGAACACTTATGCGTTCCCGAAACGCGTCGAGTTGCGCATTGGCATCTGGCGATGTTCTGTCGACGCCCATCGTTGAGCGAAATTGGCTGTGGTGCGCTTGAATTCCCGCCAGTTTGGCATCGACGAATCCAGTCACATCCTCGCCGTGATCGGGCTCGTCGGCTTCCCACAAGAGCAACGCATCTGGCCGGTGATGAGGCATGTTTTGTTCGGCGAAGAAATGGGGGTCTCGTGCCGCCACGATGCCGTCAGTGGTGAGAAATCCGGCGTGACGATGGTCGGGGTGAAGACGGTATCGGCACCACGGATCGTGCCCGAGAACAACGTTTGGCACGAGTTTTCGGATCCAAAACGCGACCTGCCATTGCTGCTGAATTCCTGATTGGAGTTCGCCATCTGGCCATCCTAAAAACTCCACCCGACCGGTGGCCCCAAGTGCGGCGGCTGCGTTGCGTTGTTCGATTTGGCGAGCAGCGACGAGCGTGGCGCGGTCTTCAGTGGGGTCCCATGAACCCTTGGATCCGTCGGTGAGAATGAGGTGATGCACCAGGCACCCTGCAGCGGCCCATTTGGCCAACGTGCCGCCGCACCCGAATTCGATGTCGTCGGGATGAGCGCCAATTGCTAAAGCGACTTGTGGTGTGGTGAGGTTTTTGCTCCACAGAGTGGTGGTCGCTCGTGCCTGAAATTGGCCGGGGATATCGGGGATGTAATTCTCGGGAATGCTCATGGTCTCAACTCTGGAATCGGCACGCCAACGAGATCGGAAGGGGAGTCAACGTCGTGGCCGAGGCCGTCATGGGGCGCGACTCGCAAGGGAAGTTGGCACCGTTCGGCCTCGGCTGAATGGAGCAGAAATGATCCAGGACCGTAAGCGAAATTGAATCCGGCGTTGGTTGGTACGCACATCACATTGGTGCCTTCTTGATGACGGTCGGGAACGATGGTGACGCCTTCGAAATCGGCCACCCACGCCAAGTCCTGTGCGTGAGGCAAATCGGCATGAGCGACGATCACTTGATCGAATCCGGCGTCGGCCAAATACAAGACTCCATCGGTCACGGCACCATTGAGGCCCCGGCTGGGGCACCAAATCACTTCAGCTCCGTGGGCGATAGAGAACTCGGTAACGGCCAGGTCATCGCACACCACAAACACGGGCAAAGGGTGTGCCGCGGCGATCACGACAGCAGCCATCTGTTGGGCCAACTCGGCGCGTTGCGGTGAGGTCAATGAGGTGGCCAGCCGGCGCTTGGCATCGTGAAATGCCTTGATCGGAATGAGTACGGCGATCGGCACCCGGCGAGCATAACGTCGCCGATCTAGGGTTACTGGTGTGAATATTCGAGTTGCCGTCATCGGCGCGGGCACGTGGGGCACCACTATGGCATCGCTCATGGCATCTCAGAGCGACCTAGCGCTGTGGGCTCGACGGCCCGGGCTGGCCGATGAAATCAATGAGCGGCACACGAATGACCGTTACTTGGCCGGGTTCGATTTGCCGTCGCAGCTGCGGGCTACGAGCGATATCAACGCCGCCGTGAGCATGGCCGACGTCGTGATCATGGCAGTACCATCCCACGGGTTTCGCGACGTGATGGGTACGGCGGCTGCCCACATATCGGAGAGTTGTGCGTTGGTGAGTTTGACGAAAGGCCTCGAGCGCGACACGTTGTTCCGAATGTCGGAGATCATGATTGAGTTGTGCCCTGGTCGCCCCGTAGGCATTCTGACGGGACCCAATTTGGCCAAAGAAGTGATGGCCGGGTACCCGGCAGCAGCCGTCGTCGCGATGGCCGACGACGCGGCGGCCAAGTTGGTGCAATCGATTGTGATGACGCCGAAATTTAGGGTGTATACCGGTGATGATGTGGTGGGCGCAGAGATCGCTGGCGTAGTGAAAAACGTGATGGCCATTGCCGCCGGAATGGCCGACGGTATGGGTTTTGGCGACAATACAAAGGCCACTTTGGTGACTCGGGGTTTGGCAGAAATGACGCGGCTCGGGGTGGCGCTGGGTGGTAGGGCATCGACCTTTTCGGGACTGGCTGGTATGGGCGATTTGGTCGCGACGTGTGCTTCGGCCCAGAGTCGTAATCACATAGTGGGCATCGAATTAGGTCGAGGTCGCCATATCGACGACATTGTTGGTGACATGCAGATGGTGGCAGAAGGCGTGAAATCTGCGCCGGTGGTAGTGGAGCTTGCCCGCCGCCATGGAGTCGATATGCCGCTAGCAGAACAAGTAGTTGAAGTAGTGCAAGGACGAGCGACAGCAGCACAGGCCGTGCAGCGACTCATGACAAGATCGGCAAAGTCAGAAGTATGAGAATTGGTAATTTGGGTTCGAGCGCTCGAGCCGACGTGGATCAATTTGGGGCAGTCACGACACGCTCTGGCACTGGGATCACTTGGTTGATCGGAGCTGACGATCGCTGGCATGCGCCCCATGAAACTGCGGCCACCCGCCAGCGTTTCGTGGAGGGATTGCCTGTCGTAGCCACTGCTATGCGAGTACCGGGTGGCGACATCGTGGCCACGACGTATGGCGCTCGCAGTTCAAACGGATGTGACGCGGCTGTGATCGATTTCGCCAACGATTCGGCGTTGCCGGTAGCTCTTTCGATCGTGGTGTCGGCAGTGCGGTCGATCGATCTGGATGGCGATGTGGTGGTGGTCGATGGCGCCCGGTGCATTCACCTCGGAAAGGTTCCGGCTCGTAGCGCGCAGGGGTCCTACGATGCGGTGGTCGAGGCGGTCACTTCGGGGAAGGCTGCTACGGGATGGTCTGGAGAACTCCATGCGACGTGGTTTCAGCGACGCAAGAAGTCGCCTGTGTGCGCGGCGTTTGTGGTGCCTCTTACCCATCGCACATCGCATCGAATTGCGGTGGCAATGGATGACGCGGTGGGTGTAGATCACCCAACCACCTTCGCCGATTCCGACGCTGTGGTTCGGGGTTGGGATGCCCACCTGCGTAGTGGCATACGTATCGAATCGGCCGACATCGTTGCTGGCGATTGGTCAATGATTCGGACCACGGCGTTGCTCAGCGCACCGAGCGGAGATGCCGCGAAACAGTTGTGCACCTTTGGTTTTAGCGACGAAGCGATTGGCATGGCGGAAGATTTGTGGGTAGCGGGTGACCTACGCGGCGTGGTGGCCGCTACGGCTGCCGTATGGCGCACCCAGCGAAAACTGCCCATGATTGACGGTTTGGATCACATATTGGGCGAGGTGTTGCGAGTGCATGCTGCCGAGCCAACGCTGATGGACGAATGCGCCGATGTGCTGGACGGGATTGGCCAGCGCGACGTGGCCGCCAAGGTACGACGGGACCTCGAAGAATTGCCAGTTCATGAAACGGTGGCGAATCGGCCGGTGTTGCGCATTGTCGGCACCAGGATCGACGTGTGTCCTGACGCCGCGCTTGTAGTGCAAGGAAATCAGGTGGCGGTCTATGACGCTCCGACGCCGTTGGGGCTGTTTGGGTTTGCCATTCGGTGGCATGGCGATCGACCAGCATTGCTGTGGACGTTGGACCCCCATGACGACGTGGCCAATGCAGTCGTCACTGCGTCGACTCTTGATCCAAGTTGGTCAAGTGGCGAATTTTCGGGCGAGGTATTGCTGAGCACGCCACCAGCCTGCATCGCCCGATAGTTTGCCCGGGTGGCAAATCTGGCGAACGAAAACGGTGCGGTCCCTGATGGAATCAACGCCGAACGGGTGTCGGCGTGGCTATGTGACCATATCGATGGAGCGGTGCCTCCATTCGCGTTCGCCGTCATCGCTGGCGGGCGCAGCAATTTGACGTACAAAGTGACCGACGCCAATGGTTCTCGGTACGTGTTGCGTCGACCACCGTTGGGACACGTGTTGGCCACCGCCCATGACATGGGGCGCGAGTTCAAAATCATTTCCGGAATTGGTACATCCAACGTGCCGGTGGCGCCTGCGCTTGGTATGTGTACCGACCTCGAAGTAAACGACGCGCCGTTTTATGTGATGGGTTACGTGGACGGTTTTGTGTTGGCCACACTGCCCGACACGGTTGGCTTTTCGCCGGGGCAGATGCGTACCGCCGGCGAATCATTAATCGATGGTTTGGCCGACCTGCACGCCCTGAATCCCGACGATGTGGGTCTTGGGGACCTTGGCAAGAAAGAGGACTACTGCCTCCGGCAACTCAAGCGGTGGCGGATGCAGTGGGATAATTCTAAGAACCGTGAGATACCAGCAATTGAGGAAACCCATCGCCTCCTCAGCGACCGTATTCCGCTTCAGCGTTACACCGGCATCGTGCATGGTGACTATCGATTAGGCAACGCCATGGTGGGCGCTGATGGTCACCTCATGGCGGTGCTGGATTGGGAGCTGTGCACCTTGGGCGACACCATGGCCGACCTGGGTTACGTGTTGATGTTCTGGACAGAGCCCGGCGAATTCAATGCCGGTCGCGATAACGAACCCACGTTGGCGAACGGTTACATCACGAAGGCCGAAGCTGTAGAGCGTTACGCGCAGCGCACCGGGCGCGACGTAGGTTCGATCGACTTCTATGTGTCGCTGGCCTACTGGCGGCTGGCGTGTATTGCTGAGGGCGTGTACGCGCGATACCGGCTCGGTGCCATGGGCACGAGTCAAAAATTCGACCACGAGGGATACGGCTCTGGCGTTGTGTTACTGGCCGATGCTGCTCTCGAAGTTGCGCAACGGCTGGGCTAGTCGGCTTTAGTTCCGTAATTGGGAAGCATCCCTGACAGGCCCCCGAATCGCACGACTCTGAATTCTTCGGCGGCGGTCAACCCGTGGCGTTGCCCGGTAGCCGAGGCTTGACCAGTAAGGAAGAGTTCCATCAGCGGACGCAGATCATTGGTCGCTGCGTCGTCGAAAATCGGTACTGTCCAGCCGCCGGTGCGGGCTTGCATCCGCAGTTGGTTCACGAAGTTTTTCAGCATCGTGAGATGGAACAGGGCGGCATCAATCTTGCGATTCAACGTGGCTGAAATATCGATCACGTCGGTGACTCGGCCAACGGGTCGGCCGAAATACCAACGCTCAAAACAGCCATGCGGCTCGAGGCCTTCAGCAAGGTGCTCGGGATGGTGTTTGTCGAATTGGCTCGTCCAAAACGATTCGTCCACGGCTCGGGCAACCATCAAATGATCTTGGTTGTCTTCGCCGTACAACGAGTAGGGATCGAAGGTCACTAACGCGTATGGACGGTAGGTGCGCACGGCGCGAATACACCGCTCTCGAAGGGTGACCTCGCTGATGTCGGCCAACGTGTCGGTGGCGTAGTGCCATTCGTCAATGACGCCGATCCCGAGTAACTCGCTGGAGGCACGAAACTCGGCTGCGTTGGCCGTGATCGTGTCGGCTTCAGATAGGGCCAATGAGTCCCAACGGTCGTCGGTGACGCGTACACAAACGACACGCCAACCAGCATTCGTCCATAGCGCAATGGTGCCGCCCAGGAAGAGGACCGGGTCGTCGGCATGGGCGACGATGAGCAAAATTGTGCGCCCGAGGCCTGGCTCGATCGTGGTCAATTGGATGGTGTCCGACATTCCGCCAATGTAGACGTTGGGTTTGCTCCTCAATTGTTGGTGCGATGTGCCGATAGCCCGTTATGTATCGGACACGTATGTCTCCAGCGACGTCTTTGGCGCTTCGCGTTGGAGGCATCGTGTGCTCCGTGGCCGTGCTCGTTTTGGGTGTCGTGAACGGAGTAGCCCACGCCAGAACGGCTGCCCAACGCACTGTGGTCGAGAATGCCAATGGACTTGCAACAGAGAAAGCCGCCGCTATCGAGGAATACTTTGGCCGGGCGCGATCAATCATGTTGATAGCAGCCCAGAACCCTGCCTTTGGTGATGTGGGCCGCGACCCAAATGGTGTTGGACCCATTCCCGAGTCGACAACCAAAACTGCTTCAGATGTCAGGGCAGCTTTAGAGTATTTTCACACGTTGTACCCCGACAGTATTGGTGAGGTGTGTCTCATCGACCGAGCCGGATTCGAGAGGGCGCGTGTGGTGAAAGGAGTGCAAGCGCCGTCGTCATCGTTGGCTCCCGATGAGACGGGCTCGTCGTTCTTTTTGCCGACCGTGGCAATGAGGTCGGGCGAGGTGTTCCAAGCAGCACCGTACGAGTCGAATGACACCCATGAATGGGTAATTTCCAATTCGACACCCCTTGCCAATTCGGGTGGTACGACGATGGCGATCTTGCATTTCGAAGTGTCGGTCGAGAGTTTCCGGCGATTGCTCGCTGTTGGTTCCCACGGTGAAGATGTTCAGTTGATCGATGTGCAGACGGGCAGGGTCGTGGCCGACGCCGATACTCCCCAGCTGTTGGGTGCCACGTTGGGCGAGGCTAAACACCCTGCCGTACAAGTGCCAACAGGCGCTAGGAATGGTTCCTTCTCGACGTCGACGATGCAGTTTCGCTCGATCTCGTCAAATATCAATAATCAAAACCATTGGGTTGTTGGTGTTCCGCTTGTGCAACCCTCGTTGTCCGTTGGCGACGTCTTCAATACGGTGACGATTGCGGCGATTGCGATCGCCCTACTCATCGCTGTTTTTGTAGTCCTGAGCATTCGAGTCGCTCACGCTCGGCACAACGCGTCTACCGACGATCTGACGGCGTTAGCGAATCGCGTTGCGTTTATTTCCGAGGCGAATCGTGCTTTCGCGGCGTCTCGCGAGGCCGGCACGTTCGTTGCCGTTTTGGTGCTCGACCTGGATCGGTTCAAGGAGGTCAACGACTCCCTTGGGCACCACGCTGGCGACGAGCTGTTGCGGGTCGTCGGGCCGCGAATAAGCGGGGCACTGCGCCAAGGGGATTTGGCGGCCAGATTTGGGGGTGATGAGTTCGCGGTGTTGCTCGCTGCTTTGCAGTCGCCCGAAGAGGCCCTGGTTGCGGCGTGGCGAATTTTGCGAGCGGTTCACCAGCCCATTCAGATTGGCGATATGACGGTACGAGTCGAGATCTCTATTGGGCTAGCGGTGAGTCACCGCGGCGGTGTAGATGTGGAGACCTTGTTGCAGCAAGCTGACGTAGCAATGTATTCGGCTAAACGCGACAACCTGGGCGTGGTGCAGTTTGCAGGGGAACTTGCAGTTCTTAAACCTGATCGTTTGGAGTTATTTGGGGAATTGAAACACGCCATTGAAACCGGCGGTTTGGAGGTTTTTTATCAACCGAAAGTGCACCTCGCTACGGGGCGACCCCACGGGGTGGAGGCGCTCATTCGGTGGAATCACCCGGAACGCGGCATGCTCAATCCTATTGAGTTCATTGCTTTGGCGGAGTCGAGCAGTCTGATTGGCCCGTTGACCGAATTTGTTTTGCGGCAATCGTTGGGCCAGTGCGCAATATGGCTCGCCAGAGGTTGGTCAATTCCCGTGTCGGTGAATGTTTCGGCACGGTCGCTGCGCGACGCTTCCTTCAAAGACATTGTGCGGCGGGAGCTGTTGCGATCTGAAATTCACCCGTCGATGTTGGTGCTTGAAATTACTGAGAGTTCGATCATGACGGACCCTGTTCAGGCGCGCCGAGTATTGACGGAATTGCACAACATTGGCATTCAGGTGTCGATCGACGATTTCGGCACTGGCTATTCGTCGCTGGCCTATCTCACGTCGTTGCCGATCGATGAACTGAAAATCGACTGCTCGTTTGTTTTCAATATCACCACCCGAGTGAGTGACAGCGTGGTGGCCCGTACCGTTGTTGATCTGGGGAGAAATCTGGATATGCGGGTGGTGGCAGAGGGCGTGGAAGATGCTGCCACCGCTGCTGCGCTGAAAGATTTTGGGTGCGATATCGGGCAGGGCTATTACTGGAGTCGGCCACAGCCAGCTCACGCAATTACCGAATGGCTTGCCGTTCAAATGGCTGTCCATGGTCACGCCGTTGTCGATACCGAGGAAGCTGTCGTGGACGCTTAGCGGTTACGTGGCAAGCTTTGCCTATGTGCGATTGCCTCGTAGCCCTTGGTGCGGCAACGACAGGTCACACGTTGTTCGCTAAAAATTCTGATCGCCCGCCCACCGAAACCCAAGTGGTCGAATTCCATCCGGCGGCTCTTGCCGAACGCTCCCCGCAATGCACACATATCACTGTGGATGTCGGTGCGTTGGTGGCCCATGATGTTTGGTTGAGTCGTCCTGATTGGTGTTGGGGTGCCGAGCACGGCGTGAATCGCGCTGGCGTGGCAATCGGTAACGAGACGATTTACACCACACTCGACCCGCGCCCCGCGCCGCCTGCGCTCACTGGTTTGGACCTTGTGCGGCTAGCTCTCACGTGGAGCGCCACGGCCGCCGATGCCGTTGAATTCATAACCAAACTGCTCGGTCGCTATGGCCAGGGTGGCACGGCGCACAATCCAGCTTCGGGAAAACCGAAGGCGTACTGGTCCAGCTTTCTCGTTGCCGATCCTACAGCGGCCTTCGTAATCGAAACCTCCGGACGCCATTACGAAATTGAACAGGTCCAAGCCGTGCGAGCAATCAGCAATCGCACCACAATTCCAACTTTTGACGCCGGTCATCGGCATTCAGGCCAGCCGGTGGAGTCGTTGGTGAATCCTCGGTGGGAGGCATCGAAACGGGTGCTTGCCGAACAGCCAGTGACGGTGCTTTCGCTACGCCACCATTTGCAATCGCATGGGCAAACGCCCGACGGTTGGGATGTGTGTATGCACACCGAACACGAGTGCACGACGGCTTCGATGATCGCCGAGTTGCCGGTAGGCAAAGTACCCACAGCTTGGATGCTCACCGGTTCACCATGCCAGGCCACCTACCGGAGCTACACGTTTGATACCGAGGGTGGAGCGAGTTAGCCCGTGTCGAATCGTAAATCTGTGCCGAATCGAAAAGTCGAGCAGCAGCTGCGCGCCCAAGGCCACCGTGTGATCGTGGGCGTCGATGAGGTGGGCAAGGGGGCGTGGGCCGGCCCGTTGAGTGTGGGCGTGGCTGTATTGAGCGACACGGGTCGTATGCTTGGCGTACGTGACTCGAAAATGTTGAGCGAACCTCGCCGCGAGGAACTCTTTGAACGCGTGTCAAACTGGTGCACAGATTGGGCCGTTGGTCATGTGAGCCACGCAGAGTGCGATGGGCTGGGAATGGCTGCCGCTCAACGATTGGCGGCACTGCGGGCCGTACAGAGCCTCTCGGTGATGCCCACAGCCGCCATCGTGGATGGCAAGTGGAATTTCTTGAGTGGTGTGATCGATCACGTGGAAATGATCGTGAAAGCCGACGTGTCATGTGTGCAGGTGAGTGCGGCGTCGATCTTGGCCAAGGTCACTCGAGACCGAATCATGCGAGCAGAGGCGGAGCACTACCCGCAGTACAGCTTCGATGACAACAAGGGATATCCATGCGCCCGCCAAAAAGCGGCGCTACATGCCTATGGGCCAAGCGCTATTCATCGGCGCAGTTGGGTATTTATGGAGAAGCTGGCGTTCTCGGGAATTTCCCGCACCACGCCAGCTTCCCAAATGAGTCTTTTCTAGCTGCCTAGTTTTTGGGCAGGTCTCGGAATGGCGTGATGGAGTCGATGCCAGCATCTTTGGGAAGGCCGAGCACGCGCTCGCCCACGATGTTGCGCAGCACTTCATCACTGCCACCGGCAATACGCATACCGGGCACGCCAAGCACGTACCCAGCCGCCGAGAACGTGCCCCACTCGCCGGAATCGGCGATCAAGCGAGGGCCTAAAACACTGCTCACAAATGTGGCGGCATCCATCATGTTTTTGGTCAGTGACATTTTGGCGATCGACATCTCAGGGCCAGGGGCTTGACCCGACTTGATTTTGTCGAGTGCCCTCTGATTGTTATACGAAGCCACCTTCTGGTTGACATGCAGCTTCATCAGTTGTTGACGCACAATAGGGTCGTTTTCAAGACCGTAGTGACGGATCATTTCGCGCAACCGAGTGATGCCAAATCCTGCGCCACCACCGCCGCTGCCGGCACCGATTGAGGCCCGCTCGTTCATAAGCGTGGTGAGAGCAACGCCCCATCCTTGGTTGACGTCGCCCAGGCGATGCGAATCATGGACCCGTACTTCGTTGAAAAACACTTCGTTGAAATTGGCGCCGCCTGTCATCTGGCGCAGCGGCACCACCGTGACGCCTGGCGCGTGCATATCGACCACGAATCCAGTGAGGCCCTTGTGCTTGGGAGCGTTCTGATCGGTGCGAGCGATCACTTCGCCAATGTCGGAATAGTGCGCTCCGGACGTCCACACCTTTTGGCCAGTGATGATCCATTAGTCGCCATCGCGTTCGGCTTTGGTTTGCAGTCCAGCTAGGTCGCTGCCGGCGCCTGGTTCAGAAAAAAGTTGGCAGCCTACGAGGTCGGCGCGGTACATCTTTTGCAGATACATTGCCTGTACTTCAGGGGAGGCATGAGCCCGGATGGTGGGGGCCACCATGCCCAATCCGATGCCGAAAAACCCTTGATTCGGGGTGTCGTACTTGGCTTCGAGTTGGGAATATGCACGGTCATAAGCGGCGGGCAATTCGCGGCCACCGAACTCCTTGGATCCGAAGATGTAACCGAATCCAGCGTCGAACTTCTTTGCTCGCCATTCCTTGGCTACCTCGAGGTCGCGCGTTTCCTGTTCGCGGTCGGTCTCTTCGAAAAGTGATGAGTCGTCGGGGCCCTCGCCCCACACGAATGCTTTGTCTTCTGCACGCAATGGCACGTTGGCGTCGAGGAAGGCACGGGCGTCGTTGACAAAAGCGTCAAGTGAAATATCGGGCATGAGTTGTCCTGTGGTTCGAGGCGTCGCGTCGACGCGCTTGGGGTCAACCTAGTGCGCTCAGTACGGTTGAATCCATGCGGAAGTCACATGCCATCGTTCTTCGTGCGTTCAGTATCTGGACGACCTATGTATGGACCACTCGCATGTGGAATATTTGGCGTGATCGCACGCGGTCAACGGGGTTCAAAACCGTTCACTCTGTGCTGGCAGGAATTTCGATTGCCTTCGCCGTGGCATGCTGGGTCATTGTGAGCCGAAACCGGTCCCAAACCAAGTAGGCAACTGCCGTTCGCCGGGGGTTTATGCCCTGGTGAACGTAAACGGATCGTCTTCGACGGATTCTTCACGCCACTTCGGCACCACGGCCCTGGCCTTGTTGGCCTTTGGCGAGTACTCGTTGGCTTGATTCCCGGCGACGACCTTGTCGGGGTCGCCAATCACGATGCAGTTACGGCCGAGCTCTTTGGCTTCGTACAGAGCAAAGTCGGCGATCTTGAGCATGGCTTCGAGCGTGTCGGCAGAAGCCGAATCAGTCACGCCGAAGCTGGCGGTGAATGTGGGGTTATCACCAGATGCCAATGTGGTGGCCAACGATTCACGTAAGCGATCAAGGCACGCGATTGCCTTGTCCACGGGGGTTTCAGGGAACACCATCACAAATTCTTCGCCACCGAAACGAGCGACGATATCGCCGTCGCGGGCATTGTCTTTCACGATCTGGCTAAAGGTGCGCAATGCCTTGTCGCCGGCTTCGTGACCGTATGTGTCGTTCAGCAGTTTGAAGTGGTCAAGGTCGGCCATCACAATGGTGAATTGTGTGCCCCGACGCTTGAGTGAGCGCACTTCGCCCTCAAGCGTTCTCCGATTGATGAGGCCGGTAAGCCCATCTGTCGACGCCTGAATTTGCGACTTTTCGAACGATCGCACGGTGCCGATTCGGGCGCCGGCCTGGGTAGCCAGAGTGGTCAATTTCGCCACGGTGTCGGAGTCGGGCACTTGATTGTGAGGGCCGGTAGCGTGTAACACGCCCAACGCCCTTCCCATAAACGTCACAGGCACGCATACCGCGCTACACGGATTGCCGTCGTGTTCACGAAGCATGGCGCATGCATTGAGCGATTCGCTGGATTCGAACACCACGTGGGTGCCGCGGCGCACAGCCACGCAACTGAATGGTGACCCCACTGGGCAACCTGGCGCTCCTGCTTCTGGATGCTCGGCAGATGGCTCCAGGTGAGCCTTTGAAGAGTCGCTTAGCAGAAGCTCGATAGGCATATCGGACGTGATCGAGCTCATCGCCCGTTCCACTATTTGTAGCACCTCTGGTTGGGTGTCTGCCATCTCGAAGGCTTCGATAAGTTGGCTGCCAAAAGAGTCTCGTTCGGCTTCTTCGTGCAACTTTTCCACAAGGACCCGGTGACTGGCCACCATCTCGTTGAACGAGTGCGTGAGCTTGCCGATTTCGTCGCCACTTTTTGTTTCGACGTACACGGTGAGGTCGCCACTTGCTGCCTTTTGGGCTGCTTCTTGGATGAGCACGATGGGCTTGCGAATGGTGCGGGTGATGGCAAAGACGAACAGACCTGCCATAGCGATCGCAAACAAGCCAACGCCGATCATCACGGCGCTCGCTGTGCTCGCTGTAGCGCTGAAATCTGTTATGGCGATGGCTTGTTCCTGCTTGGCAATTTGGGCAAACAAGTCGGCGTCGTGGGTGAGGTTCCCAAATGCGAGACGCCCAGGGCCGGTGGCAAGCTCACTAGCCCTGGCTCGCTTGAGCAATTGCATGGAATCCCATACCTCTTTGTCGATCTCGTTGAACGCGTCCATACCAGAGGTCATTTTGCGCATCAACGCTTTTTGCACGTCTGTTGATGCTTGTTGCGAGAGCGACTGCACCTGATTGCGAACTTCCTCCCGGGTGGCTTCGAAGGCATTTCGCCCCTTACCGTCGTCGAGGATGTATTCGAATTGTTGAGCCGACAAGTTGCCTACCTGGAGCGCTAGGTTGGAGGCGCTGTCTACCTTGGCTTGAGCTGTCTGGGTGATTTGGTCATTTGAGGTCGTAAGACTCGACAATGAAAACAGGCCAGTCGCCGTGATCGTTCCAAGCAATACAAGCACCATGCCGAAGGCAATCGACAACTTGGCGCCGACAGAGAGCATGCGCAGGGTGTAACGAATTTTTGAAATCACAGCAACCGTCCTGTCATCGAGGCGGTTTCGCCGTTTATAACGATGTCGACCCGAAAATCGTGAGTGGGAATAATTTCGACATTGTTGCCATAATGAATATCCTTTTCGCCCACAACGAGGTCCTGCATCAGAGTGGGCTCAACCTCTATTGGGGTTTTGCCGTCGGTGATATCGGTGAAGGAAATCTTCGTTGTCACGTTGCTCAGGGTTTTGCCGGTGGCCTTGTCGTAGACGTGTACTTCAAAGTGTCGAGATTCGGGCTCTATTGGAGTCATGTGGCCCCGGATTGACCACTCACCGGAGTTGGGTTTGGAAAGTTTGAGCTGTTCCGAGGTATACATCTCCTCTGGCCCCACAATGTTGAACACCAACAAATATGTGGGTGTGGCGACCACTTTGTTCACCCCGAGCGACTGAGTCAGGGTTTCTTGGGGAGTAAGTAGCGCCTCCCCGCTAGCAGCTTTTGCGCCTGACGTGCCTGCGCAGGATCCGACCGCCAATACGCTCGTGGTAAGCGCTGCCGTGGCGGCAATAACCAACGATACCTTTCGAGTCAAAGAGTTCATGACTGTTTGTCGGCACTGGAATCACCAAACTGAACCGAAATTTAACGTTATTGGTGTTAAGTAGATTTGTGCCTATACCGACGGATAACGCCCGTGGCCACGGCAACGTCACCAGGCGGCTCGGGCACACCACCCAAATGACCATGAGCCCGTTGATCGCTCCACACCACCTGGATAACGCCCGCGATTGGGATGGCGAACAGCGCCCCGAGCAATCCCAATAGTTCGACGCCTACTAACGCACTCACCAACACTGCAAGCGCTGGTACCCGTACGGTCTTGGCCATGACGGTCACTTGCAGGACCTGGTTTTCGAATTGTTGGTAGATGATGAAAAAGATCACGGTGGTGATGCCGGCGGGCACGGAGTGTAGGAATGCCACCGCGCCCACCCCAACCGCGCCAAGGGTGGCGCCCACGAGTGGAATGAGATCGGTAAAGGCCACCCATAGAGCGAGTACTTCGGGGTACGGCACGCCGGCGATGCGCAGGAAAATGTAGCTCGCCACACCGGCAATCACGCTGATGACAAGATTGCCAAACATATAGCCGGAGATGGCTTTGGCCGCTTGGCGGGCAACATGGCGGGCCCGCTCTCGATGAGCGGTGGGCACCAGGCTGAGTGAGCCAGCCGACATCGTGGGCCCTTGTATCAGCATGAGCAGCGTGAGCATGCCAATGGTGATAACTGCGACAGCGGTGTTGAACAGGTTCACGATGAAATTGATGGCTGGATTGCGTAGGTTTTTTGCCGCGTCCTTAATGGTGCTCTGGTTGCGATTGACCCAATCGTCAATTTTGTACCGCTTGACGAGATGGCCAACGGTTCCTTTACCAGCGCGAGCATCTTCGACGAGTCGAGGTAGGTCGTCAGCGAACTTTTGTGCTTGATCCACGATAGGTCTCACAAAGGCGTAGATCATGGCAGCGAAGAGCACGGCTACGACGAAGAACACCAGGCCCGCGGCGAGACCTCGTTTGAAATGCCACCGATACTGGAGGAGATCTACGGCAGGGGTGAGCACCACAGTGAAAAACAACGCCACCAAAAGCCACGCGATAGTGCGCTGGGCAGTGGTTACTAATAGATATGCAATCCATGCCAGGGCTATGAAGCCCAGCGTGGCCAAAATGGTGCGCACGGGCACTGGTTGGCGTTCTTTGGTCATGACATGAATCGACAGGGCATCGGTTGCAAACTACTGGCGCGTGGTCGAAGGCCGATGGATGGTGGTGCCCGTCGCGTTGGCTACAGTTCTGGGCGTGGGCCAGCCAATCACTGTCGTAGAAAAGAAATCGTCTGTACCCGGTGTGGTGCGGTTCGAAGCCAACCGTTCGTTGACAGGTATGGGACACGAGCGGTACCTCAAGCGCTCCGACGCTATTGGCGTCCGTCCGCCAGATGAATTGGCCCGCCGATTGTTCGACAGCGGCGAAGTGTCGGGGGTGCACGTGTATTCCAACATGGTTACCGTCGACCTTGCTAAGGGTGCCAGCGGCAATGGTTTGCGTGAAATCGTGGAAGAGTTGTTTTTGTTTTATCGCGCTCCTGAGGTGGCATGACGCTGAGGCGTTGACCGTCGCACGAATAGTGGTGAGAGCGTTGCCGGATCTTGGTAACTCTTTGGGTGAATGCTCACAGACATCAAGCAGTAGCAGCGGAGCAATTCGGGAAATTCGGGCCGCCGGTTCCCAGGTCCGTGTGATCCTGGTTGGGGCAGTTAACGACCCCCACGGTGTGTTTCCGTGCGGTGAAATTGAAGTGGTGTGTGATGCAGCTGCGTTGGTGACTCTGCTCAAATCACGCAAAAACCGATTTGCATTTTACGAACGTTAGTTCGATAATAGGTGCATGGCTGGAGCGGCTCAACGAGTACCCCAAACACAGGAAGAGGCCGATGAAACTCGTCGGCTACTTGATGCGTTAACCGCCAAAGTGTCGCCGACTGTGCTGGCTGGGCAGCAAATCATGCCCGTGTCTGTTGGGTGTCGAGATCTCTTTCCCGAGGGCGGTTTACGGCGGGGGAGCACGGTGGCGGTCACCAGTCCGTCATTGGCGTTTGCCATTGTGGCGCAGGCATCACAAACCGGATCGTGGCTGTGCGCTATCGAGTGCGGCGGTACCGGTGCTGCCAGCGGTGCGCTTGGTTGGGTGAGCGCCGCGGAGTATGGGGTGGCGTTAGAACGAGTGGTGGTCGTCCGGGTGCCAGCTGGCGTTCGTGGGGCCTCTGGCGATGGGGTGCCAGCCGTGGTGTCGGCGGCACTTGATGCATTCGATGTGGTGTTGGTGAGCGATGTGGTGTTGGCCCCGCGAGATGTACGACGGTTGCATCATCGGGCCCGTGAACGCAACGCCGTGCTGATGGCTGTGGAACGGGTGAGTTCATTGGCGGGCCTTGGGGCGGGAGCCGATGTACGGCTCGAATTTTCTCAACAGCAATGGCACGGTGTGGGTCAAGGGCATGGGGCACTTGAGCGACGCTCTGTCACGGTGAGTGTGCAGGGGCGGCGAGCGGCGGCTCGTCCTCGTGACGTTGTCGTGTGGTTACCGAATACGGATGGATCGTTGCATTCGGATTCGTTGGATCAGCCTGGGTCGTTGGCACAGGCTGGCTCGCTTGGGTGGGCTGGCTCGCTTGGGTGGGCTGGATAGTGAGCACCATGATTCGTACGGTGGCGGTGCGGTGCCATCGATGGCCGATCGTGGCCGCCGGTGCTGTCGACCGAGCCAGTGCCGCCATGCATGCCAACCGGGTGGTGGCCGTCTCGGAATTAGGAGAACGGGCTGGCGTGATGGTGGCCATGCGCAAGCGTGATGCTCAGCGCCGGTGCCCGTCGATTGAATTGATCGACCACGATCCCGGGCGTGATGCTCGGGCTTTTGAGCCAGTGATCCGGGCGTTGGAATCAATACATCCGCGTATTGAAATCACTGAGCCAGGAGTGTGCGCGTTTGGGGCCAGGGGCCCGGCGCGATATTTTGGCGGCGAATTGCCTCTCGTTTCGCAGGTGCGCTATGTGGTGTGCCAATCCATTGGCATGGGCCACGGTGCGGTGGCGGTAGGTATTGCCGATGGACCATTTGCCGCATGGCTGGCCGCGCTCAAAGGGCTCGTCGTCCCGGCGGGGGAGTCGCCAACTTTTCTGGCACCGTTGCCGATCGGTACGTTGGCTGGTGCAGTTGACGACAGTGTCAACCTCGTGGATGTGTTGATTCGCTTGGGTTTACGCACTCTTGGTGCATTTGCTGCTCTCGATGCTAACGATGTGTTGGCTCGCTTTGGTTGGGCCGGCGCTCGGGCTCACGCATTGGCCAGTGGCGGCGATGCCCGCTTGCTTGATGCCAATGTGCCAATGCCTGATTTGGTGGTTTCTACGATGCTTGACCCGCCTGCCGAGCGAGTCGATGTGGCAGCCTTCGCGGCCAAATCGTTAGCGCATGAACTTCACGACGGTTTGAGTGCCCGCGGGTTGGCTTGTTCGCAGGTGCTCATCCATGCCCAAACTGCCAACGGCGAAATCCTGGAGCGAGTGTGGCGCCACGAAGGTGCATTGAGCGCTGGTGCCGTGGCAGAACGGGTGCGTTGGCAGCTCGATGGGTGGCTCAATGGAGCCGTCGGTGTGCGCCCTACCGCTGGCATAGCGCTATTGCGTTTGGTGCCTGAAGGCATCATGGCCGACGTTGGGCGTCAGCTCGGATTTTGGGGCGGGACCACTGCTGCCGACGAGCGGGCGGTGCGGGCGATTGCCCGGTTGAGCAGTTTGGTGGGGCCTGATTCTGTGATGGTGCCCGAGCGACGTGGCGGGCGGCACCCGTCGAATGCCGTGGTGTTGGTGCGGGCCGACAGTGTGGATCTCGACAAGCGAGTGGTAGCAGCGGGGCCCATGGCTGGGTGTCCGTGGCCGGGTGGATTGCCGTTGCCATCGCCATCGGTGCTGCATTCTCCTGGGGTGCCTTCCGAGGTGGTTGACGCTGCGGGTGTGCCTGTGGGCGTGAGCGGTCGGGGGGTGGTGAGTGCGCCGCCGGCGAGTGTGCGGGTGGGTGCCGGCTCACGTTCTGCTGGCGGCTCGCGTGCTGGCGGTGGGTGGCGCAAGGTCGCGGCATGGGCGGGGCCGTGGCCCATAGATGAACGATGGTGGGATGCGTCAGCCCATTTGCGACGGGCCCGATTCCAGATTGTGCTCGACGGAGGCGACGCGTTGTTGCTCGTACTCGAACGGGGCCGGTGGACGTGTGAGGCCGCCTATGAGTAGCGGGATTGGGCACCTTGGTGCCTACAATTCGGCCATGGCCTTGTATGAATACAAATGCAAAGACTGCGACACTCGCTTTGAAGTCCGTCGATCTATGACGGACACCTCGGCGGCATTGTGTCCGGGAGGCCACGTCAATACCGTCAAGCTGTTGTCGGCGTTTGCGTCAGTTGGCGTATCGGGCGCTTCTGCCCCTGCCCCTTCGGCCAGCGCAGCGCCTGCTCGCGGGTGCGGCGGCGGGTGCGCCTGCCACTAATTCGTTCTGGGCGTACGGCGCCGGGCGGCGGTTAGACGGCGGCAGTTAGATCTGGCCGAGCCGTGCCCGATCGATTTGGTCGGCATGTTCGTGCGGGTGTTCTGCATAGTCCTCAAGCCACATGGCCATGGTGTAGCGCCCCCGAGATGAGTGGGTGCCTTCGCAGAGCCATTGCTCTTCGGTGAGGGATTCGAGTAGCTCGTAGCTGGATTCGCGCACGGCCTTGAGTACGTCGAGTGGTGTGCCAATCGGGCGTCCGTAATACAGGCGAGTGGCCCACACAGGCTCGTCGTATCCCTGGATTTCGGTGTTGTCTTCGGCAATGAGTTTCCGTAAGCGGACGTAGGAATTCGTTTCGGAATCGGCCAAGTGATGTACGACCTGGCGAGCGGTCCATGCATCGGCATCTACGGTGCCATCGGCGGCGGCTGGTTGGCGATCGAGCTCGGCAGGGGTGATGTCGAGGAGGGAAGTCACCACGGCGTCGTAGGCCGAGGCATATCGATTGAGCAGGGCGGTACGGGTGTTGTGATCCATGTCTGCAACGTAGTGCTTGGCGACATGGGCGAAGGGTCAAATTTAGTGACGATGAAGAAGACCGAACTTCTTCGACAATTCTCTTGACTTCCGAACATACGTTCGGTAACTTTCCTTCATGGGTTTCAGCAATCCGAACGTCCCGTGGAGGGATTTTGAGCGTACACTTTCGGATCGTCCCGCGCCCGATCAGGTGTTCGATAACCCTCGTGCTGCCCGGGATAACCCTTCAGCATCCCGGAAAAAGAATGGTCGCGATGCCCGCTCGCCGGTGCCCAACGCTGGCGGTGATGCGCCGGCGTGGAGCAACAAACGTCAGCCGTATCAACCGCCCACTCCGATTGCTGATTTTGTAGCAGCAAGCGCTTCCGCAGTACCTAAACCAGCTGTACGTTCCACCTCTACTACGCCGTATGCCGAGTTGCATTGCCACTCCAATTTCTCATTTTTGCATGGCGCTTCACACCCTGAAGAGTTGGCTGAGGAGGCAGCTCGTTTGGGGCTCAATGCATTGGCGCTCACTGATCACAACGGCTTTTATGGCGTGGTGCGGTTTGCCGAAGCGGCACGAGCTGTTGGTTTACCGACCGTTTTCGGGGCACAGCTCACCCTTGATGGGCCTCGCAAAAACCCGGCAGGAATCCCCGATCCTCAGGGTGATCATTTGGTGATTCTGGCCGCTCAGCCTGATGGGTATGCCGGGTTGGCTCGGGCGATCACTCAGGCTCAAATGGCTGGAGAAAAAGGCGCGCCGCGCACCACGCTGCAAGCACTGTGCGAGCTGGCCGGCGTCGGCACGACGCGTCATGGCACGTGGCGCGTACTTACTGGCGGGCCCAAAGGTGCCGTGCCCCATGCCATGGTGGCGCATGGCCCCAGTGCCGCCCGGCGAGAGTTGCGCAAACTCATTGACGGTTTTGGTCGCCAGCACGTGTTCGTCGAACTATGGGACCATGCCGAACCCCTCGATTCTGCTCGCAATGATGCGTTGGCCGAGTTGGCTATGCAAGAACATGTCGAGGTAGTGGCCACCAACAATGTGCACTACGCCACCCCTGGCCGATACCGGCTCGCTACGGCGTTGGCGTCGGTACGGGCTCGGCGCAGCTTGGATGAAATGGACGGATGGCTGCCTGCGGCGGGCATGGCGCACTTGCGGGCGGGGGCTGAGCAGATGCGTCGATTTGCTCGTTACCCAGGGGCGGTGGAACGGGCAGCCGAGATGGGCGTGGAGTGTGCATTTGATCTCAAATTGGTGGCCCCCAATTTGCCGCCGTTTCCTTGCCCTGATGGGATCAGCGAGATGGCCTATGTCCATCGGTTGACGTTGGAAGGGGCGCAGCGCCGTTATGGCGCGCCGCCCATCGCGGGCGATACCGCCAGCCTGCGTGCTCGGGCCTATAAGCAGATCGAGCACGAGTTGGCGTTGATTGATCAGCTTGGTTTTCCCGGCTATTTCTTGGTGGTGTGGGACATCGTCGAATTCTGTCGCCGCAACGATATTTTGTGCCAAGGACGCGGGTCGGCTGCGAATTCGGCCGTGTGTTACGCCCTGGGGATTACATGTGCCGATGCTGTGTCGTTGGGGTTGTTGTTTGAACGTTTTCTGTCACCCGATCGAGACGGTCCGCCGGATATTGATATTGATATCGAGTCTGATCGTCGTGAAGAGGTCATCCAATATGTGTATCAACGCCACGGCCGTGAGCATGCTGCGCAGGTGGCCAATGTGATCACGTATCGAGCTCGTTCAGCAGTGCGCGATATGGCCAAAGCGTTGGGGTATGCCGTTGGCCAACAAGACGCATGGAGCAAGCAAGTTGATGCATGGGCCAGTATTGCCAACACCGTTGCTGCCAACGACCCAACGGCTGCGGCCGCTGTTGGCGCCGGCGCGGTCAGTGCGGCAGCTGATGGTTACAACCCGATTGTGCCCACCCCGAATGACATCCCCGCCTCTGTGCTTGATTTGGCTGCAGAAGTTGAAGACTTTCCCCGCCATTTAGGTATTCATTCGGGGGGCATGGTGATGTGCGACCGACCGGTGATTGAAGTGTGTCCCGTTGAATGGGGGCGCATGGAAAACCGTTCAGTATTGCAATGGGACAAAGACGATTGTGCCGCTTCAGGTTTGGTGAAATTTGATTTGCTGGGCCTGGGCATGTTGTCGGCATTGCACTATTCGATTGATCTGGTGCGTGAGCACAGGGGCTACGAAATTGATCTCGCCACATTGCCCCAAGACGATGCGGTGTACGCCATGATGTGCCGGGCCGACACCGTGGGTGTATTCCAGATTGAGAGCCGGGCGCAAATGGCCACGCTGCCTCGATTGAAACCCCGCCGGTTTTATGACCTGGTTATCGAGATCGCACTCATACGTCCAGGGCCGATTCAGGGTGGCTCAGTGCATCCGTACATTCGGCGTCGTAATGGTCAAGAGCCCGTTACATACCTACACCCCCTGCTCGAAAATTCACTCGGTAAGACGTTGGGTATTCCGCTGTTCCAAGAGCAATTGATGCAAATGGCGATTGACGTTGCAGGGTTTACGAACGCTGAATCAGACCAATTGCGCCAAGCCATGGGTTCCAAACGGTCACGGGCGAAAATGGAAAAACTCAAAGAGCGCCTTTTCGAAGGTATGTATGCCAGAGGCGTCACTCCTGATGTGGCGGAGCAGATTTTCATGAAGATGGCGGCCTTCGCCAACTATGGATTTCCCGAGAGTCACTCAGTGAGTTTTGCGTACCTGGTGTATGCCTCGTCGTGGATCAAGTTGTATGAACCAGCCGCGTTTTGTGCGGCCTTATGCAACGCCCAACCGATGGGCTTCTATTCGCCCCACTCGCTGGTGCAAGACGCCCGTCGCCACGGCGTGGTGGTGTACTCGCCGTGCATCAACGCATCGCGAGCCGCCGCCGATTTACAACCTCATGCCGAGTCGGCGGGTGGCGTGGCTATGCGTATGGGGCTCAAGACAGTGCGCACGGTTGGTGCCGAATTGGCCGAAGCGATCGAAACTGAACGCACCACCAACGGCGACTATCACGACCCTGAAGATCTTCGGCGCCGAGTGCCAGCATTGAATCAAGCGCACCTAGAAGCGTTGGCTATTGCGGGAGCATTTGAGACTTTCAACCAGACCAGGCGTCAATCGTTGTGGGCTGCTGGGGCAGTGGCGCAAAGTAAGCCGGGCACCTTGGCCGGCATCGCTACGGGCATGCATGCCCCTCAGCTGCCGTTGATGACCGAATCCGAACAGGCCACAGCCGACCTGTGGGCGACCGGCGTGACCCCCACTGGGCACCCCACGGTATTTATTCGCAAGGAACTCGACAAGCTGGGAGTAGTGACAGCCGACAAATTGCGTTACGTGACAACCGGCGAGCGGGTATTGGTGGGCGGGGTGGTTACCCACCGGCAGCGCCCTGCTACCGCGGGTGGCACCACGTTCGTGAACCTGGAAGATGAGACAGGGCTCATCAACGTGATCTGCTCCAAAGGGTGCTGGTTGCGCTATCGCGACGTAGCCCGTGGGGCGCCAGCCTTGCTGGTGCGCGGCAAGCTGGAACATGTCGACGGTGTTGTCAACATTTTGGCCGACAAGTTGGAGCTCTTGCCTGTGGTGGCATCGGTTGGTAGCCGTAACTTTCGTTAGCGCACTATTGGCGAAGCGGCAGGGGCAGCGGAATTCGAATCCGGCGGCGGTGGCCACGGGCCCGGCACGCCGGTCATATCGGCCAACGAATACACCACCTGAGTGCCTACGATGAGGCGATCGGCCAGATCGATGCCCGCCGCACTAGCCATACGTACGAGCTCCGGCCACTCGGCTAAGTCGATCGCGGTGGGCCGTTGCTCCGCTGCCGACACCAACGTGCCTAACACCATCATGCGCACATCAGACCCACTCATAATGGCCAGAGCCCTGGCGAATTCGGGCACCAACGCCATGTGTTCCGCGTTGCACACCGCGGCTGAAAGCGGACGTGCCCACGCATCGCACATCAACATCACATGCTCGGTAGCAACACTTGGATCGCGACACCACAGCAAGGCCGCGACCGCGTCGCCCATCGATGTTACAGCGATCCGTTGGCGAACGGGAGAGACAAAACCAGACATAGCAACCTCCGAAACAAATATGGTTTCAGGGGCACTTAAGCCCGATGGTGTGGCGCCGAAGACAACCACGAGCGCCGCTATCCGGCATCTCAGACCTTAGCGAGAGGGTGTCACATTGGCGGTTCTGTTCCACAGTTCTTCAACCGGCCCGGGGCGGCCAAAGTAAAACCCTTGGGCGGCATCGCAGCCCAGATTTACGAGCTCAGCGTATTGACCAGCGGTCTCGACGCCTTCCGCCAATGCAGTCAAACCCATGGTGTGGGCCAGCCCAATAATGGCCTTCACAATGGCCGAATCATCAGGATTCGTGCCCAATCCGTCCACAAAAGATTTGTCGATTTTGAGGATGTCTACGGGCAGCCGCTTGAGAGCGGCCAGCGAGGAGTAGCCAGTGCCGAAATCATCGATGGCCATACGCAACCCAAGGTTTCGCAACGCCGAAAGCGCAGCAGTTGCGCTCTCGACATCGTCCATCAGAATTGATTCTGTGACTTCGAGGCACAACGAGGATGCCGCCACACCGGTTTCGGCGAGCACGTCAGCAACCTGATTGACCAAGTTCGGATTGACGAGTTGGCGAGCGGAGAGATTCACCGAAACGACTGGGGCTCCGTAGCCGGCAATCGGCGCCCACGTAGCGAGGTGATGGCACGCATCACGCAGCACGAACAGGCCAATATCGTTGATGAGCCCGATCTCTTCGGCGAGGGGAATGAAATCGAGAGGCGGAATCATGCCTCGTGTTGGGTGAATCCATCGCACAAGCGCTTCGGCGCCAACGCGCCGGGCCGACATTTTGAGATGTACGACGGGTTGGTAATGGACCACGAATTCGCCATGGGCGACGGCGTGCCGCAAGTCGTTCTCGAGCTCGAGCCGATGCCGAGCACCTTCAGTCATGAGGCTGTTGAAGACCTCGATTCGGTTGCGGCCCCGTTGCTTAGATTGGTACATGGCCAGGTCGGCTTCGCGAATGAAATCGTCGGCGTCGGCCCCGGTGTCGTCGGAGATGGTGACGCCGATCGACACTGTGGTCGTGACTGTCGTCGACCCAATCGTGAATGGTTCTGTGAGCTCTTGAAGAATCCGTTCACCGACACCGAGCACTTCGTCTATCGAGGTAATGCCTGGGCACATCACTGTGAATTCGTCACCCGACATTCGGGCCAGCACGTCATTGGCACGAATGCTGCGACGGACGCGTTTCGATAGCTCGATCAGAAGCCGATCTCCTGCTTCATGACCAAGGGAATCATTGACGAGTTTGAACCGGTCAAGGTCGATGAACATCACCCCGACGCGCTCAAATCGCGCATGGGAAACAGAGAGCGTCTCGTTGAGGCGCTCGAGAAAGAGAGCGCGATTCGGGAGCCCAGTGAGCGCGTCGTGCACGCTGCGGTGGAACACTTCGCTTTCAGCTTGCCGGCGTTTTCCGGCCAGTGCAATGGCGTTGGTGATACTCAGTATGAAGTTGAAATTGTCCGATGAGAACGGCGTCGGATCTTGCCGTACGGTGACCATCGTGCCACCCTCAGATCTGATGGCGATCATGCTGGCTACTCCCAAATTTCTCAGAAAGACAGGGAGCAAGTATTGCTCGTCTACGCCGATTTCAGAGTGAATAAGGCTTTCACCATTCTGTAGGCATCGAGTGAGGAGCTCGCCCATGTCGTTGTCGCGAAAGTGACTAGATTCGAGCGCTGTGGCGTGTCCAGTGCCTGGGCCGATGAAGTGAAGCAGACCTTTGACGTCGGTATTCGCTCGGGACCCGACTCCATCGACGTAGGTCGTGAAGCACGTTTCTACGTTGAGTGTGGTGGCAATGACTTCGACCGCGTGCTGGACGAGTAGGCGGAGCTCCATACCACTGAGCGCCAGTTCGCCGACTGCGGCTACCGCAGCTTGTTGTGCGGCGCGTTCGTTGAGCGCGTCGATCGAACGGCGACGATCGGTGGCGTCGTGAGCGTTGATAATGATCGTAGGAGGCCTCGTGGGTTGCTCCATAAGCGTCATGTGGCCTTCAAAAAATAGCCATTCACCCGAGGAATGCCGAACTCGAAACGCGGCGGGTGCCACAGAGTCGTGATTGTGCACGAGGTCGGCTGCTGATTTCAGACACTGTTTGTAATCATCCGGATGCACCATGGATTTGATGGGCTTGTCGAGGAAGTCACTCATCGGTCGATCCAAAATACGGTGCGCTGCCTCGGCCACAAAAGTGACTCGACCATCCAGACTGATCTCGACCATGAGGTCGGAGTTGTGGCGGACGAGTCCTTCGAATCTCGTGGCATTATCGCGCACGCTTTGCCGGGCCCGTTCAGTAATGCCAACTAATCCAAACACTCGTCCCAGCACGAGGCTTGTGAGCAGAATCGACACGCCGACGACCACCCACCCTTTGGCTTCACCGTCGGAAATCTGGCGAGTTGCACCAATGGATGGAGCGACGATGAGAGCGAGCCCGAGAAGCAATACTCTGCCGCGACTGAGCACTGCTTGTTCACCCGTTGCCGGTTCGGTAAGGGTACGCATCGACGGGTGGAGTGCAGCCGTGCCAATCGCGAATTGAGCCAAGAGCACGCTGGCGTCGAGCCATTGGTGAGGCATGTATGTGCCGTCGATCGACTGCAGTGAATAGATCACGTCGGTCACGAAAAAGATGCTGAAACCGGCCATCAATGACAAGAAGGCCGGGCTTCGTTTTCCACCCACGAAGACAAGCCGAGCTGTAAAAGCCAATAGCACGATGTCGAGTGACGGAAACCCGCATATCGAAACGATATTGAGAAAACCCGACCCTGCGTAGCCCTTGGCGGGCACAAGCACGAATTGCCAGGAGGCTAAGCCGCAGGCGACCCCCACGATGACGGAATCAATCAGGCTGGAACGATCGCGTTCTGGGCGCCGAGCTTTGGCCATCATGGAGAGCCCGATGGCGATAGGTATGTACCCGGCGAGGTAGGTGAGATCGATTGCCGAACCGTTTTGCACAGGCTTGTGCAGCACGACATCCATGAATTCCCACGTTGCGTCGCTCAACACAAATAGCCCGAGTCCCAAGCCGATCAGGTGCCACGCCGCAGGCTTTGCTGGTTTGTGGATGCGGGCACCGACGACTAGCGACGCTGCTGCTACCGCGTCGGCCAAAAGGTAGGAAAAAGATTTCACCGACTCGGAGCCATTGGTCAGCATGACCAGGATTGCGAGCGCGCCGAAACTCATGACGGCCAGGTACAGCGCGGTTGAACGACGAATCACCTCGGACTATCGGCCGCGACGCAACCGTTGTGAGCTATTTCACTGAAGGAGTGACTCGTTCGGTGGCGTCGATCTGGAAATAGTCGGCCGCCACAAAACTTCCGATTGAAGCGATGATGTTGCTTGGCACCGATTGGACCCGGCGATTGAAATCCCGCACGTTGCCGTTATAGAAGCGGCGGGCGGCGGCAAGGCGGTCTTCTGTGGTGGACAGTTCAGCTTGCATGGCCAGGAAATTGGCGTTGGCCTTGAGGCCGGGATAGCCCTCAGCTAAGGCGAATAACGACCCAATCGACCGTTCAAAGGCCGGTTCCGCAGACGCTCGCCCTCGGGCCGTTGAGGGAGCTTCGTGGGCAGCGTCGCGGGCTGCAATGACGGCCGCGAATACTGAACTCTCATGGGCTGCATAGCCTTTTACGGTTTCGACCAAATTCGGAATGAGGTCGTGGCGGCGTTTGAGTTCAGTGTCGATATTTGCCCACGAGTTGGCGATGAGCGCTCGTTGTTGAACAAATCGGTTGTATGAAATAATCGGCACGACAATGACTACCACCACAACGGCGACAATCACGAAGGTCATAGTTGTGTGTCCAATCGGGGGAACAAGCTCGATACGACAGTCGGAATGGCGGCCCTGAATTGTTGGCCGAAATTCAATACGGCGGGAAGGGCCGGTGGAGCCATTTTGGACGTGTATGCGATACCGAATCCGTTGTTGAGTTCAAATCGGGTTTTGTCGGCGTTGGTCATGAGCCATTGCATCATTTGGGCGTCGCAGAACGCGCTGGCAAATTGTCGATCCGGACATTTGATATTGAACATGCGATTGAACTCTTCGGACTCGAATTCGATATCTCGCATGCCAATGTGGTCTGCGAGGCGGGTAGCCATGTTTTCGGGACCAATTGTGAGATGAGCACAATTCGCAGGCACGTCAAACACCGTGACCGTGTGGTGCGTTGTGCTCGATGTGCGGTTGCCTTTCGAGTCTGTGGAGTGTGTGGTGTATTGGTATTCGAAGACGCGGGCTCCTTGCGGGTTGCTCGCCTGCCACATCACATTTTTCCATGACCGTTCGTCGCCTTTGCGGAACAAATCAAATCCCATGGCGTCGTATCGAGTTGCGTCCGTCGCGGAAAATTCGAGCCCCGCTTGCGCCGCCACGCTTTGTAGTTCCGCGGCGCGCTGAGCGGCTAATTTTTTTGAAATTACAAATGCGCCAACGACGAATGCAATGACCGCAATGATGACCAACGCGGGCATGGTTATTTGCCGGTGGCGGTAAACGTCAGTGTGGCTTGAGCTTGTGCCTGGGCCTTGATGAGCCCGAGGGCGACGTGCCCACTGGCCTTTTCGAGAACGCCACTTGGCGCCTTGAGGGCATACAACGTGACGGTGTAGGTGTGAGTCACGCCGGTTGGCGGGCACGGAGGCGCGTAGCCGAACGCTGTCGTGTCGTTGAGCGCTTGTCGGCTTCCCGCCGGGGGTTGTCCGTCGGGAAAGGTGGTGACACTGGGGGCAATTCCTGCCACGACCCAGTTGAGAAAATCGTTGCCGGACGCGTCGGTGATGGAGATGGCCAATTCAGCGGTGCCCACCGGTGGTTTGCCCCAACTCAACCCGGGTAACACACTGTCGCCGAAGCATGTGTAGTGGGCGTCGATTGTGCTTCCGTCTGTGAATGGAGCCACGAGTGCGAAGAGCGCTGGCTGCGCGGTCGACACAGGTGTCAGCGTCTCGGACTTCGTGGTCGTTGACGTGGGTTCTGCGGTAGAAGTGGTGGTGCGTTTGGGATCGACTGGTTGCAAAGTGGTGCCATTTGTGCCGCATGCTGAGGCCAAGATCATCAACACGCCATAGGTGGCCGCTGCAATCACGTGGGCGTTTCTTCGGCGGATCGCCTGAGGTGGATTGTTCGATGGCCAAACCTGGGATGACGTCACGTTCTCAGGCTAGGCGTTGCTACCGTGGTGGTTGTGAGCACCTCTGGTAATTCTGATTTCGGGGCCTTGAGCCTGATGACGATCCATGCCCATCCCGATGATGAGGCGTCGAAAGGCGCCCCGACTGTCGCCATGTATTACGCGCAAGGAGTACGGACCACGCTCGTGTGTTGTACCGACGGAGCCGAAGGAGACATACAAAATCCCGCGTTGAAAGGCGACGAATGGATTATGGCCAACCTGGCGGAGGTGCGGGCCAATGAGCTCAAAGTGTCGTGCGAGGCGATTGGGTTTAGCGATGTGGAGATGCTCGGTTACCGCGACTCGGGAATGAAAGATGCGCCAGCCAACGATCATCCGGATTGCTTTCATCAAGCGCCGCTTGATGATGCGGTCGGCCGCCTGGTGGCCATCATTCGTCGGACGAAACCGCAAGTGATTCTGACGTACGGCGACGATCACCGGGGCTACCCCCATCCAGATCATGTCAAGGTGTACGAGATCTCTGGGCCAGCATTTGATCGGGCCGGCGACCCTGCGTGGTACCCAGAAGCAGGTGCGCCATGGCAGCCATCGAAGCTGTATTACACCGTGTGGGCAAAGGCCCGATTGATGGCGCTGCATAACAAGTTTGCCGAAATTGGTTTGACGTCGCCATACGATCAATCGTGGCTCGATCGACCCGGCCAAGATGACCGCATTACTACCAAAATTGACATTACCGAATTTTATGGTGTGCGGCGGGCGGCGCTGTTGGCACACGCTACGCAAGTTGATCCCGCCGAACCTTGGTGGTTCGGGCTTCCTGATGATGTTTCCGTCGCCGCATATCCGTGGGAAGACTGGGTGCTTGCCCAATCACGGGTCGGAACCCCGGCTGCTGGCGACTACGAGGCCGGTCTATTCGAACGGATTCCAACACCGGCCTAGGACCAGTGGCGGCGGTGCCTATTCGTTATGCAGCCTGCCGCTGGAGGTTACGTAATTCGCGATAGCCAATGAGATGCACGTTGTGGCGTTTGAATTCGGAGGCGAACTCTCCCGACGTGAGTAAGTCGTGAGCGTCGACGCAATCGGCCCAGTTGGGATCAAGGGCTCGAAGCTCTGGAGTATCTGCTCCCGGGTAGACGGTGACTTCGCTCACGCCCGTAGGAAGGTCGGCCACGAATTGCTCAATAGTCGAACGCGTGGGGCGGTCACGGGTGACGAGTTGGTTATCGACGACCACTATGCCTTCTTCGATGGCGATTGATCGCAAGGGAAATCCGATGCGGGCTTCTTCATTGGCATTGGGAAGGCGGAGCGGGAGTCGATAGTCGATGGCCAGATCCAACTCGACATCAAAAAATTCTGGCCGCATGTGCAATGTGGACAGGTGGCTGCCGAGGTGGCTTACGTCGAATCCCCACAGAATTGCCCGCTCGAGTTGAGCACGGCACTCCTTCCGGGTTTCGTCAAGATCGGCGTGTTCCCACAAGTCGTCAACAGTTTGCGGAAAGCCACCTGACCCATCCACAAGGCTTGGCGCGTGTGTTATGGGGCCCCACCGATAGACCGAAAATTCGGCGTTGAGCGTGAGGTTCACGCCGACGTCTTCGCCGTGATATTCCGAAGCCGCGTGCCGAGACCACGGGCACGGCACCATGACGCCGGCACTCGTTGCCGCACCATCTCGCAGGCTGCTATACACACCCAGATTGTCGGCATTGCTGGCACCCAAATTAGGGCAGGTGATGATCAGCAGGCGCGAATCACTTGCATATCCAAGTCGTTCAGCGAGTTCGCTCACGTTGTTACCGTAGCGCCAAATGAATCACAGCTCGACCACAACCCCACTCCGGCGTCGCGGGCGAGACGAACAGCGGCCACGAAGTCTTCGGAATGAGCCACGTTAGGGGCGATCGTCATCACGTCAGCGAAGCCTTCCTGAGCCATGGTGAGATTGATGAAGGCGTTGTCGGACGTTCGATACACGTAGGCCAATAGGCGGCCGTATTTGTCGCGCGCTTCGGCGTCGCGCTCGAGTCGCACGAGCGTGCCGATGGGCAATAAGTCTTTCATGCGGGCCTTCGCCTCGGCACCGAAACATTGGACCGGTTTGCGAGGGTCGACAGTCTCGGGCGTGTTGATACCAATCAGGCGGATGGTTTCATTTGCCCCACCAAACCTGACATGGATGGTGTCGCCGTCGACGACTCTCGTGACGACTCCTTCGTCGGCAGCGGTGATTGCGGTTGTGCTGGATAGCGAATTCGATGATGTGGTCGAAGATGCGCTTGAGCCTCGATTCTCAGGGCTGACCGCCGCCGATGTGCATCCCGTAACTGCGGTGATCGCTGCAAGGCTAAGCGCCATTTGGCGGGCGATTTTTTTCAATAATTGTGATTCCATTGACGTTGTACTCCATTGGTCGTACGCCGAAACGTGGGGCTCGTGCGACGCCGCAACACGTCCGCATATAAGGCGGGGATGCAAGGCACTAAACCAGGCCGGTGATCATCCCGTGGGCCGAAGGACCGATATGGAACCCACGCACGCAGACATTGTTGTGAGTGGGTCCAACACTGCAAACTAGCGGCCAATAGCGGTGCCGACATCGGCCACAGACTGTTTGCCGATGGGCTCGAACTAGAGACGTTCGATCAAGGTGCCGGTGCCGAGCCCGCCACCGCAGCACATGCTCACCAGACCGTATCGGCCATTGGTGCGTTGCAACTCGTGCAGCGCTTTGGTGAGCAAGAAAACGCCGGTGGCTCCGAGCGGATGGCCCAAAGCAATTGCGCCACCATTGGGGTTCACAATATCGGGGTTCACATCGAGCTCTTTTTGCCACGCCAGAACAACTGACGCGAATGCTTCGTTGATCTCGGCCACGTCGATATCGGCCATCGACAGCTTGTTGCGAGCCAGCAGGCGTTGAGTGGCATCAATGGGGCCGGTGAGCATTAACACAGGATCGACGCCGACATTGCATGTATCGACAATTCGAGCCTTAGCCGTGAGCCCCAATGCTGCTGCCTTGGTGTCGGTCATAATCAACACCGCGGTGGCGCCATCGGAAATTTGCGACGATGATCCAGCCGTGTGCACACCGTTGGGGCGGGCCACAGGCTTGAGATTGCCGAGCCCTTCGAGCGTGGTCTCGCGCAAGCCCTCATCACGCGACACACGATGGGTAGTGCCATCGGGCTTGCCATCTTCACCGAGGTTTGGCGCATCTATTTCGATAATTTGACCAGCGAACCGATCTTGCTCCCACGCTTGGGCGGCAAGCGTTTGTGACCGTAGAGCGAACGCATCGGTGTCGGCCCGAGTGACCTCCCACTTGTCGGCGATGCGCTCGGCTCCTTCGAACTGACTCGTTGGTTCGTACTGCGCGAAATATGACTTTGGGAACGGGACGCCGAGGCCCAATTCCTTTTTGGAGTTGGACCCGATCGTGACCCTGCTCATCACTTCAACTCCGCATGCGATGGCAACATCTACAACGCCAGAGGCCACCAGCGCAGTGGCCAAGCTGATGGCCTGTTGGCTCGAGCCGCATTGGGTGTCGACGGTGGTCGCGGCCGTGGATTGAGGTAGCCCGGCAGCTAGCCATGCGGTACGGGCGATGTTGAAACTTTGCTCGCCGACCTGGCTAACGCAACCGCCGACGATTTGGCCGACTTCGCTGGGATCGATACCGGTACGCTCGATCAAGCCAGTCAAAACTGCGCCCAACAACGCTGCGGGATGCATGGTGGCCAACCCACCATTTCGGCGGCCAATCGGGCTACGGACGGCATCAATAATTACTACGTTTGAAGTCATGATTCGTACCTTACGCGGCCTGGCGATGATCGTCTACTTCGGCGGCACGCTCGCGTGCTTCGGCCAATGCGGCCCGTACTTTGGCCAGGCCGCGCATGCCCCGATCAATGGTGGCTTGATCGAGTTTCCATGACTGCACACTGATGACTTCGGTGACGACCATACGGAGTTGTTCGGTTGCTGTGGTTGCGTCGTTTGCTGACATGTGATCAGTATGGCGACAGGGTGTAACACTCTGCTCCGATTCGTACTACTGTCACCGCGCATATGGCAACGGTGCGACGCCGGGCGGGCGAGCTTGCAGTAGAACACGAGGTACGTTCCCGCGCCGCGGAGTTGTCATTAGATTTTTCGGCAACCGCGGTGATGGCTAATTGCGCCAGAGTCACCGACGCGTTTCGGGCCCACCTTGAGCGCACAGCTTTGGCCCGAGTCGATGTCAATTGGCCCGCCTACAACGTGTTGTATCAACTGTGGTTGTGGGGCGACATGGACACTCGAGAATTGGCGGAGTTGACGTTCCTGTCGAAGGGGGTGTTGACGTCCACAGTCACCACGTTAGAAGACCGCAATTTCGTGGCTCGCAAACCGTTGCCTGACGACAAACGTTTTGTCTTGGTGAAGTTGACTGCCAATGGCAAGCGGGCGATCATCAAATTAGTGCAGGAAGTCAATGCCCAAGAGGTGGCAATCACCGCCGAGTTGGCCACCGCCGACAAGGGGCAAGCCGCTACGTCGATGCGGGCGTTGTTGTTGGCGATCGACGAGCTGGCGTCGTAGCTCGCAGCAGAATCAACGTAGAGTGCGCAGCAATGGAATTGCGGACAGTACTTGGTTTAGAGCCCATCGACTCACAATTTCGGTGGCGGCTTCCGGTCACGCCGCGCACGATCACAGGTGGCAATTTCCTGTTCGGCGGCGTGGGTTTGGCAGCTGCCATAGAGGCGCTGGAATCGGCTTCCGGGCGGCCATGCGTGTGGGCAGCAGCACAATTCTTGAGCTATGCAGCGCGGGGTTCGGTAGTGCACATCGATGTCACGTTGGCCAACCAAGGCCACAACACCACCCAGGCGCGCGCCGTCGCCAAGGTAGACGATCGAGAAATTTTTACTGTCAATGCCGCTCTTGGTGAACGGGCCTACCCCCATGAAGGTCAGTACGCGGAGCGTCCCGTTGTACCGCTACCGCATGAATGTCCGGAGCGCGAATTTCGCAAGGACATGTTTCCATCGGTACACGATCTCACTGAGCAAAAGATCGCTGACGGCCGTACGATCAGCCAGCTCAACGGCACACCGGGTAGCGGCCGTCATTCGATGTGGGTGCGTTTCGTAGACGGCATCGAAATGTCGGGAGCCGCTCTGGGATTTCTGGGCGATTGGGTGCCTTCGGGAATCCACCAGGCGCTCGGTATTCACGCCGGCGGGAACTCGCTCGACAACACGATTCGAATCGTGCGGGTGGTGCCCACCGAGTGGGTGTTGCTCGATATTCGCCTACATGCCATTGCCAATGGGTTCGCCCACGGCCTTGTGCATATTTGGGCAGAAGATGGCACGCTGATGGCCACGGCTAGCCAGTCCACGATTGTGCGTGAATGGAAAGACTTCCCCGCCGTGCGCGGCGTAAAGCCACCACTGGTAAATACCGATGCTCAGGAGAGTAAATAATGCAACGTCGCAATGGAATGACCGTGCCGTTCGGGGGGCCCTTGCATGCTCAGCGCCCCTACTTTGAGGAACTCGTAAGCCTCGGCTACTCCGACGTGTGGTCGGCCGAATCAGATGGTGCAGATGGGTTCACGCCGCTTGCGTTGGCATCGGTGTGGGCGCCCTCGTTGCGTCTGGGTACCGCCATCATTCCGGCCTACACGCGAGGCCCTGCGTGCTTGGCACAAAGCGTTGGCGCATTGGCTTCAGCGGCACCCGGCCGGTTCGCCATCGGTATTGGTTCGAGCAGCAATGTGATTATCGAACGGTGGAACGGAATCCCATTCGTGGAGCCGTACAAGCGGGTACGGGATACGGTGCGATTTCTTCGAGCTGCGCTCACGAACGAGAAGGTCACAGAGACCTACGACACGTTTGCTGTGAACGGTTTCAAGCTGGGCGTCAAAGTGGAGCAACCTGTCGATATTTTGGTGGCTGCTTTGCGCCCTGGCATGTTGCGGTTGGCCGGTCGTGAGGCCGACGGCGCAATCATCAACTGGCTCGGCCCCAACGACGTGAAGCAGGTTGTGGCCGAGGTACACGGCGCCGCTCCGGCCGGTGCCGATCGGGAAATTACGGCCCGCATATTTTGTGCGCCGAGCGAGGATCGCGATGCCGTTTTGGCGGCGGGCAAATTTGCCATTGCCGCGTATCTCAATGTGCCGGTGTACGCCGATTTCCACCGCTGGTTAGGTCGCAGTGACGCGCTCGGCGATATGTGGGCAGCATGGCAAGCGGGAGACCGCAAGGCAGCCTTGGCGGCCATTCCTGATCAGGTCGTGGATGACTTGATCGTGCACGGTTCGTACGCCGATTGTCGGGCCAAGATTGATTCGTATTTTGCCAACGGTGTAACCACGTCATCGTTGGCCATCCTGCCTTTTCCGGGCGTGGATTTCCGGGAATCAGTGCGTCAACTTTCGCCCAGCGCTGGTTGTAAATAGCGGTTCGCTACACGCCCGTGAGGGCTCTGATTTCGGCGATGCCGTGGTGGTAATCGTCGGTCATGTGCACGCCAATGAGCCCCACGGTCTGAGCGCCGCGCACATTGCCAGGAAGGTCATCCACGAAGATGGCACGGTGGGGCAGAATGCCGCCCAGGCGTTCCAGCGTGAGGTTAAAAATTCCCGGGCTTGGCTTGCGCATTTTGACCTCGGAGGAATCAATAATCACGTCGAAAATGTCATCCCAAGGCGCCAACGGAAACCACAGGGGGCGAATCTCGATGGCATTGTTGGTGACCATGGCCAGCTTGTAACCAGCGGTGCGCAAATCGGCAAGCAATTCAAGTACTTCGGCACGCAAGTCGCCAAGGGGATTTTTGGTGCCCGCCGAAAACATGGTGGGCCGATTGGGATCGAGTTCGATTCCTCGTTCCACAGCCAATGCTGCGATCAGCGGTCGCATTTCTTTCATCGTGATTTCGCCACGTTCGACTCGATGCCATGGGTGATCTGTGTCGTGGCCATCTGGCCCCATGAACAGATTGAATAGGGCGTCAGGCTCGTGGCCTTTGGCGATCGCCGTGGCGCGCATTTGGGCGAAAGGAGTAGCGGTGATCACGCCACCGAGGTCAAACAGGACGGCGTCGAATAGGGAGCTAGGGGGCATCGCCGCACACTAGGGGAGGCTAGGGTCGTCTGTCGTGCCCAACCGCCCTCTTCCTGTTGCTGGGCGTCTCATGGGCACGAACGGCTTCTACGGATGGACGGTGGCTTGGGGCTGCTGCGCACTCACCTTCGTGACCAGCGGTATTGGTTTTTATGGCCAGGCCGTGCTGCTTAAACCGTTGCGCAGCGCCCATCATTGGAGCAACGCTTCGGTTTCCGGCGCCATTGGCGTGTACTACTTTGTGGCTGGCGTAGTAGGTATTTTTGTGGGTCATCGCATCGATCGGCTTGGCATTAAACGTATGGTGATGGTGGGCACGGCGATCATGACAGCGGCCATCGTGGCAATTGGATATGCCCATACGTTGCCAGTGTTGTACGCCGATTTTGTGGTGTGGGCGATTGGTTTCGGGCTCGCTGGCGGACTCGTGGTGAGTGCCATGGTGACCCGCTGGTTCGTGTTGTTGCGGGGCAGGGCTCTGTCGGTAGCGCTTACCGGGGTGAGCGTGGGCGGCTTGATCTTTAGTCCGCTGACGACGTGGATCATTGGTGCTCACGGGCTGCGGGCGGCAACACTCGTTTTGGGTGTGATCGTGATCGCGGTGGCGTGGCCAGTGGCCCTGTTTGTGTTGGCAGAATGGCCGGCAGAATACGGCTTGTTGCCCGACAACGGAGTGGTTGTCGATACTCCGTTTGACGACCTGTTATCGGCTTCAGAGCAGCAGCGAGTGTGGACTCGCAAGGAGGCATCTGGCACTAGGGCTTTCTGGTTGGTGACGATTACGGCAACGGTTTTGCTTACCTCCCAAACCGGATATTTGTTGCACCAACTCACGTTTTTGACGGACAGGTTTTCGTCGAAGCAGGCGGCGAGTTACACGTTGTCGGCGGTGGCGTTGATGTCGATCATTTCGCGAGTGATTATTGGCAGAGTGGTCGATCGGCTCACGAAACGCAACTTGATTTCGGTGTTGATGTTGATACAGGCGGTGGCGATCTTCACGGTGATTCACGTGACTAATCGAGCAGTCACATTCGCGTGTGTGGGCGCGGTGGGATTCACGATCGGCACCATTTTTATGGCCCAACAATTGATAGTGGGCGAGATATTTGGGATGGTCAGTTTTCCCGTAATTTTCGGCGTGGTGGGGATGGCCAACAATTTGGGATCCGCCATTGGGCCGAGCCTGGTCGGCTTCGCCGAAGACCGCACTGGGAGCTATGTGATGCCGTTCACCGTGGGGGCGTTACTCACCCTGGTGTGCGCGGTGGCGATCGTATTTGCTCGGCCGCCCCAGCGCTCGCCGCAGGTTGTCGCTTAGCCCCGAGGGAGTTCGGCCACGATCTTTTCTGAGACGTCCCACAAGCGTGCGGCCAAGGCTTCGTTGTTGGCGTCGGCTCGAGGTGTGGCCACGTTGCAGTCGGCGAAATATTGACCAGTGGTGGTGGCTTGCGACGGGTGGGTTGCCACGAACACTTGGGTGGCTGCGCCCTGCGCAATCGACTTGCAGGCAATGGGCACGACCGCTTTCATACCCCAACGGGCTACGGGGTTCATGTCTCTGCCGAGGTTGGTGGCGATCACGCCTGGATGTACCGCGTTGGCTGTTTTGCTGGTGCCGGCAAATCGCCGCGACAGTTCCTTTGCGAACAGCAAGTTAGCCATTTTTGACTGACCGTACGCAGCCCATGGTTTGTATCCCTTTGAGCCATCGAGGTTGTCGAATTCGATGCCTACCTTGGGAGCTGTGCGATGCGCAGCACTGCTGAGCATCACGACTCGGCCTTCGTCGGCAAGGTGGTCCAGTAACTCGGTGACGAGCTGAAAGTGACCAATGTGGTTGGTGAAAAATTGCCGCTCGTTGCCGTACACCAAGTCGAGTTTCGGAAGGGCCATGATTCCGGCGTTGCAAACAATTGCATCGAGCGTGACACCCATCGACGCGATAGTTGCGACGCACGCCGACACTGATTGTGGATCAGCCAGCTCGCACACTGCGCCAGTGACATGTCCCTTCACGGCGGCCGCCGCTTCATCGGCCTTTTGTTGGGTGCGGGCTGTGCCGATCACATGGGCGCCGCGCAAGGCGAGCACGCGCATGGTTTCGTGGCCAAGCCCTGAATTGGTGCCTGTGACGAGAATCGTTTTGCCGGTCAGGGAAATGTTTTCCGTGACATTTTCGGCGGTGGACCCGAACCCGAAACCGGTGGGACCGTTTCGTTTGATGAGCTGGAGAAGTGACATGGGCTGGCCTGTTCTGTAGGTGAGTAGAGCGCCGGTTAGCTGTGGAGCGCCTCGGCGAGGAGTGCGGTTGCGCCTGACGACAAGTCAATGTGAGCGATCATCGATGCGCCGAGCGGGCTGAGTTTGCGCGCCGTTTTGCGAATGATGTCAAGTATTTTGGCGCTGTCGTGTTGTTCGGAAAATGCGGTCAGTTGCGTTTCGATGAACACTAGGCAGGCAGCGTCTTCGACGGCTTGTTGACCGGCGTCATGGGGAAGGTTTTGACGTCGAATCAGCGCCTGAACGATGGTCACGAATTCGTCGTCGTAGCCGGCTGTGGCGAGCAACGAAGCAACGTCGTGAGCGTGGCGAGCTTTTTGATCAGTGCGCCACCGGAGGTAACCCGCCTTGCCTTCTGGGTAGGTTGCTCTGGCCACTTGCCACCGTCGCAGATGGTGCGCTCTGGCGGCCACCAGCCACTCCGGCGGCACATCGGCGCCGTGCATGGAGAGCATCCACTCGGCGGCCAATTGACCGTGAGCCAGCGCCAACGGCACCTGATTGCCGCGCACCATTACCAGCGTGGGATCAGCGCCATTCGCTACGTCGATTGCCTCGCAAGCGGCGTGGAATTCGGTGCTCAGACTGCGCACTCTGATTCGCCGACCTCGGCCACAAAAGGGCCGGTTTCGCCGTAGTCCACAAAGAAGTCGGGGCCAGCTTCAGGCGTGGGGAACACGTCGAGATCTTTCAGGCTTTGGGCGATGGCGAACGCTCCACCGACTCTGTCCATCCAGCCTCGGAAACTCTCGCCTGCAGCCCGTTCGTTGGCGAACTGGCGCACCACTCGAACAGCTGCTTCGGGAGCGGCCTTGGCGGGTAAACGCAATGCCTTTTCACCGAAGTTGATCTGCTCTTGACCGACATAGCCGCCGAGCAACATCTGGTACCCGGGAGCGGCGCGCCCATGGGCCCGGCGCTCAGCGCCGAAGAAGCCGATATCGCTGATGTGGTGCTGCCCGCAGCTGTTGGTGCAGCCGGAAATGTTGATGCGCACGCCGCCTACTTCGGCGAGGCCTTCTTCTTCCAATTTCTCGCCTATGGCTTGGGCCAAGCCGCGTGATTGGGTGACCGCGATATTGCACGTGTCGGCGCCTGGGCACGCCACGACATCGCGGGCCAACTCGGCGCCAGGCCGAGCCATGCCGATCACTTCGAGTCGTTCGAAAAGTATGGCGAGCTGTACTTCGGTGAGGCCGCGGAATACCAAATTTTGGCGATTCGTAAGGCGCACGTCGGATTGCAATTCCCGTTGAATTGACGCCAGTGCTCGGAACTGCGCTGCTGTGATATCGCCCAGATGGGCGTAGGCAATTGCCGACACGGTGCCGTTGGCTGCGCCGCGTATCACGCCGGTGGCCACCCAATTTTGATAGGCGTTGGCGGGGCGAATCGACACTTGGATTCCTTGGCCAACGGCTGTCACTTCTCCCTCGGACACGCGACCGGCGGGAGCGTCGCCCATCTCGGAAACAATGGTGGGGATACCGCCTGGCCAAGTAGACGAGGCGGGGAGCGTGTGGCGCATTTTGAGCACCCGACGCCGCACTTCGTCGATACCCATGTTGTCGACGAGCCACTTCATGCGGGCGCGCAGTTTGTTGTCGCGATTGCCCGCCTGATCAAACAGACGGAGAGCCGCTTCTATGGTGGGCAGTAAATCCTCGCGAGCCGTGAAATCTTCTAGCGCCAACGCGGGGTGCGGGTTGGCGCCGAGTCCGCCGGCGATGTAGACGCGAAAGCCGGCTTCGGTGGAGCCATCATCGAGTTTGCGGGTGGTCGCGATGACGCCAACGTCGTTAAACATGGCCTGCCCGCAGTCGGTTGAGCAACCGGAGAAGTTGACTTTGAATTTGCGGGGGAGCCGTTGGCCCAGCGGACTGCGCACGAAGTGTTTGAAGGTGGCTTCGGCCCATGCCGTCACGTCGAGGTGCTCATGGGGGCAGGCGCCGGCAAGATGGCATGCCATCACATTGCGCACGGTGTCGCCGCACGCCTCGCGGCTCGTGAGCCCCACGCGGGCTAATTCGCGCATGACGTCTGGCACCTTTGTGAGTTCCACGAAATGCACTTGGACGTTTTGGCGGGTGGTGATGTGGCCCCATCCACGCGAGTAGTGCTCGGAAATGTCGCCCATCATGTCGAGCTGCTCAGGGGTGATCGATCCGGCTGGCAATTTGATGCGCACCATTTGGCTGGTGCCGCCTTGGCGTTGGCCGTAGATGCCGTTGTTCAATCGCATGACGCGGAACACGTCTTCTGGGATGTCGCCTGCCAAATATCCAGCGATGGCGCGCTCAAATCGTTCGATGTCGGCGTGCTGTTCTTCCGTGTAGTCACGGTGAGCAAATTTGACAGGTGCGATAGCCATGGTGGCCTCCATATCGAACAACGGCGAGAGCTGACGGGCAAATGTTGACCGTTTTGGTCAACTTTACACCAAGTTGTTGTAAACCCTCGCTGGCAGCTCAAAAAGCCCCTCGGCCGGGCAACATTCCAGGTGTCGGCAACCTAGCTAATCGCTCGTTGGTTCGCCGATTTCGCGTAACGCGTCGCGTAGCGCGATTCGCAGCCTTCGAGCCATGGCCGGCGTGAGATGGCCCACCAATCCCTCGCCTGGCGATCCCACCTCTTCCACAGTGAGAATCACGCGCGGCTCTGCATCGTCGTAATCGTCGCTGATGGCAACGGCCCACGAAATGCGGGTGGCGTCTTCTGCGCCATCTGGCAGATCGGTGAGCTCGAATGGGTAGTCGTCGATTGATCGGCGCACGGCAGTTATTCGTCGATGCCGACGGGCATCTTTTCGATCATCTGGTCGAGGTATTCACTCAGGCCGTACCCGACGCCGACACCATCGACGGTCCACCTTGTCATGCCTTCGGAAATGCGGGTCATGAACTCTTCGCCGTCGGGCCCTGTGCGTCGGTTCCGCAATGGAATGAGGTTCATCACATCGCCGTGCACGGCAAATTCGCGGCCTTCGACAGTGCGGATTTTGAGGTCGACTTGGCTGTGATACGCCTCGTCGCCTTCGGTGATTGTCGATACTTCTACGTGGTTGCAGTAGTGAATTTTTCCGTCAGCCCATACGAATCCGCCTCGCGTTCCGGCTCCGTCGCGGCGTGCTACGCGTGACGCCATAAACCCGAAATCTTTGCCCACGTTGGCGGTCAGCCATCGGTAGTAAAACGGTGCCGACCAGAAGCGTGGCCCCCATGAATGGTCGCGCAATCCGTCGCCCTCGATGGTCCATGTGTCGTCGCCAACGGTGATGGTGCCGACGCCGTGAATCAATTGCTCGTAGTGGCCGCGCGCGAATTCTTCGCCCGGCTTTTCGTGTGGTGTGTCAGGCTCGCCACCAAACATCGACGCCCGCCCTTGCCCCGTGAATGTGATCTCGACCGAGCAGTTCACGTGAGGATTTTCGGTGAACGCCTTCTTGGGTTCCGCCATGTCTTTGGGGTGATCCAAAAGCACTGCTTTGCCTTCGTAGCACACGCGCAATTCCTCAAATGGCGTCACCATGGTCCATGTCAACCCGCCGGCATCCATCACATCGTTGTTGTCGATCTTGGGGCGCTTGAACATGAACGCCACCTTCCCGTTGGGCAGGTAGATGCAAATGGTGAGTTCTGCGTAGCCCTCGTTGGCACGGTTGCCCATGCGGAAAAATCCACCGATGCCTTGGTTGGGGTCAAACACGTTGATGTACATGGATTCGTTGAAGTTGGACTCTGGTCCAAGTTCGTGCATGTACTCGTCGGCGGCGTCGAGGCGAATGGCCATGTGGGGTCCTTTTAGGTGGTGGGAGGGTAGCGAGTTATTGCTGAGTGGCGGCCGCGACGCGGCTTTGAAACCGTTGCATCCCGTTGATCCATCGGTCGTAATCCGACGTTTTGCGTTGCCAAAATGTGAGCACTTCGGGGTGGGGTAGAATGAGAAATTTCTCGGCGGCGAGGCCGGCGATCACGGCCTCGGCAACGTCACTTGGTTGCAGCGTGGCGCCGGCCATGGTGACCGAGTTGGCGCCCGGAGAATCGTTGTCGTCGGTCTTGTCGAAGCCGCCGCGCAGCATGTTGGTATCTACCGCCATGGGGCACAGTGCGCTGACTTTGATGCCTTGTTCTCCGTAGGTAATCGAGATCCATTCTGCGAAGGCCACGGCCGCGTGTTTGGTAACTGCGTATGCCGCGCCGCCCAGTTGCGTGAGCAAGCCCGCTGCCGAACAAGTGTTGAGCAAATACCCTTCGCCGCGAGCCAGCATGGCGGGAAGAACAGCGTTAGCGGCGTGAATGTGAGCCAGCACGTTGACGCCCCAAATGTGGTTCCAATCGGCGGCGGCAGTGGGCAAACTTTCGCTGCCCGAGATCCCCGCGTTGGAGCAAAACAGGTCGATGGGGCCGTAGGTATTTTCGGCAAAAGCCACGAGTGCTTCGATCTCGGATTGTTGTGACACATCGACTCGCATCGATATTGCGCCGAGTGATCCGGCTACGGCCGCCACTCGAGCTTCATTGATGTCGCACAACACCAAGCCACGTACGCCCTCAGCCGCAAATCGCTGCGCCATGGCTTTGCCGATACCATCGGCGGCTCCGGTGACGACTACGACTTTGCCATTCAATTCCATAGCGCCCGACGTTATGTCACCGCGATGCGCGCTGCTGTGTCGGACAGCGTGTTGGAATCGCCGCTACTGTCGCCGTGTGCCCGTTCCTGGAACTCTGTTGCCGCAATTATCGATCCAAATTCCTAATTTTGCCCAGAGTCCCGAAAGCTGGCAACCAACTATCGAGTTGGCCAAGTTGGCTGACTCCGCCGGGGTCGACCGCGTTGCGGTGTCCGATCACATTTTGTACGGCGAACAACTCGATGCTTACGCCGATCCATCTACTGGCGGCACCTTGGGCGGCAAACAACCAACCGACGCCGATGGCCATTGGCTTGAGCCGATCACGTTGCTGGCACTACTGGCCGGGATTACCACCAACGTGAGGCTCGGCACCGGAATTCTTCTCGCTGCTTTGCGCCCAGCGGCACTGCTGGCCAAACAGGCGGCCACCCTCGATGTGCTGTCGGGTGGACGACTTGATCTGGGCGTAGGTATTGGATGGCAACGGGAGGAATACGAATCGCTCGGCCTCGCCTTCGAACGTCGCGGTGCTCTGCTGGACCGGTGTCTTATCGTGTGCCAAAAGCTGTGGGCAGAACAGGTCGTCGATTTCGATGATGGTGACCTGCGGTTGAACCGTGTGCATCAAATGCCGAAACCGTTGCAGCAAAACGGTGTGCCAATCTGGGTGAGCGGCCGGGCTATCCCCACCACAATCCGACGAGTGGTTCAATTTGGTAGGGGTTGGATCCCGTGGGGTGACGATATTGGTGACCCGCGGCCCGGCATTCAACGCATTCGGGCCGCTCTCGAAGAGGCGGGTCGGGACCCGTTGGCACTGCAGGTGCAAGGGACGTTGCCGATCGTGCGGAACGGCGCCGCTTTCGACATCGAGGCAACTGTCGCTGGAGCCGGGCCGCTGGTCGACGCAGGCGTAACGGACTTTCGGGTCTACCACCGTTGGACGGCGGATCCTGCGGTCGATCGCGACCTGTTGGCTGCTTTGGTGCCCGCTTTTCGCGCTGCTGTTGGACGCCGGAAATGAAAGGTTGATGGATATGACAAACGGATTGCTTGCCGGTCGCATTGCCGTCATCACGGGAGGCGCGGGCGGAATTGGCGGCGGCGTGACTCGTCGATTCTCGGCCGAGGGGGCCATCGTGGTCGTGAACGATATCGACGCCGAACTGCTCGACGCCATGGTGGCTCATGTGGCGAGCGAGGGCGGTCACATCATTCCGGTGCTCGGTGATATTCGGGAGGCAACAACGGTAGCGAGCCTGATGGAAATCGCGTCGCAGGTCGACAATGGCCGAGTTGACATTGTCGTCAACAACGTGGGTGACTACCGCCCGACCGGCCGATTTTTGGACGCTGGCGAAGACAATTGGGAAGCGCTGTACGCCATCAATCTGGAGCATGTTTTTCGAGTAACAAAAGCCTTCGCTCCTGGCATGATTGAGCGCGGTCGGGGCAACTTCATCAACGTTTCTACGGTAGAGGCAATTCGGGGCTACCCGGGCGGCCCGGTGTACGCGGCGTTCAACGCCGGAGTCATTGCTTTCACCCGAAGTTTGGCGGTGGATCTCGGCCGCCACGGAGTGCGGGTCAATGCCATTGCTCCCGACTTAGCCGACTCCTTGCAAACCCCGGCTGCCATGCAGTTGCGGGGCCGCGATCCAGCCATGACCCGTCACTGGTCGCCGATCGGACGCTTCGGACACACAGACGAATATGGCAACGTGGCCGTGTTTCTGGCCAGCGATTTGTCGAGCTTTGTGACCGGGTCGATCGTGCCCGTCGATGGTGGAACGGTGGCTGCCGGCGGCTGGTACCTGCGGAGCGATGAACGCGGGTTCACCAACTCGCCCGACGCTCCCTAACGCACCACGAGAACTACACGGCCCCGATGGCTGCCAGCATGGTTGCGTCGGTCACTGCTCGGCGGTCTTTGCCCCATGGCAACGGCATGAGCACGGGGTGCGTTACGCCAGCAGCTCGGTACGACTCCACAAACTGGTGAACATGGGCAGCATCGCCCATGGTGTCGATGGCGTACACCATACGGTCGGAAATCGCTTCCATGGCCGCCACACGGTCGCCGGTGGCGTTGGCCTGCGCCAGGGCTGCCATTTCGTCGCCAAAGCCAGCAGCGGCGAACATGGCGGCATAGGCGGGAGCCATGGCGTAGCCAAACAAATCGCGTCGAGCCAGATCTAGGCCCACCACCTGATCTTCCACAACCCCGGCATGCACGTAGGCATAAATATCGGCACTGCCGCCTGCTCGCACCTGCTCCACGCTCCATGGCACGTGAGAAGCAGGGAGGTAGTTGAGCACTACGCCATCTGCCAGCTCGCCTGCCAATTTCAACATGCCAGCATTGAGTGCTGCCACCACAATTTTTGGTCGACGTTCGCCTAAGCGGAGTGCCAAACGAAATTTTCGAATGTTGTAAAAGTCGCCCGAGAAATTCACGGTTTCCCCCGTGAACACTTCGCGCATGATGGTGAGGTATTCGCGCACCTGAGCCAGTGGTCGTTCCTTGGATGGGGGTGCTCCATGCCATTGGCCCGCAACTGCTGGCGACGAGATCCCAACGCCAAGCAAAATGTCGCGGTCGGGATGAAGAGCCTGCAGGGTGGCGGCACCCATGGCAGTGAGTGTGGGCGTGCGAATAGTGATGGGTAACACACCAGTGCCGAGGCCGATTGTTGATGTGCCTTGGCCTGCCGCGCCGAGCAACGCAAATGCTTCGTTGCCGTTGGCTTCGGCGGTCCAAAAACTGTCGTAGCCAAGCTCTTCTGCACGTTGGGCGATGGTTACGGATGCGGGTAGGCCGAGCGCTCCGAGTGAGGCGAATGTGATTCCTAGATGGGTCATGTATGCAACATACAGAAATAGTCGAATTGATTGGGGAATCTGACAGTTGACATCGGGGAGTGCCGCGGTATCGTGACGGCACGGGAATTTCCCCGCGCCACATGCGAAGGACGTGCAATGACCGAGCTTCACGAACCAGACGTGATCAACGAAGCATTGACCATCATTGACAACGCGCTACGTGGCATGGCTCATCGAGAGCTTGTGTCATCCGGCGAAATGTCAGACCTACTACTCGATGTACGACTGCTGCTCATGAGCAGCGAAGTCGCCTCCAGCGTCAACTAGCGCTTGGCTCTCCTCGGCTGCTTGACGCAGCTAGAGAAGAGCCACAAGTTCGGCAAACGACTCCGCTACACAAGCGCGCAAGAAGTCGCCATCGGGCACGGCCACGGTATCCACGTGCATGCCCATAGTGATCACGCCGGCATAGCTGAGCATGGTGATGTTGAATGCCGCTCCGCTCACCGGGCCAATGGGGTGGTTGGCTAAAATTTTTGCGCCGCCGATATATAGCGACATGGGCGCTGCCCGCACGTTTGAGGCAGCAAAATCAACGGTTTTGGTTTGTTGTTTGGCCAGCGATGTGAGCACGTTGGTGGGGAGCATGTTGGCCAGCCCGAGGAGCTTGTCGAGTTGCGGCAATCCCCGGTCGTTTTTCGTGACCGACAACCGGTCGTGCACTTCGGCGAATAAAGCGATGGGATCTTCAATGCCAGCGGGCAGTAACGCCCGAGTGGGCACGAAGGCGTTGCCGCCTGAATCCTTGGTGCGGGTGCTCATGGGGATAGCTACTCGAAGCTCGTCGATGAACACGTTGTGAGCACGGTGGTATTTGCCGGCACCACTGAGGACGCCGGTAAGAAACACATCGTTGATCGTGCCGCCCAGGTAGGTGGCAACGTTCTTGGCATCGGCGAATGGCATTGCGATCACGTGTAAATCGCGTTGCATGCTGCGTTGTGTCCATAGCGCCGAATGGGCGGGATCGCTATACAACTGGCCGACCATCGACTTGACGATGTCGACACCGTTGCCCAATTCGCTCGGCCAATGGGTCATCGTATGAGCCGTCTTTGCCAAGCGACTGGGATCCGAAAAGAATTTGGTTACGTAGCTTCCTAGGCCCGCGCCGATGGCAGTGATGGTAGCGCCAAGTTCCATGGGGTCAAAGGTGTGGGATTGCTCTTTGGCCTCTTCGCCGTGGTGTGCGTCGTCGGGTAGAGGAGTTCCTTGGCCAACCTTCAAGGGCGCCGGAAGCGTGCACGATTGTCGGGCCATATCGAGAAACAGCATGCTCAATCGAACGCTTGCTTCACCGTCGGCCATAGCATGATGGATTCGTTGCACCATCGCTCCTTGGCCGTTGGGTAGTCCTTCTAGGGAGAAGAAATCCCACAGTGGTTTCGTGCGGTCGATCGGTTGCTTGTTGAGGGCCACCGCCAATTGGCATACATCACGAAATGTGGATCCACGAGGGAGTTTTATCCGGTGAACGTGATTGCGAGCGTCGAAATCCGGTACTGGCTCCCACGTGGGTGTACCTGATCCGTGATCCATCACTCGCTGGGCCAGTCGAGGAAATGCGGCCAGTGACGCATTGAGTTGGGTGGCCAAAAATTCCATGTTGGGTCGGCGATCCAAGACGGTGAGGTTGGCGAATGCACTCGATAAAACGGGGTCGGAATCGACTCGCCACATGAGCGATTCAGCGTCGCTCATGGTGGTGGCGAAATTGATTGAAGAACTCACGTCGGCGTTACTTTCTGAACGGGAATTGTCGGGGGAGTCGACGGGCCATGCGACCTAGACCAATACCTAGAGCTGCGCCAGCAACTACGTCGGAAGCATGATGAATCTTTACGTACATACGGCTTGACGCCACGAAGCCGGCTAGCAGATACCACAACGGACGAGTACGTTTCGATGAGGTGGCGGTGATCACCGTGATGGCCGTGAACGCCGCCGATGCGTGGCCCGATGGAAAGCTGCTCGTCGATGGTTGGCGCAAGGCGTGGGGCCTCGGCTCTGTTGGTTCGGGCCGGGCACGGTTGAAAAACTGTTTGATGATGCCGTTGACGAGGAGTGATTCAAGCCCCATGATGGCCGAGAGTCGAAACGCTTCATCCACCTTGTGTTCGCTACCTATGGCTGCTCGGGCGGCACCTACGAGGTGCCACAGCACACTGAAATCGGCCACCTCACTGGCGGCATACATGGCGCGATCCAGAACAGGATTGCCCCGAATTTTGTCGAGTTGGGAGTCGACAGCGTCGTCGAACTTGCGCACGAATTCCATCATGATCTAGCGACCAATAGCCACTGGTGCAGTGCTGGGATCGCCGCCATGAGCTGGGCAGTACGGCTTAAAAGAACACCATCCGCACAGAGGCGTGGGGTTGGGGCGAAAGTCATCACGCAGGCATGCCTTCTCGACGGCCTGCCAGATAGCTGCTGTCTTTTTCTCCGTACCGCGCACTGATTGCTCGGTGGGCGTGGCGACGATGGCGAGCGGAGTGCCGACGTACAGGAGCTGGATTTTTGCCGGTATCTTGCCGAAAACCTGCTCGCACAACAGCGCGTAAAAGTGCACGCCGGTGAGTTTGCTTGCCTCTTGATGTTGGCTGGGAGCCTTGCCCGTCTTGTAGTCGGTGACGACCAGATCGTTGTTGTGATCAAGTTCGAGACGGTCGATAATGCCGCGCAGTTTGAGTGATCCGATGTTGGCTTCGAGCTTGAGTTCGAGCCCGATAGGAGTGATCGTGGTGGGGTCTTCGAGTTCAAAATACGTGCGGACGAGGCGCTGTGAATCTATGAGGAATGCCTCGGCTGCCTCACTCGTGAGCCCGAGTTCGATGAATTCGGGATCCGTCTGGATTTCGGCCCACGCCGTATCCAGGCAACGCAATGCGGCTTGCACAGTGCGGGCGGGGCCATCAAGGCCAAAGAGCAATTCCAGGGCCCGGTGCACGAGGGTGCCTTTGGTGGCAGGGATCGATGGCGGCTCGTGGATCTGGTCGATCACAGAAAACTTGAATGCCAATGGGCAGTCCCGAAACGACGTCACCTTGCTGGGTGACAACGAAGCGGGCAACGTCAACGGCATCCGGTTAGGTTACGCCTCTGCCGGGTTGGTCACCGCGTTGGAAGGGACCATGACGGTAAAACGGGCCGGATCATCGGTACTCTTGGGGATCGTTTACCCCCGGAGTTGCGTTGTGAAAAGAACCCCTATTCGAATTGTGGCCGGAGGTATTGGCTTGGCTTTGGTGCTCACCAGCTGTTCAAGAGATACGCCAAAAACGAACAGCTCGTCGATAACCAAGCCCACTGTCGTGGCCACCACGCCCACCAGCGCTTTCCCCACCGCCGTAACGACTCTCACCACCGCTGTGGGGGCCACAACCTCGTCGTCCACATCGGTGGCCACGGTGGCGCCTTCCACGGTCAGTGTTTCGACTACCCCTACGCCCTCAGTGGCGCCCAGCCCCGACGGCTCGCTGTTGAAGCCGGAAGAAGTGCAAAAGATCATCGGCATTCCTGTGAAGGCCGTCGATGGTTGCACCGATATTCATCTGTGTGTGATGGATTCCACGGTTGAGGGCAAGATGGGTACTGCCCGCGTGAAATCGGTGCAAGTGCGGTGCGATCCGGCCGCTGATGTGAATGCGGGCAAGGCTGCCCTGGCCAAAGCCGCCACGCCAGCGCCCCTGACAGGCATTGCCGGAATCGGTGAAGCGGCGGCCTCATTCTCTGTGAAAGATGGTGCGAACCGGGACCATTATGCGATGGGTTTCTATAAGAACAAATACACGTGCATCGTGAGTTTGCTGGCCGATCCGTACACCACCGATGTGCCCGACCTGGCTGTTGAGAAGGTGCTCGCCGACGCCATTGCGCGCATCGCCGTGCAACGGGTTCCATAACTATTTTTTGGCTGGCGTACCGAACCTCTTCGAGCTGTAGTGCTCTAACGCCATGCGCCGAATGGCGTTCATGGCAATCTCAAATCCAATAGTTCCGACCACGGTGTATTCCACCATGGAGCTTCGCTCATCGTCGGCAGGCAAATTGGCAATTTCGAATTCCGCTTGGCTGCGTATGTGGGGCACCATGGAATCGAGGTAGGCCTCGGCAGCGTCGGCTGGCAGCGTGCCGGAAGCCTGAAAACTCAATGCCACCAGTGCGTCTGCCAGCATGGAAATCACGGCAGCGTGTGAGCGGATTTTGAAGCGGTGACGGCGTACGAATTTTTGAGCGATTGCGATGGCCTTCTGGTACTCGGGTGTGTCCCGACGCTGTTCGGGCACCATTGCATCTTGGGCCACGCCGAAGGCATCGTGAATGGTGGTCGATTCATCGTCGACGGCGGCCAAGACGCTTGTTACGTCGGCGATCGACATTCGTCCGAGCTGAATGAGCGAGCGAATAAGTCGGATCCGGGAAACGTGCGATTCGTCGTAGTCGGCTTGATTCTTTGCCGTGTATTCGCCAGCAGGCAGCAGGCCAAGGCGGAGGTAGTACTTAATTGTGGCCACGGGCACGTTTGACCGTTGACTGAGTTCAGCGATTTTCACACTTGACATTCTATATAGCAACTGGCAGTATCTATTATAGATAGTGTAACTATCTATAATGAACCTACAAGCGAGTAGAGGAGTGGCAATGAGCAAGGTGCAACCGGGGCGATTCTCCGCCCATATCGAAGGCGATTTTGTGGTGTTCATTATCGGCATGCGGGTCAACAAATGGTGGAAGCTCCACAAATGGATTCCTGTGGCCGCCGCCATGGGCCCGATGGTCAAGGAACTGAGCACACATCGCGAAAAAGGAATGCTCGGCGCCCGGCAATACTTCGGGCGCACCACGATGATGGTGCAGTACTGGAGAAGCTTCGAAGCCCTCGAGGCCTTCTCGAAAGACAAGGACGATCCCCATCTGGAGGCGTGGCGCAGATTCAACGCCAAGGTCGGCACCAGCGGTGACGTGGGTGTCTATCACGAGACCTATCGGGTGGCAGCTGGTGGATATGAGTGCGTGTATGCCAACATGCCGGTACTCGGCTTAGCAAGTGCTGGTGACCATGTTCCTGTAGCTCGGCGGGGCGATTCGGCCAGGGAACGAATTTCTCCCAGTTAGTTCGCTATTTGTCTACGGTTTTGGCTCCCGGGGCAGGCCAAGCAGGCGTTCACCGATGATGTTTCGTTGCACTTGTGACGAGCCGCCCGCAATTCGGCCGCCCGGTGCTTGCAGCATGCCCCGAGATTCGCCGCCTTCAAGCATGGCGTGGGCGCCGGCCAATCCCCCGCGCAGCATTGCAATGTCGAACATCATCTCGGTGATACCCAATTTCATCAGGCTCGACGCCGTCGAAGCGCCGGGGCCTTGGCGTTGCCCCATGGCCTTGAAGGCGAAACCGCGGCTGTACATCTTGGCGATTTCTTGTCGCTCGACTGGCGATAGAGCGCCGCCGGAAGCGCCAAGTTTGGTGATGGCTGCCAGTCGCTTGCCGAGTGAAATCACGCTGGTGCCGATATGTCCGCGCTCGCTGGTGAGGGTCACCATGCCCACGTTCCAACCTTGGTTGATGGGGCCGAGGAGCGATGTGGCCGGGATGGCGACGTCGGTGAAAAACACCTCATCGAATTCGGCGTCGCCCGTCATTTGACGTAGCGGTCGCACCTCGATGCCCGGCAGATTCATGGGGATCACGAAGAACGAAATGCCGTGGTGCTTTGGTAGCGAAGGATCGGTTCGAGCCATCAGAATTCCCCAATCGCTCACGCGCCCGCCCGAGGTCCACACCTTCTGGCCATTCACGATGAACTGATCGTCGATGGCTTCGGCGCGAGTGGCAAGTGAACCCAGGTCGCTCCCTGCGCCGGGCTCGGAGAACAATTGGCACCACACAATTTCGCCGGTCAGCGTGGCATTCAACAGCTCGGTTTTCTGGGCCTCAGTACCGAAGGCCAAGATGCCCTGCCCGGCCAGTACGAGCCCCACCATGTTGAGCATCGGGGGCACACCGGCCAGAGCGCATTCCACCATCCACGCTCCGGTGTGAGAAGTCGTGAGGCCACGGCCGCCGTACTCGGTTGGCCAATGAATCCCTGCGAAACCGTTGTCATACAACAGCCGCTGCCACGCCTTGCCCGCTGCAGCTTGCTCGGGCGGCATGATGGCGCCCCAATCGGGCGGAGCAACGTGTTTGTGCGCTGCGATAAAGGCCCGTGCCTGATCGGCGAAATCCTCGACAGTTGGTGTGGTGGTCACGGCGGCATTCTGCCATCGTGGATCACGTTCCCACCTGTCGTGGCGGGGTTATGCGGCGGGCAATACCGCTTGACCGATCATGGTTCCGTTGAGACGATTGATGGTGAGATCGCCGCGCATGTCGCCGTAACTCTTGGCATCGCCGTAGGCCCATATCGCGCCATCGGTGGTGGTGATCCAGTAGCCGTGCCCGGTGGCTGAAGCACGCAAACTGGTTGCGGTGCGAGCCCAGCACAAGCCAGAAAGTTCAGGTGCCAGGGAACCGAAATATTCCCCGTCGCCGAATGCGTACACGGTGCCTTGGTTGCCGAGCTGGAGGTATCCCTTGCCAGATGGCGTTGCCGCAATCGACACGATCGGCTCGACCTTCTTTCCGGCAGCGGGCGCCATGGATTTCAATGAGCCGAAGTCGGCGGCGTCGCCGTAGCTGAGCACGGTGCCGTCTGATTGCACGAGCCAGTAGCCCTTGTTGGTGGGTGTGGGAGCGAGGCCCACCACTGGCGACGTGAGCGCGGTAGCGCCCGCAGATCCAGCAAAGGTGGCATCGCCGTAGGAGAACACACCGCCGTCCGAAGCGACCAGCCAGTAGCCCTTGGATGTCGATGTGGGGATCATGCCGATCATGGGGGCGTTCAACTTGAGAGCGCCAGCAGAGCCCAGGAAGGGGGCGTCGCCGAAGGAGAACACACCGCCATCGGAAGCCACCAGCCAGTAACCCTTGCCCGATTTGGTGACGCTCATACCATTGACTGGGGCGTTGAGTTTCCGGTCACCGGTGGAGCCTCGGAACACGGCGGTACCGAAGCTAAACACGCCGCCATCAGAGCCGAGTTGGTAGTAGCCGCCGGCGCTGCTCGAGCTTGGTGTGCGGGCCGGTGAAGGGTCGTACGCACAGCGGCTTCCGACCTTCACGCCGAGGGCGAGGCGAAGCGACGGGTGCGGATTCACTGCCACTTTGTCGGGGTTGCGGATCTCGAAATGGAGGTGAGGATCGGTCGTTTCGGCGTCGCCGGAATCGCCGAGGTAGGCGATGAAATCGCCTGCCTTTACGACGCTGTCGAGAGCTATGCCGGGTGCGAATCTGTTCTCGGCCAAGTTGCTGCCGTCGTCGGTGCCGGGCGTGTCGTTGTTGATGTGCATGTACCACGTGGTCCATCCATCAGGGGCGGTGAGGGCGAGGGCGTTGCCACTGGTGTGGGTGCCATCGTCGACTCGTACCCAAGAAATTGTGCCGTCGGTCGCAGCCAATATCTTCGTCATCTTTTTGGCGAAAATATCTTGGCCCTTGTGCAGCCAACCTTCACTTCGGGGGTCGCCAAAATCGTCGTCGAAGTCGCGTTCTCCGCCGCCTTGGACGGGAAATGTAATTTTACGTAATGCCAAGTGGCCGTAGTCTCGATCGTTGCGGCCAACCGAATCTGACGCATCGGCCACCGAGGAGCCAATTACGGCGGCAACGATGAGCCAACTGGCGGTGGCGTATCGCATTGCTTTGTTGCGGACCATGCCGTATCTATCGGCCGATTTGTCCCCTCGATTGAGGTTTCTTAACCGGTTATTGGAAGTGCGACATAAACAGGGCCGTCTCTTCGCCGAGGTTCATGGGTACCGAATAGCCGTCTTCGTTGCGGATGGTGGCCCAGTTGTCGCGCACGTCTTCCACGGTGAGGTCGGCTTTGGTGAAGCCCACAGTTTCGGCAATGAATACGCGGGCGACGCGGCCGCCGCCGACGGCATAGACCTCGCCAGAGTCGGCGCAATCCTCGTGGGTGAGCCACCCCACGAGTGGCGATACAAGGGCGGGATCGAGGCGTTCGCCCAGGCCGCCGCCCATGATATTTTCCGTCATGCGGGTGAGAGCCAAGGGGGCAATGGCGTTGGCTCTAATGTTGAACCTGGCCCCCTCGACGGCCAGCACGCGGGTGAAGCCAACGAGGCCCATTTTGGCGGCTCCGTAGTTGGTTTGGCCGAAGTTACCGAAGATGCCGGCTGCAGAGCTGGTGCACACAATGCGGCCGTAGCCCTGCTCACGCATCTTCACAAATGCGGGCTGGGTCACGTTGAAAGCGCCCTTGAGGTGGACGTCGAGCACGGGGTTCAAGAGGTCGGGTGTCATGTTGTGGAATGCCTTGTCGCGCAGAATGCCAGCGTTGTTGACAAGGATGTCGACTTTGCCGAAGGCGTCCAGGGCCGACTGCACGATGGCCGCGCCACCTTCTGGGGTGGCCACGGAGTTGGTATCGGCCACTGCTTCGCCACCAAGGGCAACGATCTCGTCGACCACGAGTTGGGCAGCGCCCACATTGGCGCCAGTGCCGTCGATGGCACCTCCGAGGTCGTTGATCACCAGCAATGCGCCTCGCTTGGCCAACATGAGTGCGTGTTGACGGCCAAGGCCGCCGCCGGCGCCGGTAATGATCGCGACGCGTCCTTCGTATCCAAGCTCAGCCATTGCAGTTCCTCCAGGGGTAAACAGGGTCGTCGAACTGTAGCGAACGGCGACCGTACCGGGGGAGTGGGCGGTCACGGTCTTGGCTACGCTCGTCGGATGTCGTTTGTTTCCCTGGTGGCAATTGTGGTGCCCGCCTACGATCCCGCCATTGCCTTTTTCGTGGACGTGCTGGGGTTCGACCTGGTGGAGGATTCGCCTTCACCCACGAATGACGGGCGGCCAAAGCGGTGGGTCGTGGTTCGCCCGCCGAATGGGGACACGGGGATCCTGTTGGCAGAAGCCGATGGCGATGCTCAGCAGGCTGCGGTCGGCAATCAACTCGGGGGACGAGTCGGCTTCTTCTTGACCGTCGACGATTTCGATGCCACGTATCAACGCATGGCGGCCGCCGACGTGGAATTCATGGAACAACCTCGCCGCGAGCCGTACGGCACCGTGGTGGTATTCCGTGACATCGCGGGCAACAAGTGGGACCTACTCGGCCCGGCGTAAGTTACTTACTGGCGAGCTTGGTCCGGCGGCTCCCGAGTTACCGGTCGCGGAGTTTGGAGAGCAGGCGCAAGAGCTCCATGTAGAGCCACACCACGGTGACCATGAGGCCGAATGCGCAGTACCACTCCATGTATTTCGGCGCTCCGTTGGCGACACCTTTTTCGATCATGTCGAAATCGAGCATGAGGTTGAATGCCGCCACGCCCACGACCACCAGCGAGATCACGATCGACAGGCCACTGGCGTTGTTGATGAAGCCCACGTTGCCGCCGAAGAGGCGAGCGACCATGCCAATCATGTAGAGCAGGAACACGCCCATGGTGGCGGCCATGACGGTGCGACGCAGTTTGTCGGTGACCTTGATGATTCGGGTGCGGTACAGGAACAACATGGCACCGAATACGCACAGGGTGCCGAGGGCGGCGCTCGATGCGATGCCTGGGTAACGCACGTCGTAAATCTTGGAAATCATGCCAAGCAACACGCCCTCGGCAAGTGCGTAGAGCGGTGCCGTAAAGCGGGCGATCTTGGGTTTGAAAGAGGTGAGGATGGCAAGGCCAAGGGCTACAAACAGCGCTGGGTACAGCGTGCCAGGGATCTGCAAATTGCCGAACTTGTCGACCGAATCTACCGCCGTCCAGCCGTACACGCCGGCACCAATGAGGAGGGCGAAGAGTACGGCGGTGGCGCTAATGGTGCCGTTCATTGTCATCACGTCGGTGATGGTGTTGCGCCACGGGGTTGCAGAGCCATCGGACATGGGCGGTATGTAGGTGCCGCGCTCTGCGGCGGCGAAACCGGCTTGTGATTCCTTGATCGAATCGTTGAAAGCTTTGGGGTTCAAAACTGGATTGGGCATTGCCTCTCCTTGAGGTGACGGTACATGAACTCTTGATCGCAGGTTAGCGGGAGGCTTGTAGTGATCCGAGGGTGGAGGGGATTTCTTACCCGGCACTCAAGATGTGGGTGAGAGCGGTCACCATCATGGCCGCGTCGTCCGCGCCGCACATCTCGCGAGCTGAATGCATCGACAGCATCGGGTTGCCGACGTCGACGGTGGGGATGCCTAAACGGGCTGATGTAATAGGTCCGATCGTGGAGCCGCACGGCATGGTGTTTTTGCTTACGAATGTTTGGTGAGGCACGCCCGTTGCGTCGCAGGCGCGGATGAATTCGGCAGTGGTTTCGGCATCCGACGCATAGCGCTGATTGGCATTGACTTTCACAACTGGGCCGCCATTGAGCACTGGGCGGTGATTGGGTTCGTGACGTTCCGGGTAATTGGGGTGTACGGCGTGGGCGGCGTCGGCGCTTACACAAAACCCGTTGGCCAAGGCGCGGTGCAACGCTTGAGGATCACCGGGCGCGACCACAATGGCGATGCGTTGCAGCACCGCGTTCAACATGGCGCCCATGGCCCCTGTGGTGGATTCGCTGCCCACTTCTTCGTGGTCAAAGACGGCCAACATGGCCATGTGGTTGACGGGCACCGTGCCCAGCAATGCGTCGAGGGCGCACGAGCACGAGTTGAGATTGTCGATGCGAGCCGATGTGATGAATTCGCCAGAGCGTCCCAATGTGGTGGCCTGGGTGAGATCGAAGGCCATGAGGTCGAAGGCCAAAATGTCCGAAGCTGGCACACCAATTTCAGCGGCGATGAAATCATCGAAATCGCCGGCACGAGGGGTGCCCATGCCCCACACCGGTATGAGGTGTGACTGCTTGTCGAGCGTGAGGCCATCATTGACATTGCGGTCCAAATGGATGGCCAATTGCGGGATGCGCATAAGGGGGCGATCCACGCGAACGAGAGCCGTTTCGCCACTGCGCAGAGCCACTCGGCCAGCAATGCCGAGGTCGCGATCGAGCCACGAATTGATCAGCGGGCTGCCGTAAATTTCGACACCCAATTGTTGGTAGCCGAAGCCGCCAGTATCGGGCTTTGGTTTGATGCGCAGGTTGGGGGAATCGCTGTGGGCACCCACCAGTCGCACACCGTTGGCCAAGTTGTGATGAGAGGCGCCTTGCCACGCGATGAGGGTGCCACCACGCACCACGTAGGCAGGCTGCTCCACGGTGCTCAACGTCCACCGAGCAGATTCGGCAATACGCTCAAATCCGGCGGCATCCAACCGGGCGGCCATGGCGGCCACGGCGTGATACGGCGACGGTGAGGCGTCGAGAAGGTCAATCATGTTTGCCGAAAACTCGTTCATGATCAGAGTTTCCTACACCGGGCTTGGGTGCCACGGTTTTCTGTGGTGAGTTGTACGGTAACGGTATGGCGACCTTGGTGACCGATCTCGATTTGATGGAACTCAACCCTCATGAAACGTTGGCGGAAAGCGATGCCGCGTTTGCCGAGGCCCGCAGCAAGCATTGGTTGGCCCGAAGCCCGTTTGGGTATTCGATCAATTCGTACGACCACGCAGTGGGCATTTTGCGCGACAAGCGGTGGTGGTCGGCGGTGCGGTTTATTGCCGAGAATCAAGGGGTCAGTGACCCGGCGTTTAACAGCAATCGACCGCAGTCAATTTTGGCGGCCGAGGGCGAGGAACACACTCGTTTGCGTCGCCTGGCCGGTGCGGCATTTTCGCCCCGTGCTGCCGACAGGTTGAGGCCGTTTATGCGTGAAGTGGTCAACGGCCTTGTCGACAAATTCGTGGACAGTGGCCGCACCGAATTGATGGCAGACGTATGCGAGCCGTATCCCATTCCGATCATCTGCGAGTTGCTGGGCGCACCTCGCGAAGATTGGCAGAAGTTCTCTCGATGGGCCACCGATGTGTTGCGGGTGTTCAACGGCAACATTGCAGAAGACATGCCATTGATTATGAAATCGGCTCAAGAGCTGGAGGAGTACACGCTCGAATTGATCGCCACCCGGCGGGCCGATCCGCGTGAGGATTTGCTCACCGACATGATTGCGGCCACTGATCATGGTGACCAGTTGTCATCGGTGGAATTGGTGATGATGACGGAGGCCGTGATTGTGGGCGGCACGGATACCACTCGCAATCAATTGGCGTGTTCGATGGCGTTGTTTGCGCAGCATCCCGACCAATGGAATCTGTTGCGGGAACGGCCCGAATTGGCGCAGCGGGCTGTGGAAGAAACCATGCGAATGTTGGGCGCGGTTCGCGGCACTGGACGCTATGCCACAGAGGATCTGGAGTACGACGGCGTGCTGTTTCCGAAAGGCACTTTTGTGTTTCCGTCGTTGCGATCGGCCAACTTCAACGCCTCGCAATTTGAGGAGCCGGAACGGTTCGATATCACTCGCGAATCAAGCAAGCCACAGCTCACGTTTGGGTCGGGAATTCACTACTGCTTGGGGGCGGCGTTGGCCCGTGCGGAGTTGCAAGAGTCGTTGGTGATTCTGTCGCAGCGAATGCCGAATTTGGCCCTCGACGGCCCCGTGGTGTGGAAGCCGCTGACGTTCGGTATCTGGGGCCCGGAACGGTTGCCGCTCCGCTTCGGCTAGTGGTTGCGACCAGCGCGCCGCAGAGCTACTGGTCGACGGTGACGCCCTTCCAAAAGGCAAAGTATCCCTTGATTTGTTGGGCTTCGGTTTTGGGATTTTCGTAGAGCCAAGCGGCGTCGTTGTTGTCGTGCCCGTCGACCGAAATGGTGCGGTATGTGGCCTCGCCCTTCCACGGGCAGGTCGTCACTTTTGCCGACGGCTTGAGGAGGTCGGCTTTGACCGATGCAGGAGGAAAATAGTGGTTGCCTTCAACGACGATCGTCTCGTCACTTTCGGCGATCACGTGTCCTTGCCAGAGTGCTTTCATGGTTCGGTGTGCCTTTCGGGGTAGTTAGCCGGGAGCTGGTTGCGTCGTTTTTCGACGAGTCTGCTGGCGCCACGAAAGAGGCTACGGCTGAGGTCCGTCACTTCCTCCTCCGAACAGGCGACGTCTTCGATGATTCGGCGCGCTACAGCGCCTCCGTATCGCCGAATAGTGCTGGCAAATCTCGGGCATCGGAGAGCAATCGGACCACGTCGAGATGTCCGTCTGCTACGAAGTAGTGCCAACGGACGGGGAACTTCTTGGCTGGGCAGGATCTCAGGCCTGGGACCTGGCACATTTCGCCGATCGCGGTGGATCCAACGAGCGGGCTGCGTTCGAGTGAACGAATAGACGCCAGCGCCGCATCAAAGAACCGTTCACCGAGAGCATCGCCTCCGGCCGAGCGGTAGTAGCGGGTCGTGGCGATCAAGTCGGTTTCGGCTTGCGGACGAAGCCATGCAGATGTCACATTTAATCGCGGTCAGCGACTGGCGCCGAGGGCTTTGTCGCGTAGGTCAGATGTCCGGCGGCGACTGAGGGGCCGAGCTGGGCCTGACTCCAGGCCCTCGGCGATTAAGTCACGCAAGTGTTGCTGTGCCTGGTCGTGTTGGTCGCGTCGGATGAGATCGCGGAGGTATTCACTGGTGTTGCCGTAGTTGCCAGATTCCACTCGTGCGTCGATATATGCACGGAGTGACTCTGGCAACGCAAAGCTCATCGTGTTGCTGCTCATTGTCGGAGAGTAGCGACGGTTGACAACAGTTGTCAACTGTCGCTGAGGGCCTGTGGGCGACGTGTTGCCGGCCGAGGTGAAACTGTTTAGGACTGAGCCGGGGCTAGGTGCCATGGAGGGCAAAATTGAACTCCGACGGCCGATTGAATCCAACTTGTCATCCCGACAGGTGGCCGACCTAATTCGCGATTTACTGAAACACATTGATCTTCCAATACCGATTGCCATTGTGTTGGCACTTGTGTTCAGCTCAGGTTCGTTACTTCCGTTACTGGAGGTCGGGGTGTCTGGTTCGATGATTCTATTGATCGGCTAGATTGACATCTGTTTTGACATCAATTTGGTCAATTTGGCCTACTAATAAGTTAAAGTGCCTTATGCGAGTGTATGAAGAGACTCATCCGTGGATCACTTTCGATGCCCGGGCCGTAAACCATTTCCTGCCCAAGTTGTGGATGCTGTTTGGTGAGGCTCGGTCGAAGTGTGAGCACCTGGCCGGGGCACCTCTGCGTCCCAATGTTGCCCGTGAGTTCTATAACGTCACGCTGATTAGGGGCGCTCAAGCAACAACCGCTATCGAGGGCAACACGTTGTCGCTGGAGCAAGTCGCCGGAATTTTTGACGGCACGTTCGAAGCTCCACCATCCCGGCAGTATCAAGAGCAAGAGGTCAGGAACGTCATTGAGGCCCTCCGAGACATCGCCAACCACGTCCAGCGCGGTGATACCCCTCGGCTGAGCGGATCGCTTGTCTGCGACCTCAACCGAAGGTTGTTGACCGGCTTGGAGAGCGAGCTCGACGACTCGACTGTGCCTGGTGAACTGAGATCTCACTCGGTGGTCGTTGGTGGCTATCGGGGCGCTCCGGCGGAGAATTGCGAGTTCCTGCTCGACCGGCTCTGCCAATGGCTTGAGGGTCCCGATTTCACCTCTGACGACAAGGACATTGAATTCGCACTCATGCTCGTTCGCGCTGCACTGGCTCATCTATACATCGCGTGGATTCACCCGTTCGGCGACGGAAACGGACGCACGGCACGAATGGTCGAGTTCCTGATTCTGGCGAGGTCAGGCAAGGTGCCATTCCTGGCGGCCCATCTGTTGTCGAACCATTACAACCTGACTCGAGACCGGTACTACCGGGAGCTCGATCGGGCGAGCAAGTCAGGTGGCGATATCACTCGCTTTATTACTTACTCAGTTGAGGGATTTGTAGATGGAATCCGGAGCCAAATTACGGCGGTGCGCGAGCAACAGCTTTCGGTCGCCTGGATCAGTTTCGTTCACAACGTGATGGGCCAATTTCCGACAGGACCGGCGCGCGACCGTCAGACTGAACTCGTCCTTGCGATGCCTCCCGATCGAGTGGTGAGCCGCGCTGACCTCGCGGGGCTGAGTCCTTCGTTGGCGGCCCAATACGCGCAGGCTGGCCCGAGGACAATGGCCCGCGATCTCAATCGGCTTGAAGACGCTCAGCTGATTCAGAAATCTGGGCGAGGGTCGTATCGGGTCGCGATCGATCAGATGTCTGCCTTTCTTCCCGCCATGGCGCCGACCGTGGTCGGCGGGGCGTGACACCGCTAAGGCTGTCGACCTCCAATGGCGCGTATTGCGCGGCGAAATTCGCGGTGGAGGGTTTGATGGAATCGCTGGCGCCGCTTGCGACTGATGGGACGAGATTGATGGCCGCCGACGTGAGCTAGTCTGACGTCGAAATGAGTGCTTCGGCTTCAGGGGTGGCCGGCGCTGGGAGGGGTGATCGATGGAGATGCCGAAGCCGACCGAAGCCGACCGGACAGCGTTCCGCAAGCTCGTGGCCGATGAACCCGACGTCGATGTACAACCGATGTTCGGCAATCTCGGTGCCTTTGTGAATGGCAACATGTTCATGGGCCTTTTCGGCTCCGACATTGGAGTGAAACTTCCCGCCGCCGATGGTGCCCGTCTCCTCGCAGAGCCTGGCGCGGGACCATATGGTCCGGCTGAACGGCCATTTGGCGGCTATGTGACGCTGCCTTCCGGATGGTCGGCCAGACAGGCTGCATCGTGGGTCGAACTGGCGATCGCGACGGCTCGAGCTCTCCCGCCGAAGCAGCCAAAAAAGCGACCGGTCAAGAAGCTTTCGACATGAGCGTCGACGTTGAAACACGAACGGTAATTGAGCGGCCGATCGATGTCGTTTACACATTCGCATCAGATCCAACCAACGCGCCCGATTGGTACGCCAATATCGCCCGTGTCGACTGGAAAACTGAGCCACCGGCGCGGGTCGGATCCATCGTGGCGTTCGAGGCACGGTTCCTTGGTCGTACGTTGCGCAACGACGGTGATCCTGCCGGATTCTCTCGGTTCGTCACTCCAATGATGTCCATGGCAATGCGGCGCGCCAATCGCAAGGATCTCGTGAAACTCAAGGAAGTTTTGGAATCGATGTAGGCGAGTGATGGGCAAACTCTCAAGTCGACCGACGGATGAGTGGCTATGGCGCATGGTCAGTGTTGAGAGCCGGACGCGGCCGGTCTCGTGGTGCAAACGGCCGTGCGACTGCGGTATAGCGGCGGTCAGTCTTTCGACAATTCCGACGTTGCGTTTTGACCACCAATTCCGGAATCTTTGCCGATGCGCTCACGACGCCAACGTAGCCGCCTGTCCCTAATGGTCTCCTCGAGCAGCGCAAAGCTGATCGTGTACTCCCGCAAGTGTTGGCGGCGTCTGTGACGAATTAGGGTCGGTAGAATCTAAGGTTGTAGGGGGACAGATGGGCAAGATTTCTACCGTGGGCGACATCGTGCGGGTGCACGGAATCGAGCGTGCCGACAAGCCGTGTTTGACGAGTGGTGATGTGCGATTGACGTGGGGGCAAGTAGATCTGCGCTCAAGTCAAACGGCGAACGGGTTGGCGGCATTGGGCGTCGGCAATCAAGATCGAGTGGCGTTTTTGGACAAGAACAGCATCGAATATTTCGACGTGTTTTTGGGGGCAGCAAAACTCAATGCAGTGACTGTTGCCGTGAACTGGCGTCTTGCTCCCGTCGAGGTGTTGTACATCGTGAACGACTCTCAAGCGCGGGTACTTGTGGTGGGTGCCGACTTCGTTCCCGTACTGGATGCCATCGCCGATCAGTTCACCCACGTGACCACCATCATGGTGATCGGCGGCCATGGGACGTATGCCGATTTTGGCGTGTGGCGCGATAACCAAAGTTCAGTTGACCCCGGTGTAGTGGGCGTCGGCGCTGATGTGGCTTTTCAGCTGTACTCGTCGGGCACGACGGGCCGCCCGAAAGGCGTGATGCTCACCAACGACAACTTCTTCGCGTTGTTGCCGGTGACTGGTGAGATGTGGCGATTCAGCGCGGAGAGCAAAAACTTGGTGGCCATGCCGTTGTTTCATATCGGTGGAGGCGGGTGGGCAGGGGCGGGAATGTACAACGGGTGCGAGAGCGTGATCGTGCGCGAACTCAACCCGGCCACGCTCGGCGAATTAATGGCTTCCGAAAAAATTACCCACGCGTTTTTGGTGCCCGCGGTGTTGCAATTCATGCAACAGGTTTCGAGCAATCATGAGCGCGATTTCAGTGCCATGGTCACGCTGGCCTACGGAGCGTCGGCGATATCGGTGCCCGTTCTCAAGGGTGCTGTGCAGATGTTTGGCTGCGACTTTTGGCAGGCGTACGGGCTCACGGAAACAACGGGCGCCATCGTGAATTTGCCGCCTGCCGATCATGATCCTGATGGCCCCAACACTCACAGGTTGCGTGCTGCCGGGTTGCCGGGACCGGGCGTCGAAATCAAGATCGCTGACGATGATGGCACCGAGTTGCCGCCTCATGAGGTGGGCGAAATTTGGTGTCGCACGCCGCAAAATATGATCGGTTATTGGAACCTGCCGGAGGAGACGGCGAAGTCGTTGACGGTTGATGGATGGTTCAAAACTGGTGATGCCGGATACACCGACGCCGATGGCTACATCTACATTCACGACCGTGTGAAAGACATGATCGTGTCGGGCGGCGAAAACATTTACCCGGCCGAAATTGAGAACGTTTTGATGAGCCATCCCGCCGTGGCCGACTGTGCGGTGATCGGTATTCCGAGCGACAAGTGGGGCGAGAGTCCGCTGGCCATGATCACCCGCAAGCCGGGCGTGGAGGTGACGCCGGCGGAGATTCTGTCTCATTGCCGCGGTCAATTGGCAGGGTTCAAAATACCGAGCGCCGTGGAATGGATCGACGTGATTCCTCGCAATCCGAGCGGCAAGATTTTGAAGAAGGATCTGCGTGCCCCCTACTGGGAAGGTCGTTCACGCAACATAAACTAGTAGCTTTCGGGCTTCGACACGCCAGTTGAGCTGGGGCAACGTATTCAGGTTGCGGGTTAGGGAACTTGCCTGCAGTGTCCAGGAGTGACCGCCCGTCACCGCCCGTTGCCACTGAATCGTGGCAACGAGAGATAGATGGATGTCGATCTTGGGTGTGCGCCGAGCAGGCGGTCCGAGACGCGGACATCCGACCTAGCGCCAAGGTGGTTCAGGGGCGGATCTCGTACACGCACGTGTGTGCGCCGATGGCCTTGTGGGTCACCCGCTCCACTTGGGCCTCAGGGAGCAGCTCGCGGATGAACTCGAGCTCGCTCGTGCATGCCTGGCCGAACTGCGCCGCTACGTTCCAGATGGGGCAGCTGTGCAGGTTGATGTGAAAGCACTCCGGTTCGCTGCCGTCTGTGTCGGCCAGGTACCCCTCGGCGTCGAGCAGGACGGCGAGCGCGTGGACCTTCTCGGAAAGGTTCTTGCCGTCGAGATGGTGGCGAACAGCCTCGACACGGCGGCGGCGGCGGCGGTCGAAGACTCGGGCGACGAGCTCGGGGTCCTCTTCTTCGATGTGTACGAGCAGCTCGATGGACAAGGTCTCGGCCCTGGCGGCAAACATCGCCTCGGTCCTGTCGGTGGTGCGGAAGCGGTCGGCCGGCCGACCTGGCTGGCCTCGCTCTTGGCGGGCTTCGACATAGCCGGCAGACCGCAGCGACGAGAGGTGTTGGCGGGCGGCGCTGGGCGAGATCGCCAGCGCGTCAGCGAGCTCGTCAGCGGTGGCTTCACCGTGTCGCTTTAGCACCTCCAGAACGCGGCGTTGTGCTGGTGAAACCAATGAAGTCATCACCGTGATGATAGAGCAACTGTCGCAGGACGGGAGTTTTTGACGAATTTTAACAGTTGTTACTTACTAAATTGATAGTGTGACTCACATGATCGTCGAGCAGAACAACGGCCAGACCTCTACCGGACGGATCTCCGCCGAGGTCCGTGAGCTCGCCGAGCGGCCGTACCAACTCGGGTTCATGTCCGACATCGACACTGACGTCATCCCGAAGGGACTCAGCGAGGACGAGGTCCGGCTGATCTCGTCGAAGAAGAACGAGCCGGCGTGGCTTCTCGATTGGCGGCTCCAGGCGTATCGCCATTGGCTGACGATGGAGGAACCCGAGTGGCAGAACGCCCGCTACGCGACGATCGACTTCCAGGACATCGGCTACTACGCGGCGCCGAAGCCCAAGCCGAAGCTGTCCAGTATCGACGAGGTCGACCCGGAGCTGCGCGCAATGTTCGACAAGCTCGGCATCTCACTCTTCGAGCAGGAGCGTCTGAGCAACGTCGCCGTCGATGCGATCGTCGACTCGGTCTCCGTCGCTACCACCTACAAGATCAAGCTCGCCGAGATCGGCGTGATCTTCTGCTCGTTCTCCGAGGCTGTCGCCGAGCACCCGGACCTGGTGCGGGCCAACCTCGGCTCGGTGGTGCCCCCGCGCGACAACTACTTCGCCGCGCTCAACTCGGCCGTGTTCTCCGACGGATCGTTCTGCTATATCCCAACGGGTGTTCGTTGCCCGATGGAGCTGTCCACGTACTTCCGGATCAACTCGGTACAGACAGGGCAGTTCGAACGAACGTTGATCGTCGCCGAGGAGGGATCGTACGTCAGATACCTCGAGGGCTGCACCGCGCCGATGCGCGACGAGAACCAACTTCACGCAGCAGTCGTCGAACTCGTCGCGCAGCAAGACGCCCAGATCAAATACGCCACCGTGCAGAACTGGTACCCGGGCGATGCCCAGGGCAAGGGTGGCATCTACAATTTCGTCACGAAGCGCGGCACCTGCGCCGGTGATCGTGCGAAGATTTCGTGGACTCAGGTCGAAACCGGGTCAGCGATCACGTGGATGTACCCGAGCGTGATCCTGAAGGGCGACGACTCGGTCGGCGAGTTCGACATGGCGCTGGTAATGCGACAGCTCGAGACGGTCTTCGATCCGGAGATCCCTGTAAACGTGGTCGACCTCGGTCTGATCTACTCCTGTGAAGCAGCGCAGCAACCCGACGGCCGGTACAGGATAGGCATCGAGATGTCAATGACGGCACCCGGCTGCGGGATGGGCGACGTGCTCAGATCGACGCCCGCGACCGTGTCGCCGCCGTTCCCGGCGTCGGCGAAGTCGACGTCGACGTCGTCATCGTCTGGGACCCGCCGTGGGGCATCGACCGCATGTCTGACGCAGCGCGTCTGCAGCTCTGGATGCTTTGAGCGCCCGATGAACTACCCCCCCAAAAACACTGGGACTACCAGAAGGAGCACACTCATGAAGGTTTGGATCGATCAAGACCTCTGTACCGGCGACGGGCTATGCGAGGAGATCGCACCCGACGTCTTCTTCAGTCAGGACGACGGTCTGTTCTATGTGAAGGAAGATGCAGCCAACTTCGGGAGCGAAAAGAAGTTCGATGGCGCCGCGAACCCGGCTGGCGCCGAGGGTATGGCGCGCATCCCCGACGGAGGCCTCGATAGGGTGATCGAAGCCGCCGAGGAATGCCCCGGCGAATGCATCTTCATCGAGATCGACTGACCCATGTCGATGACGACACAGCCCATCACCTTGACCAACAAGGTTGCGCCTGTTGGCGCGGCCACTGGCGACAAGCTTCCGGGAATCCACGACATCATCGCGGTGGCCAGCGGCAAGGGCGGCGTCGGGAAGTCGACTGTGGCTGTCAACCTGGCAATCGCTCTGGCCGGTCGTGGCCTGCGCGTGGGTCTCGTCGATGCCGACCTGTACGGGCCCAGCGTGCCCGGCATGCTCGGCCTCGAGTTCGCGGGCGGGCCGCTCGCTACCGAGGACGGACGGATGGTCCCCGGTGAACGCCATGGCATCAAGGCGGTGTCCATGGGGCTGCTCCGCGACGACGACAACCCCGCCATCCTGCGCGGGCCGATGGTGTCGAAGTACCTTCAGATGTTGGTTGGACAGGTCGCTTGGGGCCAGCTCGACTACCTCATCCTCGACCTGCCGCCTGGCACTGGTGATACGCAGCTGACGCTGGCACAGAGCC
>JBBRKR010000003.1:0-244293 GCA_038231795.1 Acidimicrobiales bacterium
AACGGCATCTTCAGGTGTGCGCCCCTCGCTCAGCCCTTGGCGATATCGGGTCACGATGAACAGCGCGTAGTCGATACCCACACCGAGTCCGATCATGGCTCCGAGTTGGGTGGCAAACTCTGGCACGCTTGCTACATGTGAAACCAGCGCGATTCCGGCGAAACCGCACCCAATGCCGAAAATGGCAGTAAGGATTGGAAGCCCCATAGCCAGCAGTGATCCAAAGGACACGAGCAGAATTACGATTGCGGCCAGAAGCCCAATAATTTCGCTCGAACCTGGAGTGCCGCGGGCTCCAAAAATCTGGCCACCGACCTCCACTTGAACGCCGTCGATCGCGGCCTTTCCTCGAAGCGTACGAATTTGATCAATAACACTGATCCGGGGGGAGCTGTCACCTGCAAACTGGATTTGGGCGTACGCAATCGTCCCTCCAGAGGCAATCTGCAGAGCGTTAGCTGTAACAAATGGATTACGTACCTCGCTGACGCCCTGCACCTTGGCCACGTCGTCGAATAGCGATTGCAATTGCGTCTTGCTGGCATCAGTGAAGCCGTTTGGTGCCTTGAGTACAAGATCGCCGGTTACGCCAGCGCGGCTCGTATCCAGCGCTGTCAATAGGTCGGAGGCCTTTTGAGAATCACTGCCCGGCAAATTGAATTTCGAGGAGTAGGCATCACCCGCAGAGCCGGCAAGGGCCGAAAGCCCGAACAACACCACGAGCCAGGCACCAAGCACCCATCGGCGATAGCGATACGAAATATGGGCAAGCCGAACCAACATGAGAAATCTCCATGCCGACGGGCGGGGGGATTTCCCGTCAACCCTTAGAACGTATCGCAAATGGCGTCCTCGACATGGGGGCAGCGTAGGGTGCCGATATGTCACTCGTGGTTACTGCTGATCCACACTCGCTAGGATTCGATGCCGAGCGTTTGCAACGCATTGGGACCCACTTCCGCAAATACGTCGACGATGGCCGACTACCCAGTTGGTCCATTGCGCTCGCTCGTCATGGCGAACTGGCGTACGTCGACACATACGGTCATGCCAATACCGCCGAAGAGAAGCCCATGGAACTCGACACCATCGTGCGCGCCTATTCGATGACCAAGCCAATCACAGCTGTGGCCGCCATGATTTTGTGGGAGCAGGGCGCGTTTGCACTGCATCATTCTGTACGCCGGTACATCCCCGCATTTGGCACGTCCAAAGTGTGGACAGGCGGCACGGTCGAAGCTCCAGAGGTCACAGAACAAACCAATAAAATGGAACTGTGGCACCTCCTCACCCACACCGCTGGCCTCACGTACGGGTTCATGTACGCGCACCCTGTGGACGCCATGTATCGGGCCGCCGGATTCGATTTTGGCGCACAGACGAACGCTTCCTTAGAAGACGTTTGCAACACGTGGGCGCAGCTCCCTTTGCTGTTCCAACCGGGTACAGAGTGGAACTATTCGGTGGCTCTCGACGTCGTCGGGCGCGTGATCGAAATCGTTTCCGGCATGAGCTTAGATGAGTTTTTTCGTACCCAAATTTTCGAGCCCCTCGGCATGACGGACACCGCATTTTTCGTCCCGGAACACAAGCGTTCGCGACTCGCTCACCTGTATCACCCAACCGGCAAAACCCGTAAAGCACAACCGCTCGACGCGCTCGCCGGCGTGTCCACATCTACGCCAACCTTTCTTGGCGGCGGGGGCGGCCTAGCCACAACGCTCAGCGACTATCACACCTTCGCCGAAATGCTGCGCGGCAACGGAATGGTCAACGGCACTCGAATTCTGGGCAGTCGCACCGTCGAATTCATGCGCCAGAACCACCTGCCAGGTGGCGTGGATCTCAGTGCGTTCGGGCGGTCGTTGTTCAGCGAAACAACGTACGATGGCGTCGGCTTCGGCCTTGGCATGTCAGTCACCATCGACCCGGTGAAAGCCAAAATACCGGGCCGACCAGGCGAATACGGATGGGGCGGGGCGGCATCCACAACCTTTTTTGTAGATCCTCTGGAAGACATCTCGTGCGTGTTTCTCACCCAGCTTTTGCCGTCGAGCACGCACCCGATTAGTTCAGAACTCAAACAACTCGTGAACCAGGCGCTGATCGACTAACCGGGCAAATGGCATAGCCAACCAGGCAAATGGCCTAGCCAATATCGAGTCGCACCAAATCGTCGAGCGTCTCGCGGCGGGCCACAATTCGTACCTCGCCGTTGGCCACGAAGACCACTGCAGGTCGAGGCACCTTGTTGTAATTGGAGGCCATCGTGTAGCCGTACGCACCGGTCACCGGCGTGCACAAAATGTCGCCTACAGCCAGATCGCGAGGCAACCATGCTTCGTCAATCAACAGGTCGCCGGACTCACAATGCTTGCCCACCAGGCGCACGGGCTTTGTTCTCTCCATAAAGGGAGATCGGGGTAAAAATGCTTCGTATCCAGAGCCGTAGAGAACGGGCCGCGGGTTGTCGCTCATGCCGCCATCCACTGCGCAGTAGGTCCGAATTCCCTCCAACGGTTTGATGGTGCCCACCGTGTATAGCGTCATACCCGCATTGGCCACGATGGACCGCCCTGGTTCCACCGCCACATGAGCAGTGCACCCCGATTCGGCGATTGCCGCCTTCAACGCGGTAGCCCATTCGGTGATCGTGGGAGCCGATTCAGAGGCCACGTACGCCACGCCCAAACCGCCGCCGAAGGTCACCTCGGGCAGGCCGAGGGGGTTGGAAAGATCCAGCATCACTTTGGCCGCCTGAGCGAAACTGTCGGCGTCGAAGACCTGAGAGCCTATGTGCATGTGCAGGCCGAGCAGCTCAACTGTGAGCGAGGCCTGGGCCTTGGCAATGGCCTGGGCCGCTAGCCCCGTCGACACCGTAAAGCCGAACTTTGAATCGTCTTGACCGGTCTGCACGAACTCGTGGGTGTGCACCTTGACGCCCGGCGTGATCCGCAGCTGAATCGGCGCTTTGGCGAACCGCACACCTTTGTACCCCACCTTCACCACAGCGTGATCGAGGCGATCAAATTCGTCGAACGAGTCGACCACGATGTGACGCACGCCCACCTTGAGCGCCATCTCCAATTCGGCGGCCGACTTGTTGTTACCGTGCAAAATAATGTGATCGCCTGGGACACCTGCGGCCATGGCCACGTACATCTCGCCGGCCGAAGCGGCGTCGATGAGCATGCCTTCATCGAATGCCAACTTCGCCATTGCCTTGCACAGAAAAGCTTTGGAGGCATACGTGGCCCCATCGCCAAATGCAGCAACTGCTTCCCGACAGCGGGCCCGCAGCTGTTCTTCGTCGTACACGAAAAGCGGTGTGCCGTATTCGGCCGCCAATTCCAGCAAGCTGACACCGCCCACAAAAAGGTCGCCGTCGGGCCCGACTGCAGCCGAAGATGGCAACAAGTGAGGAGAGATTGGTAACGCCACTACATCGTCTCCGGTGTGCTGACGCCCAATAGCGTGAGCCCCACTACAAGACCCACCCGGGCCGATTCAACAAGCCACAAGCGAGCTTGGGTCAACTCGACCGACACGCCGTCGCCCATCACGTAACAGTCGTGATAAAAGCTATGGAACACACCAGCTAACTCGCGGACCCACGTGGTGATTTTGTGAGGAGCGCGATCGGTGGCGGCCATGCGAACCGCATCAGGCAACTGGTACAACACTCGCAACACGTCGAGTTCACGTTGATGGGAAAGCAAACTCAAATCGGTGTCGCCAAGCGGCCCGCGTACCACACCGCGTTCGACCGCTTGACGCTGGATAGCGCACACTCTGGCGTGGGCGTACTGCACATAAAAAACAGGATTGTCCATCGACTGCTTCACGACGACACCCATATCGAATACCTGACGGGTGTCCATTGATTGCAACAAATATGTAAACCGAGTGGAGTCAACGCCGACCTCATCGATCACGTCTTGCAACTCGATAATGTCGCCGGACCGTTTCGAAAGCTTCACCTCTACGCCATCGCGCATGAGCATCACTTGTTGGCCAATCACGATGTCGAGGTCGTCGGGTTCGTGCCCGAGGGCTTGGACGGCTGCCTTCATACGCGCCACATATCCGTGATGATCGGCCCCCAACACGTTGATCAACAGCGACCCGCGATTGAACTTGTCAAGGTGATACGCGATGTCGGGCATGAAGTACGTGGGCTGCCCATCCGATCGTATAAGGACCCGATCTTTGTCGTCACCAAAGTCGGTAGTGCGTAGCCACGTGGCACCATCGAGCTCGTAGATATAGCCACCGGCGCGAAGGGATTCGAGCGCCACTTCCATAGCCCCCGATGCCACGAGTTCCCGCTCCGACGACCATCGATCAAATCTGATATTCAGGGCAGCAAGGGTGGCCACTTGATAGTCGTGAGCTTTCACCAACCCCCACTCCACAGGGTCGGCATCGGCTGGCATTTCAGCAGCCCAGTCAATGATGTATTGGCCGACGTAACCGCCTTCGGGAGGCTGCTCGCCAGCGCGCCGAGCGACAAGGGATGCCGCGTAGGTGGCGATCTGGGTGCCCCGGTCATTGACATAAAATTCGGTGTTGGGTACGTATCCTGCCCACCCCAAAATGCGGGCCAGCGAATCGCCGAAACATGCTCCCCGACCGTGGCCGGCATGCAACGGTCCAGTGGGATTTGCCGATACAAATTCGACGTTGACGGTGCGGCCGTGGCCCAGATCCACACGACCGAATTGGTCGGGCCCTGACACGACTGCATTGGTCAAAACGTCATGTAGCCAGGTATCGGCCAGTCGAAAGTTCAAAAAGCCTGGCCCCGCTATTTCCACAGCCGTCACATGGGGAACAGCGCCAGACCCCAACAATTCAGCCAACGAGCCGGCCAGTTCACGGGGATTGCGCCCAGCGGTTTTGGCCACCGCTAGGGCCACATTGCTCGACCAGTCACCGTGCTCCGCGTTGCGCGGACGTTCAAGCGAAATTTCCGAAGGGGCATCTACGCCAAGCGAACCCAGCGCAGTACGTATTGCGCTTGCCAGCGAATCACGAATCATGTGCGAATGATACGGCGCAACCACCAGGGGGCCAGAACCCTTTCCGTTCACTCATCCGTTTCGACTACCCTGACTCGATCGGCCCTCGTAGCTCAGGGGATAGAGCACCGCCCTCCGGAGGCGGTGGCGCAGGTTCGAATCCTGCCGAGGGCGCCGAAGCCGAAAAGATAGTCACATTTTCTCGATCAGGAATCGTATGGCCATTGCCAAGTTCCGTCGAAGCTTCATCTAAAAAACGGTAAACCCCACAGCGAGGCCGTTAAGACAAACCGCATAGAGCGACGAAACCCTTCACACGACGATCCGTACCGATCATCGCAAACAAGGGGATTCACATGACATTCGTAGACGAAGTTCGGGCATCGGGGCCACCGTCGTTACGGCGAAAAGACAAAGGCACTCCCACTGATCTCCGCGATCTCGAAGCCGTCATCAGGACCACCGAAAAGCCAGTTCGTGAAGCTGGAGTACCTACCGTCAGTGTGGTCATCCCCACGCTCAACGAAGCCAAAAACCTGGCGCATGTGTTCTCACGGATGCCGGCCGACATCCACGAAGTCATCATCGTGGATGGCTTGTCGACAGACGGCACCCCAGCGATGGCGGTGTCTCTGCGTGACGATGTTCGGATCGTCATGGTCACACAGCGAGGCAAAGGCGCCGCACTCACTGCGGGTACCGCAGCGGCAACGGGCGACATTGTTGTTTTGATGGATGCTGATGGCTCGACAGACCCCGCAGAAATACCGAAATTCGTAGCCGCCTTAGTGGCTGGCGCCGACTTCGCCAAAGGCACACGTTGCGTCCCGGGCGGCGGATCGACTGACTTCACAGTGGGCCGCAAAGTTGGCAATTGGATTTTGTCAAACATCGCCAACGCCATGTACGGCACGGCATACACCGACATCAACTATGGCTACAACGCCTTCTGGAAGTCGCTAACGGAACGCGTCGATTTCACCTGCGACGGTTTCGAAGTGGAGGCGCTCATGAGCGTGCGGGTCGCCAAAGCAAAGGTCAAAGTTGCCGAGGTCCCCAGCTTTGAATTTCCCCGTATTCACGGAATATCCAAACTCAGCGTGCACCGCGACGGATTACGAGTATTAAGTACAATTTTCAAGGAGCGCTTCAAATGACCAATCTTGTCTCCCCTGTCCGTCTTGGCCCGACCGGCAGATTTGACGGATGTGCTGAAGCCAGTGTGATCATCTGCGCCTACACAATCGAGCGGTGGATGGAATTGTGCGAGGCAGTGAAGTCGTCCCTCACCCAGGACCCCACACCTCTGGAAGTCATCGTGGTGATCGACCACAACCCCGAGTTGTACAACAGAGCGCGCCAACGCTTTCTAGCATGGTCCGATACGGTCACTGTGCTCGAAAATCTCTTCGAGAGAGGCCTGTCGGGCGCTCGGAATACCGGGATTGAATCGTCCACCGCGGCCGTGGTGGCATTCCTTGATGACGACGCAGAAGCTGCCCCTGGTTGGATTGCCAACCTGTTACTGGCCTTCAACGATTCGTCGGTGATGGTGGCAGGCGGAGGCATTACACCGGTGTGGCAGACCACGTCTCCCCGATGGTTTCCCGAAGAGTTCAACTGGGTTCTGGGGTGCTCCTACACAGGACTGCCCACCGTTACGGCGCCAGTTCGGAACCCCATTGGGGCCAACATGGCTTTTCGACGCGAAGTGTTCGAACAAGTGGGCGGATTCCGCGCTGGCCTCGGCCGGGTAGGTAAACACCCATTGGGTTGCGAAGAAACCGAACTGTGCATCCGCACCCGGCAAATGTGGCCAGACAGCGTCAACATGTACGAACCTGCCGCCAAGGTGCGCCACCATGTACCAGACACCCGCGGTCGCCTTCGATACTTCCGTAGCCGGTGCTACGCGGAGGGTCTTTCGAAAGCTCGAATGACCGGCCTGGTAGGGGCCAACGACGGCCTGTCGTCGGAACGTACCTACGTCACTCGCACGTTGCCAATTGCGGTAGTGCGGGGCCTTTTCGACGCCGTCAAGGGTGATGTCAGCGGTCTGGGCCGGTCCGGCGCCGTGGTCGTAGGCCTCGGCTCCACAATGGCTGGGTTCGTGGCAGGCAAAGTGCTCGATCGCCGTCCGGCTACGGCAACTCCGGCCACCGCCATGAACGCTGCTCACCAAACAGCTGCCGCCGAACGGGGATTCGAGCCTACGTACATGGTGGAGATCGAAGTGTCCGAAGACATTCAGGATGTGTTCGCTCCTCAGAATGCCGAGCAACGATTCGAACGGATCTGTGCATTGGTGCGAATCCATACAGCTCCGCTCGGACAAATTGAGCTAGAGCTCAAAGATGGATGGATCTCCGCCGCCGAACTCACTGCTGCCGTCTACGACAATTTTGAAGACGAAATCGAGCTGCACTACGCCTTCGACGCCGAAACTGCCCATACCGGAGTTCCCGATTGTTTACACGGCACGCCAACAGCGCTCGACGCACCCATGGTCAGCATTGTGGTGCCCACCAAAGACCGTGCCCACGAGCTTGCTCGATGTTTGGATTCCCTCACCTCGATTGACTATCCCCGTTTCGAAATCATTGTGGTGGATAATGCGCCGAGCGACGAAGAAACACGAAAGATCGTGCAGTCGTTTGCCGATGATTCTCGTGTGCGTTACGTGCGAGAGAACATAGCTGGCTCATCTCGAGCACGTAACCGCGGCACAGCAGAAGCCAAAGGTTCAATCGTGGCCTTTACCGACGATGACGTTCTCGTAGATCCGCAATGGCTCAACGCCCTCGTTCGTCGATTCACATTGAATCCGGAAGCTGTTTGTGTGACGGGGTTGGTGCTGCCTGCCGACCTCACCAGCGAGGCGCAAGCCTGGTTTGAGCAATATGGTGGATTCGCCAAGGGCTACCAACCCAAGGTGTTCGACTTGGTGAAAAATCGCCACAACAGCCCGTTGTATCCCTATACGGCAGGCATGTTTGGCTCGGGTAACAACGTTGCATTTCGAAAGGACGCCATCGAGGAACTCGGCGGCTACGACGAAGCAATGGGCCCCGGCACCAAAGCACCATCTGGCGAAGACTTGGCCTTGTTTCTCACCACGGTATTGAGCGGCAACACGATCGCCTACGAACCGCGAGCGATCGTGCGCCACCGCCACCGGCCCGACTACGACGGGCTCGCCAAGCAACTCCACGCGTATGGCAAAGGCATCACCTCGATTCTGACGAAGTGCATCATGGATGACCCTCGGCATTTGGTGATGATCGCCCGACGGGCACCGGAAGGCATACGCCTGTTGCTGCGTTCCGGGTCGTCGAAAAACGCTCGCCGTACTGCTGGATTCCCTCGACGCTTGGTCACGGCCGAGATATTGGGTATCGCTGCTGGCCCATTCGCATACGTCAAGAGCCGCAAGGAGGCGCGCTCGATTTGACCGATCTTTTAGAGCGCACATCTCCGATTAATTCGGCTGCTGACGTTCACGACGATGACGCGCCCGATCGATGGCGACATCGCAAACAACCAACCGGAATCCTGGCGCACACGCGCGTGCCGTTGTACCGGTCCAGCTACGCACTCATCATCACAACAATTGTCACCAGCTTGTGTGGCGCGGCGTACTGGGCAATTGCCACTCGTATCTATCCAGCCGCCGAAGTCGGTCGCGTATCAGCGGCTGTCTCGATGATGATTCTGTTGAGCGGCATTTCGCAGTTCAACTTGATTGCCACACTCCCCCGCCTCTTGCCTCATGCCGGCGACGGAACCAGACGACTCGTCGTCAACTCCTATGCGGCGTCGGCCACCATGGCTGTCGTCATTTCCAGCGCGTTCAGCGCGGCTGCGGTGCACTGGCATTGGATGGGCGGGTTTCTGAACGGATCGTGGTATCTCGCCCCCTGGTTCGTACTCGCGGTTACGGCATGGTGCGTATTTACTCTCCAGGACAGCGTGCTCACAGGCCTGCGCGAAGCGCTCTGGGTACCCATCGAAAACGCCGGATTTTCGGTGGCAAAAATAGCACTCCTCATTCTCTTTTCGGGCATGGCAGCACATGTTGCGCTGTTCGCTTCGTGGACCATTCCCATGCTGGTCACATTGGCTCCCGTGAACGTGCTCATCATGAGCAAGCTCATTCCCCGCCATGTACGACGCACACGTTCGTCGGCCACCGGGCTCAGCAAATTGCCGCTGCGAAAAATGATTGCCGCCGACTACTTTGGCGGACTATGCCAGCTGGCATCAACTTCACTTTTGCCCGTCATCGTGGCCAGCCACCTCGGGTTGGCAATTTCGGGGCGGTTTTACGCAATCTGGGCCGTCACCATCGAGTTGGATTTGTTGATGTCGTCCCTCGCCACGTCGCTCACGGTTGAGGGTGCGCATGATGAGCACGAACTACACACGCACCTTGCTCGCACGCTCAAATTGGGAGCTGCCGTGCTGCTACCTACTGCGTTGGTGGCAGGAGCGCTGGCGCCACTGGCGGTGTCGTTGCTCGCTCATTCGAACCAACCGGAATTGGCGATGCTTCTACGGCTCGTGGCAGCCGCCACGATTTTTCGATTCATCAACATCGTGGCCCTAGCCATCGCCCGGGTAAGAAAACGCACCCGTTTCGTAGTCGGCGTTCAAGTCACGTCATGCCTCATCATTTTGGGGGCCACTACTGGCCTCATCGACAGCAAGGGGTTGATTACCGTTGGGTGGGCGTACGCCGGAGCCCAGTTCCTCATCGCCTTGCGCACAGCACCGCTCGTTTACAACACGCTGCGCCAGACGGCCGAACGGCCGCAGCTCCGACAGCACGACGATCTCATAGAAACAGCTCCCCGAGATTCGCCGAGAAGCGACGTAGCCATACCGATTGCGCTCACCTCCATCGGTACCGCCATGTGGGCGGTGGGTGTGACGCTTACCAATGAAAACAACGTCGGCGGGCTCGGATTGCTCAACGCGCTGCACCCTGCGTTTTTCATCGGGCTCGTGTGTATGTGCGTCTCGTTCGGGTACGCCGTTACTCGGCCGCAACTGAAAAACAGCGTCCTCATTTCACAGGTCTTGATCATGCTCTTTGCTCTTCATGGATCGATTGGTCTCATAGAAGCTGAACCCCGATTCTTTTCGGCCTATCTGCATGTTGGGTTCATCGAACGCATCCAACGGGCCGGCTCTACCCTGCCGAATTTGGACGCCCGTTACTCGTGGCCTGGCTCGTTTTCGTTGGCCGCCATGCTCACCCAAGTGTCTGGACTGAACTCCGCGAAATACTTCATCCGGTACTCGCCGGTGTTTTTCAATGCCATGTATCTGGCGCCGCTGTGGGTCATTGCCCGTTCCGTGACCAAGAGCACACGCGCCCACTGGCTCATGATGTGGACGTTCCTGTTGGGCAATTGGGTGGGTCAGGATTACCTCGCACCGCAAGCGCTCAACTACGGCCTCGCCATCACCTTCATCGCCGTATTGTTGCGGTTCTTCACAGTGCCACCACGCGATCACCCCCATGCTCGACGCCCCGACGCACTTCGTCGCGGTCGCCACCTCACGCCACGCACACAACTGTTTGGATACGACCGTATAGAGCTCGACAAAGTGGAGCCAGCAGAGACTCAGGGCTGGCAGCGCGTCGCTCTCTTGGCATTTCTCATACTCACGTTTTTTACGATCTGCATGAGTCACCAACTCACACCGTTGTTCGTGATGGGCATCACCGTACTGTTGGTACTGAGCCGCCGTTGCACCCTGCGCAGCTTGCCGCTCATCCAGGTCGTGATCTACCTGGGGTGGATAAGTTTGGGTGCCGACGCGTTTTGGAAAGGCCACCTGCAAACGGTGCTGAGCAGTTTCGGCAGCGTTGGCCAAAACGTCAACAGTGGGGTCGCTGGGCGTCTCACCGGGTCAAGCGAACGACAACTCGTGCTCTATTCGCGTATGGGTTTCGCCGCCGTGATGGTGGGATTTGCCGCCATTGGTGTGATCCGACGGTGGCGCATGGGCGTGCGCCAAAAGGGCCTCATCATTGCCACGATGGCAGCGATTCCGGTGGTGGGCTTGCAAAGTTATGGCGGCGAAGTTGTGCTGCGGGCATATCTCTTCACCCTGCCTTTGTTGGCCATGTTTGCGGCGCTCGCTATCTTCCCTGTGCCTGGCCGTCTGCGCCATCCGGCGATCACCGCCGGGGCCATCGCAGCGTTGACAAGTCTGATTGTGCCCCTGTTTATCGTGGCCCGATTCGGCAACGAAGAATTTGAACGAGTCGATCCTCAAGAAGCAGCCGCAATCTCCTATGTGTACGAACACGCGCCAGAGGGCGCCAACCTCGTGGCCGTAAGCCGCAACCTTCCGTGGCGCTATCGGGGAATTGAGCTCTACCGGTATTTCCCGATAGACGACTCGATTTTGAATGACCAAAAACTGCTGGTCAATTTTCTTGACTCGAATTCGGCATCAACATATTTCTTACTGACGACAAGCCAAGAACGTTTTGGCATCCAGCTCTACGGTCTGAAACCCGGATGGGTTGCCGAAGTAGCCAAGACCCTTGAATCCACCGGTCGATTCCGAATTGTGTACTCGTCACCGAACGCACGCGCGTACGTCTTCGAGGCGAATTTTGAAGCCAAAGTCGTTGACTCTCAAACGGTTACACCATGACAAGATTGGCAAACAAGTGAACAGAACCATGGCCCGTCCCATCGCCGAACTCGCACTCGTCATCACTACCTTGACCCTCTCAATTGGCGATTGGCGAAACCCCATCCGACCCTTCCTAGCGTTGCTATTTTTCTTTTCTATACCGGGATTGCCGATCGCCCGCCGATGCCGGTTTGGTTCGATCGGCATTCAAATCGCCATCGGCGTCGCCATGAGCACAGTATGTGCCACCTTTGGCGCTCAGGTCTTGTTGTGGATCCACGCATGGAAACCCACGTCATATGTGGTGGCCGTCTCGGCATTTACGATTCCATTTTTGGCCGTTGAAATCGCCACTTCGACCCTCGGACGAAAGCGACGAAAGCCATGTCACCCGATCGTGGTTGGCCAAAAAGCACAGGTGGCGACATTATGAAATCACTCATCGTCGAAGTTTCTGGCCCCATAACCCTCACACTTTTCCTCGTGCTCGCCACGTTGTTGGCGGCACGCGAAATGCTCATTGTGTCCGGGCACATTCCGTCGCGTCGAGTAATGCACTCGCTCACTTTTTTAGCCGTACCCGTAGGTGTGGCTTGTCTTGCGATGGTGCTCCTTCGATTCGTCTTCCTCACGGTGATGCACTAAATGTTCGCTTACATAGGTTGGACTGGTCACAACAATTTAGGCGACGATGCCATTGCTGTCGCCTTGCGGGAGGCCTTAGCGCCAGCGCACATGGTCGACGTGCCGCTGTACCCCAGAGACATCGCCAGGTCACTCGGCAGCTCGACGCGTCAAAACTTGCGCGGGGCGTATCCGCTACTTGGTGGCGGCACCGTAATTGGGCGCGCCAACTGGCGCTTACACGTGAACACGGCCTTCGCCTTCACGGCTACCCGACCAGCCTTCATGATTGGCGCGGGAGTCGAGGACCCTCGCTTCGTGGGAAAGCACAGCTTCTCAAAACATGGGGAAATGGCTAAGTGGGCTAAGACCCTGTCGCCATTCGATCGAGTTACAGTACGTGGCCCACAGTCGGCCAAATTGTTAGGAGACATTGATATCGACTGTGAAGTCGTCGGCGATCCAGCACTTCTACTCAACATTTCCGAAGCGCCGACAACTGGCCAGAGCTTTCGGCCCGCAGTCGGATTCAGTTTGGGGTATGGCGATGATTTGTGGGGTCACGATCACGACCGCGTGATCCGCCACGCGGCGGCAAGTATGTGCCAATTGGCACAACAAGGGCTTACCATCAAACTGCTCGTGGTGAACCCTGGAGATCACCAATTCGCAGTGAAAGCACAATTTCTGTCGGGGCTCGATAGCCAACGATGCGAGATCGTGAACGCGTTCACCGTCGACACTTTTGTGCCAGCTGTTCAGTCCTGCTCGCTCATCGTGGCCGAGCGGTTGCACGCTGGGATTTTGGCTATAGCTGCAGGGGTGCCGTGCGTAATGTTGGAGTACCAACCCAAGTGCGCCGACTTCATGGCCTCCATTAATCGAGACGACTTTTGTTTGCGCACCGACCATGTGCATTCGGCCATGATTGCGAGCCGCATCACCGAGATCATGGCCAACTACGACAGTCACATCCATGCCAACAACACGGCCCGTGACGTTTTGCGATCCCGCTTGTTTGCCTGCATTGATCGCATTTGTGACGTCGCCAATGTGGCACCCCGCAACAAGCGCGCTGCGTCTGTGATGCCCGTCACTGTTGCTGTTCCAACGCCCCACGCGCTGATATGAAACGGAAACCTTTCGCCGCGGTACTTGCGGCCTGCATTGCTCTGGGGGCGTGCGCCACCGGTCAAGCGGCCGAGCCCACGTTTGGCGAAGGTACTCCGGTGTCATCGGCACCAATCGGATCACGGCCGTCTACCACCGCTCTGGCCGCGGCTGACGTCACTGTCACCATCGACGACGGCCCACCCGTCGTGAGTTTGCTGGCCAACGGCGTGACACACGGTCAACATTCTGCAGATCCATGGCAGGATGCCCACGCCGTTACAAAGGCCTGGAGCTACCTCGATCGCAACAAATTCTTACAAAATCAACACATGATGGGCTGGGGTGCACTGAGCCCGGAACCGTCACCAGGTGTGTACGACTGGACGTCACTCGATGATCGGATCAACGTGATCCGCCACACAGGCGGCACCCCTGTGATCACTCTGTGTTGCTCGCCCGATTGGATGAAGGGTGGCGACGCTGGCCAAACAGATTGGTCCAAAATCGAAAAAGCACCCGACCTTAAGCACTACGACGACTTCGCAGCCCTCACCGCCAAGGTCGCTCTCCGCTATCCGGACGTCAAATATTTCCAGGTTTGGAACGAGCTCAAAGGATTCTATTCTGTCGACAAAAAGCGATGGGACTTTGAGCACTACACATACCTGTACAACAAGGTGTACGACGCTATAAAGAAGGTCCGACCCGATGCCCAACTTGGGGGACCGTACGCGGTAATGGAGTCATACGCCGATGAAGCGTCAACACCTCACCCGTCAGCTGTCCGCGGCGATTGGGGCGTGCTCGACCAGGCGCCCATTGACGTCATCAACTACTGGCTGAAGAACAAGCACGGAGCCGAATTCATCAGCATCGATGCCAAGACAATGGTGCGTGACGGACACCTCGTTACGGACGAATTTTCGGCTACTAAGAAGTTCACCGCAATCACGGAAATGTTGCGGAAAAAGACCAACTTGCCGATCTGGTGGTCAGAATGGTTTGTAACTCCGAAAGATGCCGGATGGGATTCCGATCATCAAAACGCCGTAATGACTACGGCAGTCATTCGGCTCGCAGAGGCGGGGGCCACCACCGCTCTGCTGTGGCAACCAGAAGGCCAGCCCGACCATTGCGGAAGCTGTTTGTGGCCAAGCACATCGACAGCGGCCGGCGGTGACTCGACACCGTTCGGGGACAGCATGCAAGCCTTCGCATGGGCATTTCCAACTGGCACAACCTTGAAAACTACGACGACAAGTGACTCTCGCGTCGTGGCCATGGCGAGCGACTCACGAGCCGTGCTAGTGAATAACAGCGATCGCCATATACGGGTACGCCTGGTGTCGGCGATTGTTGACCTGAAGCCCTACCAAGTGGCCTACATCAAAATCGAGCGCTAGCTATTTGGCGCCAGGTTCCTTGGGCAAACCAAGTACTCGTTCACCCACGATGTTGCGCTGAATCTCGGCGGTTCCGCCCCAAATTGTTTCGCTGCGGCTGAAGAAGAATGCGGCCTGTGTGGGGCTCACTGGATACGTACCCTTTCCCCGGCGGCGCCCCTGGCCGGGCACCCATTCCATCCCGCTGACTCCCGTCAGAATCTGTCCGTGCATACCCAAAATATTGATGGCCAAATTCATGGTTTCGCGGTGATACTCGCTCCAAAACATTTTGTTTAGAGCTCCCAAGGCCATGACGCCTGGGTCTTTCTTACCTGACAAAATCGAGCTGAGTGACCGCAGTCCATTGATACGCATGATCTGTACTTTGGTATGCGCCCGCATCAATGCTTGGCGAGTTGAAGGGTCGTCGATGGCGCCGTTGTTCTTTGCCATTTCGACGATGTCTTCGAGTTCCTTTTCGAATCGACGATGGCTGGTAGTAGCGCTCGAACCGCGCTCAAAACCAAGCGTCGTCATGGCCACAGCCCACCCGTTGTTCAGCCCGCCGACGACGTTTTCTTTGGGGCACCGCACGTTCGTGAAGAACACTTCGTTGAATTCATCGGAACCATCAACTTGCACGATCGGCCGCACCTCGACGCCCGGCTGACGCATAGGAACCAGTAGATACGAAATACCTTTGTGCTTCGGCGCATCGGCGTCGGTACGACACAACAGAAACACGTAGTCGGCATGTTGGGCTTGGGTGGTCCAGACCTTTTGACCGTTGATAATCCACTCGTCGCCATCGAGAAGCGCTGTGCATTTCAGACTGGCCAAATCAGATCCGGAATCAGGCTCCGAGAAGCCTTGGCACCACGCCATGGCCCCAGTCATAATTTTAGGAAGGAAGTACTTTTTTTGCTCTTCGGTACCCCACTGCAAAATGGTCGGGCCAACGAGAGTGTCGCCAAAGAAGTCGCCACGCATAGGTGCTCCTGCCTTCGAAAACTCTTCATTGAGCACCACGTTTTCCATAGTGGTCAAGCCTTTGCCGCCATACTCCTTGGGCCACGATGCGCAGATCCAGCCGCCTTCGTTGAGTTTGTTCGTCCAGTTATCGGAGAACTCTTTGCGTTGATCGGGGCTGATTTCGAAGCCGTCCTCAAACCAACCAGCAGGGAGGTTCGCCTCTAGCCAAGCCCGAACTTGGGCACGGAAAGCTTCGTCTTGTTCCGAGTAATTCAGATCCATTGAGAAATGATGACTGATCCACGCTGCCTGAAGCGAGCCGGAGCACACTCTGATTCAACGACGCCAAACGTTTAGGGTGGGAGCCGTGAATCGCATGCAAACCCGTCTCCACGCCCTGAATATGCTCGACCGTGCCTTTGGCGAGGTGACCGACGAAGAGATCGTTGCCCTCACAGCCGGATTACCACAAGACCACGCCGAGCTATTGACGAAGGTCGCGGGCACCACCCCAACCGAGATCCGTGAGGCCGCCCGTTCCGGAAAAATGGATTCCACACTCGAAAATATCGGCGCTCTACTCACCGACAAATGTCTCAACGATTGCATCGAGGCGCTCGGCGATTCCGCCGACGACCCGTCAGTAATCCAGCTCGCCGAAGTCGTCCCTGGTCTGGTCGAAAAGCACGGCAAAGCAGTCACCCAGGTGATGTTTGCCTGCACCATGGCCGGAGAAGCGAAAGCTGCCATCAACATTCGCGAACTCCTCAAAGACAACGAGCACATTGCAATGGCGCCTGTCGCCATGCGCGACTTCACAGCTGGCGTGGTGCGAACCGTCGACGACAGTGCAGAGCGCGGTGCAGTGTTGGCAGCCCGCAAGGCCCGTAAAGATGCCGAGAAGGCAGCAGCGAAGGTCGCCGCTGCCAAGGCCGCAGCACCACGGGTCAAGCCCAAAAAATAACTGTTCGGGCCTTCTGAATGAGTGAGTAGGCCTCGGTAACTAGGGCCACGAACTCATCGGCGTCGGTTGGCGACAAGCCACCAAAGGCAGCCGCGCAGATTTCGTCGGTGATCGCTTCTGCTCGCGCCAAGTGGTCGTCGAGGCCCACCGGCACCACGAGATCGTCGCCCCAGCCAAACAATTTCGCCTCGCCAGGGCCGCCGTGCAACAACACAGCATCGCGGGGATGAAGGCCCACGGCAAGGCAACCAACCAGATGCGCAGATCCCCGCAACTCGCGCAACACGTGGATGAGTTGATACGCCTTGCCTGCTACGTCGTCGGGTAGTGCGACAGTGCGCCACGCAGCGAACAGGCTCAGCCCCAAGGAGTCGGCGTCGACACCGTTGACCACAGCGCCCGCCAGTTCGGCCAAACGGCCGAGCTTCGCGTCACCCAGAGCTCCGATTCGATCTCGGCCCCATGCAGCACATCGCACGCCGTACTGATTGCCTAAATCGCGTGCCGGCATTACGGCCACGGCCGTATTCCACAACGAGGTCACGAGTTCCGGGGCAAAGAACCCAAATGCGCTGGCCACCACGTCGCCATCGCAATCACCAAGGGGCCCACCTCGGCCGCCGATATACACCGCAAATCCGCCCCGAATCCCGGCGTCTTTCCCGAATTGCAAAGTGGCGGGTTGCAACATGAAATCGCCACCCAGCTTCCCGATCGGTACAGCAACAGTCTGAGCAACAGCAAGTGGCGAAGTCATACGAGCAACGTAATCGCCGATTGGTTGAGCTCGCCTATTGTGCCAACTATGACCGTTACCGAATCTGCTCCCAGCAAAGCCGCCCGTTGGACGTTCCAATGGAAGGAGCTGTACGAGGAAGTAATCAACACTGGCCTATGCACGGGATGCGCAGGGTGCGTCATCGCCTGCCCTCACGACGTGATCGGTTACGACCACGAGATGGGCGGCTATAAGCCGTTTCACCTCGAAGACGAACTTGGCCCTACCGACTGCGGGCACGGCCACAAAGGCTGCACGAGTTGCACGCGAGCATGCCCACGATTTCGGGCGTGGGAGCCTGAAGCCAACGATCACCTCTTCGGACGGGACCGCGAACCAAACGAGATGTACGGCATCACCAAAGACATTTTGTTGTGTAGGGCTACCGACAAAATGGTCCACCAAATGGGCCAGGATGGCGGCTTCGTTTCGGCACTTCTGATCTGGGCCATGCAAGAGGGTTACATCGATGCTGCGCTCACTAGCTACCTAGAAGGTGATGGCTCCACGTGGAAAGCCATTCCGGGAGTAGCGCGCAACAAGGAAGAAATTTTGAAAGGCGCCGGCAGCCGGTACACCTACTCGGCGAATACGTTGGCGCTCGATCAGGCGTTGGAAGAAGGCTTCACCAAAATTGCTTTGGTGGGCATGAGTTGCCAGAGTTCGGTGCCGCCTGTGATGTGGCATCGCAAGATTGGCAAGATCTCAAAGCCCTTTGTATTCAACATTGGTCTGCTGTGCTCAAAGACGTTTGACGATTCAATTTTTCCTGAACTTTTTGAGGCCAAGTACGGACTCAAAAAAGAAGACATGATCAAGATGAACATCAAAGGTGCCTTTCAAATCTGGATGAAAGACGGTTCGTTCCACGAAATCAATTTAAAGGAATGCCATGCCTGGACCCGCGAGGGTTGCAAGCATTGCCCCGACTTCGCAGCAGAACACGCCGATATTTCCACCGGCGGAATCGGTAAGGACAACGATTGGACCCTCACCATCGTGCGCACCGATTTGGGACGCGAAATCGTGGACCGCATGATCAAGGCCGGTTGCATTGAAGCCAAGCCTGCCGATACCGATGAAGTGGCAATGAAACTATTGCGCACCCTGTCGATCGTGTCACGCCGTCGGTGGGCAGAACCTGGCGACACCGCGGTTTCGATCGGCGTTCCGCCGCCAAAACCCAAGGCCGACGGCAGCATGCCAGCAGCCCACTAAGTGGAGCTGGCGTTAGCAGTAGGGCCACTTCGTGATGCGCTCACTGCAGTGCTCGGATTCTTTACCGGCATGATGTCGGCATTGTTCGGCATTGGCGGCGCAACTGTGTCGACGCCTGGCATTCGTGCGTTAGGTGTGAGCGCAGCATTGGCCGTTGGCACCACGCTGCCTTCGATTATTCCGGGGGCAGCAAGCGGCACGTTTCGCTACATCAAACAGCAAATCATCGACTGGCGAGTCGTGGCTAAGGCAGGCACCATTGGGGCCGTGTTTTCGATTGCTGGTGCTATCGCCACAAAACATATGCCAGGGCGTGGCCACATTCAGCAGATTGCCACTGCCGCGCTATTGGCATTTTCGAGCTTCAAAATGTGGCGAGGGCTCCCAGAACCGACAACCGCTCATGGCCCTGACTTGCTGGCTAACGCCGGGCCTCAATCGACCAAAGATGCCCGAACTATCATTGCCGCCGTCGGCGCTGGAGCAGGATTTCTTTCCGGGTTCTTGGGTATTGGCGGTGGCGTATTTATGGTGCCAGCATTCACCCAATATGCAGGATTGAAAATCAAGCCCGCCATCGCCACGTCATTGGCGTGTGTTGGGCTGTTTTCCGTCCCCGGAACGATCACTCACGCCATCGAAGGCGGCATCGATTGGCGAGTGGCAGCATGGTTGACGGCCACCGTCGTTCCTGGCGCTCTGCTCGGCGCATGGCTGTCTGTGAGGGCCACTGATCGGCGCATGCAGCTGTCGGCTGCGATTTTCTTGTCGGCTATTGCCGTCGTCTTTGGCGTCGGTGAAATAATCGCCTTGTGACCGAATTTAACGTCCCTGCACCCCCACCACCGCCGCCGCCAGTACCGCCCAGCGCCGGGGGCTACGGAGCACCAGCATCGACCACATTTACGCCATATTCGCTTACCGATGGTCCCGGACCGCTGGAACGTGTCGGCATGGGTGTGCTCTTCGCCGTTGGCGCGGCCATAGTCGTCGGCGGGCTGTACTTCTTGTTCGTGACCCTATTGAAACTTCAGAGCTTCTATGTGTCAATCGGCGTCGGTGCTGCTATCGGAGCGGCATACTTGACCGGCTCGGGCAAAGGCTCCAAAAGAGGCGGAATTATCTCCGCAGTTCTCGTGGTGATCACTCTGGCGGTGACGCAATATTTCATCGATCGAAAGTTCTTGATTGACGCCCTGGAGCGAGAAGGCAGCCAATACGTCGTGCCTTTGTGGATGGGCGTCGACATCACGAAACGGGTTATGAAAGCCACTTTTGACCGAAACCAGATCCGAGTCCTGTTCTATGTACTCGCCGTGGGTGCCGGCTACATGTTGGGGGCCAACGGGCATCTGGGATTCAAACCCAAACAGAAGTAACCGGCTACTTTGGCAAGCGTGCCAAAAGCCTCAACTCACCCGCCCATGACCACCGTACTTTTCGTACGCCATGGTCAGACGCCCACCACGGGCACCTCGCTTCCCGGTCGCGCCCCTGGACTACACCTTGCCGATTCTGGCCGAGCTCAGGCCGACGCCGTCGCGGCAAGAATTGCCAAACTCAAGCGCGTCGATGCCATCTACTCAAGCCCGTTAGAACGCACACGTGAAACAGCCGCGCCAATTGGCAAGGTCCGAGGCCTCAAAGTGGTCGTCGAAAAAGGCCTAATCGAATGCGACTTTGGCGATTGGACCGGCCACGAACTTCGTTCGCTCATGAAGCTGCCAGAGTGGAGCACTGTGCAGCGCTACCCCAGCGGGTTTCGCTTTCCCAACGGCGAAAGTTTCACCGAAATGCAAGGCCGTATTGCCGCTGCCACGCAACGACTCGTAGAAAAGCATCCCGGCGGGGTAGTCGTAGCCGTGAGCCATGCAGACCCCATCAAAGCGCTCGTTGCTCACGCCATGGGAACCCACCTTGATCTCTTTCAGCGCGTTGTGATTTCTCCGTGTTCTGTGACAGCGATCACTTACACCCACGGCGGCCCAGCAGTGCTTACGGTGAATTCCACCGACGATCTGGGTAGCCTCAAACTCTCGTGAGTTACTGGTTTGATTTAGAGCAAGTGAACACCTTTGTTGCCGGTACGGTCGGCGCGCCCGGCAAGCGGGTGTTTTACATCCAGGCCAAATCGGGCGTCGAGAGCATCACCATCAAGTGCGAAAAGCAACAAGTGGCGGTGTTGGCCGATTACCTCGAAAAATTGTTGGCCGACGTACCACCCGCTTCGGCGCAGCGCCCCGAGCCGCCAGAACTTCGCCAACCAGTAGTAGCCGATTGGACATTAGGATCGCTCGGCTTGGGCTACGAACGCGACACCGATGTGGTGTTTATCGTGGCCGAGGAGCTCGTCGTCGAAGAGGAACAAGATGAAGACGACTACTCAAGTATCTACGTCGACAACGAAGTGGCAAACATTTCCGAGGGTCAAAAGGCCCGATTTCGCCTCACGCGTGATCAGACCGCCAGCTTCATTTCCCAGGCCCGCAGTCTCGTCTCGTCCGGGCGTCCCACATGTTTCTTGTGCATGGCACCAATGGACCCCGATGGCCACGCCTGCCCCCGTCTCAACTAACCAAGCCCACATGACTCTGGCCGTTCCTGACGTTCTTTCCCATGGCGAAATCACCGTCGATGGCCGTATGCCGTGGAGTTCGAACGCCACCTTTTTGTGCACGCTCCGGCTCGACGATGAGGTGTGCCAAGCGATCTACAAACCGGCTCGAGGCGAGCGTCCTCTGTGGGATTTTCCCAGTGGTTTGTACCGTCGCGAAATAGCGGCGTACGAGTTGTCAGAGGCACTCGGGTGGGACCTTGTACCGCCCACAATTGAACGGGAGGGGCCACACGGCGTGGGTTCGTGGCAGCTGTTTATTAACGCCGATTTCGAGCAGCATCACTTCACGATCTACGAAAAACGGCTCGACCTCCATGACCGTTTACGGGCCATGTGTGCCTTCGATTTGTTGGCCAACAACACCGATCGAAAGTCGGGCCACGTGCTCATCGGCGCTGAAGGACAATGGCAAGACGCCATCGTGGGCATCGATCACGGCGTGTGCTTTCACGAAGAGTGGAAACTGCGCACCGTCATTTGGGAATTCGCATTCGAACCGTTCAGCGATCTAATCGGCGCTGGAATTCAGGCCATCGCCGACAAGGTTCCCGAAACACTTTTGCCATTGCTGGATGGTGCCGAAGTCGACGCGCTTCAGGACCGGGCACAGCACTTCGCCACGGTGGGACATTTCCCGAGCGACCCCACCGGCCGCCGATATCCGTGGCCCCTTGTCTAAGGGCTTAGTGGTGTAGCTCGTGGCCGAACTGGGCATTGACCCGGCCAAGGGCAGCTAAGGCAGCAGAGCTCGAGGGGTGATGCGGATGAAGACGATGGTGGCGATGTAAACCCGCACGTGCTCCCCACGCAGCGACTCCAGATGGAATGCAGATGAGTAACAATTGTGCGGAGTTCATAGCGGAGCCTCTCGTATTCGGTTACCTCAATGATCGGCGGATTTACAAAATAGTTGAGGTTGATTTGGCACTTTTCCGCGTTGCCCGACTCGGTCGAGAATCTTGGTCGATCCGGGCCGAAATGGCCATCGGTATCGACCCGACGCGCAATGTATTCCCCAGGCTTTCGAGGATGATGCGCTCTGCTTCCTGACGCATCTCCGCCGCCGATATCTCGCTACTTGCTCCATACGCCGCCTGCACGACCACACTGATTAACGCCATCGGTGCGTTCGTCGGCACAATCGGCCAATCGCCGATCGGGCGAGCGGTCATCACCACTCCGCCGACATCATGGGATCTGGCCCGTGAGTTGCCAACGTCGACCCATACATAACCGCCGGTGGCGTGACGCAACCGAATCTGCCGACGCTCTACGCCGCCAAAGTCGTACGCCAAGAGAAGCGCCTCGGCCATCATGGCGACATCGTCAGGATGTACAAAGTCGGCGATTTGTGCGCCCACCAGTTGGTCGACTTCAACGCCGCCGATTTCTGCGGCGGCGCGATTGGCGAACGTGCAAACCCCACGGCGGTCAATTATCGCCAGGCCAGTCTCTCCATCGACGACTAGCGCCGACAGCCTGGCGTTGGTTTTTCGCAACGCCGATTGGGTCCGACGCCGTTCGAATGCTTGGCCGATGGTGTCGGCTAGCTTGCGCATAAACGCGACCTCATCTGGTTGCCATTCGCGCGTTACAGCCACCATGGTGGCCCCGATGGTTCCGATTTGTGAGCCTTCAATGGCAAAAGGGACCGCCAGAATCGCCCGGTCCGGAAATGGCAAAGTCTGAATTTCGGCCAAGAGGCTTGGGTTGTCAAGAGCGTATACATCAGGGATAACCTGCGGTCCGCCCGACGCCAACAACCGGTGCCATTCCGGGTACGAGGCTCCAAAATCATCGAACTCGGCCGCCGCCGGCGACACATGGGGAGCGCACCAGTTAGCAATGGGTACGAACCGATCGAGTTGTACCTCCTCGATGTAGACCAGGTCCACACCGAGCACTTCGCCAACTTGTTGTAAGAGGATGGGCAAGGTATCCGTGAACTCTTCGGGGCTCAGCTCAAGCGCCAAACGCGACAAGTTGAGCACAGCGTCGTCAAGCGCCAGCTGGCGCAAGAACTCGGCCCGGCGCCGCTGTTCGGCTGCGTAGGCTTCGGTACGATCGCGTCGAACTTCAAGCCAAAACATGGCCTTTCCACGATCGTCCAAAACTGGACTCAGTGTTACTTCGCAGGGAAACTCCGCACCATTGGCCCGCTGGTTGCGTACTTCGACCGTGACCGACTCTCCAGAATCCATGGCATCTGCCAGCTGCGTCAAAGCGACCGGGTCGGCTGAAGGGCTATCGAGCATTGACGTACGGCGGCCGACTACCTCGGAAGCCCTATACCCCGTTTCGCGTTCGAAGGCGCTGTTCACGTACACGATGCGTGGCCCCAATGGACGGCAGCTAGATGGTCCCTCAAGCACCATTACTGAGTCGGGCGAAACGTCCAGAACCGACATCAGGAGCTGTGCCCGAGGACTCCCAGCCCCGGGCAATGAATCAGCTCGAATATCGCGATCGACCCGTTGCAGTTTCGGCCCGCTTTGGCCACACCATTTTTGCTGCAGGAGCGGCACCACGTCGTCGGCGCTTACCGCTCGTGAAAAGTAGAAGCCCTGGATCGCATCGACGCCAAGCTTGTTGATGCTCTCAAGCTGTTGATACGTCTCAACACCCTCAGCAACCACCTTAAGGCCAAGAGCATGGGACAGTTCCGTGACGGCCTGCACGATGGCCGCGTCGGCCAGCGAACCATCTACGGAACTCACAAAGGACCGATCAATTTTTACCAACGTGGCCGGCAATTGGCGAAGATACGTGAGCGACGCGTATCCCGTGCCAAAGTCGTCGATGGCCAAGTCGAAACCTAGATCGCGCAGCTCGCTCAGTACACCAGAAGCTGATTGAAGATCGGAAATCAATCCCGATTCGGTCACTTCAAAACCGAATTGTCGAGGATCAAAATCGTATTCATGAAGCGCGTCGTGGACATCGGTGAGCAGCCCCGTCGGGTCGTCGAGTTGTTGCGCGGCCAGGTTGATCCAAATCTTCACAGGCTCATGTCGACGTGACCGGAACTGATCGGCGACCCGAATCGATTCGCGCAACACCATCGACCCGAAATCGGCCATGAGATCGTGGACCTCAGCGATGGGCAAAAACACGCCGGGTAGTAACAGGCCACACTGTGGGTGTTCCCACCGCACCAGCGCCTCAAGCGAGGTGATGGTGCCATCGGTGAGCGACACGGTCGGTTGAAAATAGGGCACAAATTCACCCGCCTCGAGCCCGACACAAATTCGCTCGGCAGTTACCTCACGAGGGTCGAGCGTCCTACTCATACCGGCTTGGCAGTCGTGGTGATTTCAACGGGAAAGGCTCCCTGTCGAATTTCTGTCCATGCGCCAAGCAAACTGGTATTGCCCCCATAGTCGTAGCTCCGAAAGCGTGTCCTTACCTCGCTCGACGTTTCCAGAATGCCGCCTAGGGCGTCCGACGAAACACCAACTTTGCCGACAAACGCCATTGGTTTCACTGCGCCACGAATCGGCATAGAAAGTCCCCGGTTAGCGAACTTGCCGAAGCAGCACCGATCGCAGTCACACTCGCCACCGCGCAGGCCATGACACCGGCCCCAGCAGCTCGCCGTTTGCTATGGCGGCCCGCCCGCACATGTTGATCGATCACAGAGAGCTATCGGCACTATTACGTCTCGCGTTAGGCCTGCGTCAGAGAATGGTGCAGCACTGAATTTTATCTTGAGCTGGAACTTCAACTTCAACTCAGGTTGACTTTTCGGATGCCGACAATCAAGTGTGGAAACTCGGCGCGTCAAAACTCAAACGACCGAATACAGACAGTTCCCCGGCGGGCCGATAGCCGGACCTATCGAACCAGCGCTCTTCGCAGACAGCACGCCACGCAATGAGGCCGTCGGCGGGTTCGAAACTGCTCAACGCCTGCGCCTGGGTCTCGCCGTCAATAGCCTCAACATAGTCGGAACGACAGGAATCAATGCCGCGCTCGGGTACGCGTACTGGCTCGTCGCCGCCCGCTGGTTCACACCCGCCACGATCGGCATGGCCACCGCCGCCACCGCCGCCATCAGCCTGGCCAGTCTGTTGGCAACTGGCGGCCTCGACACATGGTTGGTGCAAAACCTGCCGAAAACCAACACCCAAAGCTGGTCCGCCAAAGTGGGCACTGCACTTACTTTTTGCGGACTTGCAGGACTAATTACCGGCTTATGCACGGCCCTCATCGCCCGGCCCCACGGCTCGGGCGAAGCCTCGATGAGTGTTGGCGTATCGCTGACCCTCATCAGCGTCGGTGCTGCCGCGTGGACAATGACCGTGCTCATCGACGGCGCATTCCTGGCCGACCGACGAGCCGACGCCATGCTCATTCGCAACGCCGGATTCGGCGTCGTCAAGCTGGCCATGATCGTGGCAGTGGCAGTCGTCGGCGCAGCCCGATCAGCCACAAATCTCACAATTGTGTGGGTAGCCGCGACGGTGATCAGCGTGGTTGCCTCGCTCACCGTTCAGTTCCGTCGTATCAAGCGGGCCGTGACCGTTCGACCCACCGAATTTACTGAGTCAATCACACACATGCTCGGCACCACGGGCTGGCATTTCCTTACAAACATGGGCGGCAGACTGCCCATGTACGTATTTCCACTCATCGTGATCAACCGAGCATCCGCCGCCGAAAATGCCTACTTCCATGCAGCATGGATGCTCGGCAGCCTCTTCTTCGTAGTCTCAACCGGCGCTGCGTCGTCGCTCCTAGCCAGCGGCGCTGAGCCAGGTGCCAACGTCAGCGAGCTAACTCGCTCCAGCGTACGATTCATCAGCAAAATTCTCCCTCCGGTGGCAGTGGTTTGCGTCCTGTTTGGGCGTTTCGCTCTGAGCTTGTTTGGCCCCGGCTACGCGAAAGATGGCTACGCCATGGTGTTGGTGTTGGTGGCCGCTGCTATTCCCGACGGCATCACCAACATCGCCACGAGCCAAATGCGTCTGCGTCAACATTTCAAACAAGCCGCCGCCCTTAATCTCTTCATGGCCATCTCAGGATGCGTGTTGGCGTATTTACTCGTACCTGTTTGGGGTATCACCGGAGCGGGCGCCGGCTGGGCAATAAGCCAAACAGCTGGCGCCGTGATTGTGGTCTCGGTGTGCCTCGAACGCCGAATCAGGAGATCGAATGAACGTCTTACAGCTCAGTGATTTTTACCCGCCCACCATTGGCGGGTTAGAACGACATGTGCAGACGCTGTCCAAAACTTTGGTCGCAGCCGGCGACTCAGTGACGGTGGTAACACTCGGCAGAGATGACCTGCCCGCTATCGAATCTCACGACGGCGTCGACGTGATTCGCATGCGCGGTTGGGCCAAGTTGTTGGACCGCTTTTACGCCGATTCGAAGTACAACTTTCACCCCACGATGCCCGACCACGGTCTGGCCAGCCAGCTCGCTGAGGTAGTGGAACGGGTGCAACCCGACATCATTCACGCCCATGGCTGGATCATGTATTCGGCGTTGACGCGACGGATTCGCAAGCAGGCTCCCATCGTGGTGACCATGCACGACTACGGGTTGGCGTGCGTGAAAAAGACCGCCCTTGATCAACGCGATGCACCGTGTTCAGGCCCCGGATTTACCAAGTGCATCTCGTGTGCGTCGCAGAGTTACGGGCACTTCAAGGGCACAGGCCTCAGCCTCGGAATGTCGATTTCGACGTCGCTCCACAAGCACGTTTCGCACTTCGTTTCAGTGAGCGGCGCGGTGGATCAATTCAACCATTCTGTGATGCATGACGTTTCTCACTCAGTGATAACCAGCTTTACTTCGAGTCAGCCATTAGATCCCCACGACCTGCCTCCCCGTCCGGCTTTCGTACCACCCACCGGCGACTACATCTTCTTCGCTGGAGCTCTCGGCAAACATAAAGGAGTCGGGCTGCTGAACGAAATGTATCGACGCACCGACCGACCAAGCGTGCCGCTCGTGGTAGCGGGCAGCCCGCGCTCCGACGGCCCTACGGAGTGGTCGGAGGGAATCACCGTCATCAACAATGTGGCCCATCCGCATGTAATGGCCGCATGGGCTCATTGCGCCGTGGCGGTCGTTCCATCGCACTGGGGCGAACCATTTCCTAACACCACGCTGGAAGCCATGGCGGCTGGACGAGCCATCGTGGCCTCCCGAGTAGGCGGCATCCCCGACCAAATCACCAATGGGGTAGACGGAATATTGCTCGACCCGACAGACACCGACGACTGGACGGCAACGATCAATGACCTACTCGCCCGTCCCGAAGAACGTAGGCGTTTGGGCGATGGCGCGAGAATCAAGATGACTCAATTCACCGCGGCATCTGTCGTGCCCAAAATTCGCGCCATGTACTCCGAGGTACTAGGCCGGGATTGATGTCGGCGTCATAGCCCGATCTGTAGTGGTCGATTGCTGCTTGGCAGCGGGGCTGCCCGGGCGTCGCAATGCAATGCCGTAGGCGCCTATTTTGGTGGGCTCGGCATGGGCGATCATCCACTTGGTACGAAGGCTGGCTACATCTACGAACGCTCGATTCATGTGGACGTCGTCGCTGAGCAGAATGCCGCCTTCACGCAGGTATTGCCAGCTTGTCTCGAGCTCGAAACGCATGTTGACGTCGGTATGCAAACTGTCATGGAGAAAGACATCGACGGTTCCCAATTTGTTGAGCAGTGGGACGAGTTTGCGATGGCTAGCACCACGCACGAATGTCCATCGGCCCATGAGATTTGCGGGTACCACGCAGCCCACTCTCCCGTCACGAATGAACCGCAATTCCGGCAGGTCAATACTGTACAAATGCCCATAATTGTTGAGATCGAGGGCCGTGAGAATCATTGCGCTTGTGCCCCCTTGGGCCACACCAGTTTCCACGATTTTCGCGGGCCGGGTAGCTCGCACCACGATCCACAACACTTTGGCTAGTCCCGAACCAGAATCGTGATGGTGCCCAGCGGGTAGCTTTCCGCACACGCCAGCCCAAGCCTCTTCAAAGCCTGCGAGCAGTGCCGCACCATCGACCACTTCGTGATCGGTGCTCAACAAGCCGCTGATATCACCAGCCAAATCGCGCGATGGCGCCAACGCGATTGGGGTGCCGCGATCCGCTTTAAGGAGGCCGCCGGTGCGCAATCGGTCGATCAGTTCGCCGGGACTCATCGATAGTGCGTTCGCTATCCCGATGGGAAGCTTCGCCTGTCGTCTTACCTTCATTCTACAGCTCCTTTGTGCGCCTCTTGGGTAGAGGTTGGTTGGTCCGAAGAACTTTGCCCGAGTCGGCCTGCGTTACGGAGTCGAGGTACACACTTTCCACACGAGGAGGTCGAGCCATTGGTGTTAGATCAAATCTTCACTATCGGTGCCGAATTCCTTGAAACCCGCGCACAAACCCCAGAGCTCAACGCAATTGCCGAGTCGTAAAGCCCCAACATCTTGTCAACGACTTCGCTCCACAACGGAACGATCCCGTTTGTGTGAGGGGAGTCAATTTGCGCCTCGATGGCCTTGGCAAGCTCCCCGCCGCCAGCATGTGTGGGCACCAATCTGATGGGTCCCGAAGTCTCGCGAACCACGTCTTTGTGAGCGGGAATATCGGACGCCACGGCCATGGTGCCGGCGCCGACGGCTTCCAAAAGCACTAGCCCTTGAGATTCCTGTTCACTCATGCTCACCACAACTTTTGCCGTGCGCATCCACCGCAGCAAGTCTTGCCGAGGGGTATAACCCGCCAAGGTCACGCGGTCGGCCACACCCAAACTGTTGATGCGCGCCTCGATGGACGTCCGCGATGGGCCTTCGCCGGTAATCACCAGGCGGTATCGGGCGGGCAGGAACGGCATGGCCTCGACCACCCGTTCGAATTGCTTGTACGGAACAAGTCGCCCACAGGCCAAGATGACAATGTTGCCGTTCTCAGTAGCTCCGCAAAAAGGCGAAGCGTGCGCCATCGCTTCGTCGACGCCATTAGAAATGACAGTAATTTTTTCAGCAGTGCCGGGGAAGTCTCGCTCAACAATTTCGGCTTCGGTTTGCGACAGACAGGCCACAGCGTTGGCGGCGCCGAAAATGCCCTTGCCCAAGAGGTGATATGGCTTGTGAAGCGCTGATCGCCAAAATGTATGGCCCGTTCCGTGATAGTAAGGGCTGAATACAAACGCGTCGGCCTTGGCCCGTTTGGCAGCTAGCGGAACCACCGTGTGGTAGCTGTGACCGTGCACCACGTGCGAAGACTCGCGGGGCACCAGTTCCCCGAGAACGGGGTGGCTGGTGTCGGCGAGTGCTTGGAACATTTTGGGGGCGATTGCATAGTCGTAACTCCTAAATGCCGGAGCGAATCGGCGGATCGTAACGCCCTCGTGTTCTTCGACTAGGGGCAGGCCTGGATCATGCTGGACAGTGACGACCTCCACATCGTGGCCGAGTTTGGCCATACCTTGGGCGAGATGAATGACCGTGATCTCGACGCCGCCCACCGATGGGTGATATCTACCAACCACATGAGTTATCCGCATTGCCGACTCCAGAATTTGGGATGGCTCTCGGACCTTCCGTGAGCCACTGGCTCACGCTGCTTTTGGTCAAGCGGCGTGGAGCGGCTCTGGATTCGTAGTCGAATAGGCTGCGATATCAGCGAGGCTCGCATACCCATCGACCACTTTTGCCCAAGTATGAGTGGTTGAGAACGCACTTCCTACTAGTGGCGTGGCCAATCGGATCGATTGCAGCAGAGCTTCTGGATTGCGAGGGTCAGTCAAGACCGCTCCCTCGTATCCTTCGACGCCCTCCACCAAGCCACCGACCCTGGTCACAACCAACGGCAGGCCGTAGGCCATAGCCACGTGAAGTGGCCCGCTTTGTGACGAGCGATGGTACGGAAGCACCACGATGTCGGTGTTGGCGAAAAAACGATTCACTTCTTCGTCGGTCACATACCGGTTGACGAAGTTGATGCGATCTTTGTACGGCGAGTTAGCGATCAATTCGCTGGGTCGGTCGCAGCCTTCCCACGTTTCGCCGACCACGGTAAGACGATACCGGCGCACTTCGGTGGGCGTCATCAAGTTGAATGCCTCCACCAAATCGTCAACACCTTTGAAGGGGCGGATAATACCGAAGAACAACAGATCCACGACGCCATCGTCTTGCCGATCCCGTTGCTCGAGCACTGGAGCATTATCGGATTGCGTTGCATAGTTTTCGAATGTGGCCAAGGGGATCGTCGTGATATCGATGCCGGCAATGTCGTAACGCTCCATGATCAGCGTGCGATCATGCTCAGTATGGGTGGTGAATCTGGTGGCAATATTGAAGAGCTTGGGAGCGAGGGCGCGCACGTACTGAGCGATCAGCGGACGATCTTGTTCACCGGGATCCAGGCTTTCGTGAAATTCAATGACCACTTCGATACCCATTTTACGGGCTGCATACGCCAAGGCGAGGTAGGAGTGCAGCACCGAACCGGTCCACCAGTGAATCAACAGAGTGTCGGGACGTTGCTTGCGGAGAAACCAGATGGCCTGGATGATAGAAGGAAGCCAAAACCAGTCAATGCCATCGAAGTGAGGAACATTCGTTGGCATCGACAGGTTGGCTAATCGCTTACCCACCCGCTTTGAACCTGGGTACAGAAACTTCGGCAACATGTTGCGGATCAAGATGGCCGACGTATCAAACTGCTCAGACAAAGCTTCGGCTTGTGCGTACACGTAATAAGTGATGCCCGACAGGAATTTGGTTCCCGGGCCGACGACACAAATGCTGGGCTTGCGCATAACGCTTAGATCCTTCAGGCCGCTTGAGCGACGGTTGCCACTGCGAATGATGGAAATGAAATCACATTGTCAATCAAATTACCGATCACGGCATTCGGCGTAGCAACCTGGCGCTTGCCCGGCTTCCAGGCCATTTCCTTCACGATAGTGCGCAGCACCCGCATGCTGTCACGGAAGGTGCGCAGGTTGCTAACACCGAAAATACGCTCGTGCTCGAAGCTGGGGATCTCGGCCACTTTGAAGCCGGCTTTAGCAACTCGCAGATTCATCATTGTTTCGATTTCGAATCCGTTGCCATTGAGGCCAAGGATGCCCACTTTGTTGGCCCACACTGCATTGAAGCCGTAGCACAAGTCGGTGTAATGGGTGCCGTAGAGCATGTTGGCCGTTTTGGTGAGGGCCCTGTTGCCAAAACTGCGCAGCTTGGTGATATCACCGCTACCGCCTTCTGACATGTAACGGCTGCCTTTGACAAAGTCGGCGCCACGCACGAGGGCGTCAACGTAGCGGCCTATTTCAGCAGGGTGGGTGGAGCCGTCAGCGTCAAGCAGCACGAGGGCTTCGCAGGTGGCTGCAGCACAGCCTTCGATGAGGGCGTTTCCCTTGCCCCTGCCCTGTTGGTGGACGATGACGATGGTGGGCATCAGGGCCCGGGCCACGGCGACGGTGTCGTCTGACGAGTGACCGTCAACCAAGATCACTTCGTCGACGTAAGCGGGAATGGCTGCGAGGACGAACGGCAGGTTCTTGGCTTCGTTGCGAGCCGGGATGATCGCCGTGATGCTGGGGCGAGCAACGCTTTGTGAGGCGCTGGCATCCGTCATCCAGGCCGGGACAGTCGTCATACGGGCTGCGCGGATTTCGCGCTCCACGATCGTGCCGTTAGCCAGGTAGGTGTTGAGCTCCTCATCGGCTCCCACCGTGGTGGTTACTTCAGTGGTGTTCTTAACCGCTGTAAGTGTTGTCATCTTGAGTTCCTCACTCCTCCTCACAGTGGCTCCGCTAGCCGCTGTGTTGATGAGTAAAATAACGGTAATGTCCTGGCAAAGCTTGAGCACAAATTTGGCACATTCTTAACTATTTGGGCAGAAATTGCTAAATCCATGCTCAGAGCTACGACATCCGACAAATCTCACTTTAAGTAGTTTTTGAAAAAGGGGCAAAAACACTGTTGGACGGGCCTTTCGACCCGTCCAACAGCTTCATTTTGCGTTGTTATCCCCACAGGGGTGTCTAAGAGATGGTTAACCTCGGGCTTGGAGCGCTTCGATCAACTTGGGCAAAACTTTATGAACGTCGCCCACAATCCCAAGGTCGGCGATCCCAAATATGGGTGCTTCCTTGTCTTTGTTGATGGCAATGATGTTCTTGGAGCCCTTCATACCCACCATGTGCTGGGTCGCACCGGAAATACCGCAGGCGATATACAGATTGGGCTTGACCACTTTGCCGGTTTGGCCTACTTGGTAGGAGTACGGCACCCAGCCAGCGTCGACAATGGCCCGTGAGGCGCCAGGAGCGCCTCGCACCAGTTTGGCCAGCGTTTCGATCATTTCGTATTTGCCAGCTTCACCCAGGCCACGACCGCCAGAAACCACTACAGCGGCTTCATCGAGCTTGGGGCCCGTAGTGGCTTCGGCGTGGCTGTTGATCATTCTGGCGGCACCTGCAGCGCCCAGATCGGGCACATTCAGAGCAACCACAGCGGCGGGGGCGCCATCTGCCGATTCGGCAGCAAACGATTTGGGACGGAACAAGGCAATAAACGGTCCAGCGCCGGCGAACTGGGTGGTCACCAACGTGTTGCCACCGAATATCGCTGTTGTGGCCGTGACAGTGTCGCCGTCGACGGACAGATCCAGATTGTTGGTCAATACAGTGCGGTCAATTGCTACCGACAGGCGTGCGGCCGTGTCGCGGCCGTCGTATGTCTGGCCAAACAACACCAAATCGGGGCCATTACCTGCAGAAACTGCCGAGGCAACGGCAGCTCCCAATGCGACGCCGACCAGCTTGCCGCCCAGATCACCAGTGGCATGCACGGCAGTAGCGCCATGGGCGCCAAGTTCCGCGGCTATATCACCGGCGTCGCCGGCAAAAAACGCTTCCACAGTGGCGCCCAAGGTGCGCGCCTTGGCCAGTAGTTCCAGAGTAATGGTGGCAACTTTGCCGTCCGTGGCCTCTGCGTGTACCCAAATCTTTGAAATTCCCATGATTAATCAGCTCTTTCTTCAGGTACTCGGCTCAGATGACCTTGAGCTCTTCGAGCTTGGCCACAATCTTGTTAAACGCTTCGCCATCGTCTTCGATGATCTCGCCAGCTTGGCGCGCTTCAGCGGCAGTGACGTTGACAATTGCTTGCCCGGCACCGGCCCAACCAACCACAGTCACGCCCAAATCGGCGGCAGTCACCATGTCGACAGGCTTGGATTTGGCGGCCATGATGCCCTTGAAGCTTGGGTAACGTGGCTCAACCACACCAGCCGTGAGGCTGAGCACAGCGGGAAGCGGGCATTCAACTTCATCAAAACCCAATTCGGTCTGCCGCTGAATGTGGGCAACGCCACCATCGATAGCCACCTTCTTGGCAAACGTAACGCTCGGCAAGCCAAGTACAGCCGCTATTTGCTCAGGCACCGTGCCGGTATAGCCATCTGTCGATTCGGTAGCGGCCAAAATCAGGTCGGCCCCGCCAGCTCGCTTGATGGCACCCGCCAGCACTTTGGCGGTAGTCAAGGCGTCTGAGCCTTTGAGGGCCGGGTCGCTGATCACGATGGCTTTCTGAGCGCCCATCGCCAAGCCTTGACGCAAGCCGGAGAGGTCGTCGCCAGGAGACATCGACACCAGCGTCACCTCGCCAGAGCCTGCGGCGGCCACGAGCTGAAGCGCCATTTCCACGCCGTAACTATCCGACTCGTCAAGGATCAATTTACCTTCACGCTTGAGAGCATTGTTGGTATCCAAAGCGCCGGGAGACGCTGGATCTGGGATCTGTTTCACACATACGATCACGTTCACATAGCAAGTTTGTGCCCAAATTCACGAGCGATCCAAATCCTCGACTGGAATGCGGGCAGAATGAAGGCGCGTGAAGCTGCTTTTACTCGTCAACTCATCGGCCTCGTCGGTCACTGCTCGCACGCGCGTCATCGTGCAAAGCAAGTTGGCCGAAGAGCATCAAGTGACCGTGGCCGAGACGTCTCGGCGCGGCCATGCTGCTCGTCTGGCCAGAGGAGCAGCCAACAACGGCACCGATTGCGTGGTGGTTTTGGGCGGCGACGGCACACTGAATGAGACCGCCAACGGCCTAGTCGGCACCGATTGCGCCATTGCCGCACTTCCCGGAGGAAGCACCAACGTGTTCGCTCGCTCGCTGGGCCTCCCCCACGGCCCTGTGGAGGCCGTCGACGCTGTGCTCGAGTCGTTGGGCCGCAACGCCATTCGCCGAGTGGGTTTAGGTAGCGCCAATGATCGGTTCTTTGTGTTTCACTGCGGCATTGGGTATGACGCCGCTGTCGTGCATGAAGTGGAGCGTCACAACTCGATGAAGCGATGGGCTGGGCACCCACTATTTGCTTACGCCGCTGTGAAAACGTGGGTGAATGGTTACGACCGCGATGACCACGCAGTGACCATTCACGCCGACGCCACCGAAATCACCGCGCCAACTGGCCCCGCCTTCTTTGCCATCGTGCTCAACACGTCGCCGTATACCTACTTGGGCACTCGACCCTTCAATGTGGCCCCCGATGCCTCGCTCGATCGGCCGTTGGCCGTGGTGGGTTTCGCCGACATGCCTGTCACAAAATTCATTATGGCGGCGGCCTCGGCACTGGGGTCCGGAGCGGCGTTACGCAAACACCCCAACGTGGCGTACAGAGCCGACGTTCACGAGGCGGAATTTACCGCGGTTGGCGAGTCACCATTCCCCTACCAGCTCGATGGCGATCCGGTAGCCGAAGTGCGATCCCTCACCGTGCGTTGGGTGCCCGATTGCATCAACGTGCTCGACCCATCGCACGGGCTCTGACACGTCACAAGTTTTGCAATACCCCGACTAATACGTCAGGCACGTTGGTGCAAATGCCGTTGATGCCCAAGCCAATCAGCTGGGCCATAACGTCTGGTTGGTCGCATGTCCAACAGTTGACGGCCACGCCAGCAGCGTGAGTGATGTCAAACAATGCCGGCGTGCACGCTGTCCAATGGGGGTGAAAAATCACGTGCCCATGGTCAGCCAAGGTGGCGATAGTGGCGGCTGGGTCCTCGACGAATGTCACCAACCAAGCAGTTGGAATTGACGGGTCAAGTTCACGCACTCGATCGATTGTCTCCAGGCGAAAACTGGAAATCACGACGCGTTGACGCTGGTCAGTCGCTTGTAAATAGGCCACCACGTCTACGGCCACTGAATCGGTGGTGTCGAAATCGGGGTCTTCTTCGTCATTTTTGATCTCGATGTTGACAATCATCCCCTCGCATGCAGCCATGGCTTGGCTCAGGGTAGGCATGTCCTCAGGCAGATTGGTATCGAGCGTTTCATTGATCGCACGACCGTCAGGCACGTGAGCATCGTGATGAATGACAAGCGAGCCGGAACCCGATCGCCGCACGTCGAGCTCCACCATGTCGCTACCCATTTGGCGGGCCAACCGGAATGCTTCGACGGTATTTTCTTTGGCCGCTTTGGAGGCGCCGCGGTGGGCAATCACGAGCACGGCGGCGGAATCTAGTGCTTAAGTCCGCTGGCAGAAGCTTTTTTGTGACATATGACCAATTTGATCGGACTTTTCCCTTGCGTTGTTAGCAAAAATTGTCTAACTTTCAAATGCCGACACCGTCCCCCCGGAATCGGTTGTCTAGCCCCCTTGTGAAACTCATCACGAAAGGTAGTCCCCGTGACTGTCGCGCTCCAAGTCCCCCTAACACTCGATATGCATGATTGGCGTGAATTCGCCGCATGTCGTGACACCGACCCCGATCTGTTCTTCCCCATCGGCACCACCGGCCCAGCCATCGAGCAAATCACACAGGCTAAGCGCGTGTGCGGCATGTGCGAAGCACGTGAAGAGTGTCTCGAATTTGCTTTGAAGACCAACCAAGATTCAGGAATCTGGGGCGGCACCAGCGAAGAAGAGCGCCGCAAGCTGCGACGCCAATGGGTAGTTCAGCAACGGTCTATGGCCTTGTAACACCGGCCAAATTAATTTGAAGGAACTTCGAGCCTGGCGGTTACGCCAGGCTCGTTTGCTGCCCCGCCAGAGTTGGCTGCGAGTTCGATTGAGCCCGCCAATTCCCCACGCACCAGAGTCCGCACAATAGACAGCCCGAGGCCCACGTTGGTGTCGATGTCGAACCCGGCCGGGAGGTCGGCACCACGATCACTGATTGTCACCAACGAGCCGGTGGCACTGACGCCGAGCGTCACCTCCACCCGTGCCGCGCCCGTGGGGAATCCGTGTTCGACGGCGTTTTGCACGAGTTCGTTCAATACCACCGCGAATGCACTCGCCCGATCGGCGGGCAGGGTGCCGCCTTCACCAGACACCACAATCGTGACCGGTCGATCGGGAGCGTCCAGACTCTCCTCGATCATCTTGCACAGCGACCGCACGATCAGGGCCAGGCCGATGTCGTCGTCGGGTTCACGCAGCATGGCTTCATGCACCAGGGCAATGGACCGAATTCGCCGCACCGAATCCTCGATGGCCGACTTCGCTTCGCTGGTTTTTAGACGCCTGCTTTGTAGACGAAGCAGCGACGAGATGGTCTGCAAATTGTTTTTGACGCGGTGATGAATTTCGGCAATCGCAGCATCCTTGGAAAGGATCACCCGGTCGCGGCGTTTCACCTCGGAAATATCCCGCACCAAAATCACGGCGCCCGTCATGTGACCGTTGTCGCTGACTGGCAAGCAATGGATCAGCACGGTCACCTCATCGCCGAATTCGAGCTCGTCGAGAACCGGGGTGTCTTTGCTCCACGCGGCCCGAAGAGCCGAATCGTCAAGGCCGATGGCGTTGAGACGTTGACCTTTGGCGTTGGCCGTAATTCCGAGGCGGTGCAAGGCGGAAACGGCGTTTGGTGAGGTGTAGGTAACGATGCGTTGGGCGTCGAGGACGATGACGCCGTCGCCGACGCGGGGCATTCTGGCCGCAGGGTGGGGATCGAATTCGGGGTACGGGAACTGGCCGCTGGCGATCAGCCCAGCGAACCGGTCAAATATTTGCAGGTACGTTTTTTCAAGTTCGCCGGGGGCTCTGGCTGCACTTGGGCTCGTGGTGCGGGCGAGCACGGCAATGAGTTGGCCGTCGTGACGAACTGGAATGCAAAGTTCAGCGGCAGGGCGATCGAAGCCGGCAATGTCGATCGACCTGGTGGCGGGATTGCCAGTGGTCACGCATTCGGCGGCGGCCGGGCGTTCAGTGGCCGAGAGATGAACACCCACCCAGTCGTCGAGGTAACACGTTTGGCCGGTGCTGGGCCGCACCTGAGCCAACACCACGAAATGCCCTGCCTCGGCGCTGGTGCTGGGCACAAGGAGCAGCAAATCGGCGAACGAGAAATCGGCCAGCAGCGCCCACGAGGCCACCAGACGATGAAGGTGCTCGGTCTGCGCCGAGGTCAGGCGGGTGTGGGCTTTCGCCAGGTCGGAAACGGTTGCCATGGCGCGACTGTACGGCGAATTTTCCATCCGATGCGGGAACTAACTCTTGAGTTCAAGTGTCATGTCGCACATGATGCAAGGCGCAATGACTATGTCTCGGCGGCGGCCTTCGCCTCACGACCCACCGCCGTTGGCTCTCGAAGTGATCCTGCTCCACGACGACGGATCCGACACCGAGCACGTTTCGCCGTCAAACCTGCAGCTCGAAGCGCTCTACCGGGCCAACTATTCACGACTTGTGCACATTGCGCGATTGATGGTGGGCTCCACTGCGGTGGGCGAAGAAATTGTGCACGAAGCATTCGTAAAGGTGCATCGTGTGATTCAACGCAAGGGCGCAAAGCTGGAAAACCCTCCTGCGTTCGTGCGGACTGTCGTGGTGAATTTGTGCCGCAACGAGCATCGTCGCAAGGTCGTCGAACGGAAATACGCTCCGAAATTGCGTACCGATGGCATTACCCACGTTGCTCCTGGCGACGAGATGCGCGACGCGTTGCTGAAGTTGGGATCCAGGCGCCGCGCCGTAGTTGTACTGAAGTACTACGAGGATCTGTCTGAAAATGAAATTGCCCAGGCAATGGGCATGCCCGTCGGCACCGTAAAATCGACGAGATACACCAGGTGGTCTGTGATGTCTGTTCCGAATGATCCAATCGAAATCAAGTTGCGGTCCTCGCTCAGCGACGGCTCACCGATGTCGGCCGATGAAGCAACGTGGCACATGATCGAGGGCCGTATCGTGCACGCCAATAGCCGACAGCGGGGAATCGCATCAATAGTGCGGCCACGACGACGCTCACCGCGGGTCAACGCATGGCCACAGCCAGTATCGATTCCGGGGGCGTTGGGCCATCGCAAACCAACAGTCTGATCAAGCTCAAGCCAACAATCGTTCCCGACGGATACCAACTCAACGGTGCAGTCGCTCAACGGGGTGACACCGTTCCGGTTGTACAACGTCAGCCAGACCAGACGCAGTATTTTTATGATCCCAGCCAACCGCCGGATTCGACTCCGGCAGTGGCGATTTCGGTGCTCCCCCAACGGAGTCTGGATCCAATTGGCGAGGCCATCACATTGCCAAATGGCGACGCCCGACTTTCACAAACCGGCAAGCAATCCAATTTAAAAATGCTGACGAACGACAAAACGTTCGTGATCGATGTGAAGGCCACCAACATCTCAGCGGCCGATCTGAAAAATATCGCTAATTCTGTGGAAGTAAGCAATACCAGCTCAGGTGCTCTACAGCAGGCTCACGGCCCCCGAACCAGATGTTGTGGATTTGGCCACGCTCGATAACCAGAAGTGGCCCGCCGACACGCCCGCGTATTTAGTGTCTACTAGCGGCGAAGGTGTCAGCGCCGCCTACAAGAAAACGACACGCCTGGAGATGGCAACACACGGACTGGTCATCACCATTTGGGTCGATGATGTTCGTCTGTCGGCTATCTCGCTCATTGAATTAGCAGCTTCCTTAAACACCATTTCGGAATCAGAATGGGCCGCACTAGAGGCCCAACCGGGCACGACAGTTCAAAATACATCGCCAGGTGAAAGTCACGTACTCGCGCAAGGCAAACGTGGCTCGACAAGTTATGAGATTTTGGGGTCGAACACGCCGGGCAGCGACACACTCTGCGCTTCGGTAAACATCACGAACCCGGCACACGGCGGACCCATAAGTGCGTCGTCTTTGTGTTCCCCCGCGTCAATGGGCAAGTCGGAATCAGTCACCGAGGTGCAATCAATTCCCATCGAAGACGTCGGACTACTGGTATTCGGATTCGCTCACCCAACCGTCGACACCATCACGGTTGTTACCGATACTGGAGCATCCATCGACATCAGATTGTCAAACGATTTGGTGCCCAATACCAACGTGAAGGCCTTCTCGTACCTACTTCCTGTGGATGCCCATTGGGCAGATGTGTCGGCCGTTTCAACCGACGGAACCCGGTCAACCGATCACAAACACAGTGGCTTGGGCTATTACTTTCCCCTTTCTACATCCGCTGCACAGTTCCGGACCGGCAAAATCACCAAGGTCGCCTCTGGCTCGGCTAACGGGAACGATTTGGTACTTGGCCACGCCCCCGTGAAGTTGATCGATGGTTCTTCCATGGACTGCTTCCGGTTAGACGTTGCTGGGATATCGAACTGGGACAACTGCAGCACAATCGAAATTGCCAATGCCGACCCGTTGGCATATTCATTCACATCGATGTCCAACGACGGTTCGGGCTATATCGTTGGTTTCGCCGCCGATTGGGTGCAACGCGTCGATATTCGCGACCCATGCATTTGCCTTAGCGGTATCCAATGGCTCAACCTTCGAGTTGCATGCTATTGATGCCAATGGCGTCGATTCTGGACCTATGTGGATTCGATTGGCAGAAGTTTCTACCGGTTCACCGCCCACTACGGCCGGCGCCAAGCAGAAAGCAGCGACAACCACCACCAGTTAGAACGCAGCGGCCAATGTGGCCAGGCCAGCGATGTCGTGAACGTCGGCCAATTGCAACGGCACGTCGATAACTGGCACATTGCCCTGGCCGAAGGTTGTGCGAAGATCGTGCTGTTTGGCCGACGTCACTGAGAGCCGTTCGAAATTCAGGGCCATCGATTCAAGAACAGGGTCGAGCAACGGGCTCGACGCCGTGACCTTGTCGAGTGCCAGGCCAGCGGCGGTTCGCCCTTCGGCGGTCATCCACGAATGGGCGAGGCGGGCTGCGGCTTTCGATTGCATCTCGGCGGGCAAAGTCTTGTTGGCAATTACGGCGCCCAGGCTCAGGCCGCGCTCACGTAGCGCATTGATGAAAAAGGCGGCCTCGGCGGCGGGAGCGGTTTCCAGTGTGCTCACCACTACAAAGTCGGTCCTTCGATCGCGTAGGAGGCGGTCCACAGCGGTAGCCCGTTCCACGAAGCCGTCGTACATGGTTTGGAACAATACGAAAAAGTCGGCGATCTGCTGCAAAAAATCTGATCCCAACACCCGGTCGGCCAATTGCATAAACGGCTTTGACGCCACCGACACAAACCTGCTCCGGTACGGAGCGATGAGCCATCGCAGAAATCGGCTAGAGAAGAAGTCGGCCATGCGTTGGGGGGCGTCCAAGAAATCGATGGCGTTCCGACTGGGCGGCGTGTCCACGATGATGAGGTCGTAGCGACCAGAACTATGAATGTCGAACAGTCGCTCCATGGCTATGTAGTCGTGGCTTTGTACGAACCGGCCGGTGATGTTGTCGTACAACGGGTTGGCCATAATGGCCGCCGCTGTCGCGGCATCAGGGGCGTGCCGGTTCACAAGATCGTCCCACGACTTTTTGGTGTCAAGCATGGCGAAGAACAACTCCCCGCGGGCCTTTACCCCGGCATCGGCGAAGGCCGAAGCAGGTACCTGAGTCTCGTTGTTTCCAAAGGCCTGTAGACCCAACGCAGTAGCGAGCCGGCGGGCAGGGTCCACGGTAAGGACGAGCACCCGAGCATCGTTGCGCATCACGGCTGCCACGCCCAAGGCAGCGGCGGTCGTCGTCTTACCCACGCCGCCGGGGCCGCACACCACCAGAATTTCGCGTGTGGTCAACAGTGAATCAACCATCAGATTTCTTCGCCAATAAGTTCGGAAATTTTGCGTAAGGCCCGCAGTCCATGATCGGAGCGAAACAGTTCAGGCACCAACAAAATGGGCAACGCAATGCCCGTCGCCAGCCGATCCATTTGTACGACGCGGCTGTCGCGCATGGTGGTCGCAATAGTGGCCGCCAGGATCATTTCGTCGGCACCATCACCCAATTTCTTTCGAGTGGCTGATCGACATAGCCGCTCAAACAGTTCGCCTTCATCACGGTTGAACACTGCGGGGAGCACCCGGTTCACGATCACGCTGCACACGTCTATTTCAGTCTCAGCTTGAAGCTTGGCGACCAATTCGAGTGTTTCAGTGACCGGCATTTCCTCGCCCGTCGTCACCACAACCGTACCGGTGATAGAGGGATCGCCCAACACATCGCTCATCCACCGGGTTTGTTTTTTGACAGGCCCGAGGCCAACCAAACTGTCGATAGCCCGATGCGCGTTGAGCTGGGAAACAATGTGGCCAGAGGCCTCACAATCCACTATCACGAGGTCGTAGTGACGCTCTCGCACCTCCCACGCAAATTTACCAATAGTGAGGATCTCACGGACGCCAGGCGCTGCCGACGCCACGAAATCAAGGGTACGGGCCAATGGCCCCAACTTCACGAGGAGCGGCACACGAGCTTGCACCCGCAAATATTCACGCAGCGAGTCTTCGGTTTGCATGGCCATGGCAAACACATTGGGCTGCACTAGACGAGCCTCAAACGTCAACTGGCCCGACTCAAACAGCCGACCCAAATCGCCCTTGGCGTCGATCTCGGCGACTAACACACGTTTACCTCGCTGGGCGGCGAGAAGCGCTAAACCAGCGGCGACCGTCGTCTTACCGACTCCGCCTTTGCCGGTGACAAAGAGCAGGCGACGATCCAGAAAGGAACTAGGCACCAAATCCAATGCGGCGCTCCGACTCAGCAGTACCAATTTCGATGTAGCTGATTTTGGCCGCCGCGATGCCGACTCGCTTGCCCTTCTTATCGGTCAACCACAACACGCCGGCACCGTTGGTAATGGCCGCATCGATAGACGCAATTAACGCATCCCGATCACTTTCGTCGGCTACTTCGATCGCCAACTCCTTGGGGGTTTGGGTAACACCAATTCGAATGTCCACTGTGCCTCCTGCGACAACTTTGTCCACCAAGTGTACGGGTCCGCACCACTGTTCAGCGATCGGCAAATTTTGGTCAAGGAACGGACAACTCGGGCCGAAGCTACACGTGATGCATTGGTTTGAACAGGACACGTCGTATCGCTTGAAAGCCAAGCGAAGTGAACGCCAGGTGATGTTCCTCGTGATAACTGTGGCCTGCGCTTTAGGAGCGATGTTAATTCTTGGGGCACGAGGCATTTTGTCGAGTCAGGCCGAACATCGCGAGGTGCGCCGCAGCGCTCAGCTTGAACGGGCCGCCACCGACGTGAAAATTCGAATCGCTGAGCTCACAGAGTGGGAACGCAACTTCAGCGCCAGCGGCCCGGTAATCACCAGCGTGGCGAGCAGAGCCACGTTCATGACGACCATGGACCATCTCTACGAAGCACTTCGTCTGCTTCGGGCCTCGACGAACGACGGCGAAATATTGGCTGTCGTCACCACCACAGAAAGCGATTACGACGGGTTTCTCACGGTTGGCGAGCGGCTGCTCAACAAGGTTGGCAAACCATCGAACGAGGCGTTGCGCAGCACAATTGACAACCTCCGAGACTCGTTGGTGAAAATGAACACCGACGCCGCGAGGGTGGCGAAAATCACCGATGCTCGCCGGCTGGAGTCAGCCAAAGCATCCAATCTGGCTGCCGTGCACGCCACCCGACTGTTCGTGGCGGCTGGGGTGGTGGCTGGCCTATTACTCATCACATCGGGCTGGTTGGGTTTTCGGGTGGTGCGCATCCATCGTTTTGCGCTCGAGCAAATGGCCACTATCGCAGCCACCGATCCATTGACGGGGCTAGCTAATCGACGTACGTGGGATCACCGCCTGCCAGAAGAATTTCTCCGGACCGCACGAACTGGCAACCCGGTCACCATTGCCATGTTCGATCTCGACAAATTCAAATCGTTCAATGACACCCACGGCCATGGTGCCGGCGACGAGTTGCTGCGCGGTGTGGCCAGCGCGTTCAAGGGTGTGATCCGTTCCACCGATTTGGCGGCCCGCCTTGGAGGCGAAGAGTTCGGCATCATGTTTTTCAACTCGGAGCCTCAAGCCTGCCTGACGGCGATCGACGCCATCCGACTCAACATTCCAAGCGGGCAAACGTTCTCAGTTGGCCTTGCCCAATGGGACGGCTCCGAGACGCCCATCGAGGTAACGGTGCGCGCCGACCAAGCGTTGTATGCAGCCAAGGAATCGGGCCGCAATCGGGCAGCGATTTCAGTGGCCGATGGCGAGCCGTTGATCATGCTGCCCGCCGCGAGACCAGGCGCTCAAACGCAGGCCGCGTAAGGGTTACAGAAGCTTCAGTCCCGCGCTATACCGACGAGTAGGTGCAAGTTCGACGTCGATCTTTTGCGCGATGGCCCGAAACACAGTGGCAGCTTCGCCGTCGGGATCAGAGATCATGATCGGCACACCGGTGTCGCCGCCCTCACGAAGTGCGGGCAGCAACGGCACCTGACCGAGTAGGCCGATTTCCAACTTGTCGGCCAATTCTTGGCCGCCACCGGAACCAAACAACTCGTACCGCTCGCCATCGTTGCCCGTGAACCAGCTCATGTTTTCAATGACGCCGCGCACTTGGATATTGACCTTCTTGCCCATCGCCGCTGCCCGCTGGGCGACACGTTGTGCGGCAGGTTGTGGGGTGGTCACCACATACATTTCTGAACGGGGCATGAACTGCGAAATGGACAGCGAAACGTCACCGGTGCCAGGCGGCAAATCGATGATCAAGAAGTCGGGGGCGTCCCAGTACACGTCGGTGAGGAATTGCTCCAACGCCTTATGCAGCATGGGTCCACGCCAAATAACTGCTTGGTCTTCTTCAGCGAAAAAGCCCATTGAAATTACCCGTACGCCATACGCCTCTGGGGCTATCATCATCTGATCGATCACTGTCGGATTTTCGTCGACGCCCATCATTTTGGGTATCGAAAAACCCCATACGTCAGCGTCCACGATCGCCACGTCTTTGCCTCGTTGCGCCAACGCAATCGCCAAGTTGGTGGTGACGCTCGACTTGCCAACGCCGCCCTTGCCCGACGCGATGAGCAAGCACCGTGTCTTGCTAGAGGGGTCGGCGAACGGGATCACACGACCGTGGGTGTGGCCCGCAACTGAAGGGTTGGTGCCATCTGTGGATGCGGGATCGCCGTGCAATTGAATGCGCAAATCGCGGCGTTCCTCGTCACTCAATATTTCAATCTCGAGCTCGATGTGGGCAATGCCTTCAACCTGTTCGAGCGCTTCGCGAACACGGCCAATCAGCACGTCGCCAGCGGGGGAATCTTCGGTGGTGAGTGCCAAACCGACCCGCACTTTGTCGCCTTCGATGTGAATGCTGCGTACCAGGCCAAGGTCGCGAATGTTGCGACGCAGCTCTGGGTCTTGCACGCCGGCAAGCGCGGCAGCAACGTGTTCGGGATTAATAAGTGAGTCAGACATACAGCCTCCGGGGCAGGAATTTCCACTACGTGGATAGGTAGAATACTTGGCATGTCCCGTTTGGCCCACAGCGAGAATTCGTCGCTCGACTCCAGCGATTTTTCGGTCACTGTTTCCGCTGTCACATCAGCTTTTGGGGATCCCACTCGGCGGGCGATTTACGTGATGGCCACCCAACATCTCGATGGCATCACGGCCGCCGAGGCTTCCAAACAATTCGGCCTCCATGCCAATGTGGCCCGCCACCATCTTGAAAAGCTCGCCGCTGGCGGATATCTAGATGTGGAGGTGGGCACCCCTGCCGGGGCCGGGCGTCCATCAAAGCGATACACCTCGAGCGGCCGCAAGGTGGAGATCGCAGGGCCGGTCAAACGCGACGATCTTTTGGTGGCCTTGCTGGCCAGAGCGTTGGCGTTGATTCCAAAAGACAAAGCAGCGGCTATGGCCGAAGAGGTGGGCGAGGAATACGGCGCCGCATTGGCAGCGGCGATCAAACCCACAGAACACCAACGCAGTTTGCGGGCCGCCATGCAGACTGTGGCCGACGCTCTCACGGCTCACGGTTTCGCCGCCCACACTTCTGGCCGTCGCCCGAGCGAGCTGCGAATCGTGAGCGAACTTTGCCCGTTTGGCACAGTGGCTATCGAGCATCCCGTGATGTGCGCCATCGACAGAGGCATGGTGCGCGGCATGCTTACCAAGCTGTACGGCGAGGTTGATCCCACGTTGGAAACAAGCCGTCCGCAAGGCGCCACGGCGTGCGAAGTGAGCGTCTAGGTACGCCACCGTTCTCGGCCAATCTGTGTGATAGAACGCGGGTATGCCTCAATCGAATCTTGATATTGCCAGGGCCTTCGTCGCCGCCATCGAGGCCGGCGACGCAGATGCCGTCGCCGCCGCCTATGCCGATGATGCCGAGATCTGGCACAACACAGATGGCAAGATTCAGACAAAGGGCGAAAACGTGGCCACGATTGCCGCGTTCGTGAAGTTTCTGAACCCACGCCAGTACACCGAGTTGCGAATCACGGAAACTACCGATGGCTACGTGCAACAGCACACGCTGGTGGGCACATACGGAGGCGACAAAGAGTTCCGCTTGCCGGCGTGCCTCGTCGTGAAATTAGTCGCCGGGAAAATCGTCCGGCTCGACGAGTACTTCGATTCTGGCGCGTTGCCAGGCAGCTAGTCGGCCGCTGATTGGCACCCAACAATGTGGTCGTTAACCACACCCATTGACTGCATGAAGGCATACATGGTGGTGGGGCCCACGAAGTTGAAGCCCCGTTTGCGCAACGCCTTAGACAGCGCAGTGGATTCGGGTGTGAAACCGAGAATATGGCTTGAATCTTGCGGTTGTTGATGGTTCGTCGGTTGGTGTGCCCACACCACAGATTCGAGCGTTTCGCCTTTGTCGTGCATGGTAAGGAGCGCCTTGGCGTTGTTGATAGTGGCCGCAATTTTTCCACGATGACGGATTATTCCGGCGTTGTTGAGCAAGCGTCCAATAACGTCATCGTCGAACTTGGCAACGGCCACCGGATCGAACCCGGCAAAGGCTTCGCGGAACGCATCTCGTTTGCGCAACACGGTGATCCACGCCAGGCCCGCCTGAAATCCTTCAAGGCAAACTTTTTCGAAAAGGCGTTGCTCGTCGTGAACCGGGCGGCCCCATTCTTGGTCGTGGTAGGCCACGTATTGGGAATCGACACCGCACCACCAACACCGGCTCACACCATCGCTACCAGTGAAAAGCCCTGGCAATTAATCGCCCCAGTGGCGTTGCTCCAAGAACGGATCGCCGTACATGTTGTAGCCGTTGCGCTCCCAGAAACCAGCCCGATCTTCACTCGCTAGTTCGAGGCCCCGTACCCATTTGGCCGACTTCCAAAAGTACAGGTGAGGAACCACGATCCGCACCGGACCACCATGCACTGGCTCGATTGGTTGGCCGTCGAATTCGTATGCCACTAAGCAGTTCTCAAGCGATGCGTCGACTAGCGGCACGTTGGTGGTGTAACCGTATTCGGCATGCTCGATAAGAAACTTTGCTTCCGTTTGGACGCCGGCCGTAGCGAAAAGATCAGCAAGTTTGACCCCCTTCCACGTGGTGTCGAATTTGCTCCACTTGGTCACGCAATGAATGTCGGTGAGGATCTCGGTAGACGGCAGGGATGTGAGCTCGTCCCACGAAATTGTGAGCTCCCGATCGACCAAACCGAAGAGGCGAAGGCTCCAGGTGGCCAAATCAAGTTTGGGCACATCGCCCACATGGAGCACGGGGAATCGGTCAGTGAAATACTGGCCGGGGGGAAGGCGTTTGGGGTCGATGCCCCGCTTGGTGAGTTCATCACGGTTTCGATCAAAGAACGACATATGTGAACTCTACGGCTCAATTCACTGCTTTGGATGAACGCCGGATGCAGGCTGCGTGGGCAAGAATGGGCGGGTGAATCTTCGTCGCCCGTTAATCGCCTCCGCCGTGTGCACATTTGCTTTTCTGAGCGCGTGCAGTACTTCGAGTTCGAAGGTCGCGTCCACGACTGCGCCTACCACGCCAGGCGCGGCGCTCAGTGGAGTAGTGGATTACACCGGTCTGACCCAGAACCATCTGACCACGCCGGTGAGGTACCCGCAAACGCCGCCGGTGGGCGGCGACCACAGCCCTCGTTGGCAGAATTGCGGCTTTTACAGTATTGAAATCGCTCCCGAAAAAGGGGTGCATTCGATGGAGCATGGTGCCGTGTGGATCACGTTCAAGCCCGATCTGGCCGCAGGAGATATTGCCAAGATCAAGAAACTGACCACCAGCACGCCATACGTATTGGCGTCACCATTTCCAGGGCTACCGCGGCCAGTGGTGGCCACGGCGTGGGGGCACCAGCTCGTGCTTACGGGCATCGACGATCCGGGCCTGGCCGCTTTTGTGGCGAAGTTCGCTAACAGCCCAGCCTCACCGGAGCCTGGGGCGGCTTGTTCGGGCGCCGACGGGACGCCTGAGCAGTAAACAAAGGCGTCGACCCCGGCGGCCGACAACCAGGCGCGCCAGCGGTATGGCATCCTATGAACCATGAACCCTAAGGTCATTGGCATCGCCGCAGTCGGCGCAGTAACACTCGGCATTATTGGTTACATGGCGCAGCGGGACGACACCCCGGCGCCAAAGTTGGCCGCCGTAACGACTACGAGTTCGACTCCGCCAAACAAGGCCATCCCCACCGTACAACCGACTCAGCCAACCGCAGTGGTGGTACCTCCAACCACGGCAAAAATTTCTGCACGTCTCACGGTTACGGGCGCAGCGAGCTTTATTGACGAATACGACGTGGAGCCATCGTCGCGGGTACAGAACGTGTCAACGTGCGCCCAGTTGGCCGCATCGGGCACCGCCGACGCAGAATATCTCGTGCCGTTTCCCGATGAGAGCAGCTCCATGAAGGGAGGCCATCGGCTCACGGAGCGCGTGACATTCACGCCCTACACGGGGCCGGCCGTTTATAAGGGCGAAACACTGGATCCAACCAGTTTCCTCGTGTTAGATCGTCCGGTGGGTGACACCTCCAACATTGGATTTTTCCCCGATACCAACCCCAGTGCCACCTTGACGATCAAGGCAGACAACAGCGGATCCTTCGAGTTTTCTGATTGGAAAAATCCGGAAGGAAAATCATTGTCGGGCAAGCTGGAATGGACCTGCACCGAGGCCATAGCCCCGGTGGACGAAAGCACTACCGCGGCGCCATAATTCGGACGATCACGACGTAGTTGTTGATGCTCCTGCGCATTCGCCGGCTGTGTCCGGCGCGTCTTTGGTTTCCGCCATTGGTGTCGCTATGAGCGGGGCAAATGCTCCCGATGGATCGAGTTCTTGCGCCTTCACATATTCGGCGTATGCCTCTTTGTTACGACCCAGTGAACGCAACAAATTTGCGTGAAATACACGCGGATCGGGATACGTCGGGTCACTAGCAATCGCCAATTCAATATCTCGAAGTCCATCGAGCACAAAGCTGTTCAGACTGCAATCGCTGAGTCCCACGATGCCTCGAATCCAGCCGCGATACGTCAAAGCTTCGGGGTTAGCGGGGTCGCGGTCGAGCACTTTCGTGTAGCTCTTGATGGCGTCGAGTTTGTTGGTGCCGCTCGCAGCGCGCGCCCTGGCCAGCAGGCCAGCCACCGACTCATTCACAGAGCCACTGGCCAAGTCGACAGACGATCTCTGCCCAGACTGCCGAGCCACAATCACCCCCGCCAATGCTGCGGCGGCCACACATCCCACGATCCACATGGCGGCCCTTCCCCGCCGGCGAGGCAGGCGCGATCTGGCCAAACCCTGCGGGCCGGGACGCAAAGCCCGCGCCGCCTTGACGGTGTAGGAATCGTTGAGTTGCGTGAAGTCACCATCGGAAATATCGCCGACGGTGCGTTCGCTTTCAAGATCATCCAGCGACCGAATGAAGAACTCCGCTTCGGGGTTCAATGCTTCTGGTTTCCGGTCGGTCATGACTCGCGTCGAGCCGATTCGACGAGTTGGCGATCAAGCGCCGACGGCACTTCGGCGGCCGCCTCTCGACGCCAGCGACCGAACGCCAAACCAAGCAAAACCGTCGCCAGTCCCGCACCCACGACAGGGACAATCCACACCAAACCAGCCACGCCGGCGGCAGGGGGAGTCAACACAATTTGGTCACCAAACCGTTGCCCCATATAGGCCCGAATCTGCTCGTCACTGCGACCAAGTTGCACTTGCTTGGCAATCTCCACTCGCAGAAGTTGGGCGGATGGGGCGTCGCTGCCCTGCGCCGATTGACCCCGACAAATTGGGCATTTCACGGTGGCGGCGATCTGTTGCACCCGCTCCTGATTTGTACTGGGCGGCCGACCGGACACGGTGCCGAATACCAATAACGTGACGACCGCCAGCGCGGCCAGCATCCAACTCACATTGCGTTTTGTGAGCTTCGGCGCGCTCATGGGGCGCTCGTTGACGCGGCAGCTTGATTGGCTTCGGTGGCGATTTGGGCCATCGCTCTATCAAGACCCTCTGCGCTGACTTGGCCCACATACTTCACCACGACGGTGCCATCAGGAGCGATCAAAAACGTCTCCGGTACCGCCGACACTCCATAGTCAGTCGACACCGCTCCGTCGTCCAGAATCACTGGCCAGTCTCCGCCGCGCTCTGCGAAGAATTTCTTGGCGTCGTCGGTCCTGTCATCGAAAAGCACACTTACCAACTCGACTTCTGAGGGTTTGTGTGATTGCGAGAATTTGAGAAATTCAGGATGCTCATCGACGCATTGTTTGCACCATGAAGCGAAAAAATTGATCACTGTCCATCGACCAGGGCGAAACGTGAGTTGGTACTTCTGACCGGTGGAAACAAGTGTGCCAACCACGTCGGGCGCGGCCTTGCCAAGCAATGGAGACTTGGTGACTTTATTGACAGCTGGCTCACTACCGGCCAGCAAAACGACCAAGAACCCGACCACCACGGCCACCGGCAACACAATCAACAGTGCGCGATTTTTCATACGTCAACGAGCTCCCGTTCGCCCATGGGAACAGGAGCCGAAGCGGCATCGGTGGCTTGGCGTCGGCGCTTGCCAGGCCATGCCGCCAAAACCGTGCCGGCTGCCATCACACCGCCGCCAATCCACAGCCAAACGACCATCGGTTGCACGATGACTCGCAACCGCACCTTGTCGCCTGGTTTGTAATTCTTGGCCACCAACGACAGGTACACGTCTTCGATGAGACCCGGCCGGACCGACGGCGTGGGTGTGGTGGAACTGCCTCCCGAATATCGTCGAAGGCTGGGCGTGTAGACGGCGTCGTGGTCAATTTGTACACTCGCCACCGTGGCCGAATATTGCCGAGCGGTCTCTTCGGAAAAACCTACGAACGTGATGTCGTGGCCGCCAATGGAAGCAGTTTCGCCGACCGCCAAATCCACTTCGCCATCGTGTGCGTAGCTCTGTGAAGCGGCCAAGGCCACGGCGATAATGATCACGCCGATGTGCACGATCATGCCCCCGTTGGCTCGACCCACAAACCCCCGCCACCCTTGCCGACGGGCAGCCAGCACGAGTTGGCGTCCCGCAGCGCCGGCGGCCACGCCGCCCAACGTGAAAGCCAACAATGGCTCAAGCCCGCGTGCGCCCAGAACTATCGAGAGTGAGAGCGCGGCTACGCCGCACCACACTGGCCATTGGAGACGTTTGCTGAGAAGCTCGGTACTCGCTTTGCGCCACGGCAGCACAGGCGCGACGGCCATCAGAAAGAGCAACACCAGACCGATCGGCGCTGTCATAGTTTTAAAGTACGGCGCTCCGACGGCGATCTTTTGGTTCTTCACCACTTCTACGATCAACGGGAAAATGGTGCCCAGAAGCACCACAAAAGCAAACGCTCCAAACACCAAATTGTTGGCCAGGAACGCGCCTTCACGCGAGATTGGGGAGTCAATGGAGCCGGGCGAACGGAGCTGGTCGCCGCGCCATGCGATCAGTCCGAGCGACACCACCACGATCAGGGCAAACAGGCCCAAAAACGCCGGGCCTATACCCGATTCGCTGAAGGCGTGCACGCTTTCGATCACGCCGCTGCGAGTGATGAAGGTGCCCAAAATGGTGAGGCTAAATGTGGAACACAACAGCGATAGGTTCCACACGCGCAAGATGCCTCGGCGTTCTTGCACGAGTACGGAATGGAGAAATGCGGTCGCCGTGAGCCACGGAAGCAGGCTGGCATTTTCCACGGCGTCCCATCCCCATACGCCGCCCCAGCCCGTCACTTCGTAGCTCCACCACGCTCCCAAAATAATGCCGCACGTGAGGAAGCCCCAAGCGAACAACGTCCAACGGCGGGTCTGGGCAATCCACCCTTCGCCCACTCGACCAGTGGCCAGCGCACCAATGGCGAAGGCAAACGGCACCGTGAATCCCACGTACCCGAGGTACAGCATGGGTGGGTGGAACGCCACCAAAATGTGGTTCTGCAACAATGGGTTTGGGCCAGGGCCATCGAGAGGAATGTTGGCTCCCGTCAACACCCGGAACGGATCGGCGGGGCCCAACATCACGGCGAAAAAGAACGCTGCGACGAAAAACATCACGATCATGGCCCAGCTCACCAAGCGGTCATCTAGCTGGTCGCGGAACTTCCACATCACCAGCACCGTGTAGCCACACAAGACCGTGGTCCACAAAATTATCGAGCCCTCGAGCGCCGACCACATGGTGGCGATGTTGAATAGAAACGGAGTTTTCGATGAACCGTGGCGGGCCACAAATTCCATCGAGAAATCACGTGTCACCAAGCCACGCTGCATGGCGAAAACGCACAGCACAGCGCCAAACATCATGTACCAAACGAATTGGCGACTCAGCCGAAACATCTTGGGTTGCCGGGTGCGTATGCCTACAAGCATGGTGGCACCACCGAGCACAGCAGAGACCAATCCGAGAGTGACCCCGGCGCTTCCTATGGCGGCATTCACAAACTCACGGCCCGTTCTTGTCGACTCTGTCGGGGTTCTTTTCGCGGTATTGCTCCGAGTGTTTTACGAGCATGTTGTCGGCTTCGTAACGATCGCCTTGCCAACTGCCTTCAAGCACAACAGCAATGCCGGGCCGGAAAAGCTCGCCAGGTGTGCCCACAAAATGCACCTTGATTTCAGCACCTCGGAATGCCACCGTGAAATCGAGCCCGCCGTCGAATTGGGAGACGGTGTCGGCAACGACAGTGCCCTGTAGACGAAACCGTTGCGTGCCCAACGATTGCTTCTGAGCCACGGCTTCATCGGCATTGCGATAAAACGCCGTGGCGTCGCCGAGGCCTTTCCACAACAGGAACCCAACGGCGGCCACGATCACGGCCAACGCCACGCCGACCCGAGCTTTCTTGCCTTTGCTCGACGTGGGCCGCACCCGCAACGCGGGAGCGACACCCTCGCTTGTTACATCCATCGTTGATCTTTCGGGGCCAGATCTTTGGCCAATTTCCTGGCCCGCGCTTTAATACGCACCGCGTACACGACCACCGCACCGAATGTGAGCGCGTAGCTGCCGTAGATGAATCCTGCGTGCTTCATTGACCACTCCCCTGCCCGGCGCCTACTGGAACTGGTCCGCGAGCTTCGGCCTGGCGTTCGGCAATGGCCCGCTCGAGGCCGTGCGACTCAACTTGGTCTTCGAGGTAGCCGAGGCGAAACCGGTGGATCATCAGCCACACGTACAGCACGTGAAAAACGGCGAAACTGAGCAACAACGTAAACAGCATGAGCCCGTCGATTTTCACATCGGTATCGGGCCGCAGCACGGTGGCCTGCTGATGCAACGTGCGCCACCAGTTGACGCTGAAATGCACGATGGGTACGTTGACCACGCCGATCAGGCCGGTGATGGCGGCCCGCTTGGCTCGCACTTCGAAGGGCGCCGGCATTCTGCGCATGGTGACGTACCCGAGGAACATCACGAACATGAGCGCCGTGAACGTGAGGCGGGCATCCCAACGCCAATAGGCGCCCCATGTGACCTTGCCCCACAGCATGCCGGTAGCCAGAGCCAGGCCCGTAAAAAGCACGCCGATTTCGGCAGAAGCCCCGGCGACGAGATCCCACCATTGCGTCTTTTTGTAGAGGTACATGGCGCTGGCCAACGCGCAGATACCGAAACATGTGTAGGCAAGCCACGCGCTTGGCACGTGGACGTACATGATGCGGTAGTAGTTCTTTTGGTCCTGATCTTCGCCGGTAGCGGCGAGGCCCAGGAAGGTCACTAGAGCCAGGCCCACGATCGCCACTGCACCCAAAACTTGGGTCGAGCGGCTGGCCGATGTGCCTGCAAATTTTTCGGGAACGGGGGAATTCATGCCGGGTCTGATCCTTCCAGCAACGGACCGTAGGCCAACGTACCTACGGCTGTGTAAACGATAGCCACGACCCCCAACAATCTCACCCACGGCCACCCATCATCTGGGTGAGGATTTGTGCCAAACGCTCCCTCGAAGGCTCGTACTGCACCCAAAAGTACGGGGGCCACGGCAGGCAAAAACAGTAGTGGTAGGAGTGTTTGCTTGGAGTCTGTTCCCCCCGTCAGAGCGCCGTACAAGGTGCCAATGGACGCCAATCCCACGGTGCCCAAAAGGCCCGCCACGAACACCAACACGTACCCCTTGATGGTGGCGTGAAAAAACAGTGACACACCCATTAGCAACATGGCTTCGAGTACCAACAATTGGGCCACCAACGCAGCCGCCTTGCCCAGAAAGATGGCAGCCGGGTCGAGGCCGCTGAGGCGCAACATGTCACGGGCACCAGCGGTGGCTTCGGCATCGACAGATCGGCCGATTGCCAACAACGCCATGAGAAGCACCGTGACCCAATACAAACCGGGCGTCACTTTTTGTAGGACGCCCACGTCGGCGTCGAGCCCAAATCCGAACAACATGAGAACCACCACGGCCACGGGCGCGATTTGGTTCGTCACTACACGGCTCCGCAGTTCGAGGCGGAGGTCTTTGGCGGCTACTAAGGCCGCATCACCCCACATGAGTCACCTGGGGCTCTACAGCGCCTACCTGGGGGGCCGGGGCATTCTCGGCTGCTGGAGCGGCGTGGACCGTGCCGCCGACGAGAGTGATCGTGCGGTCGGCCAACGATTCTGCCCGTTCCAGTTCGTGGGACGCCAACATCACGCAAACGCCGAGTTCTCGGGCAGCGTGGCGTACAGCGGCATCGAACAAGTCGCGCCCGTCGGCGTCGAGCCCGGCGTGGGGTTCGTCGAGTAGCCACAGCATCGACCCTCTGCTCATGGCCAACGCCAGCGACACCCGCCGTTTTTGTCCTGCCGACAACTTGCCCACGGGCACGTCAGCCAAGCGAGCGGCAATGGCCATCGACGCCATCACTGAGGCTGCTGAGATATCGCGTGATAGGCCAGCAGCGCGGGACCAGAACGTCACGTTGTCGGCCACTGTCATCTCGTCGTACAAGCCGCTGGCGTGACCCACGTACGCCACTTCGCGGCGCACGGGCAACCGGTCGGCGACAAGGTCAATCCCGAGCACAATGGCTTCGCCGCGCACCACGGGCACCAGCCCGGCGCAAGCCCGCAAAAGGGTGGATTTTCCGGCACCATTTGGACCTTGTACGAGCACGATTTCACCCGGCGAAGCATCAAGGGTGACGCCAGCCAGCGCGGGGAAGCGGCCTAAGACGGAAACGGCCGAACGGAGCCAAACTACGGGTGCCATACAGGCCCGTAAGGCTAGGCGATGATGTACGCCTCGACCCCAGCGCCGTAGTGAACGTGACCGTCGTCGTCGACCAAAAGGCCGGTGACGCCATGCTCGGCGAGGAGGTCCAGGCCGCCATCCAGACCGTCCACAAACACGGCTTTGGCCAACACTTCTGCGGTGCTGGCGGTGGAGGTGAGCACGGTCACAGAGGCCACTCCCGAACGGGCTGGTGCGCCGGTTCGCGGGTCGATGAGGTGGTGGCGAATTTCGCCACCACGGCTCCACTGGCGTTGCAGACGGGTGCTGGTGACAATGCCGCCGTCCACGATGGCCATCGTGCACAACAAGCGGGCGTTGTCGAACGGATCCTCCACGCCAATGATCCACCCCCGGCTGCTGGGGCCCTGGCCCGCCACTCGAATATCGCCACCCAAGTTGGCATAGGCCCCCGTGGCGCCGGTGGCCAGGAGTGCGCCCACCACGCGGTCGGCAGTATGGCCCTTGGCAATGCCGCTCAGATCGAGTTCGAGGCCAGGCGGCAAGGTCACTTCGTTTGTATGTGGGTCGAGGTCGATGGCGATACAACCGGGGCTCCACATGGGTTCGACGTCGTCGCCGAATTGTTGGATGTCGGCAAATGTCGTGTCGTAGCCGTGGGCTCGCAGCGAGGGCAAGATGGTGGGGTCGAAACGTCCGTCGGTGACTCGCCACGCTTCGACGGCGGCAGTCACCAGTTCGAACGTTTCAGAGCTGAGCCTGATGGGGTGATCTGTGCTGCGGTTGTTCAGCCGGCTGAGCTCACTGGTGGCGAGGAATCGACTCCATCGGGCCTCGCATTCGTGCACTTCTGCTTGAGCTGCTTCAAGAGCGTAGGGCGACGCATTCACGGCCACGATATGCACAGCCACGTTCATGGCCCGGAACCGCACATGCGATTCGACGGCTGGCGAAGGGTTAGTCATCCCCGTCATCATTGCCGTCATCTCCGGTCTGTGCACGGGTGGTCGACGGCTTGGGAGTCTGACCCGGGTTGGTGGTCGACGAGATCGACGACACCGGTGCTTGGGGCTGATTGTCGTCGGAGTTGCCGAGCAGCTTGGCGATGCCGAATCCTCCCGCCAACGCCACGGCCGCCACTATGGCAATCGACCACCAGCCCGCTTTCGCCTTCTTCGGATCTAGAGGCCAGGGGGCACTTCGGGTCACCTCGCCCGCTGGCAACACGATTTCGATTGGCGGGTCTTGATCGGTCACTGCGACACTCGCGCTTGGAACTTTTCGCGTTTCCACCAGGTGGCACCGATCGCCATGGTGAGGATCGAAAGCGCTATCGCCCACGGAGCCAAGCTGGCTCGCGACACGTTGGAATCACGCACAGTTTTAGGGGGATTGGGCACCGACCACGGGATGTCGCCCGCCAACGTGGGCTTGCCTGGCCGATCCACTTCGACGTGAATGATTGCGGTACCCGGTGCATCCACTGTGGTGTCTTGCAAGCTGTAGCGGTCCGTGCCGGTGAGCTTGGCCGCGACGGCAGGCACGTCGCGAGCACCGTTCACGTACAACGCCACGCGCACTTGGGCGATGGGGGCAGGGGCAGGTCGGCGGCTGTTGAGCACGTCGACGTCCACGAAGTTGGCGCCCGGCCGGTTCGGTTTGATGGTGGCACTGAACTTCAAATCATCGACGGTGATGGTTTGCCGTTCAGCGGCGGCGGGAGCCAGAGCGGCCTCAAAAACAGGTCCCCGAGGCGGGGCGCTGACACCTAAAAAGGCGCCAATCACGATGGCGGCTGAGGCGAAGCCAACCTCGTTGAGCATGCGACGAGAGTCTGGCGGATTGCCCGCTTTAGTGGAACGGTATTGCCGAAAACCGAGATAGCCAATGGCGGCCACCATCACAAGTTTCACAATCAGCGCAATGCCGTACCGAGTGGTGAAGAGGCCGTCGAACGTATCAATCTGGCGGGCAGCGAGCAGCAGCCCGGAACTTGTGACAGCAGCTGCGCCGGCAATGGCCCACTGGGCATTCACGGTGCGAGTCGACGAGCCGGACGTAATTGTTTGGCCGACCACCATCACCAGCGCTCCGATCCACAAACCAATGCCCACCACGTGTACCACGCGCACCGCGCCGATGAGCACGCCTGCTCCCAGGCCGTGGCCGATAAGAGCGGTGGCCGCCAACGCCACCAACGTGGACCGAATCTTGCCTGTCTGACGGCGAAACAAGCTGCCAACAAGCCATAAGGCGACAGTAATGAACACCACAATGGCGGCAGGCGAGGTAGCTGCATCCCATTTGAGACGTCGCACATCTAATCCGATTTGGAGGGCAAGACCCAGCGCCAAGACCAGTGCGCTGAGCCGCGCAAATCGTTTGTTGGTGCCATTGAACAGGCGGTGGGCAGCGAGGGCCAATGCCCCAAAAAGCATGGCGGCTCTGGCCGCAAAATCGATGAATCGCGGCCACTCAGGATCCGATGGCGGCCGGAGCGAAGCGGCTGTGGCTGCGCCGGCCAGGCGAGCACGTTCTGGGCCTTGCACGGTTATGGGCACGAAGGCAAACGTGATCGTCCCCGATAAGGGGTGGAGATCAAATTTGTCGAGCACTTGCCAATCGAGCCGGTAGATATCGGGCACCAGCTCGCCAAGCGACGCCACAATCGAGCGGTTGTTTGTAGCTACGAGTACGGGGATGGTGTCGGGGCTAGACCCTCTGCGGATCGTGACCGCGCCGCCAGTGTTGGCAATCGCTTCGCCGAAATTGATGGTGATGGTTTTGGGTGCTTCGGCCAGCACGCTGCCGTCGACGGGGTCGGTGCTGGTGAGCGTTACATGGGCATCGGCTCGAGGTGCGAACGAGCCCAGGGCGATTGCCGTAACGACAACAGCGGCCGCGGCTCGGGCTATTCGCTGCGTTCTACTGGACGACGACATCGGTAATTTTGAGGTCGCCCACGACAATTGTCACGATGCTGCCTGCCCGCAGCGTGTTTCCCGAGTTGCCATACAACATGCTGTAGGTGCGGCCTTTGACAAGGGCCACACCTCGCATGTGAGGCATGACGCCCGAAATTCTGACGGTCTTTCCGGTGGCCTTGTCGATGATGCGGGGTACGACGCTGGCGTCTTCGCCACCGTGCACCGTTTCGGCCTTGGTGGGATCAAGCACGGTGTAACGCATGTCCACCAAACCGTTGCCGCTGGTCATGGCCAAAATCGTGAATTTGATGCCGAACTTCTCCTCCATTTGAGGGCTGATCGGCATGCCAGCAGAGACTGGCCCCTGGTTGGCCGACGGCGTCGATTTGTCGTCGTTGTTTTTGTATCGAAACGCCAAGATGGCAACAGCTACGGCCACCACGGCCACTATGCCTATGAAAAGCGGAACTCGAGAGCCCGCTGGTGGCGGGCTCCCGAGTTCAGTTGGTACTCGTTCGGTTGTCGTGGTCATGCGACCAAGATACCTGTCGTTACGGCATAACTACAGTCGCCGTGGCGACGTGAGTGTTGGGTTTGTCGTGAGCCGTCACCGTAATCACCGTGCCCGATGGCGGCAATGTCGCCAACGTGTCGGAGAGGATGGCGATGGGTTGGTTGTACGTGCCTACCAACGGATGCACCGTGGCGCTTCCGGCGATCGTGTAACTCGCATCTCCGACTCCCAAGCCCGAAGTGACGGTGACCGTCAAAGCGCCTGTGGCATCCAAGTTGATCGCTTGAATCGACATCAAGTTCTTATCGATCGTGAGCGTCGTGGAGGCGTAGGCGCCCCAGTTGCCAGCGGCATCCTTGGCGTGGAACATCACGGTGTAGACACCGTCACCAAGTGTCCGGATGGCTGCCAGGGGCAAGTCAACGTACATTGCCTTGGTTGTGCTGTCCCACACAGTGTCCGCCGAGAAGAATGCGGCACCCTTGCCATTGTCGGCCGGTGTTGGAGCGGGCGTTTGAGCAGTCACGATGAACGCTTCGCCAGCAACCACGTTGGACAGTGCGTCCGTGGCCGATGCCGTGAGGCGTACCGAATCGAGGAACCCTGTGCTACCGGCGTAGCTCTGATAGCCGTTGTTGGGGTTGGGACTCAATGTGGTGAACGTTGCAACGGGGCCGGTGTGATCGATAGTCAGGGTGGCCGTGGTGTAGGCGGGGCTGTTATCGAGGTTACGTGACCATGTGCCGTTGCTGTCCTGAGCGTGGAAGCTCAACGTGTACACACCGTCAACCAATAGGGCCGCATTCGCCTTGGTGATCTTGCCGATGGCAGGGGTGATCGACAAGCCAGGTTGGATGTCCATTGCGGTACCCGTGCCATCGGCACCAGGCGCACCGATGAAGTACTCGACGGCGGTGACCGTGCTGCTGCCCAACGACGAGGACGTAGCGGTGGCGTGAATCAATACGGCGGCCAGCGGATCAGTGTCATCTGGTGAAGCCATCCCATTTGTGGGTGTTGGCGTCACTTCGATAGCGCCCACGTTGGCACCTTGTTGATCAACCACGATCGATGTGCCGGTAAGAGCGCCCCAGTTGCCCGAGTTGTCCTTAGCCCGTGCCCACACTGTGTAGGTACCGTCGGTCAACGCAGCAAGGTCTATCGACGTCAGATTCGCTGTCAGGGGCCCCACAGCGGGGGTTCCAAAGGTCCCCGCAAATACAAGACCAGCGCCGGCGACGCCCACTTTGTCGATGAAATACTCAGCAGCGACGATGTTGCCCGGATTCCCGGCGCCGACAGTGGCTTGAAGTACAACTGCAAGCGTGTCAGCTGGACCGTGGTACACCGCAGGGGTGACCGTGAGGCCTGACGACTTGGGTGCGCCAACCGGAGCGACGCAAGCCCCTGGAACAGTGCTTGGGCAGGCTGCGTTGATCACTGTCATTGCCGAGCTGCCGGTGTTGCCATCCGACGTACGCATGGCGGCGTCATAGAGGGCGTACTTAATATCGCCAATCGACGTCGTGGGCGTGGCCACGATTGCTTCCGCGGTTTGCCCAGGAGTCAACAGTTCATTTTCGACACTCTTGGGGGTGGCAAGCGCATGGGCATCATGGCCGACGATCGTTTGACGAACGTTGGTGATGGACATGGCGTGGTTCTGGGTGCCGGCATTGATGTAACGCACAGCAACCTTGTGTCCCCACTGGGTGTTGATCGTGTCGGTATCGGGGAACGTCTTGCCGTTGATCGTTTGGATCGTCGGCTTGTAGTCCACCATGTTGTAGGTCAGCGGATTGGCGTGAAACAACGGGTCAATTTCCCCGAGCAGCACTACTGACTCTTCGGTGAAAATTTGATTAGCGTTGCCGTTGGCGTACGGGGCATTAGATGTGAGCGAGGGGCGCACAATCAAGGCGCCGACGAGGCCCATTGCTTGTTGACGGGGACCGTCAGCGGTGGGGCCGGCTTCGTACAGGTATGTGCCTGGTTGAACGTTGGCAAAGTTGTACACCTTGTTGGCGCCGGTCGCTACGCCGGTGATGTCTTGAGCTTTATCAAGGCCCAGAATCGAAAGCGACACGTTGGTGCCAATTACCTGATTGGTCAATGAAAGCGCAAGCGTCTCACCTTCAACGGCCACAATTGTGGGGCCGGCAGGCAGAGTCGGGGCGGCAGACGTGAGGCCAAACGACCACACTGGAATTCCGCCCGTTGTTGCGCCTGCGGTAGCCCACAATGGACATGCCCGTGTCGTACCGCTCAGCGAACACTCTGCGTTACTGGCAACTGGCGAAGACAGCACGCCACTACCCGGAGTGCCGAGCAGGTCGCTTAATGTTTGCGCCTTGACGCTCGAGGCAAGGGGAAGCAGTGCTCCCCCGGCCAGCAAGGCCACTACCGGGGCTAAGCGGAGTGACCGCTTGGCCCGTGATGTCGGTGCCATTTTCTTCATAGTGGTAGTGCCGCCTTTCGCTACAGGAGCGAGTTCATCAAGATGAGTTTTAGAGTTGAAGAATCGTTGGATGTTCATCAGCAGGTCGCATTCGGGGCGTCGATGCGGACCAGGGTGAGCATGCCGCCACCAGAAGCGCCGTAGTTGGTGGCCTGGAACAAAGCGTGGCTGTGGGCTACGTGGTAAAACTCGCCGCACTGGTTTTCGGTTACTTCGCCAGGCTTACCTAGGCCGACCGGGCCGCCAAGAAGCGGGCTTCCGCTCCAGAAACCGCCATCAGTGCGGTTGCCGATTTGAGGCAGTTTGGCCAGGTTGGCTTCGGACTTGTAGTCGACATCGTTCCAGGTGAAGGTAGCTTCCACTGTGCCGCCAGGTACTACTACGGTGGCGAACTTCTCGAGGCCGAGGCTTTTACCGGTCACAGGATCGACCAACTGCCGTCCATCTTGACCGAGAGAGGTCTCATGGTTGCCGTGAGGGTGGAACGGATACACGTCGTTGCTGAAATTGGCGTAACGCACAACCGCTATGTCTTCGGGCTTCACCCGCACCAGAGAATCGTACGGTTGGTTAGGCAGCCATGCTGCACCAGCGGGAGCCAACGTGTCGGGGAAGCTGCGACCATTGATCATGAAATACCGAGCCCGGTATTTAGTCATGTCGTAGGTGGTGGCGCCGTTTTCGACAGCGAGGTGGAGATCGGGGTCGATTTCCGACAGCATGTGCACGAACTCGCGCCCGGGTGTGTACTTCGTCAAGCCACCGTTCGCTCCGCCGTACACCTGATTCGCCGTCGCCGGGCGAACAATCATCACACCGGCAAGGCCCATTTGGCGTTGCAACTCTGCGTCGGTGCCGCTCTGGTAGGTATACGTACCCGCATTGGAGGCTGTGAAGCTGTACGTGATTGAGCTTCCCGCTGCCGCTGATTGGATGCGTGACACCAACGCAAGGCCCGAGAATTCAGGTTGGATTGGAGCGCCATCGGCGGTCACACCTTCCTCGCCGAGGAAATCGATTGAGGTGTTGACGCCCAAATGGTTCTCAAGCGTCACGGTGACTACATCGCCTTCATTGACGCACATCACCGGTCCGGGGTACTGAAAGCCCCCGTTAGCGTTGCGGTACGACCACATGGCGATGCTGTTGCCATCGGGTGTGGAGATGTAGCCCTGTTCGGCCACCAAAAGGAAGTTGGAGGTTCCAGCAGCTGAACCTGCGGCCGTAGTGGTGCACTGCACGCCAGCGCCCGCCGGCACACTCGTGGCCTGAGCCACCGAGCTACCAGGCATGGGCACTGCGAGGGCAGCGAAGCCGACCACTGCAGTACTTGCTATCCATCGAACGCCCCGGCGCTGCTTTTTGGCCTGCGAAGCGATCACCGCACCTTCGTTGTTGTCCATCTGTGTCACGTCCCGCTCGTTGAATTGTGTGTTGTCTGTGGAGTTATCGAGGTTCATTGGCGTTCGCCCCTCAACTTGGCTTGAGTACCGAAATGGCCTGCCGGGTATACCCGGATTTCCGTCATCATGCCGCCATCGCCCGTGCTCGACGCGTTGCCTGCCTGACTGAAGTTACGGTCGAACAAGCGGTACACGTCGTAAGCCGCTGGCCCGACGTAGGCCGGCGCTTTGAAGATCACATCGCGACTTTCGCCCGACCCGATCGAGACAGTGTTGGTGAAAGTGCTGCGGTCGCCGAAGCCGTTGACATCGAGTACACACCGGGCATCCTGGCCGACAATTTTCATATCGATGCCTGGAGCCACGAGAGAATGCTCTTGGAAGCCCAAGCTGGCCAAGCGCAACAACACTTGGTCGCCGGCATTGACCTCAATGAGGGAGCTCACGGGGCTGTGATCAAGCGATCCAGCCGAATTGCTAATTGCCGGGCCAGTAACCATGTCTTTGCTGACCGGATCGCGGTCGCCATGGGCGGCGAGTGTGTCGGGGTATGACCGACCGTTCATCGTCCAATGGTCCGGCGTGTAGTCGGTGAAGTCGCTCACTTGGATGTGGGCGTCGTTCCAGTGAATGTGGGAATCGACTTCGGTCAACATGATGGAAAACTGACGGTCGAACCTCGTGCGGATGTCTTCGTAGGCGCACTTGCGAAACGGTGCAAATTGCGGCAACACGTACACGATGCCAATCATGCCCATCTGTACGTGCTCCACGTCTTCGAAGTGGCAGTGGTACATGTAGGTGCCTGCTTCGTGCGGTTGGAACCGATACTTCAGGTGCCGTCCTACGGGTACCGACAAAGATGTGTCGGGAGTACCGTCGTACAGAGGGATGGCGTTACGAAATCCATGCCAGTGAAATGTGTGGGAGTCCACAAGGTCGGGGCGTTGGACCAACCCAAGGTTGTAGAGGGTCAGTTCAATCTTCTGCCCGACTCGGAAACCGAGAATCGGAGCCGAGAATTGAGCATTGCCTTTTTGCTGCAACACTTGCTTTTCATTAAGCCCGGTAAGGTCCCGGAGGCCGAAAATGTAGGTGTTGAAACCGTCGGGGGCGAACGTATCGGGGAAGAATGGCTGTTGCGGAGCGCCAGCCAAATATGCCCATCCATCGGTGCCCGCCATGGTGAATTCCACATCGGCCCAGCCGCCGGCGGCGTTGGCCTTGGTGGCATCGCTGCCGACCACACCGGTGACCTTGGCGAGAGCGCCAGTCATGGCGAGGGCGCCAGAACCAACGAGCATCGCTCGACGGCTTACTTTCTTGTCGAGGATGCGTTCCTCAGTTTGTTCTGACGCCGCCACGTCGACTCCTTCGTTGTTGGTCGGTTGAAGTGTGTTTTCGTTAGTCATTACTGGATACCTCCGTAGAAGCCGTTCAATGAGGCGCTGATCTGGGCTGCTGTGACGCCTGCAAAGTAGAGGCCGGTTTTGCTGCTCGCTGGTGCGCTGTAACCATTAATTGTGACCTCTCCGATCGAGGTAACAACTCCGCCGGTTGAGACCTTGAAGACTTCGACTTTGCCAGCAGCGTTGATGCGAGCCATAAGGCCTTCACCATTGGCGAATGCGACGCCCGTAAATGACCCACCCGGCACCGCCACGAGTCCACCACCCGAAAGTTTGGAAACAGTCACTGTGCTCGCTGACGGCTGGTAAGCAACGCTCACGCCGGCTGTTGGCATCGACGTAAGAGCTGGCACGCCTGGTTGGGTCGTGGCCAACAGCACTCCAACTCTTGCCGTGCTCGTCAGGCGAGCGCCGGCCATTTGACTGAACCGAACTGCTGCCACTTGACCAGAGGTAAAGTTGCCGCTGCCGCCGCCAGTGAGGCCGTTGTAGAGCGCCCAACCGTTGGTGACTGTCGTTAGGTTGCCAGCCGCATCCAGCACGTACTTGGCGGTTGGGCACAGAAAAGGAATCGGCCCGCTCGTGAAGCACCCGTTTCCAGTAGTGAACGAGTTGTTCCCACCAGTTGCAATGGAGCTCGACGCAGTAACTCGTGGGAAGTTGACGAACGGAGGCGTAAATGGAGCGGTTACGTTTCCGGGCAACTCGTCGGCACCAGCTTCAATGCCAAAGGTCAACCGTGGATCGTGGTCGATGTCGGCATTACCTGCGGAGACTGGCAACGTACCGACCGCCACTGGCCAGGCTTGCACCTTGGTCGCTGCACCCATGGCGTTGGCCGGGCTGCTGGCGTTCAACAGGTGGTAGTTACCCATTTGAGTGATCGGCAGATCCACAGCCACGATGGTGGCGGGGCGGAATCGCACGAAGTTTCTCCATTGAGCAACAGACACCGACACGGGATACGTATCAGCCACAAAGTTGATCGCTGCCGTATTGGCCACAAACTTGTTGCCACTGCCAACTGGGTTGATGTAACCCGTTCCCATAGAACCGTTCGGGACACCACCGACCGACAAAGCGCCTGGGTTGAGGATGGTGTTCGTGGGGTCGAGGGTTCCAGAAACATCAGTCGTGCCCATGTCCCACAAGCGAATTGGTGTGGCATCGCCAGGAAGGCCGATACCTTGCACACCGTTCACTGTCCACGATCCAGCCCGGTTGTCGGCGAAGATGTTGTTAAACATCGTTGGCTTCGAGAAGGTCGGGAAGCCAGCCATCGACGGTTGAGCCATCAGCTCGGCGCTGTTTTTACCTGTCGACAAGCCAGTTGGAGCCGGGTTGCCATCGGAGGTAATGGCGGTAGCAGTAGTGGTGTTGTGCACGACGGTGTTGTTGTAGAAACTCAACCGAGGGGTGTCGTCCAGGGCTACGCCGGCCCCTTCATGGGTGGCGATATTGCTCGCAATAATGTTGTTGTGAACATCCATTGGGAAGTTGCCAGCCTGGAGGAACCGGATGCCGCCACCATCATCATTAGACAAGTTCGCCTGAATCAAGTTGTCGTAAATGGTCACTGAGCCTGCGCCTGGCGAACTGGTACGGGCCACCTTGGGCAACTCGCCGGCGATCATGATGCCGCCGCCTTCGTCGTAGCTCTGGTTGAAGTAGATCCGGTTGTGATGAATCACGCCGTCTGTGCTCAAACCGTAGTGGCTGATCGCACCGCCGTATTCTGCGGAGAAGTTACCGCAGAAGTCGTTGTAGCTGATGTTGTAGCGGTCGGCACCGTTGAACAGGCCGATAGCGCCAGCGAACATCGTGCCACCGTTGGCCAAGATGCGGTTGTGGTTGACCTGGAGATCAGTGTTGTTAGAGAAATGATCTTGCCCAGCGATTTCCGGAGTGCCGATTCGAATCGCACCCATCGTGCCACCGTTGGACTGAATCACGTTGTTGCTGATGTTCAAGTTCTTGGCATAGGCATTCACGTAAATGGCACCGCCTTGGGCCTCAACCACACCAGTGTTGGCGCCAGGGCCAGCGGCAGGGGCTCCACCAATGGTGTTCAAGTTGGTTGGGAATCCTTGCTGATCGCCACCCGTAATAGCCAAGCCGTCGATACGAGCGGAGTCGAATCCGCCAGCCGAATAGGCATTGTTGGTGGTGGCCAACACGGTGAACACTTGACCTTCAGGTATGGCGTTCGGGCCCGAAATGTTGTTGAAGCCAGCAATGATCGTGCGCCATGCATCAGCAGGAGCCTCCGTCACACCGGCACCAGCGCCAGCCGTGATGCCTTCATTGCCAGCCGACGCCCAGAAGTTGGCGCCGCTCACAACTGAGCCGAGCACTTCGTGCTTGACGCCACCGGCATCGGTGTACGTACCACCGGGGCCGACACCTTGAATCTGCACCGGGCGAGAAATGATTGGATTCTCGAAGTACGTCCCGTTGTGATTGAAGTCGGCGAAGTTTCCGGTGAGCGGGTTAAACGCCAACCCAACGCTGGGCTTGCCGGGCTTCACAACAATGAGTTTGTTGTTTTGGTTCACGGTGTTTGAGCGGTCGATGGCCGCCTGAATGGTGGTGAATTGACGCAAAGCATTGCTGTCGCCAGCGAAGTTCGAGTCAACGGTGTATACCACCTTGTTGTAGGCACTCCCACCTGCACTGCTCATTACGTGGTAGGTGATGGTATTCACTGCACTCACACCAGCAGCCGTCTTCACATTGAGTGACTGCGGCCCTAATGGGGTGTTGGCAGGCAAAGTGACGTTAATCTGATTCGCTGTCCAGGCGTTGACGGTCAGAGCAAATTCCCCAGAACCGAGTGACACCTTGCCAGCAGGGGTACCGAAGCCTTGCCCAGTGATCCGGATCGTGTGAGGAGCCGCTTCGTTGAGGTAGTTGTACGGCAGGTCGACGGCGAACAGTTGTGGGGTTGTATCGCCTTCACGGCACTGCGCCACGTTGTTGATTTGCGAGCCAGGAGCCTGGATCGATACACCAATTTGCGTTGGGGCCTGATCAACTGGTTGCACCAAGCCAGGGTAACCCTGAAAATTGGTCGCAATGGTTCGGTATTGCGGATTGTACGTATCGTTCCATGCACCGAGCCGGCCAGGGTCGTTGCCCACGAGGCGATACACCGTGGCGCAGATACCGGTAGGCGTCGGGCAACCAAAAGAGTCAGTCGAGGGCAACAGCACTTCGTACATGCCGTTGGGATCCGAGATCACGGTGGAGTCCAAACGGCCGGTGTAGTCGTAGATGCCGATCGGCGCTTGAGGAATGCCTTGCTTCTCACCAAACAGCGTGGTCTTGGGATCGACAGACAGGTTGAGGTCATCTACCAATACGCCAGAGAAGCGGGTCGGCTGGGGCACATCGGTGAAGAGGTAAAAGTTCGGTGCAACGCTCTTTCCGTTGGCGATCCTCACGTGCTTCACATCGCAATACGGCACCGTCTTGCCCTCAAAGATGCTGCCTCCCAGGCCGAGAAATGAATCGGCTGTATACGAAAGGGTAGGGTCGACCGTCACTGTGTGATTGACACCTCCACACTCAGGCGCCAAGCCTGGGGCCAGGGGGCTCGGGTTGATGTAATACGGCGACGTATTTTGGGCCGGCGCAGGCGTTCCGCCAGGAATACCTGAATCGGGCGTGCCAGAGCCCTGTGGGTAAAAGGCATCAGCCGAGTACACGTTGATATCGGCTTCCGAAGTGATCTTGTACATTTTCGGTTGCGAACCCGTCTGCACCGGTGCGTCGGGGATCACAACTTCCACGAGGTAGTCACCAGGAGGTAGAAGCGTTACGCCGTCGTCGTAGGTCTTAAATGCGTAGTTGCCATCGAGTTTCGCGTCGGCACCGAATTGCACCCCAGATTGCGGCGCTTCGATACAGAAGCGATCAGTGTTGGGAGTGAAGGGTTCCTGAGCCAGGGCCTGCTGGGTGGCAATCGGATTGCCATCAACGTCACGCGCCACGCAACCGGTCGGAGGTGCTGCGTTCCATCCCTCGGTGATTGTGCTCGTGATGTAGTCGCCCTTCTTGCAGGAGCCATCAAGTTCACGAACACACTGTCCTGGGTGAGCTGGGTCAACGAGAGCTTTGTACAAATTGAGGGTAAGGCCGGGAATTCCAGCCGAGCTATCTTCCTGAACAGATTTGGGAGCTTCAGTTTCGTTGCGTAACGCGTCGTAGGTAACGGTACCGACAATGCCCCCGTTGGTTTGATAGTCATAGGGTTGTACACCCCAATCGAGCGTGCCACCTAGGCCAATTACGGGCAGGATGTTGACGTCGACGAAGTCACCTAAGACTGTCGTTGGGTTGGGTTGGTTGTCAGCTTGATAGGTGACGCCAGTGGAACGGTACCGGTCGTTGTAGGCCTCGATGATGAGCCATGCAGTCAACGGATACAGCTGCTTGAGCTGGTACGAACCATCCACCGTCGTCTTCGTCTTCGCCGAGCCTTGATCCTGAACGGAGTTCTGGCGTTGCTTTACAACGATGCCAAAGTCGGGCACGCCAGTCTCGCCTGGGTCACGGCGACCGTTGCCGTTGGTATCGATGAAAATGTGGCCTTCGATTTGGGTGTACCACGCCGACAGAGGCAGGGTTCCAACGTCGAGTGTTTGATGATTAAGCACAGTCACTTGCACAAGATCCAAGATGTAATCCTGAGTCTCGTCCCAATAGGTCAGCGTGTACGTGCCGTCTGGCACGTTGGAAATGGTGAAGTGGCCATTCTTATCGGCCTTCTGGACTACTTTCGTTAGGTCAGAATCATTGATGTCGCTCAGTCCAACCCAAGCGTCAGTGATTGGGCCAGCGATCTTGGTACCTGCGCCACCGCCGAAGATGGAGCCGTTATTGATCTGGCCTCCGACCTGAGGCACATATACCTTGGCCTGCGCAATGTAACCAGTGATAGATCCGGTGCCTGCCGCAAGGATGTTTTGGCGACGCACAAATCCATAGTCAATAAATGGAGTGGCTTCGTTGCCCACGATACGCTCAGTGTCGAAACCGGTTTGACCTTCGATGTTCCAGCTGTCCCAGTCATGGCTGCCTTCAAGGGTTGTGGTTTGAATCCACTCACCGGCATTAGGGCCTTCATCGGGGGGAATTACGGTTGTTGCGTAGCGGTTGGGACCAAGGTTGGGAATAACGATGTTGCCGAAGCGGTCGCTGGCGCACTTACCGCCAATTTGGTCGACTACCGGCACACCATCAGCGTCAAGGACGATCGCGCCTGCGCTCACTTGATAGGTGGTGCACAACGGGTTGTTGTACACGTCGTTTGTGACTACGCCAAGAATGTCACTGATGTGGCCCTCAAAGCCCGACATATTGTTTTGAGCCGGGCGGTTGCCTTGCGCTGGCACGAAGCTCTCGGAAATGCCATCCCATTGGCTGTTGAGTGAACGGTTGTCGTTGAATACTCGGATGCGCACGGTGGTGGTGGGCAGCGCTGTGGGGTTCATCTTCACGACTACAGATGCCTCACCTGCCGCCGGCGGCTCCATCGGGAGTGTGAAGTGGGTGCCGTCGATTTTGTAATCGGGCGCCGTCACCGAGATCAAGTACTTCTTGGGGTTGGCGGCAGTGCCTGCCGGCAGGCCCGCAAGCGCAGTGGCGAGGTTGAGCTCGGTGTTGTCACCGGCGGCCACGATGGGTGAATAACCCTGGTACGACTTGATCGACGGCCAGTTGCACAACGTCGGGAAACTTGCACGCGAGGCGGCGTAGCCAGCTTCCCCGGGTAGCTTCGGGTGGCAGTTATCTGCTGATTGCAACGGGTCGCCCACGTTGTCTTCATTGATGACCCACTTGTAGTCCGTAATGGGATCGCCTGCAGCCACCTGATGCGCAGAGCTGGGCGACGAGTCGATCGCAGTCACCACGCTCAGCGTGACCGTTGAGTAAGTCAACGCCTTGGGCGCAGTGACCTTTGCCGGAGCTGCGGCGCTTGCTGCGCTGGGCGCAATGGCCAGCATCGAGGTAATCAAGCCCCCTACGGCCAGAGCCGCGAGGCCCTTGACTCTTGCCTTAGAACTACCACCCGCTGGTGTCGCCCGCCGTGCTGCCAATTGGATTCCCATTTGTATCCCGTCTTCCCGCTATGTCTCGAGTGAAGGTAGCCCAATTCGAACTACCTGGATCGTGACTCATAGTAACGAAAGAGTTCACATCGGGGAAAGATAGGTAAAACTCCCTACCTTTTGTTGGGGGCAATCATCACATACCGTGATGCCACAACGCTTTGCGTTAACAAAGACTAACTGACAGGGGTATCAATCTTGTCAGGCCGAGGTGTCCGAACGCGAGGAGTTGTGCCTTCGCTACTCTCCGGTGTAGTGGTCGCCGAGGCGGCGCCGGCAGCACCGCCCGACGCACGAGCAGCCTTCAACGCCGCCAAAGCTGCGCTGCGATCCGCTCCTTCAGCGTTGCGGAGCGTGATTACTCGCATGAACGCAAACCCGAACACCATCATGAACACAAATATTGCCGTCCACAACAACGCCCGATTTTTTACATCATTCCCATTTTGCCAACCGTGAACGGTCGAGGCGATGAAAAGCGGGAAACTCAACAAGTGAATCGTGTGCCACAAACGCTTGGGCATCTTGGTCCGCAACCACGACGTGATTTGAACGGCCACCAACATGTAGAACGCCACCACACCCCACGCCACGGCTGTCGCACGGAACCACCTGTTTTTAGGCTGGGGCCACAACAAGAACAACTCACGCCAGCCGAAATGGGAATAAGCCGGCTTTATCCACCCGTCGGCCACCATGCCGAACATATGGATCGACACAAATACCACTGACAGCACGCCTAGCCAGCGGTGAAGATCGAGAAGCCAGGCCGGAGTGGGGTTCTTCCCTAGAGCACGCGTGGAAAGGGCCAAGCCCCAAATAATGGCGGCACCGCACAAAATCCAAGTAACGATGCCACTGGCGCGAGCGACGTACCACCACACATGGGTATTGAGTTCAGCAATCACGGTTGGGGTGCACTTCCTCCGGTATTGCCAGTGGTCGGCACGGTAGGGGCCGGGGCAGGCTGGGTAATGCCCGGTTGAGCAGCTGGCGGTTGTATGGCAGTCGGCTGGGTGGTACCTACGACGGGAATTGGTGCTTGGCCAGCGGGCGGAGTGGTGCCTGGCGTCGGTGCGGCCGTGACAGCCGGAGCGGCATAACCGGGCACAGCCAGCGGAGCGCCAGGCACCGTGGTTGATGCGTCCAGAGCAGGAGCGCCAGCTACCACATATCGCTGGCGAATAATCACGACGTGGGGCCCGCTCGGCGAGGCGGCCGCACCAACGGCACTACTGCCAGATGCCACCGGGGTTTTCAGCGGCGTGGCTTTCGCGCTCGCAGCCATGAACGAGACGATGCTCAACATCAGCGTGGCACTACCGCCTCCGGCAATCACACGGGCGACTGCTGCCGTATGACGCCGTTTGCGACGACCCCGAAAATTGGGCGATCGTGTATCAGTCATCGGCTTCGACCGGTGTGCATTTGCCGTGATCAAACCTCTGACCAGAGGGGCACTTAGGCGTGTCGCCCGAATGAGGCTCGGTGGTGGTGACGACCGACGCCTCAGGAGTCGGGCTCACCGATGCTGGCGCTTTGGGCACAGGTTGTGCGGCGGTCGTCGACGTTGCCGACTGAGTGGACCGAGGTCGCAAAGTATTTGTAACCGCAGGCACGAACGGCACCAGCGGGGCCAGGGACGACGTGGCGGCGGACGGCTGCACCGTTACGACCGTCTCAATCACAGTGATCGGCGAAACAGACGCGGCGTAGGGTGGGTTTGTAATACCCGTCTTGGCAGTCGGAAAGCCAACAACCGCTGCCGAGGAATCAGCCAAGTGGCCAACCCGCTCCACCGAGCCAAGACGCAATAGGCCTACGTTGGCACCTACAGCGGCGCCGGCCGAGGCACACGTGGCCAACACTGCGGCGCTAAAGGCAATAATTTTGCGGCGCTTTTGACGCACCATTTTAGGTAGAACTTCCATACGATTTGCTCCTGCATAGCGCTACCCCGCGGCGGTCAAGGGTAGACAACCACAACGTTAAAGTGCGTGTGGCCAGCATTTCGGCCGAAGTAGGTAAAGAAATGGCCAAAGTAATACAGAAAAAGGCCAAACATGCCCAGTAATGCCCCAACAAACCCGCGAGCATAGGTGTATGAATGTTTTGCTCATCGAGGACGACGACGCTATTGCTGAAGCACTGGTCAAAGGATTGCAGCGCGACGGCTTCACCGTAGAACGTGCCAGCAACGGACTCGCAGGTCTTGCCGCCCCCCGACCAGACGTTGTTTTGCTCGATCTGGGCCTCCCCGATATCGATGGCTATGAAGTCTGTCGCCGCATGCGCACCACCAGCGATGTACCGATCATCATCCTGTCTGCTCGTGGCGAAGAAGTGAACCGAGTTGTTGGCCTCGAGCTTGGCGCCGACGACTACCTCGTGAAGCCATTCGGCCTGCGCGAACTGATCGCCCGGATTCGAGCAGTGCAGCGACGCACCAGCGCGCCAATCACAGCGGCACCGGCCGCCGCAGCCGTAAAGTCGACAATGGACAGCGGCGAGCTTTCCATCGACATGCGAACGCGCCGAGTTACCATGCGCGGTGAAGAGATTTCCCTCACGCCAAAAGAATTCGATCTGCTGGCTCTCCTCGCTCAAGATCCGGGCGCTGTTTCGAGCCGTCAACAAATTTTGGAATCGGTGTGGGATGCCCATTGGTACGGGCCAAGCAAAACCCTCGACGTGCACATTGCGTCCATTCGCAAAAAGCTCGACGATCCCGGCATCATCGAAACCGTGCGTGGTATTGGCTTTCGCATGCGACCAGAAGAGTGATTTAAGAAACTCCGGCCACACACTCAGGCGGCTAATACATGACAAGCGGTAAAGCATGACTCGACGAATTTTGTTGAGCTACCTCACGCTGACCATTTTCGTTTTGATGGTGCTTGTGGTGCCCTTGGGGATCAACTTCGCCCACAACAACAACGACAAAGTTCTGGGTCTCGTAGAGCGCGACGCATGGTTCATTGCCGCCCAATCCAGCGAGATGCTCAAGGTTTCACCTGTCGATCCTCAGGCTCAACGCGACCTTCAAAAGGTTGCTACCGAATACTTCGACAAACAAGGCGGTCGAATGACCATTGTCGACCAACTCGGGATCTCCGTCGTCGATGGCGACCCCGCCGAAAAGATCGGCCAATCGTTCGCCAACCGGCCAGAAGTTCGAGACGCGCTTCTCGGAAAAACTCGGGTCGGGTCGCGAGGTTCTGTAACCCTCAACGCCGTGCTGGTATTCGTGGCCGTGCCCGTAGTCTCAGGTGCCTTTCGCTACGGCGCCGTGCGCATTACGTACCCTCCGGTGTCGTCGAATCGCAGCATCATCCGTAACTGGATCACGCTTGGTTTGGTGGCCCTCATTTCGCTCATCGTGGCTGCCATAGTGGGTGTGATCCTGGCCCGCTCCGTCACCAAGCCGTTGTCGAACGTAAAGACCGCAGCCCTTGCCATCGGCGACGGCAATTTGGCGGCCAGAGCGCCCTCAGGGAGCGGACCACTAGAAGTGCGGTTGTTGGCCGGTGCCTTCAACGACACCGCCGGCCGATTGCAAGATTTAGTGTCGGCTCAGGAAGCCTTCGTGGCTGATGCATCACACCAGTTGCGCACCCCGCTTACGGCACTGCGCCTTCGTCTGGAGACTATGGAATACGACCTCAATGAGAGCGCTCTGGATGACCTCGAAGGTGCCCTCGAAGAGGTGGCTCGCCTGTCGCGTTTGGTGGACGGTTTGTTGGCGTTGGCACGCGCCGATCGCACCGGCCCCGCCAAGGTCGAAGGCCCTACCGATCTCAAGCCGCACCTTCTGGAACGCCAAGCATCATGGTCGGCATTGGTGGCCGAGCGGGGCGTCGAACTTGTTGTATCAGGGCCTGAAGCGGTGGCCGCCATACCAGTGGACCATCTCACGCAAATCATCGACAACTTGTTGGCCAACGCCCTCGAAGTCATGCACCCGGGCCAAACCGTGATCCTGTCGACGGAAGTGATTTCGAGCGAGTGGTGCGCTGTCCACATCATCGACGAAGGCCCCGGCATGACGCCCGCCGAACGGTCCAGAGCATTCGACCGTTTTTGGCGGGCCACCAACAAACCAGGCGAGCTGGGCGGCAGCGGTCTGGGGCTAGCCATCGTGCGCAAACTGGCCCGAACCTCTGGCGGCGAAGTGACACTCGAAGAAGCCCCCACCGGCGGAATTGACGCAGTCGTCAAGTTGCCTCTTGTGGGCAAGAGTTCACGCCACTAATTCAGTGAAGTTGAACCCGCACCGACCGTACCGGCGGGTACCCTTGACCACATGACAGCGGGCGAAGCGCACCAAGAAATTGTGCTCATTCACCATCCACGCAACCTTGTTCGCGAAGCGCTGGTGGAAGTTGTCCGGGCGTCGGGAGTGAACGCTATTCACACATCGGATTCCCAGGCCACGCTCATGGCCGCACTCATTACCCACCAACCCACCGTGGTGGTTTTGGCGGTGCCATCGCACGCTGGATACCGGCGCGACGCCAATCGCACCGTGGAAACGTGGGCCCCAAACGCAGCGGTGATCGAGATCCCCCGCTACCTGGATCATCCTCACGACGAGACGCGCCTTGCCGACATCATGCACCGGTTGAAATCACCGGGAGCCATCCGTCAGATCGCCACAGTGGTCTACGCACGGGCGAGCGACCCGTGCCCGCTAACAGCTCGCGAAATTTTCGTGCTCAACGAACTGGCATCAGGGTTGACGAGCGAGCAAGTAGCAACTCGAATGAGCCTAAGTAAGAAGACTATCGACTCGTACAAAAGCAAAATCTTTAAAAGGCTCGACGTGCAATCGTTGTTGCAAGCCATCAATAAGAGCCGTTTACAGGGCTGGATTGACGACCACTAGTGAGGCGGGCAGCAACCCGAATTCGTATCTATGGTCGCGACGGATTGCTTAGCGATCTTATTTCGTCGACACTGCACAACGCCGGTTTCCCGGTGGGAGACGAAGCCAGCACCGGGCCACCAGTTATCGCAATTTTGATCGAACCCCGATCCGGTGATTGGATCGCTGTGCGCCACCTTGGCGTGCCCTTTGTGGTGGCGATGGCGACCACGTCGCGATTGCATGAATCGCTTGAGTTCATCGCCCAAGGGGCCGACGGGTTGATCACTGTCGACACTCATCAAGCAGAGGTCATCCGGACTATTGAGACGGTGGCCGCAGGGGGTTCACTCTTTGATCCTCTAACGACGCGTGCCTTTCTGGACGCTACGCGCTCGATTTCGAAAATCGACGCGCCACAACTTGTACTGAGCGCACGCGAACGTCAACTCCTTATCTCGATCGGCAAAGGTCACTCCATACGCGAAACCGCCGAACTTATGAACATAACGACCAAGACGGTTGAGAACACGCAGACTCGCTTGTTCAAAAAAATCGGGGCCAAAAATCGGCACGCAGCGGCAAGAATTTTGGCCGCAAATCAATCGTGGATGGCGGGCAAGCAATAGCCCCATTGCACTCAAATTGCTCAATACCGTGGTGCCATTGCCGATAGGGTCCACACTGTGGCGCGAAGGCCCTACGGCCCGCTGGACCGGGTCATATTCCAGGCTATGAAAGAGACACCGATGGACGACAAAGCTGAAAATGAAAGCACACAGACCGACCCATTGGTGACTGCAGATTCCGAAGCTTTCCTTCCTGACCATCGAGCTGCGCGGCGTGTGTTTCGGCCGTTGTCAATGACAAGTCGAATCATCGGTGGAATCGGCCGTTCGCTGATCACCGCAGGCGTCTTGATCCTGCTTTTCGTGGTATACCAACTGTGGGGCACTGGCATTCGCGAAGCCGCATCACAAGACCAACTCAAAACGGAATTTGCGGTCATTGAAAAGACCGTTCCCACTGAACCATCCCCGACCGTTCCCACCACTTCGCCGAACGCGTCAACCACTGCGGCGGGCAGCGGTTCATCGACCACGGCAACCGCCCAAGCCACGACCACCGCTCCCGAGACCGCTGCCTCCGGAAGCGCCGATCCATCGGCTCCCCCTAAGACAGGTGCGGCCATTGCACACATCGTGATCCCGAAAATTGGAGTCGACAAATACATCGTGCAGGGCGTCAGCGTGGACGATCTCAAACGGGCGCCCGGCCACTATGCCAACACTGTTTTTCCGGGCCAAATCGGCAATTCGGGCATCGCTGGCCACCGCACAACCTATGGAGCGCCGTTTAACCGCTTGGACGAATTGGCCAACGGAGACGAGATAAAGATCACCACGTTGCAAGGCACCTTCACCTACATCGTGGACGGTCAAAAAGTTGTCGATCCTAGCGATGTGAGCGTGCTCGACAACACGCCCACTGAGGCCCGATTGACCCTCACGACGTGCAACCCGAAATACTCGGCAGCGACCCGCCTGATCATCATGGCCAAATTGCAAGACAAGCCCGTAACACCAATCCCTGCAACGTCAATTCAGAACCAAGCGCTGCCAACCACCAATAACGGCAATGACGCCCTTGGCAATGAAGGCACCGCCCAGACCATAGGCACCACCACTCCAAGCGCCACCCCTGGAACGGCCGCCCCCGGCACGGCTGCTGTCGCTCAACCAATCTCGTTTGAAGGCACAAGCACCAACATCGAGAACAAGAGCGTCGTCAAGGCCATCTTCGTTGGCTCACACACGCTGTGGGCGTTGCTGTGCGCCGCCATCTGGTTCTTGGCATGGTTCGTGGGCCGCAAGATGCGCACATCCCGCAAATGGCTGACGTACGCCGTAGCGCTGGTGCCGTTCCTGTTTGTGTTGTTTTTCTTCTTCGAAGGCGTCGGCAACAATCTGCCGCCCGGCGTTTAGGCCGGGCTTCGCTACATCTGCTCCGGACGCAAGGTCGGAAAGAGCACCACGTCACGAATGGTGGTGCAGTTGGTCAACAACATCACCAGTCGATCCATTCCGATTCCGAGTCCACCAGTTGGTGGCATGCCGTATTCCTGACACCGCAAATAGTCTTCGTCGACCACCATTGCTTCATCGTCACCCGCTGCACTCTCGGCGGCCTGAGCTTCGAACCGCTTACGTTGTTCGACAGGGTCGACGAGTTCACTAAATGCGTTGCATAATTCGCGCCCAGCGATGATGCCTTCGAACCGTTCCGTGAGCCGCGGATCTCCCCGATGCTCCCGCGATAGCGGCGATACTTCCACGGGATAATCGATCACGAAGACTGGGTCCCACAGATTGTGTTCGCCCGTCTTTTCGTACAGCTCCATGATGAGTTTTCCGACGCCATGTGACGGCTTGTACGGCACGCCGAAATTGTCACAGTGGGCGCGCATTTCTTCGAGCGAGGTGTCGATGTTCACGTCGACGCCGGCGAATTCCTTGATGAGATCTGTCATCGTGGCCCGACGCCACGGCGCACTCAAATTCAGCGGTCGATCGTTGTATGTCAGTTGCGTGGTGCCACAAATTTGCATGGCGAGATATTCCACGAGGTCTTCCGTGAGCTTCATGATGTCGTGGTAGTCGGCATATGCCTGATACAGCTCAAGCATGGTGAATTCAGGATTGTGGCGTGTCGACAATCCCTCGTTACGGAAGACTCTGGCGATCTCAAATACCCGTTCGAATCCACCAGCTATGAGGCGCTTCAAATAGAGCTCCGGCGCTATGCGCAAGTACATATCGTTGTCGAGAGCATTGTGATGGGTGATAAATGGACGGGCAATTGCGCCGCCGGGAATGGGATGGAAAATCGGCGTTTCCACTTCCATGTAGCCGCGCTCGTCCTCCAGCCATCGTCGAGTAAGGCTCATAATTTTACTGCGGGCTTGGAAGGTGGCCCGGCTTTCGTCGGTGACCCACAAATCCACATACCGCTGCCGATAACGAGTGTCGGGATCGCTCAATCCATGCCACTTATCGGGGAAGGATCGTTCTGCTCGAGCCAACACAACCCAACCGTCCACGCGCACTGACAACTCACCCTTTCGAGTGGTCATCACTACCCCGTTGACGCCGATCCAGTCGCCCAATTGCAAGCTACAAAAGTCGTCGAATTCCGGCGTCAGCGCGGCGTTGGCGAAGAGTTGGATACGCCCGCTGGAGTCGGCAAGAGATCCAAATGCCAACTTGCCTTGCACCCGCCGCAGCATCAGGCGGCCAGCGATGCGAACTACGTCGCCGGTTTCGGTGGCAGGCTCAAGACCTTCGTAAGTCGCCCGAATCGCGGCAGTTGAATGCGTGCGATCGTAGGTGTAGGGAATTCCCGGGCTCGATGTCATCAGTCACAATTCCGTTCAAAAATAAGGCGCAAACCGTCAAGAGTCAGCCATGGTTCAATGTGGTGGATGGAGTCGCAATAGGGGGCGATCAAACTCGATAGACCGCCGGTGGCGACCACCACGCAATCGCCGAGCTCACGTTCCATACGTCGACACAAGCCGTCTACCAACCCGGCATACCCAAAGATTACGCCGCTCTGAATACTTTCCACGGTGTTTTTACCAATCACGTTACGAGGCTCCACAAGCTCCACTCGACGCAACGCAGCCGCCCTGCTTATAAGGGCTTCGAGGCTGATCTCAATCCCCGGCGCAATGGCGCCACCGAGGTACTCGCCCTTGGCGCTCACGGCATCAAAAGTGGTCGCCGTACCAAAATCGATGACAACGGCGGGGCCGCCCCAACGCGTAAATGCAGCCACCGAGTTCACGATGCGATCGGCGCCCACTTCTTTGGGATTGTCGGTGTGTATCGGCATTCCTGTCTTCACCCCAGGCCCCACCACGACGGCTTCAAAACCAAAATACTTTCGCGTCATTTCGCGCAACGACATTGTGACTCTGGGCACCACCGACGACACCACAATCCCCGTGATTGCCGACCGCATCGTGGAACCGTGGAACGCCAAAAAGTCTTGCACCATCAATGCATGCTCATCGGATGTGCGGTCGGCATTTGTGGAGATACGCCAGTGATCTATCAGCTCGCTAGAAGCCGCCGATTCATACAGGCCAATAACAATGTGGGTATTTCCAACGTCGATTGCGAGAAGCACCCGCCAAGGTTACGTTGCTCAGCCAAAACCTCTGGAGTCTTGTTTCAACGCCGTATCTACGGTGAGTGCGGAAGCAACTACCAAACTACGCAGTGGTTCCTCAAGAGCCCGGTGAATCTGCAACACGTAGTTGTCGGCAGTGGTGAACATGGTGGTCAACACGCCCTCCCACGTCTTGGTGATTCTGGCGATTTCTTGGCCGGCCGAATCTTGAATATTGAAATTCCACGCCCGCCAGTTTTCGGCGTTGATCGAACCATAGGTGTGCCCACCTGCTTGCAACGAGAATCGGATTTTGCCGAACACGTTGTCTTGCACGATGCGACCAATTTCCACGCCAGCGGGATCATTCACAATCACCGTCGACTTCATGATCTTGGCGGGCCGGGTGACGGCCAATTGCACGGCCCCCGTCATGTCCACAATCTCAAGACGGTGAGTCATGAACTGGTCAACGCTGGTCAGCAGTCGCAACGCCTTTTTTGCCATATTCTGCCCGACTTCGCGAATGGCCCCGATCTGCTTTCCGCTTTGGTCATACACCGCATATTCGTTGACGATTTCGATGAGCTTCTTCTTCTGGTTGACCACCAAAATCGACTCCGTGAACAGCGTGCCCCCGCCGGCTGCGGTGGGCTGAACGCCTGCAGTTACGTTGACTTGGCTCTGAATTTTCGCAGCCGAATCGTTGGTAGTGGGGATGGCGGCGGCGGAAGTGGGCCAGCCTCCGACCGGGGTCGGAATAGACTTGGGATCGTCGGTCGATTGCACACCGTCGTCGCTCACATGACCAGTCCAATGCTCACCATCCCAGTATCGGAGTTGGTGTCGCTTATAAGGATCGTTGTGCCATGCCGCCGGAGAACTCATGCCGCAACGCTACATCGCCGCGATCGTCAAAAAGTGGCAGTGCCAATCAGCCGACAGCCGCATTATCGATCAGACGTACCGTGCCGATTTGGGCGGCGATGACAGCCCGCGGCCTACTCGGCCACACATCTCCAGAGGCACTAGCCAACGTGAGCGCATCCACCACAACTGCGTAATCGACGCGAACGAGCGGCTCAGCAGCCAACACTGCAGCCATAGCTTCCTCAACCTTTGACGGGCCACTTCCCATTGCATTCGACGCACGAGAACCTGCGGCAAGTGCACGCGACAGGGAGAGCGCAGCGGTTCTTTCTCGAACAGAGAGGAACACATTGCGACTCGACAGAGCAAGCCCATCGGTATCGCGCACAATGGCGCAACCAACCACATCGACGGGCATATCGAGATCATCTACCAGGCGGTTGATCAGAGCCAATTGTTGGAAGTCTTTCTCTCCAAAATAGGCGCGACATGGTCCCACGATTGACAACAATTTTGCGACGACGGTGGCCATCCCGTCGAAATGCCCTGGCCGTGACGCACCCTCCAGAATTGTGCCCATTGCACCAACGGTGACAGACGTTTGTATGGGCTGCGGATACATCTCTAGAGCGTCAGGAGCGAACAGCACATCGACTCCCGCATCAAACGCCTTAGATGCATCGGCGTCGAATGGGCGGGGGTAGCGAGCGAGATCTTCGTTGGCGCCGAACTGCAACGGGTTGACAAATATCGAGGCCACCACCAAATCGCATTCGCGTCGAGCCCGAGCCATCAGGCTGGTGTGGCCCGCATGCAAGGCGCCCATGGTGGGAACGAATCCAATATCGCCAGCGCGGCGCGAAATTATTTGTCGCAATTCCTTGATTGTGTGGACAACCCGCATGGGTTACAACTTTTCCAAGTCGCCAAGGAGGTACACACCGGTAGCCGCCGACACGTCAAATTCGTCAGGCACCAAGTCGGGAGCCAAATGCCACAAGGGAGCAAGCACGAAATTGCGCTCCCGATAGCGAGGGTGAGGCACCACGAGATCCTGCTCGATCATGGCGATCCCGTCGATCCACACCACGTCGCAGTCGAGCGTTCGAGGGCCCCAATGCACGATGCGTTTGCGACCTGCCGTTCGTTCGAGGGAACGACACACCTCGAGCAAATCCCACGGACCCATCGATGTGTGCAGCTCGACAGCCATATTGAGATACGGCCCCTGCGCGTCGGGCCCACCAATGGGATCGGTTTCGTAGACCGGCGAAACGGCAACGAGATCGGGAACGGCTGCCACTGCATTCCGAAGAAAAGTTATACGGTCACCCAGATTGCTACCGAGTGCCAGAATTGCTCGCCTTTGCACCCGCAGAAGCTATCGACTGGATTTACATATTCCGTCGTCGAGTGACGCGGATCGCCGAATAGGCAATGTCGTACGGCACCGGAGGACGGAGTTTGCGCACCTCAACTGTCACTTCGATGACTCGCGGGAATTTTCCCAAAATGTCAACGGCCACTCGGTGCGCCACTTTTTCGAGGAGCTGATGCGATTCAGTGGTGACGACGGTGTGCACCACGCCCATCACCTCACCATAGTGAACAGTGTGCTCAAGATCGTCGGACAGGCCAGCAGCACCGAGGTCGACGCGCATTTCCACGTCGACCTCAAAGGGCTGTGCGCGCGCTTTTTCTTCTTCGAGCACGCCATGGGTGCCCACCACGCGCAAGTTGCGCAGCAGTATGAGATCGGTATCAGCCACGAGCGCAGCCGTTAGCTAGCAACAGCTTTGGTGCGCAGGGAGGACAGCTGCGGAATGTTGCTTGACGCTTCCACCCAGCCGCGGCCCACGGAGTCCATCTGCTTGCCCATGATGCGTTCTACGAGCGAAATCACTTGCGGGGTTTGGGGAACCATGCCCGTCCACCGCAGGTATCCGCCCAACATGCCTGCCATACGGTCGGATATTTCTTCGCCGTGCATGAGGTACTTGCCGCCGCCGGCCAACAGGCTGCGCAGCTCGGGATAGAACTGGCACATGAACTCTTCTGGCTCGGTCAACAAGCCCAGCGGACGATGCAGCCAATTGACGCCCAGCTCGTCGTAGTTGTGGAGGTTGTGCGGGGTGGGGATGAGCGAAATAACTGAGGTAAAGCCCTGTTCGCGAATCCAAATGATTTCTTCTTGGCGTCGAACCCGACGGTGGCTTGCGCCGTACCCTCCGGGCCGCTCACAGATCGCCAATTTTCCTTTGATGAACCAGCCAAAATCGCGAGGAGCGATGCCTTGAGCCCATTTGCCTTTTGCTGCCATTACACCAAATCCTGCGCTAACACGAGGCAGTATTGTAAGCCGACGGTTTTGCTCGACTGCCCAAAATCAAGGGTTCCGGCCGAATTGTCACGCAATTGTCACCCACGGGCGTCAACAATGGGCTAGATCGCCAGCGACTCGCCTATTGCGTCAACGCGCCGCTGGTTTCAGGATCGCTGGTCGACGTAGCGCTTGACCACACCGGCAGGCCGGCGAAAATTTCCTTGAGGTCATGCTCATCGAGGGTCTCCCGCTCCAGCAAGGCATCGGCCATACGATCCAGAGTGGCCCGATGAATGGTGAGAATCTCGCGCGCTTCATTGTGAGCGAAGTCGAGCAACGCCCGCACTTCATCGTCGATCTGAGCCGCAATCGAATCGGAATAGTTGGGGGCATGCCCCATATCGCGGCCCAAAAACATATCGCCGGATCGGCTGCCGAATTGCTGGGGGCCGAGGTGTTCGCTCATGCCAAATTCGGTGACCATGGCCCTGGCAATCTTGGTGGCTCGCTCAATGTCATTTTGAGCGCCAGTAGTGGGGTCTCCGAAAATGAGCTCTTCTGCGGTACGCCCACCCAGAAGCATGGCCAATTCGTCCCGCAACTCGCCACGTGATTGAGAATACTTATCGCGTTCCGGCAAGCTGAGGGTCCATCCCAACGCACGGCCTCTGGCCACGATCGACACCTTGTGAATGGGATCGCAGTTGGGAAGCACGTGGCCCACGATGGCATGACCCGATTCATGAAACGCCGTGATGCGGCGTTCCCGATCGCTCATCACTCTGCCCTTGCGTTCAGGGCCAGCAATGACCCGCTCCACAGCCGACGACAAATTGGCTTGCGAAATCACCAACGCATTGTGGCGAGCGGCCAGCAGCGCGCCTTCATTGAGCATGTTGGCAAGATCAGCACCGGTGAAACCTGGCGTTCGTTTGGCCATGAGATCGAGGTCTACATCGGCAGCCATAGGCTTGCCTTTGGCGTGCACCTTCAAGATGGCTTTGCGGCCTTCGAGGTCTGGCTGATCGACCACAATTTGACGGTCGAATCGGCCAGGACGCAACAACGCAGGATCCAAAATATCGGGCCGGTTGGTAGCCGCGATCAGGATCACACTGGTGCGAGCATCGAAGCCATCCATCTCCACTAAGAGCTGGTTGAGGGTCTGTTCGCGTTCGTCGTGACCACCGCCCATGCCCGATCCACGATGACGTCCGACGGCGTCGATTTCGTCGACAAAAATGATGGCAGGAGCGGCGGCCTTGGCCTGTTCGAAAAGGTCACGCACTCGTGACGCACCAACGCCGACGAACATCTCCACGAAGTCGGATCCCGATATGGTGAAAAACGGCACGCCGGCCTCTCCAGCCACCGCCCGAGCGAGCAACGTCTTGCCGGTACCTGGTGGCCCGTACAGCAACACGCCCTTAGGAATTTTGGCGCCAATGGCCTGAAATTTGGCTGGGTGTTGCAGAAATTCTTTGATCTCGTGGAGCTCCTCGACAGCTTCGGCGCACCCGGCCACATCATCGAATGTGATCTTGGGGGCATCCTTGGACACCTGCCGTGCTCGCGCTTTGCCGAACTGCATAACGCCCTTGCCACCTGCTCCGCCCTGCACCGATCGCATAAAAAACACGAACATGCCGACAAGCAAAATGGTAGGCAAGAAGTTGATCAGCAGGTCCGACCAAAACGAGGTTGTCTCGTGATCCGTTTTGACAACGACGGTGCGGCTGGCCAGATCGGTGGTCAACTTTTCGGTATATGCCGATGGGTAATCGAGCGAGAATTTGGTGCCATCGAGCAGCTTGCCATCCAGGTGGTGCGACACATCATGGATGGTCACCGACGCAATCTTGCTGTCGTTCAGCAACATCGTGTACTTGTCGAGCGTGACCGCCGTGGAGGTGGAGTCGCTGCGAAAGAACGGCCCAAAGGCCAGCACCAGAACCGCAACCACCGCCACATATACAACCGGGTTGCGGACAAGGCGGGAAGTATCTGGGCGTTTCATCAAGGAGAGGTTACCAACCTATTTCCAAACGGCTACCGCGCCGACGATTATGAAATCCAACGACTAGGCAACGACGCCGACCTCGACATCGACCATGGCGGCGACGCATCGGTGACAACAACTTCAGACACCGAAATAGCACTTGCTCGTTTAGCGCCAAACTGCTCAGGCGGGCCAGGAATGCGAATCACAGTGGCCAATAGCACGGCAGCAAACACGGCAGCTATGCCGGAGGCCGCTCCCGCTCGAAGCGAAACTGGGCCCGGCACGGCAGCGTCAAGGACGTCGATCAGACGCTCGTCATCGAGGTCATTAAGGGCGGTGGCGATGTGGCCAGAACCCAACATTCGAGCGCCTGCTTGGAGGTCTCGACGCAACACGTCGAGCCGGCGGGCAGGGTCGGCGGTTAGGGAAATTTCGGCGGCTCGACGCAAAAACACGGTGCCGACCGACACCAGCGGCGCGTCGCCGTGCACAAGCGTGAAACAGGAACCAAGCCAGTCGGCCATGGGGGCTGCGAGCCAGCGACCCACTTCCTCGGCTGGATACCGGCGGCGGGCCTGGGCGGTGGGCTCAACATCAGCCACGATTACCGACACTCGGTCGGCCAGGTCGCGGGCCAGCAACGCCCACCAGATACGTGTGCGGTCGCCGTATCCAACGCGAAGTTCTTCGGCCACAGCATCGGCCACGATTTGTAGACGGCCGACGGGGAGCCTTTGGCCCGGCTTCAGGTGACGGCGCTGCAACCATGTGAGAGCGTGATCGAGAGCGAAAAGTTGGTGCGAAGCTTGCTCGATAGATGGGCCGGTGCCCACCGTCCAAATATTGAGCGCCAAATCGCGCATGGATCGGCGGCTAATCGACGGCTTGGCCATTGCCCACCGGGATGGCGCTTTCGACGGAAAAACAACTTCCAGGCGGAGCAAATGAGGGATCACAAACCAACGACGAATGAACCGTCGAGAACCGACATAGCTGGCCAGGCCAATCGTAACAACGCAGGTCAACCATATATTTCGACTCTGTCCGTACGGCGACCGGCTTACGACAAATGCGGTGGCAATGATCGAACCGGAGGTGAAAAACCACGGGACGGAGCTGATCACAAGGTGTACCAAAAACGCGATGATCGGCCTTGGCCGCCACGTTGTTTCAGATATTCCCACGTTGTTAAATCGGCATTTTGCCTGGTTGATTAAAGGAAATTCGCCAACCTTTAACCCTTGCCGACAAAATTATAGGCCGTCGGATTCGATTCGGAGCCGGTTGTTGGTGCGGCGAACCCGCACCCCTGCCCCAACATCGGCCCCGATCGCCTCGCCGCGGGCCACGGCTAACACCCTCTCGATTGCCGCCGCGTCGGGTGGATGCTCGGTGGAGAGCCATGCTCGGAGCGCTCTACGGGCCATCACCACGGGGGCATCGACAAGTGCTTTGGCGTCGGTCGGGTCGATCGATCGCCCTAGGTCGTGGAGAAAATCGGCGTCGTCCCGTAACGACGCTGCTTGCCGGGAAATGATGGGCACTACATCGCGTTGGGCGATCGAATTCATTAGCGGAATCAGATCCAACCGCACCTGATTTCGGCGAAATGCCCGATCGGTATTCGAAGCATCAAACATTGGCGTCACACCAAATTCGGCGCACACCGCTTCGGTCTCGCTCCGTCGCAACCGCAAAACCGGATGGCCGATTTCACGCATGCCACTCAGCCCATCGAGCCCGGCGCCGCGCATCAGGTTGAGCAGAATTGTCTCCACCTGATCGTCGGCCGTGTGGCCAGTAAGAACGTCGGCAGGGAGCCCCATAAAGCGTGCTTCACGCAGCCGTGCTTCCAGATTTGGTCCGAGTGGCACATCCACATGATGCAATGTAAACGGCAACCCGAAGCGGCCACACAGATCCGACACAAACTGTGCGTCAGCTCCCGATTCTGGGCGAATGTGGTGATCTACATGGTGTACTTCAACGACGCATCCAGCCTCGATAGCGAGCAACATCATCGCCACCGAATCGGCACCACCACTCACTGCCAAGCGAGCGGGTGCACCTCGCGGCGGAAACGTACACCGGTCAATTAGCGAAGCGATCAGGCCGGTACCGGGCACAAGCCAACTCGATTGAGCCACACATTTGGATCACGAATCTCGATCATCGATGGCAACCATTCCGGCCCCCGCCACGCCGTGTCGAGCACCCGATGACCGCCCACCAATTCGACGGCTTCAATGAACCGTTCGCCTTGCTCATATTGCTTCAGCTTGGCGTCCAGCCCGATCAGCTTTTGCACGAGTTTCGCGGCACCTGTGGTTCGCTGCCGGCGGTAGCTAAGAATGCGACTAAATCGTTCGGCTCCGGGGATCATGTCCTTACCCGCCCTGCTCATGGTTACATCGCCATGTCCTTCGAGCAGGCTCATGAGCCCGCCGATTTTGGCCAGGATTTCACGCTGTTCCTTTGACGCAAACACGGCAGCTAGGCCGCCATCATCCAGTGCGCTGCGCCCTTCTTTGCGGCTCGTGGCCATGTGTTTGAACGCGTCGACAAATCGCTGGGGGTCAGCGTCGAAAGAACCTAACGACTGTTCAACCAAACCGAGATAATGTTCACGCATCCACGACACGCCGGTGAATTGGGCACGGTGGGTGACCTCGTGAATAGCCAGCCACAATCGAAATTGGCGCGGCTCAAAGCCGAAGCGTCGCTCGATGCCTGCCACATTCGGGCCAACGTAATAGACGACGTCGCCTTCTGGTTTGGCTGCGGCCGATTGCTCGCTCGCGACCAGCTGATCGCTCGCCATCAGCACGTCGTATTGCCCGAGCACACGCTTGGCCATGAAACCTAAAAGGGTGCCCACTTCGTAGGCGGCAATTTTCGATGTGACGCCCACTAATGGACCCTTCATCTGGGGCTCCACTTTCGCCAACAAGGGCTTGAGCATGTGTTGAAACGACGTCACGTTGGCGCCTACCCACCCAGCTCGATCGGTGACCCGACCCACCGCGTTGCCGTTGAGCGATCGGAGCCCGGTCTCATTTTCGACAAGCGTTTCGGCCAATTCGGTGAACTCGGCGAAATCAGAATCCAGACTGGCCTTGGGATACCACGACGCTGTGGGTTCTGGGCCAGCAGCCTTAACAGCAATTCGCCGCGCAAGCTCCCAATCAATCATTGATGTGCCGGCAGCCATGAGGGTTAACGCTTCGGTGGGTACTTCAGCCCTGTGACCTTTTTCAAGTAACCACGAACTAAACCGAGGATGGCGCCAATGCCTGACACGGCGAGAATGACACCAATCCAGTAGTGCCACACCTTGGCGGCTAAGAGCCCAATCGAAAGCATTGGTAGATCGTAGGCCGTCAGCGCTGCTCGCCCGAACCCGAGAACGGGCTTGGACGATCAAAAGGTGATGTTTTGGCGGTGAGATTCATGACGACCTCAGCTGAAAGCGCTAAAAAGATGCGCTGCTTGAGGTCGGGAGGAACCTCTTCGTAGGCATGCCGCGCCACGACCGCACGCAGCTCCGCTTCGAATCCAAAGACATCTACGCAATGGCCGCAATTGTCGAGATGGCCAGTGATTTGCGTGCGCCGGCGATCATCGAGGTAACCATCGATGAAGTAATACAACTGCCCCAATACCTCATCGCAATTTCGCACTGCGTCGAGTGGATTTTTGTCATTGGGTTGTTCAGACATGTACGGCCTCGTGAATGATCCCTTCTCCAACCGCAAAATCGTGCAGCGACTTTTGTAACTGCTTACGACCACGATGGAGCCGGCTCATGATGGTGCCGATGGGTACGTCGAGCATATCGGCCATCTCGGCATATGAGAACCCTTCGACGTCACAAAGAAGTACCACAATTCTTTGCGTTTCGGGAAGCGCTTCCAACGCGCCCTTCACTTCATCGTCGGTGAAGAACTCGAACAGCTGATCTTCAGCAGACCCTGACGCCCTGCTGGCTTCCACGGCGGGGAGGTGTCGGTACAGGTACATTTCCTCGAGGTCGTCGAGCGCTTCCTCTGTGAGATTGCGCACTTGCGAGTTGTATTTGTTGATGTAGGTGTTGGTGAGAATGCGAAACAGCCACGCCTTGAGAAACGTGCCTTCTTCAAATGTGCCGAAGCTGCGGTAGGCCTTCAGGTACGTGTCTTGCACGAGGTCTTCCGCATCGGCACGGTTTCGAGTCATGCGCATGGCGCCGGAATACAGCGCGGGCATGAACTCCTCTGTGAGCTCCGTGAATCGGGCTTGTTCGGCCATGGGCAGATCTTGACACACGATCTACTAGCAGGAGGTAAGAAATGCCCAACAGTTCATCGAGCTTCCAGTCGTTGCCAGGCGCTCATGCGGTGAGGGCCACTTGGAGGCCGAGGCCGATGAGAGCGCACCCAGCCACTCGCTCAATCCACAACCGAGCTCGGCCCGTCACAAGTACGGCAGCGAACTTGGCGACGCCGATCGACAGCATTCTGTAAAACAGCATTGAGAGCGCTACGAAGGCCGCTGACATGATCAGCGTGACTCGCGTTTTCGGCTCACCTTTTTCGATGAATTGGGGAATGAGCGTCAAGAAAAACACCGCGATTTTTGGGTTCAAGGAGTTGGATAGAAACCCTTGCGTAATTGCCGATCGAGTGGTGCGGGCAGGGCCGCCAAAGCGTTCCTTCACAGAAGACGACTCGGCACTCTCGCCTGTCGAGTCGTCGGGCAACCCTTTGCGTGCGTGCCACAGAGCGTTAACGCCCATCCAAATGAGGTATGCCACGCCGGTGTACTTCACCGCGTTATAGGCAGTGTTACTCGCCGCTACCAGTGCGGCAAGGCCAGCTGCCGACAATCCGCCCCACAATGTGAGCCCCAAGCAGGCCCCGAATCCCGTCCAAAACGCCAACGATCGACCGCCGTAGAGGCCGTTACGAATCGTGAGCGTCATGTCGGGCCCGGGGATCAAAATGATGATCACCACGAGCCCGACAAACGGCACAAATTGATGCGGCATACGTTGTGACGCCGCGTGGGATTTGGCTAGTCGGCTTCGGTGATAGTCACCGAGTTAATCGTCACAGGCGTCAGCGGACGGTCGGAACGGTCGGTGGGGACCTTCTCCATTTCCTCGACGATTTCGAGGCCTTTGACAACCTTGCCGAACAACGAATATGCGGGGGGCAGGCCCACGCCAGAGCGACCAGACACAATGAAGAATTGTGAGCCGTTGGTGTTAGGTCCGGCGTTGGCCATAGCCAATGAGCCGACTTCATAACGGCCTGGCTTTGGCAATTCATCGTCGAACTTGTAGCCAGGTCCACCGCGGCCTGAACCTTCTGGGCATCCGCCTTGGCACATGAAGCCCTGAATAATACGGTGGAACACCAGACCGTCGTAGTAGTGGTGGCGAGCAAGCGTCACGAAATTGTTGACGGTCTCAGGGGCGCTCGCCGCGTCGAGAGCGATCACCATCGTGCCGACCGAGGTATCCATGGTGGCGGTGTAGCGCTTTGTGGGATCGATGTGCAGATCATGCTTAGCGCTGAACTTACGCTGTTGGGGTGAGCTGCCATCGGGATTGGGGCCTGTTGCATTTGACATCTCCTTATCATCGCAGACGCAACCACTCCCGAAATGCAACGATGGCAGGGTGGAGGTGACGCGCCGATCCTTTTTGACGGGAACTGCAGGCGTTGTGGCGGCCAGCGTGGGGCTGGGCCATACCGCCACCGGGGCGTCGTGTGGGATGGTGATTTCGCCATTCGGTAGGCATCAGACATCGGTTTGGGCTGCTGGATCAGCGCACAGCGTGGTGGCCGCCTTCGATCTTTTTGGACGCGATCAGGCGAATGTGGAAGTGGTCATGAAGGCCCTAACACATCAGGCGCAGATTGCATTTGGCAGCCTGGCCATACGGCCGATCGATCGACTCGGGCAACCATCACAGTCGTCGTTGGAGACGTTGGTTGGCGGAGCGGCCGTCGCCGATAGTTCGCTAGTTTTTGCGGTCGGCGTGGGTGCGTCGCTCTTTGATTCACGCTTCGGGCTCGGCGCTTTACGACCGAGCGAACTTGTGCCAATGCCGGTATTTCCGCACGATCAACTCGAACCAAAAATGTGTCACGGCGACGTGGTGGTGCAGGTGTCAGGCGACAACGAATCGGCGTGCATCGCCACATTGCGTCGGGTGGCGGCCGACCTCCAAGCGAGCGCCGAATTGCGATGGTCAATGAGCGGATTCGCGGGAACGGAGGCCCGAAATCTGATGGGCTTCTCCGAGGGCCAAGGCAACCCAGCAGTGGCTCTGCCCGACGATCTGAATTCGTTCCCATGGGTCGACGCCAGCGATCAAGTGTGGGCCGCAGGCGGTAGCTATTTGGCGGTGCGCTTGATCAAAATCAACACCACCGCGTGGGACCGAACGCCTCTCAGCGGGCAAGAGTCGGTGATCGGTCGTCGCAAAATTTCAGGATCCCGTTTCGCCAATGAATTGAGCGTTGGCAGTCATGTTGGGCGTCTGCATCCAAGGGACGGTGATGGCGTGGACATGGTGCGAAGGTCATACAACTATGCAAACGGGATGGGCGACCAAGGATTGATCTTCATGGCCCACCAGCGAAGTTTCCGAGACGGATTTCTACGTGCCCAAGAACACTTGGCCGGCGAAAGATTGCACGACTACACCACCACGTTTGGGGGCGGGTTTTTTCTCACGCTGCCCGGGCTGTCGAGCGTCGACGACTGGTACGGCAGCGCGCTATTGAGCTAACTACTGCCGGCTAGTCGAGTGCCATCGGTGGTGGCACAAACGCCGTGATCCCGGCCTCGTCGAGAAGCTCGGCAACGGCGATAGTGGTGTTGTCGGCGTAAGGCGCTCCCACAATTTGGGCCCCGACGGGCAAGCCGTTGCGCCCCAATCCAGCTGGCACCGCCGTGGACGGGAGGCGCACGTTGCCCACGAGCCCAGCCCACCACAGCATGTCCATGTAGGGACGAGTCACACCATCGATCACGACCGATCTATTCGATACCCCACCAGCGTGTTGGTGGGCAATGGCAGTGGTCACAACGCACGGCGCAATCATCACGTCAATGCCTTTGCCCGACGATCCGCCAGTGGTAAAAAAGTCGCGCCATTCTCGACGCAAAAAGTCTCGTTGCGCTTCTTTGTGTAGCCACTCGCCATGGGAAATCAGAGCCGAATCAGACGGTGCCTCAGCACTGGTGGCTGCCAACAGCATGTACAAATACAACTCGATCTGATCGCTATACGACGTGGGTGGTCGGGCCTCGGTATCAACTATCGCGCCAGCCGACTCCAAGTCGGAAATCAATCGGGTGAGTACCTCGACAGTGGCCGCGTCGCTGCGATTGGTGGGCTCGTCGATCCAGGCCGCCACCCGCAGGCCCCGCAAATCGGAGGCGGTGGAAGCTGGCAACTTGAGCGTCCAGCCGGGGGCATCCAGCTCGCCGGCACCAGCCAACACAGTCATGGCCATTCGCAAATCACGAGCACTGCGCGCCATCGGGCCAGGGGCGGCGATATCCACCTCGGTGAACCATGGTTCTTCGCCAGTAGCCCAACCGCGGCCAGGCAGAATTCCCCATGTGGGTTTGTGGCCGTACACGCCCGTCCACGAGGCAGGCGTGCGGATCGATCCCCCAATATCGCTGCCCAATTCGAGGCCGCAAAAGTTCATGGCCAAGCTGACCGCGGCGCCGCCACTGGAGCCGCCCGGCGTACGACCGATATCCCATGGATTGTTGGTAGTGCCAAAGGCCGGCGAGTAGGTCTGAATGTCGGCGGCACCGGGTGGAAGCGTGGTCTTGGCCATCACCACTGCACCTGCCCCCCGCAGTCGTTCGACGGATGTGCAATCTCGGTCGGGCACGTTGCCGAGCAACTCGGCAAAGCCTGATGTTGACTGCACGCCAACCGTATTGAACTCGTCTTTGATCGTCATCGGAACGCCGTCGAGAGGGCCGAATGACGTGCCAGCGGCCCGCCGATCGTCGCTAGCGCGCGCCGCCGTCATGGCCCCTTCGCTATCGATGATTGTGAAGGCATTTACGGGCGCATTTAGGCGCTCAATTCGGCTCAAATAGTCGGTCACCAACTCCACACTGGTGACATCGCTCGAGGCGAGTCGTTGGCCTAAACGGGTGGCGTCATCAAACATTTGCGAACACTAATTCACGAGCGCCGTCGCGCATGAGCGCCGTCGGTGTGGCTATCTGAGGGATAGAAAAATGGCAATGTAATGACAGATCGCGCCCAAGATCGTGCAGGCGTGAAAGACCTCGTGATACCCAAAAATTTCGGGTGACGGATCGGGTTTTTTGCGTCCATAAAATACAGCCCCCACGGTGTACGCCACCCCGCCGCTCACGATCAGCACGAAACTGGCAACGCCCAATCCGTGCAGTAATTGGGGAAAGCCCACAATTGCCGACCAGCCCACGATGGCATACACCGCTGTAAACAGCCAACGCGGTGGCTTGATGGGTGTCCATTGAATGGTGATGCCTACTGCTGCCCCGCCCCACGCCAAGATCAACAACGTGACCCGCACCCAACCGTGGGTGTTGAGGGCGGCAATCGGGGTATAGCTACCGGCGATGGCCAAGAAAATTGTGGAGTGGTCTGCACGACGAAACAGGCTGTGCGCCCGATCGCTCCACTTCCCCCTGTGGTACAAAGCCGACACACTGAACATGGCACCAACGCCAACTACATACACCGATAGCGCCAATCGAGCCCGTACCGATGGCCCCACGGAAACCAGAATCAGGGCCAACGGCACGAGGGCAACCGCAGCGCCAGTGTGTAGCACCCCACGCCATTTTGGTTTCACAGCTTCATCCACGCCGCCAATCCTACGGCGCACGTTTGGGCTCAGTTGCACGCTGTCACAGCCCCCAAAAAACGGCTGCTACATTCGCTGATATGAAGATCAACCCGCGCTACGACGGACCACAGCTTGCAGTATTCGATGGCCCCGCCAACGACGTTGCACTCCCCCTCGTTCGCCAACGTCGCCGACTCCTAGAACTCCTAGCGGAATTGCCTCCCGCCGCGTGGCAGACGCAGAGCCGATGCGCAGACTGGACGGTGCAAGATGTGGCTGCCCATCTCGTGGGCGTAAATCAATTTTGGACGTTTTCGATCGCCTGCGCCATGGCCGGAAAACCATCGAAGTTGCTCGCCAACTTCGACCCTGCGGCCACTCCAGCCACCATGGTCGCCGGCATGACAGAGCTTTCCCATCACGACGTCCTCGACCAATTGAGGGAGTCGACCAACGCTCTGGAATCGGCAGTCAACGCCCTCAGCCTCGATGATTGGAATCGGCTCGGTGAATCGCCGGCAGGCCACGTTTCGCTGCGCCTTGTGGCCCATCACGCTTTGTGGGATAGCTGGATTCATGAACGCGATATCACTATTCCGTTGGGGCTCAGGGTCAGTGAGGAACCCGACGAAGTGGTGGCCTGTTTGCGCTATGCCGTCGCCGTAGGGCCGTTGCTCGCTCTTGGAAATGGCGTCGCCGTTTCTGGTGTATTCGCCGTCGATGGCCACCATCCCGACGTGCAATTCACGCTCACCGCCAACAATGTGATCACCGTGGGAACCTCATCGGGCAACGCCGAAGGTATGCCGAGTTTTACGGGCTCTTCTTGCGATCTCATTGAGATGGCGAGCATTCGAACGCCTATGACGCCTGAGGTGCCCCGCGAATGGGTTGCCTTGCTGGGCGTCCTAGCGGCAACTTTTGCGACAACGCCTGCTAGCTAGATATGGAGCCCGAGAGGAGAGTCGAACTCCTGACCTGCTCATTACGAGTGAGCTGCTCTACCGACTGAGCTACCCGGGCGGGCCGGGGAATGGTAGCAAACTCAATGAGGCAAATTACCTACCACTCCCCTGAGCACCGTGTAATAGGCAGTTACTAGAGTCGTTACCATGGAGCGGAGTTCCAGTGGTCCTTTTGACGACCACCACAGGCAAACGGGGCGTTCCAAGGATCGCGACTCTGGCGGGGTTATGGACCTCACCGGCCCCCAGCCCGTGCTCGATAGTGCCGCAATGACAAAGATGTCGACCGAGAGCCGTTGGCTCACGCTGCTTCGCCAGGCCGCCGATCTCATCACCGTCATAGATGCCAATGGCAATGTGAAATACACCACCGGTCACGAGGCCGATCGAGTGCTGGGATACTCCGAGAATTTCTGGGCCACGTCTCCTGGGCTCGAGATGATTCATCCCGACGACCGTCCAACGATCAACGCTCAACTCGACGAGCTTTTGAGACAACCTGGTGGCACGGTCGATACCGAATTCAAGATTCGAGATGCCCACGGTTCGTGGCAGCTCATCGAAGCTCACGCCACCAATCTGCTCAACGAGCCTTCCGTACAGGGCATCGCCATCGTAACTCGCAACGTCACCCAGGCGCGCCGATCCCAGGGGGTGATGGCCGCCCAGTTGCGCGTACTGGAAACCATTGCCGAGTCGCGACCGCTGTCAGAAACTCTCAACGCCATCGTGGCTATGGTCGACGGCCAATCAGTCGGCGTTACAAGCGCCGTATTCCTGTGCGGGGCCGACAACCTTTTGCAACTCGCCACCGAATGTGCGGTATACCTCGATCAAGATCCAACGCAAAACCAGCGATCGGCGTTTTGGTCAGCACCAAATGCTGCGGCACGCACTAGCGAAACCGTCATCATCAAACATCTAGCGTCGATTGACGACGCGCCGCACACTCAAACCAACCTTTTGGCCCCTCAGAGTTCGTGGGCAGAACCAGTGCGCAGCTCCGATGAAGCAGCCGTGTTGGCAGTTGTGGGTTCTTATTGCAACGACGCTCGCGGCCCTTCGGCAGAAGAACGGCAAGTGCTCACGCTGGCCTGTCGATTGGCCACCATCGCCATCGAACGCACGAGTGCTGCCGACCGTCTCAACCAATTGGCGTTGCACGACAGTCTCACTGGGCTGCCCAATCGGGCGCTGTTCCTCGACCGCGCTGGCAATGCCATCGACCGTGCCCGACGCACCGGCGACAACGTCGTGGTGATGTTCCTGGATCTCGACCGATTTAAGTCAATCAACGACACGTTGGGGCATGCTTCTGGCGACCGGCTGCTGACCGTGGTGGCAGAACGCCTTCGGGCCGCCGTGCGCCCCGGCGACACAGTGGCCCGCTTGGGCGGCGACGAGTTCGTGGTGTTATGCGAGCGGGTATCGTCACCCCTCGAAGCATTAGCGCTCGCCGAAAGACTGTGCAACACGGTGCAACGGCCCGTCAATATCCAGGGCCTCGACTTTTCCTTTACTACCAGCATTGGTGTAGCTATCACGCGGGGTGAGGCCGGTGACACCACAGATGCGTTAATTAGCAACGCCGATGGGGCGATGTATAAGGCCAAGGTTCAGGGGCGAAACCAAGTTGTCGTTGCCGACTGCTCACCGTGATCGAGGGCGGAATGCGGCCCGTCACTCGTATTCGTGCTCGGTGATGCCACGGGGCCGTTCGTGGTAGTCGCTGGCCTCGGCCACCCACCAAGCTTCGACGGTTTGTAGCCCGGTTGGTCCGTCAAGTACTCCCGCGCAAATACTGACCAATCGTGGTTCGTTGGTGGCTCTCCAAAACAGTGACGATCCACAGGTGCTGCAAAATCCGTATTCGACGGTTGGGTCGGGGCTATGCCATTTCAAGGTCTTGTCGGCGTCGAAAATCACATCGGCAGTCAACGCTTGAGATGCCGCCATATGGTGCCCTGTGAATCGGCGGCACCGTCCGCAATGGCAATTGAACACGTCCCGTAGCGGACCATCCACCCGGAATTGCACCCCGCGGCATTCGCATCGGCCGGTGGCGATGTTGGTCATAGCGTTCAGCTTCCGAGCGCTATGAATAACGCCTGCAGTTGCAGATTTTCGTTTGGATTGCGCACAAGGTGCGAGGCCATGTCATTGATGCGGGCGATGGCCTCAACAACCCGATCGGGGTGGCTTCCCGTCAATCGATCGCGGTACGCCCTACTCAGTTCGCCCAGACCGAAACGCAACTCATCACGGCGCAGGCGGCGCAATTCGCGAGCATGCTTCTTCACCAGATCGGCCCGACCGCTGCCCCGCTCGCCAGTGGTTTTGACCCGTTCCTCGAGTGTGGCCAGCTCGATACTCTGCTGTATGGCCAACGGCGCGCCTGCCGATTCGACTAAGCCCACGATCTCATTAACGAGGGCATCGACGGTTGCGCCTGTGCCATCGAACCGATCGGGCAACGTGGCCCAAAATTTTTGCCGACCCACAAACCCGTCGTCAGTAACAAGCAACTGAGCTCGCCGCAGGTTGCCATCCGCTCCATGCGCAGCATGGGTAGCGTCAAGCTCAGGCCATCCCTCCTTGATAAGAAATTCGGCAATGACCTGTGAAGACAAGACCCGGAATTCGATGCGCACACACCGACTGGCGATGGTGACCAATTCGGGCGGGACGTCATTGGACAACAACACGAAGAACGTCGAAGCCGGCGGCTCTTCAACTGTTTTCAAGAGCAGCGCCACTGACTCCGGGCTGGCCTCATGAAAGTCGTCGAGGACGAGAACTTTGCGGCGCCCCTCTACCGGGCTGCGATAGGCGGCAGTGCGGATTGCCTGCGCTTCCCCCTTCAAAACGGTGGCACCTTCATGGGTCATAATCGTGAGGTCTGGATGCTGCGCAATGCTGGCCAATCGACACGTGCGGCATTCTCCACAGCCGCCATTTTCACAGAGCAACATGGCGGCGAAACCCAATGCCGCCGCCATTTTTCCGGTACCTGACGGCCCCACAAACAGGTAGGCGTGGGGCGGATTCTTGGACAGATTTTCCAGACGCATCATGGCTTCGGGCTGGCCGATGACGCCAACAAATAGCGCGTTCATATGGCCAGTCGATCTCGCACGGCGTCACGAATACGGTGATGTACTTCGTTGACCGTGCCGTTGCCGTCGACCACGACCCAACGTTGGGGGTCAGCGGCGGCCAGTTCGCGGAACCCATTCGCCACTCGGTTGTGGAACGCAGCATCTTCAGCATCGAGCCGGTCGTGGTGGGCTTCGGCGCGCCTTGTGGCCGCGTGGCCAGGATCCACGTCGATGAGTACAACGAGGTCCGGTTGGAGCCCGCCAGTGGCCCACTGAGTGATGTGCGTAACCTCTGCGATATCGAGCCCTCTGCCATAGCCCTGGTAGGCGATGAATGACCCGGAATGGCGATCAGCGATCACATGACGGCCAGAGAGCACGGCAGGCCGTACGAGCTCTTCGACGTGTTGCGCTCGGTCGGCGGCCATCAAGAGCGCCTCTGCTCGAGACACCAAACCAACGGTCTCGCGACTCAACAAAATTTCGCGCATGCGCGCCCCGAGTTCGGTGCCTCCCGGCTCCCTACTGATCACGGCATCAAGCGATCGACCAAGAATGCGAGCCTGCGTAGATTTGCCTGCAGCCTCACCGCCTTCTAATACGATAAAAAATCCGTTGCTCATAGATTGGCCTCTGTCGGGATTTCATCAACGCCAGCAACCGCGTGCCCTCGACGCAACGTTTTCAAAGACAAAAGACCGGCCATCGCAATGATGGCTGCCGCCACGTACAGCGCCAGCCGCACCCCAAACATGTCAAACCCGCCCACCGATCTATCGTTGCCAAACAACAGTTTTGACAATCGATCTAGGGGCGGCACCAGCAACGGACCAAATGCCAACGCCATCAAAACACAGAACCGAACAATAGCGGCCACGGAAGCAAATATGCGCCCCCGCAGCTCATCGGTGACGCTCTCGTGAAGCACCGTGAACCCCAACACATACATGAATCCTGCGCACATTCCTAAGGCGAAGATTCCGATGGCCGACGTCCACACCGTGCCTAAAGATGCCGCTGCGCCCAACGAAATGGCGCCCCCAACGACGGCCCCGGTAAACACCAGTTCCTTGGGCACCCGTTTCTGTATCCAGGTGGCGTTTAACACCCCAAACGCCACGCCATACCCCAGTGCTGCCGTGAGCGCTCCGTATCCAGATTCACCGGCGTGGAGAATCTGTTTGGAGAACAACGGACCGAGCGGAATCACCATGGCGCCACCCAAAAGGCCGGCACCGAGGCCAACCATCACGGCACGAACCGTTGGCGAGATGCCGATGAACCGCCAACCTTCACGCAGTTCGTTGAACCCTTGCGCGAAGTCGATCCGCTTATCCGAATCGGACTCCTTCCGGGGTTGGTGAGGCAACGCAATTCGTGAGATAAGAAACGCGCTAGTGAGAAACGTGACCATGTCGAGATAGATGGCAATCGACTGTTTGTCGAACCTGAGCACGGATGACACATGAAGGTTGTGTCCCCACTCGGCGAGCTTGGCGGAGAACGCGAAGATCGGCGTCGCAATCAGGATGGTGCCGTAGGCAGCGCCGACATTTTGGGAATTGGCGTTGGCCAATCGCTCCCGAGGCACCAGATTGGGTACCGACGCTTCCTTGGCGGGCGACCACAGACCTGTGAAGAGCTCAAGCACGAGGGCCGCCAGCGCCAAATACGACACACGATTGATGAAAGGCACGGTGGCCAACACACCGGCGCGGCCTATGTCGCACACCACCATGATTTTCTTACGATCGAATCGGTCCACGATCACGCCAGCTGCTGACGCTATGAAGAATCCCGGCAACACTCTGGCCACCATCACCAACGCCACGGCGGCACTGGCATTGGCGCCGCCCAGGTCGGCTGCTAGCGCCGCGAAGGCCAGAATGCCCAACCAATCGCCGGTCGCCGAAACGACTTGCGCGACCCACAATCGAAAAAATGCGGGCGTTCCGAAAAAGCGAATCGAAAACGATTGCTTCTTCGATGACTCCCCATCGATCTGGTCAGGTAGATCCGAAGACGACACGCAGATCAGGCCTGCTTCTTCGTTGCTTTCTTAGCAACAGCTTTTTTAGCAACCGTTTTCTTGGCGACCGTCTTTGTGCCCGCTGCCTTTTTAGCAACCGTTTTCTTGGCAGCCGACTTCTTGGCCGGTGCCTTCTTCGCCGCGGATCGGGCCTTCTTGGGTCGTGGCTCTGCTTCACGTCGCATCTGCATCAGCTCAGCAGCGCGCTCAATTGTGATTCCTTCAATGGTGTCGCCTTTGCGCAAACTGGCATTGGTAATTCCGTCGGTCACATACGGCCCGAAGCGGCCTTCCTTCACCACCACGGGACCACCGCTCACTGGGTCGGGACCTAGTTCGCGCAACGGCGCAACGGGTGTCGCCGACCGCTGGCCGCGGCCACGTTTCGGTTGCGCCAACACCACCAACGCGTCATCGAGCGTGATCGTGAGCAGTTGCTCTTCGGTGTCGATCGATCGACTCTCAGTGCCCTTTTGGATATACGGGCCGTAGCGACCGTTCTGCGCTACCACGTCGGCTCCGTCGGCAGGATCCACACCCACCACTCGGGGCAGTTGCAACAGCATCAGGGCGTCTTCGACGGTCACCAATTCGAGCTTCATCGATTTGAACAACGAACTCATGCGCGGCTTCACGTCGGAATCGTCGCTGCGACCGAGTTGTACATACGGCCCGAATCGACCATTTTTGGCAAAAACGTCAAGCCCGGATGTAGGGTCAACGCCGATGGGGGTGTCGCCCTTTGGCGCCGCTAAAAGCTCGAGTGCTTTGGCCACCGTGAGCTCATCTGGGCAGAGTGATTCCGGCACGCTGGCTGTCTCGTCGCCGCGCTTCACGTAGGGTCCGAACTTGCCGGGCTTCACCACGATTAGTTCACCGTTGTGGTCGGCTCCGATGTGAATGGAGTTGACCTCCGCGGCATCGATGCCACCAATATTGTCATTGACTAGCGACTTCAGCCCGGGGTCAGCACCCTTGTCGGTGCCACCAAAATAGAACCGATTGAGCCACGGGACGCGCTCTTGTTGCTTGTTGGCAATCTCATCCAGATCATCTTCTAGACGAGCCGTGAAGCGGTAGTCGACGAGGCGTTCAAAGTGGCGTTCGAGTAATTGGATCACTGCGAATGCCGTCCATGTAGGCACCAGTGCGGTGCCCTTTTTCCATGCATAGCCGCGGTCTTGAATCGTGCTCATCACGGTGGCGTATGTGGACGGTCGGCCGACGCCAATTTCTTCCAAGCGTTTCACCAAACTTGCTTCTGTGTAACGCGCCGGGGGCTGAGTGGTGTGTCCTTTGGCCGTCAGTTCACGCACATCGAGAGCGGCGCCCACTGTCAAAGGAGGCAGCACTGCTTCCCGATCTTCAAGCTCTGCTTCTGGGTCGTCGGCACCTTCTACATAGGCCCGCAGGTAACCGGGGAAGGTGATCGTGCGACCACTGGCGGCGAATTCAGCATCTCGCCCATCGGCGGCAATTGACCCGAGGCGCACTTGCACGGTGATGCCCGTGGCGTCTGACATTTGGGAGGCAACGGTGCGCTTCCAAATCAGATCGTAGAGACGCAATTCGTCGATATTGAGTTCACGTGAGAGCGAATCGGGAGTGCGGAAACTGTCGCCGGCCGGCCGGATAGCTTCGTGAGCTTCTTGCGCATTCTTGACTTTTTTCTCGTACATGCGCGGCTTGGCCGGTACGTAATCAGCGCCATACAGTTCGCGCACCTGACGGCGAGCGGCATCGAGCGCTGTTTGGCTCAACGTGGTCGAATCGGTACGCATATATGTGATGTAGCCACGCTCGTACAGGCTCTGCGCAACCCGCATTACTTGGGCCGACGACATGCGCAATTTATTGCCGCCTTCGACTTGTAGCGACGTGGTCATAAACGGTGCACGAGGTTGTTGACGGAACGGCTTGTCTTCTACCGAACGCACGGCAAACGGACGGCCAGAAAGTGCGGTTGCGAGCCCACCGGCTTGCTGTTCTGTGAGTACTACAGCATTGGCCCGGGTGACTGCACCATTCTCATCAAAGTCTTTGCCAGTAACGATTCGCTGGCCATCGAGCTGTACCAAGGTGGAGTTGAAATTTGTGGAGCCACTGCTCGACACCAGGGCATCGATATCCCAATATCCTGCCGAGTTGAATCGCATTCTGGCCCGTTCTCGATCGACCACCACCCGGGTAGCTACCGACTGAACACGGCCTGCCGACAAGCCAGAGCCCACCATGCGCCACAGCACCGGCGACACTTCATATCCGTACAGCCGATCCAATATTCGACGGGTCTCTTGGGCATCTACCAAGGCGTAGTCGATGTCACGCGAATTGGCTACGGCGTGGTCGATCGCCTCCTTCGTGATTTCGTGGAACACCATCCGTTTTACGGGCACGCTGGGGTTCAACAACTCCAACAAATGCCACGAAATACTTTCGCCTTCGCGATCCTCGTCGGTGGCGAGATACAACTGGTCGACGCCCTTCAACTCGGCCTTCAGATCCCGAATCACATCTTTCTTACTGACCACGTAGAGGGCCTTGAAATCGTTGTCGACGTCCACACCCAACCGAGCCCACGGCTCGCCTTTATAGGCCGCTGGTACTTCCGTAGCGTTGCGCGGCAAGTCACGGATATGGCCAATCGAGGCCTTCACCACGAAATCTTTCCCGAGAAAATTGCCAATAGTCTTGGCTTTCGCGGGTGACTCGACGATCACCAGTGACTTGGGCATGTACCTCTTCTTTGCTGCAAACGGACTCCGCGGAAACCTTCACCGTAACAATGTTCCGAGCAGAAAACGGGAACTCGGCGTAACCTGGCGATTCTTGGACAACATCGCCACACGACTTCTCTACGGTTGGAACGACCGTTGGGCCGCCCTCGCCGCAGCCGTTCGCGACCCCGCTGCGGTTGGCCGAATCACCCGAGTCGACCGTGGATGGTGCACGATCGTGGGCATCGGCGACAGTGACGTACGGGCACGAACACCGTCACCGGTAGCGGTCGGCGACTGGGTGGCCGTGGATCTCGAACGCGAAGAAATCATTGAGACGTTGCCTCGTACATCGGAGCTATCCCGAGCCGCTGCCGACAGTCGCACCGAGATTCAATACTTGGCGGCCAACGTCGACTTCGTATTCATTATGCAATCGCTCACCAGCGACCTCAACGTGCGGCGGCTAGAGCGTGAGTTAGTAGTGGCATGGGAATCAGGTGCCCAGCCGGTGATCGTGCTCACCAAGTCTGATGTGGTCACTGCCGAGGTTGCAGACACGGCCGTAGCGCTTGCTCACACGACGGCGTTGGGCGTCGACGTGGTCGTGGTGTCCAACACCACCGGCGACGGTTTCGAGGCGCTCATGCCGTTTGCGAGCGCTGGCAAAACCATTGTGATGTTCGGCCGGTCGGGCGTCGGGAAGTCGTCGCTCATCAATCAACTGGTCGGCACAGAAGTGGCGGCCATTGGTGAGGTGCGTGTGTTCGACGACAAGGGCAAGCACACCACGACGGCCACACAGCTCATCGTGCTCGCCACGGGCGGGCTTTTGATCGACACGCCAGGAATTCGAGCACTCGGATTGGCAGACGCAGAGGGCGGCCTCGCCGTGGCCTTCGCCGACATCGACGACTTAGCCACCCTATGTCGATTTCGCGATTGCGCCCACGGAGGCGAACCCGGCTGCGCAGTACGCACCGGCATTTCCGACGGTTTGATTACCCAAGATCGCCTCGAGAGCTACTTACGGTTGAGCGCCGAACTGGCTCGCTCCGAGCAAGACCGCACAGGTTGGCAAGCAGCGGCCGTGCATCAAGCACAGCGTCGATTTTCGAAATCGCTGCGCGGACAGAACAATCGGCCGTAGCGTCTCTCCTATCACCTACTGAAGGCAGTGCGACATGGACCTTGGACTCTCCGGCAAACGAGCAATCGTGGCGGCCTCATCGGCGGGATTGGGCTTGGCGTCGGCCAGAGCTTTGGCCGCGGAAGGCGCCATCGTGGTGATCAATGGGCGTGACCCTGGCCGAGTTGCCGCCGCCGCTGCCCTCATTCCTGGCTCGATCCCCATCACGGGCGATGTGGGAACACCAGAGTCGGCTGCGGCGTTCGTGAATGTGGCCATTGAGCGGTTGGGAGGCGTCGACATTTTGGTCACCAATGCTGGTGGCCCGCCTCCCGGTACATTCGCCTCCACGCCATTGAGCGCATACGCGCCTGCACTTGATCTCAACTTGATGAGCATTGTGGCCATGTGCCAACAGGCCGTGCCTCACATGCAAGCCAACGGTTGGGGCCGGGTGGTGGCCATCACCAGCGTGAGCGTGCGGCAACCCATCGGCACGCTGATTCTGTCCAATACCGCCAGGGCGGGCGCTACGGCGTTCTTGAAGACGCTGGCTACAGAAATCGCTGCCACGGGCGTGACGGTCAACTCTGTGCAGCCTGGGCTCCATGCCACGGGCCGTTTGACGTCGTTGTACGGCAACGATTTGACGGGCGTGGCGAGCAACATCCCCACCCGCGTAGTCGGCGACCCCGCCGACTTCGGAGCGGTGGTGGCGTTTCTGTGTAGCGACTACGCCAAGTTCATCACCGGCGCAGCCATCCCGGTCGAAGGCGGCATCTCCCAAGGTTTGCAATAGCCACAAACGTTGCATCGGGGCCGAGCCGTAGAGTTCATGGACGACCGAGCAGAAATCCGTCATCTGGTCGTCGCACAACCCCATTGGAGACACAATGAGTAGCTCAGAAACCAGTCCGTATGTCCAGATTGGGTCTAGTGGTTTGTCGGTGTTTCACGTCGGCCTGGGCACGATGCAGTTTGGTTGGTCGGTCGATGCGGCCGGGTCGTTTGATGTGCTCGACGCCTACGCAGAGGCTGGCGGAAATTTCATCGACACGGCTGACTGTTACAGCTCGTGGTCAAGCGCCATGGGCGGGCCAGTCAATGCTGGCGGAGTGTCGGAAGAAATCGTTGGTAGGTGGATGGCGTCACGGCGGATTCGCGACGAGATGGTGGTGGCGACGAAAGTGCGCGCTGCTATGGGCGTTGGATTCTCTGAGGGCCGCACGACTCGGAATCAGCGCGAAGGCCTGTCACGACGCTGGATCATGAAGGCCTGCGACGACAGTCTTCGTCGTTTAGGCGTCGACCACATCGACTTGTATCAAGCCCATTTCTTTGATCCGTTGGTGCCGATTGAAGAGACGTTGAGCGCGTTCACCGACCTCGTGCGGGCCGGGAAAGTTCGCTACATCGGGTGTTCGAATTTCAGCGCATGGCGGCTTGTGGAGGCATTGTGGGCATCGGATCGGCGTGGATATGAATCGTTCATTTCGGTGCAACCGGAGTACAGCCTTCTTAGCCCCACTCGTTCAGATGTCGAAATGGAACTGGCCCCCATGTGCGAGCAATATGGCATTGGCATGATTCCGTACAGCCCGCTCGGCGGCGGCTTGTTGACGGGGAAGTACCGGCGCGGAGAGCCCCTTCCCGACAGTGTGCGGGCCGCGGAAAACGCCGAGAACCGATTCAGTGATTCGAACTTCACGATCATCGAAACACTCGTCGAACTAGCCAATTCGCTCAACCGTCCTGCCGCGCAAATCGCAGTCAAATGGCTGTTGTCTAAGCCGTGGGTGGCGAGCCCGATCATCGGGGCAAACACGCCTGCGCAATTGCGCGTGACGATCGACGGGCTCCTCGAACCGCTGCCACAACACGTACTCGAACAACTCGATGCCGTGAGTGCATTTCGACGGCATCGCCCATCACTCGAAGAGTGAACACATGGTGTGAGCTGACCCTAAGTCATTTCAAACTGGGTGTGTCGCTCGAGATAAATCCAGGTCACGGGCGTGATGATTTGCAAAGGTAGGATCTGGAAATGGACGCATGGACAGAAAGTGATCGGTCAGCAGCTCGAGCGTTTCTGCAACGATCTGAAGTACGCCTATCAACGCTGCATCGTGTAGCAACAGCTTTGCTATCAGGAGCCGGCCTTATGGTCCTACTGCCGGCGATGTTGAAAGATCAGGTGGCCGAGGTCCTTCGTACACTGTTCACGGTAGCCCCGACCACGCCACATACGCTTTTGATCTTTTCGGCGATCCTCGTATTCGTGCTTCCGTTCGTGGTGTTGTTCGTGCTACTTGGCGATCTCACCCGTTTCTATTTCCATGCACTACACCTGGAAGCGGGTGATGGTCAAGCGTTCGCTCCACGATTTACGCTGACCGGACTTTTGTTGCCAACCGACGAATTGTCCCCACATGCCGCCAGTATTTTGGCCGAAGTTCGAGCAGACCCCACCATGATCGAGTCGTTGGTGCCAGCGAATCCCGCGACGAGGGCATCGATCGACGCCAAACTTGACGCCTACGGTGGGCTCAACCGTACGCAGAACCCGGGAGACGCTGGGAGGGCAGTTGGTCTATTCAAACTCGTCGCGTCGCGGCCCCGTACGTTGGCGGAAGAGGTAGCAAAGGTTGAATACGGAATGGTTCGTCACCTCCTGCGACTCCAAGTAATCGTTATGCGCTACGTCAAGGCATTGCTCGCATTTCTTACCACTGCAATCGCCGTCGTCGCGTTGCTTGCGGTCGTCCACACCGATCCAAAACTTGGGGCTACGGCGGAACTGTGGTTCATCTCAATTATTGCGTGTTGGGCGCCAGCGATCGTGTTTGTCGTCGGATCCCCAGTTCGCTGGGTCGACAATCTGCTCCGGGCCGAAGGCGCGACCGTAGCTTCCGTGGCATCGGACCGCGAATTCAACGCAATCGAGCGGATTACGATCCTCGCAGCAATAATCGGTTTCACCCTCGCCACCAGCTCGATGATCGCCACCCTCATCACACAACGCGTCACCCGCCTCACTACAGCGACAGTGATCGCAACAATCGTCGGGGCAGCAGTCGGCCTCAATTCAGCAATCCGTCGGTCGATCACAACACAGCGGCGCTAATTTCATCCCGCGTCGACAGAGTCAACATCGCCGTAACGAATATTGCTTCCACGTCACCCCTGCAAGGCTCGATTAATTGAATGGTACGATGGCACCCATGATGGTAGTCATCGATCGTGCCGGCCGTGTCGTCATCCCGAAAGACGTCCGCGACCGATTGTCGCTAGCGCCCGACACCGAGATTGAACTTGTTACCGATGGTGATTCGATTCGTCTGACTCCGGTGCGATCGAGGGGAAGAGGCATCGTCGAAATTGACGGCTGGCCCGTCATCGAAAGCGCCGACGGGTTCGTCGTGACCGACTCCGATGTCCAACAGTGGCGCGATGCCGACAAACGCTGACCGTTGGGCGGTCGACACGAGCGTCGCCGTGGCTGCTCTGGATTCATCGCACGCTGCTCACAACTCTTGTGTCGAAATCGTCCGGCGTCTTCGCCCCGGGTTGGCTGGTCACACCGCGTTCGAGACGTATTCCGTCCTCACCAGAATGCCAGGCCTGTTGACCATAAATGCTCCAACAGCAACCGCACTTTTGCAGCGAGTTTTTCCGGACGTCTTCTGGCTCAACCCGAAGACCGCTCGCGGACTGCTGACACGGTTTGGAGTGGTCGGTATTTGTGGCGGTGCGGTTTACGACGGCTTGGTGGGCGCAGCAGCCCACCAACACGGATGCATCCTGCTTACGCGCGATCAACGAGCCCGACGGACCTACGACCTTCTCGGTTTCCACTACGAGCTTGTAGGACCGTGACCGGTAGACCGTCTCACTAGATAGCGATACGCAAAGGGAACATCAATGACAGCGAACTATCAGCATCCGTATCCCTCGGCCGAGACCGCCGCAAAGTTTCCGTTCGAGCCGCTGCAGTTCACTCGCTACCCGACAGGCGAAATGGCACATCGCGCCGACGAGTTTTACGCAGAGATGGACGCTCGTCGAAGTGTCAGGATGCTCACCGATGAGCCCGTGCCGCTGGCCCTGATAGAAGTGGCGGTCCGCAGCGCGTCGACGGCTCCATCGGGCGCACATATGCAACCGTGGACCTTCGTCGCTATAGGCAACCCTGCCCTCAAACAACAGATCCGCACCGCAGCCGAAGAGGAGGAGCGGGTCAACTACCTCGATCAACGAATGAACGACGAATGGCAATCAGCACTCGCCCCCCTCGGCACCGATCACCACAAGGAATTCCTCGAATTCGCGCCGTGGCTGGTGGTGTTGTTCGAACAGAGATACGGGATTAATGGCGATGGCAGCCGCCGCCACCACTACTACGTGAAGGAGAGCGTCGGGATCGCCGCCGGGATGTTCATCACGGCGCTTCACCACATGGGGCTGGCGACGCTCACTCATACGCCAACGCCTATGGCATTCCTCACCCGATTGCTGGGGAGGCCCGCCAATGAGCGGCCATTCGTGCTCTTCCCCATTGGATTCCCGATAGACGGTTGTCAGGTGCCGAGCCTGGCTCGCAAACTATTGAGCGACGCCCTCATCACATTCGAGTGATCGCCTCATCGACCCCGGGGCGGGCTCGTTACCTTGGGTTCGAAGTACCAGAAAAGACAATGCTCCCGCCGCCACGGCCGAAATCAGAATGCCGGCTTTGGCCGACGACACCAGCGTGGCAGCGGTAAAGGCCTTCTCGCTGACGAACAAAGAAATCGTGAATCCCATGCCGGCCGCGAACCCTAAGCCGACTACATGACGCAGCGTCATCCCCCCCGTTAACCGGCCCCAACCAAAGCGCTGAGCGATCCACACCAGTGCGGTAATGCCCACCACCTTGCCCACCACGCGAGCCACAAACACCGCCGAGATCACCGAACGATCAAAGCTCGCTCCCGTGAACCGAATACCCGAATTGGCTAACGCGAAGACCGGCAGAATCAGAAACGAAACGATGGGGTTGAGGGCGGATTCGACTCTCTCCATCTGCCCGACGGTTGGCTCTTGTTCCTGCGAATTCAGAACCTCGGTAACCGGCATGAGTAGCCCAAAAATCACCCCGCACAACGCGGGCTCCACACCTGCCCGCCGCATGGCGTACCACGCCACAACTCCGCACGGCACGTATCCCAACACACGGGCAACTCCCATACGCCGCAACGCCACTGCTGCCCCGACACTCACCGCGGCAAGCGCCATCCAGCCCCACCCGAAACCGTGCCCATAGAACAGGGCCACCACAATCACACCACCAATATCGTCGACGACGGCCAACGTCAAAATGAACACTCGCACCGCCTGTGGAATTCGGCTTCCCATAGCGATCACCACACCAGCGGCCAAGGCCAAATCGGTGGCCACGGTGGTGCCCCAACCACGGCTGGCGGGAGTATCTGGGCGCATCATCAGGTACAAGCCAGCGGGCACAATCATGCCGCCAAGCGCTCCGATCACGGGCAAAATCGCCGCTCGCCGATCACGCAATTCACCGACTACGAGTTGCCGTTTCACTTCAAGCCCGGCCAACAAGAAGAACAACGCCAGGCCGCCGTCGTTGACCCAATCGCGCAGCGTCATAGACCCCAGACTGGCAACGTTGGCGCCGGTCTTTCTGAGCCAAAAATGATCAAACGCACCGTGCCAACCAGAATTGGCCAACCCCAGGGCGACCACCGCAGCGACCATCATCAGCACTCCGCTGGCGGCCTCGTAACGAAAGAATCTACGTAGCAATTTCGGTCCTGGTAACCACCATCAATTCGGTGACCCCGCTGCGTACGAGCCACTCGTACACCCGGTCATCTGCACACACAATGACGAGCGAGACGCCCTTGCTCGCCGCCCGCATTCGAGCCCCAAGAAGCTCACCCAACACCCCATGGTCAAGCACTCCAAGCATCGAGACATCCACAATGGCCCCCACTGCTGCGTCGTCGATCAGAGACAGCAAAGCAGAGCGAAGACGGCTCAAGGTGCCCAGGTCGGCGTCGCCGATGAGGAGCAATTTGTCGAGGTCTCCAGAGCGTCGCCGAATGGCGCTCAAATCGAGTCGGCTGTTGGTCATTGCTGCCAGGGTAGCGTCGCAGACATGTTCGACGAAGTGCTCACCCGCATGGCAGGCGACGACGGGTTGACGCCGGGCCGACTGGTGCATGTGGAACGAGTCGATGCCAGCGATGCCCGCTTTGGGTCACTCGACCATCCATGGCCCACTTCGATGGTCTCCGTACTCGGGGATCGCCGGTTGTGGTCGCACCAAGCCGAAGCCATCAACCTGGTTCGCTCCGGCACAAACGTGGCCATTTCGACAGGTACGGCCTCGGGCAAGTCGTTGTGTTTTCAGCTTCCGATCGCCGAAGCAATCAGCAAATCGGCACGCAATACCGCTCTCGTTATCTCGCCCACCAAGGCTCTCGCTCAGGATCAGTTGCGCGCTCTCACCGCCCTCGGCTTGCCCGGTGTTGTGGCCGCCACGTATGACGGCGACACGTCGATCGAGGCCAGAACATTCGTGCGCAACCGCGCCAACGTGATGTTTACCAATCCCGAAATGTTGCACGCCGCGATGCTGCCCTATCACGGCAAGTGGGCGCAGTTTTTCGGTCGTTTGCAGTACATAGTGATCGATGAGCTGCACGTACTGCGTGGCATGTTCGGCGGCCATGTAAGCCACCTCCTACGCCGTCTACGGCGACTGTGCGCCCACTACGGATCATCTCCGGTTTTCATATTTGCATCGGCCACCATCGGCCAACCCGAAGTGTTAGCCAGCGAATTGTGTGGGCTGCCTGTAATGGGGATTTCAAGCGACGGATCCCCCCACGGACCCAAGATCACTGCCCTCTTTGAACCTGGCCAGTTCGACGAATTCGGCGAGTGGACCTTTGGGTCACCCAACGACGCAACGGCATGGTTGATCGCTGTTCTCACGGGATGTGGACACCGGTCGATCGGATTTTGTCGCAGCCGCCGAGCTACAGAAGTGGTCACCACCAACGTCCGAAAGCGGATGCCGCTTTTGGCAGCCGACAATCGTGTGCGGGCATACCGAGGCGGCTTCCTTGCTAGCGAACGAAGAGAGATCGAGCAGGCCCTCTTCTCCGGCCACCTCGACGCTGTCATCGCCACCGCGGCACTCGAACTGGGCATTGATGTCGGCGGACTCGACGCCTGTGTGATCAACGGATTCCCGGGCACGGTGGCCTCTTTTCGACAACAAGCGGGCCGGGCGGGGCGTCATCAACAACCTGCCCTCACCGTATTGGTGGCGGGCATGGATCAACTCGATAAATGGGTGATGACCCACCCTGTCGAGTTCTTCGCACGGTCGCCAGAAACAGCTGTAATAAATCCGTCGAACCCGTACATTTTGGAGCCCCATCTGGCGTGCGCGGCCTACGAAATTCCGCTCACCGACAACGATGCTGCGTACTGGGGCGAAGGCTTCGACGACGCAGTCATGAACCTGGTGATCGACGACCAGTTAGTGATGCGAAACGGTCGCGCCATGTGGGCAGGGCGCGGCAACCCAGGGCGGGGCATGGGGTTGCGCAGCGGCTCGTCCAACGAGGTCGCCATCATCGACTCGACGGGGTCGCTCATCGGCACTGTCGATTCATCTCGGGCACTGACGCTGGTGCATCCCGGTGCTATCTATATGCATCAGGGAGCGGTGTATCGAGTGAACGATCTGGATCTCAACGACTTCACTGCGTCTGTGGAGCCGTGTGACGCCGACGAATACACTCAGGCGCGCAGCGATACACAACTCACGCTCGTGAACCCCGAACAATCACGCATGGTCGGTGGCGCCCGACTACATCTCGGACGGCTCGAAGTGACCGATCATGTAGTCGGTTATCAGCGTCGGGACGCCACCACGCGAGCGTTGATTGGCAACGAAACACTCGACCTCCCGCCGAGCACTCTGATCACACGTGGCTTTTGGTACACCGTCGACGAACGGATTTTGTCGGCAGTTCGCACGGTCGACACCGACATTCCCGGCGCGTTGCACGCCGCCGAGCACGCCATGATTGGCATGCTCCCGCTGTTCACAATTTGCGATCGCTGGGATGTCGGTGGAGTGTCCACCGAATACCAGCCCGATACCGGTCTGGCCACGATCTGTATCTACGACGCCTACCCTGGCGGCGCCGGAATCGCAGAACTCGGATACCAATCGGGCCTCGCTCACCTCACGGCCACGCTTGAACTTTTGCGATCCTGCGCATGTGACTTCGGTTGCCCAAGTTGTGTGCAGTCACCCAAGTGCGGAAATCTCAACGAACCCCTGAGCAAACTGGGTGCCATCACCCTGCTCACAGAAATTCTCAAATTTATTTGATCCAGTAGTTCGTCGGTGCCGCAGTACAGCCGTGAAGACAAACGAACGACAAGCAACACAGCGCGCAGTCACAGCTCTGGTAGCAGTGGCCGGCTCCGTGCTCGTGCTCATCGCTGGAGTGCTCTTCGCTCAAGGTCGGCCGGTCAAGACCAAAGCGATCCCCCCCGCTGTGAGTACGACGACCGCCGTGGCCGGGAGTGCCACCGCTAGTCAAACGACCAAAGCAGGCAACCCGGCCACACCGGCCACAGTCGACATTGCCGACTTCGCTTTCGCTCCAAACCCCATCGTAATAGCCGCAGGTTCCAGCGTTTCGTGGACCAACAAGGACAGCTTCGCCCACACCGTCAAATTTGCGGGCACTCCGACCCTGCCGGCCGACGAAAGCCCAAGCTTGGCAACCGGGCAAACGTTTACAAAATCTTTCGCCACATCAGGTACATACACCTACATCTGTGGCATCCATAACTCCATGGTCGGGACCGTCACTGTCACGTGACGTTCCGTCCACCGAGAAAGAAATACAACCCACTATTCAGGAGGAATTATGCAAATCTCATCTCGCCAACTTCAGCGACTTGTCGCCGATGTTGATCAACAACACCGTGCCGGTATGGCATCCATGCCCCGGGAAATCAAAGATCTACACGCAGTCACTCGCAGCCTGCGTGGCCCTCGGGCCGGCGGTCTGGACGATGGCGCAATTGCGGCATTCGCTGAGAGCGTCGAGCTGGCTGCAGTAGCTGCTTATACCGCAGCTGCAAAAAGCGGGCTCGTAACCACCAAGGCAGTACTTGATGCGGCCACCGCTTTTGCCGGCCACCACCAAGAACATGCTGCCGCCTTCGGAGCTGCCGCTGGTGCTGCTGCCACGAAGAAAGCCAACCCCAAATTGTTGGAGGCAGTCGGCGCTCAATTGGCCGCCGCCAAAGACGAGATGGCAATTCTCGAAATTGCCTACGGCCTCGAAAACGCTGCCGCCGCCACCTACCTGTTTGCGCTCGGCGCACTCACCAGCAAGGGAGCGTTGCAACTCACCGCGTCGATCCTTCCGGTCGAGGCCCAGCACGCAGTCGTACTGGGCACAGTGTTGGGCAAGAAAGCAACGGACATCTTCCCCAGCTTTGAGACACAGTCCGCCGCAGTCGATCCGTCCAAATTCCCCGTCGCCGCCTAACTCAAACCATCACATAGAAAGAAGCACAACAACATGACATCACAACAAGATTTCTCACGCGATTTCCTTCGACGTGAAGCTCAAGAGTCACAGCGACTCCACGAAGAAATCATGCCCAGCTACCGCAACGCTTTGAACCGTTTGTTCGGCAGCGAATCATCGAATTCGGCCGACAAGTCCATGGCTACCCTCAACGGTTTGAACCGTCGCGGATTCCTCCGTTTGGGCGGCACGACGGTCCTCGGCGCGGCCGTGCTGGCTGCGTGCGGAAGCACCAAATCGGCAGCCACTACCACAGCCGGAGCGACGACCACGGCCGCCGCAGCGACGACAACCACACTTGGCACGACCTCATCGGGAGTTGTAGTGGCAGAGATGAGCATGGACGTGCTCGTACTCCGCACCGCGCAATCAATCGAGGAGCTCGCCGTTGTGGCCTATCAAACAGCCATCGATTCAGGTCTCGTGAAGACTGCTGCCATCGGCGACGCTGCGAAACTCTTCCAGGCTCAGCACAAGGAGCACGCCGCTTTGTTTGCTTCGCTGACCAAGAAGGCGGGCGGCGATCCGTTCACCAAACCCAACCCCGTGATTTTGGATGCCATCACGCCGGCCATCCAGGCACTGAAAGACGAAATGGGCATCGTACGATTGGCGCTTGATCTGGAGACGGCAGCAGCCGAAACCTACCAAAGCAATGTCGGCACCTTTATGGACGTGATGCTGAATCAGGCCATCATGACCGTTGGCGGCGTCGAAGCCCGACACGTTGCGGCACTGTCAAGCGTGTTGGCCCTCCCCCCGGTAAGTAAGGCGTTTCAAATAACCGACAAGGCCGTTGCATACGGCACTGGCGTTAAGTAACCCAGCCATGTCTCGCTGGTTTCGGGTAGTAGGGGCGGCGCTCTCTGTGGTGGGGGGCGCCGCCCACTTGTGGCTCTACCGGCACGGATACCGCGATGTACCGAATGCCAATTTGGGTCGTAGCTTTTTGGGCCACGCCGCCGCATCTGGCTTCATCGCCGTTGCTCTCGTAGTGGTCAAGGATCCATTGTGGAAAGTGTTGTCAGGTCTTGCTGGCATCGGGCTGGCGATTGCCGGACTCGGCGCAATCGCGATCAGCCGCACCAGCACAGGCTTATTTGGATTCAGCGAACATGGATTACAGCCGTCTCCTCAAGGCGCAATCGTGGTGGGCGCAGAAATCGGGATGATTGTAATTCTTGCTCTGGCACTGTTCATCGGACGTCAAACGGGTCGGCCAAGTACGCTGCACTGAACATGTCTCCTCGTTCCGCCGTCGACTACAACACTGCGTCTGACGCTGTGCTCGTGATCGCGTTGGCTCGCGCCAACGAGGCGGCGATGAAGGAGCTTTTCAATCGTCACGCCGGGGCAATATTTGGACTGGCGAAACGGGTCCTCAACGACGCCAGCCGGGCCGAAGAAGTGATGCAAGAAATCTTGCTGAAGCTATGGCACCAACCCCATAGGTTTGATGCCGGTCGTGGATCGCTCCGCACATTCTTATTGCGCGAAACGCACAGTAAGGCGGTCGACGTGATCCGATCGGATCGCCGACGCGAGGCTCGCGAGGACCGTACGCAACAACCGCCGGCAATGTCAGGAGACGAACTCGAACGCGAAGTGTGGGACTACATCGTGGCCGACAAAGTCCGTACATCACTTGATCAACTTGCACCCGACGAACGAGACGCCATCGTGCTTGCTTATTTCGGGGGCCACACATATCGCGAGGTAGCCGCAATGCTCGGGATTCCAGAAGGCACAGTCAAAGGGCGAATACGCGCCGGACTCGATCGCCTCAAGGGTGCCTTGGCTTCATCAGGAATCGAGGCATAGTTATGAACGACAATTCACCGATCAACCCGGCTCCGGAACGAGACGACCTCAGCGAACTCCTGGGCGCATACGCGCTCGATGCCCTGGAGCCATCGGAACGTCTCGGTATCGAAGGACGAATCGACAGCGATCCTCGCCTGCGTGGCGAAGCCGACGAGCTCAGCCAAATTGCCTCCTTGCTCGGTGTCGATGGTGCAGCCATCAACGAACTACCCAGCGGCGCTTGGGATCGGTTCGCAAGTCTGCTCGACAAACCAACAGCCCAGGCACCGGTCGTCGATCTGTCGTATCGGCGTCAACGACGCTTTCGGCAAATTGCCATGGGTGCAGCAGCAGCGGCATTCGTCGGGATGCTGATCGCGGTTGCCGCCCAGCAGCATCGCATTGGCAGCCTCGAGCGGGCCTCTGGATCGGTGGAGAGGGCAGCGGCCAACGCAGGCACTGCTCCCGGAGCGAAACACGCAGATTTACTTGAATCATCCGGCCAGAAAACTGCAGCAGTAACCGTCCTTGCCGACGGAACTGGCTACCTTGATCTGGCGGCGCTGCCGGCCTTGGATGAAAATCATGTGTGGCAATTGTGGGCGGTCGACGCACCTAACGTGATCTCCCTAGGCGTGACGCGAGACAACTCGACTCCTATGGCGTTTCACGGGTCGCCTGGTGTCCGCACATTTGCCGTTACGGTGGAACCGCTCGGTGGCTCGTCGAAGGCCACCACCAAACCAATAGCGAGCGGATCCACCAACTAGCGAGCGGCCTTCTGTCAATTTTCCACACGCATCGACGCCACAGACATCATCTCGTAGTCGCCCAGTAAGGCGCCCACGAGCGGCACCTCGGTCGGAGCCTTGAAATGGACGGTGACGGTGACGATCGAACCGACTCCACCCCGTTGGCCGACCGTCACCTTCAATCGTGTGGGATCAAGTGCCGCCGCACGTTGTGCCGCCAACGTCGGGCCCGATGGTCCAACCGTCACCGCAGCCGACCGTGCAGCCTCACGTGCCGCGTGAACGACCATCACGTAGTCACGTACCAAGAGGCCTACTTGCACGGCCACCAACATGAAGATCATCAGCACCGGCAACACGAGCGCGAATTCGACAGTCGATTGACCACTGTCATTACGGTCGTTCATTTGACGAGGTTGGCGATTTTGGAGAATACGGCGTTCATCAAGTCGGTGATCACAGATGTCTGACCTGCCCACGCCAGAAGCAAGCCGGCAATGGCCACGGCTCCCAAAAGCACCAGAGCGTATTCGGCCGTCGTCTGACCAGAATCGGCTCGGGCGTTGCGCCGTGTGTGTAGAGAATTGTTGTGGTGCATTTTGTTACCTCCGCATGAGTTCGTCGGGGCCGGGGAAGGGGCCAATTGGGTGGGCACGAAGGCCAATTGCACGGCCGTTAGCCGAGACGTAGTGATGAAACTGCCTGCGCCACAACGGGCACCAAAATGAGCAATACGAATGCGGGCAGGGTGCCAAGAGCCAACGGAACGAGCAGGCGTACCGGGACCTTGCGAGCTCGAATCTCGGCCTGTCGTTGCGAGTTTTGGCGCACGTCATCGGCCAAGCGTTCTAGGGCGGCAACTATCGAAACGCCATCGAGTTCGCAACTCACAAGCACGCTCACCAAGGGTCGAACGCTCTCGCCAAATTCGATCACGATATCGTCAAGCGAGTCCGCTACCGATCGGCCCATGGAGCACTGGTGGGCGGCAAATTGGAGCCGTTCACCAATGGCGCCCGGACCATATCTACCCGCCGTCGCTACACATCCCGACACGTTGAACCCCGCGCTGGCTGCCACCCGAAGTACATCCACCACATAAGGCAAGGATCGCTCAAATTGAAGCGCTTCCATCGATCGCACTCGACGGGCACGCCATAGAGGGCGGGCGGCGTATCGCCAAAAGACTGCGACGGCAGCCACAGGCGGAGCAATCACCGTCATTACAACTAAGCCGGCTGCGGCCCCTATGGGTACCAACAGCGACCGCACCGACCGCCGGGTACCAACTGGTCGGTCCGTGCTGGCACGCCCGTGTTGCCACGCCGTGCGCGGCTGGGGACTGCGTGCAATAGCCACCACCGAGCTGATCACCAGGGCAAGTACCGCAAGTATTGCCGCCACTTACACCACACTCCGAATGATTGAACGCATCCACAAAGCCGACGTCACATCGAGCACTACACCACCACCAAGGCATGCCAATCCAATGGGAGTACCAAACAAAAACGCAGCAGAAGAATTTTGGGTGGCAACGCCAAACGCCACGTAACCAATCGGCGCAACCACCATCAACATTGATGACGCTGTGGCCTGTGCGGCCAAGGCTCGAGCTTCACGTTGCACGTCGCGTCGGCTGCGCAATGTGGTGGCCACGCGATCAAACGCGGCAGCGGACGCGCCTCCAGTGCGGTGGGCGAGCACAAGCAACGCGCACACCACGTCGAGGGATTCTCGGCCCGAATAGTCTTGGCACCGACACCGCCAAGACTCAATGGCGTCAGAGAATTCCTGGCCCTGATCGACATAATTGACGATAGTGTCAACATCTTGGTGCAACATCGAATGGTGTTGTTGCCCGACTGCCCGCAAGCCTTCAAGCAACGACGCTCCGGCTCGAAGCTGGCGCACAATGAGATCGATCAGTTCCGGCAATTGGTCTGTGTACCTCGCCCTGGCTCGGCGCTCGCGATATACCCTCGACCCCCGCTCCCACCCCCGGAAGATCGGCGCCATCACACGCATGGCGGAGCGTCCAACCGGCACGAGGGCGGTCGGCGCTATCGAACGAGCCACGGTTCCCCGCGCCACCATCAAGCACCAAAAGCACGAGATCGCAGCCAAGAACGCCACCATGCTCTGCCTCATAATGCATCCCCAACGAGGTCGGCCGTCGGGACAATCTGACTCACCGTTCGTCGCCCGTCGATTCGTCGTTGGATGAAAACAACAAGATCCACTGCGCTGTGAATCTGGTCACGGATAGCGCCCAAGGGTAGGCCTTCGCCCGCCACCAGGACCATCGATTCCAATCGCCGCAAGGCATCTCGAGGCGAGTTGGCGTGGAGCGTCGACATCGAGCCCGGATGGCCCGTATTCATGGCTTGCACCATGTCGAACGCCTCACCTCCGCGTACTTCACCAACGATGATTCTGTCGGGTCGCATCCGCAACGCGTTGCGAACGAGATCGCGAATCGTGATGGCGCCATGTCCTTCTGCGTTGTTGGGTCGCGCCTCGAGTCGCACCACATTGGGCACAGAGAGACTCAATTCAGCCACATCCTCCACAGTCACGATTCGCTGGCCGGTGGGCACCAGCGATCCCAACACGTTGAGCAGCGTGGTCTTGCCAGACCCAGTACCTCCGGCAACCAGAATGCTCAAACGGTTCGCTACTGCGTCACGTAAAATTTCGGCATCACCTGCCTCGGCCATATCGGCCAACGTCAAGGGGAGCCTTCGAAATTTCCTAATGGTGAGGCACGGCCCATCGATGGCAACTGGCGGGATCACGGCATGAATTCGCGATCCGTTGGCCAGGCGTGCGTCAACCATTGGCGAGGCTCGATCTACTCGTCGGCCAAGTGGCCCCACAATGGCGTTGATGATGTGCAGGGTGGACGCGTGGTCGAGCGTGAGATCCCATCGTGCGACTCTGCCTTCGATTTCGCACCACACCGAACCATCGCCGTTGACCATGATCTCGCTCACGTCACCCCTCCGCATCAGCGGCTCAATCACCCCCAAGCCATCGACCCTTGCCATCACATCGTCGACGACGCGGTCGAGATCGCTGTTGGAAATCAAGGGTGTCGCAGCACGCGAAATTTCGCGAGCTCGGCTTCGCATCAGTCCACGGGAACGGTCCGGCCCCTGTGTGGCCAACAACCGGTCATGCACCTCATCGACGAGACGGTTCATGCGGCCACCCCAGTCAACGACACGAGCCAGCGCTCCAACGGTTTCGACAGTTGAGATGGCGTGCGGCACGCCAACAATCCGGCGTCGACGGTGCGCGAGATGGCAGCGTCGAACGGGATTTCACATATCACTGGCAAGCCAGTGGCGTGTTCAATTTCTTTGCGCCCCAAGGCTCTGCCCGGTTCGGCAATGAGCACAATGCCATCCGGGCGTGTGGCGGTACCCACCAACTTCTTGATGGCCGTGTAGCAACCGCGGATGACCACGATTCGGTGGCTTGCAATACGCAAAGTTTCTTGGGCAACCAGCGTGGCGGCCAATCCGCAATCAACCACCATCGTGCGAGGGTCGGCGGCGAGCACAGAGGCCAAGATGCGGCCGCGGCCACCACCAATGGGATCAAGCGCGCCACCCATCGTCATCATCGAAAACCCGGGCGCCAACTCGATTTCCAGTCGACGCAATGAATCGATAGGTACGCCATCGCCAGCGTTGAGCCAATCATGCATGCCGGGCGCAGCCCCATCGTTACGCCCCAAAATGGTCGGCAGATCACCTGCAAGGTCGACCAAAACAGTGGCCGTTTGTCGAGCCAACAATTGGCTAATACTGGCGGCGACGACACTGGTGCCGCTGCCGCCCTTCACCGAAAATATTGCAAACATCATCGAAAAGCACTGAACGATTTCACGCCGTTACCCCTGAGGTGGAAGTTGTACGACCCGGCTATTTGCCATATAGCAAGCGGGTAAAGCGACAATTCGCAGAAGCCGTCAGGCGAGGTAACCCGGCGCAAATGGCCAGTAAACACGGACACCATGGAGGTGAATGAACAGCAAATTGCACCTTAACCGCGTCGGCTTTGACGCGCAAACGGCCTAGGCTTGCGGGATGGAAAGCACCAATGCGGCGGCGTTTTTCGACCTCGACAAAACCGTTATTGCCAAGGCGTCAATGGTCGCCTTCGGACGTCCTTTTTACCGCGCCGGATTGCTGCCCCGCACTGTGTTGATTCGGGCGCTGTGGGGCCAGGTCGTGTATCAACGCATGGGAGCCAGCGCCAAGCGAATCGAGCGTATGCGTCACGTGGTGCTGCGGGTCACCAAGGGTTGGGATCAGGCCATTGTGCAACAAGTGGTCAGCGATTCGCTACACGACGTGATCGACCCCATCGTGTACGACGAGGCGCTTCAGCTCATCCGTTGGCACCAATCAGAAGGACGCAAGGTGTTCATAGTGTCGGCGTCCACCGAGGAGCTCGTGGCACCGCTCGGGCGCTACCTGGGCGTCGATGAAGTCATTGCTACTCGTGCCCAAGTGGATGCCGATGGCAAGTACGCCGGGGATATTGAGATCTATGCGTACGGCCCCAACAAGGCGTTGTTGATGAAGCAAGCAGCAGAGCGCGACGGCATTGATCTCGCCGCCAGCTACGCCTATTCCGATTCGGCCACCGACCTGCCCATGCTGGAAACGGTTGGGCACCCGGTAGTGGTGAACGGCGACCGTGAGCTCCTTCGTGTGGCCCGGCAGCGCGGTTGGGAAGAGCAAGTGTTCACTCATCAGGTTCGTTTGCGCGACCGAGTGCACATGCCCACACCGAGGCAGACTGCCGCCATAGGGGGCGGCGTTTTTGGTGTGGCCGGTGCAGCAGTGGGGGCGTGGATCTGGTTTCGCAAAACCCGCCATGCCTAAAAATCGAAGAGCCCCGTAGTTCGCAGTTGACAAGTCAACGCGCCCCACGGGGCCACTTCTCACGGGAAGGATCCACGATCGATCTTCGCTTCGGTGTTACCCTTTTCTCTGATCAATACATCGCCCGCTGGAGCTTGCGCTCTGGCGGGCGATTCTGTTTGCTGGCTTGCTTCCCGATTGCTCGGTAACGCCCCAACTGTGAATCACTCCCCTACCTGAACTGGTGTACGTCTTCCGCTTGCGCTTCTGACTTCTCCAGTGGCTTGCGCCGCTTCAGATGTAGACAGTATTACCGCGATATTTGCGCAGGTCAAGTGATATTTCTTAAGTCACAGGGTTATCCACCAAGTTTCTTTGCAACACACAGAAATTCGTACTTGTCCACCGACCCCGCACAGGTTTGTGCACAGATTTCCTTACTTTGATTCCCGCAATAGGCCTTGAAATAGCGTCGCTACGAGCATCCTGAAGTGATTTTCGACGTCGAGAAGTTTCGTTATGCCAACAATCTCCAACGAAGCGGCTCCGTGGCACGTGGCCCACACCCGTTGGCCAATTTCAACCGGATCACCGGCGATCAGAATCTTTGCCCGCTGCCCCCATGCGACACGTTCGACGAGTGTGCCGAAGCAATTGAAGGCCCCCGCCACCGCATCGATCGTGGGAGCGAATTCGGGCACGCTTTTCATGAACATCAATTGGTAAATACCGGGATTTTGGATGGCGAACTCCCGGTATTTCATCCCCATGGCTTCAATTGATTTGAGGTACTCCTTCTGGAGGTTCTTCTCGGTCCCAATCGGAAATTCGACGGAACTCATCGCTGCATCAAAGTCCACGAAACCCTGTCGGAACAACGCTTCTATGATGCCGCTCTTGTTCTTGAACCGGTTGTACACGCCCATTGGAGCCACCCCAGCCGATGCAGCAATTCGACGTATAGATAGCGCAGAAGGACCTTCTTCTGTTAACAGCTTTTTGGCCGCCAACAGCAAAGCCGGTTCGAGGTCGACGGCAGCAATTCGTTCACATTTTTTGACCGGTGTGACTTTTTTCATATTGCATCCTGTAGAACGGTGTTCTATAACTATAGCTTGCCGTACTATTACTAAGGAGCCGAGCACCATGGACTCAGAATCGATTTATCAACAACGTTGGAAGATACTGGGCATTTTGTGCCTGAGCGTGTTCTTGGCCGTCGTCGACAACACCATTGTAAACGTGGCCTTGCCCACCATGAGCCGGTCGCTCAACGCCAACAACAGCCAGTTGCAATGGATCGTCGATTCCTACTCTCTCGTGTTTTCCAGCCTGTTGCTCGTGGGCGGAAGCATCGGCGATCGATTCGGTCGCAAGCGAATGCTGCAGATCGGCTTAGTACTCTTCGCAGGCTTTTCGGCGGCAGCCGCTATGTCGTCAAATGTCGGCACCCTCATTGCCATGCGTGGCCTCATGGGCGTGGGCTCTGCGCTGATTTTCCCGGCCACATTGGCCATTTTGACCAACGTATTTCGCGACCCAGTCGAACGGGCCAAGGCCATTGGCGCATGGTCTGGCGTAGTCGGCCTCGCCGTGGCGCTCGGGCCAATATCTGGTGGCATTCTCCTCAAGCATTTCTGGTGGGGTTCGATCTTTTTGGTGAACCTGCCAATCGCCCTCGCTGCCATTGTGTTGGGCGCCAAATACATTCCCGATAGTCGAGATTCCGAAACGCCTCCCCTGGACTTCGCCGGGTTTGCGCTTTCGATTGCCGGCGTGTTTGCGTTGGTATTCACCACCATTCAAGCCCCAGAGCACGGCTGGGCATCGGCGCAGACACTGGGTGGATACGCAATCGGCATCGCAATGCTCGTCGCGCTTGTGAACGTGGAGCTCCGAAAAGCTCACCCCATGCTCGACGTCAGCGTGTTCAAAAACTTGCGGTTCACAAGCGCGTCGCTGTCGATCACGTTGTGCTTCTTCGCCTTCTTCGGGTTCATATTCCTCATCACCCAGTACTTCCAATTCGTGAGGGGATACGACACGTTGTCGGCTGGAGTCCACACGCTTCCATTTGCTGTGGTTGCTGCGACCGTTTCGCCCTTCTCCCCACGGCTAGCCATGCGATTCGGCACCAGACGGGTAGTCACAACTGGCTTGTCAATCATGGCCGTTGGCTTTTTCCTCGCTTCCAGAATCGAGGCGGCATCGAACTATTGGGGCATCGTCATCATTTCCATGATGCTCCTCGCTCTGGGGTTGAGTCTCACCACGGCACCAAGTACCACGGTGATTCTCTCGGTGTTGCCACCCGACAAGGCCGGGGTTGGTTCGGCGATCAACGACACCACCCGAGAGCTGGGTGGCACGCTCGGCGTAGCTGTCATCGGTTCCGTGTTCTCGTCGGTATACGGCCCCAAATTCGTTGCTGCGGTGAAGGGGTTGACTATCCCGGTGCCAGCGTTGAGTGCCGCTAAGTCGTCGGTCGGTGCGGCTTTTGAAGTGGCTCGACGTGCAGGTGAGCCGGGCGCCCAGCTCATCACCGCGGCAGCGAAAACAAGTTTTGTGAGCGGCTTCCAAGTGGGATGCATCGTGTCGGGAAGCGTGGTCTTAGTGGCGGCTCTACTGGCAGCGGCACTGCTACCCAACAAGGCGTCGGATCGAAGCATTTTGGATCAAGACATCCTCGAATTTACCGACCACCAGGCCGCTGTCCTTTTGGCATCGGTTGGGGCCTGACCACTACGCGCCCTATTGGGCGACTAGCGCATGCGAACGCGTTGAGCGTTCGCATGCGCTGGGAAGCCTTCGTGGTCAGCCAAAGTGATCACATACGGCGCTAAGAATCGCATGGCAGCCTCATCGGCTTTCGCAATGGCAGTGCGCTTCAAGAACGCCTCCACGGTGATTCCCCCGCACTGATCGGCGAAACCGGACGTGGGCAAGCTGGCCGGCGGCCCGAGCACGTAGTTGCCTGCTGACAAGGTGGTGTGTTGGCCGAGCAATACCTCGCCAGCGTTGTGAATGAGAGCCAAGATCGCTTCAGGATCGACGGTGGCAATCTGCATGTGTTCGGGGCCGTAGATGTTGGCCACCTCGGCGGCCTGCGCCAGGTCGTCCACCAAAATGCATCCCCCGTTTACGCCAAGAGCGGCGGCCGCCGCAATGCGTCGGACGTCGGGAAGCCACGCCATCTGCCGAGCCAACTCCGCCTGTGTTGCTTCCACCACCGATGCCTCAGCCGTGATCAACACCACTGACGAATCGGTGCCATGTTCGGCTTCGTTGAGTAGGTCAGCGGCCAGACGCACGGGGTCGGCTGAGGCGTCAGCGATGATCAAACTTTCCGTCGGCCCCAGGAGCATCATGGTGGAGCATCCGTAGCGCTGCACTTCGATTTGGGCGCACACCACTGGCGGGGAGCCGGGGCCCACCACTTTCACAACCCGGGGAATGTGCTGCGTCCCAAACGCCACTGCGGCCACGCCCGCTGGACCGTTGACACGGAACACATCGGCGAGGCCGAGTTGTTGGGCCACCACCAACGTGGCGGGATCGAGGGCGCCATTCGTGCCAGGCACCGGCGGCGTGATGACCACTTTGCGGGCCACTCCTGCCACCACGGCGGGCGTAGCAATTTGAGCCAACACACTTGGATAGCTGGCTTTGCCACTCGGGCAAAACAGCCCGGCCGACGCGATCGGCGTGACCTTCTGGCCAACCATGAGGCCGGGTATCGACTCGATGTGCCAGTCGGCCAATCGCGTCAACAACGCCTCGTTGAACCGTCGAATATTGGCGATCATCATGGCAATGGCGTCGACTACTTCGGCGCCTACCGTGGCTGATGCGGTTGCGAATTCGGCCTCTGTGACTTTGAGCTGATGCGGCTCGATCCTCACGCCATCAAAATCTCGCAACGCACGACATACGGCCTCGTCGCCATTGATGCGCACGTCGTCGATGATCTTGCCGATCGATTCCTTCAGGGGGCCGGCAAAGAATTCGTCTCGGCCGCGCCCCAGTAGGTGAGCCCGTTGGGCGTCCGTCATTTCGTCCCAACAAATCACGCGCATTACTGGTTTGGAAGTCACACCGCAATCGTAGGAAAAAATGCAATCGGCGGCCGCCTTACTTCGACGACCACCGACCACACAACCATGGGAGAACTAGTTGGCTTTGACCTTCTTGAATGCGAATGCTCCAAGAGCGATCATGGCAACCAGCAGGATCATTTTCTTCATGACGAAAACGTTACAGCCATTTTTCGATTCGCTCAAGCGACTTGGGTAAACAATTCCCGGCGCGTGCTCCGTAGTGTGCAGCACATGACCGACGCACCAATGCCCCTCATACCCGCTGCCACCGTTGTCGTGGCCCGAGATGGCGCACACGGAATCGAAGTGCTCATGGTCCAACGACCAGAGCGCGGTGCCTTTCCTGGCTTCTGGGTTTTTCCCGGCGGACGTGTTGACTCTGATGATGCCGACCCGGCAGATCCCACGAATGTGCTCGCCGCAGCTCGACGGGCAGCGGCGCGTGAAGCACTCGAAGAGACATCCTTAACCGTCGACTTTTCGGCGCTCGCAGCATTCGCTGAATGGCGTCCGCCATTGACCGAAGTGAAACGTTTCGGCACATGGTTCTTTTTGGCTCCTGCCTTTACCGGCGAGGTCACAATCAACGAAGGTGAACTGGTGGGTCACAAGTGGGTGACGCCTGCCGACGGGCTCGACCACCACGGGCGGGGCGAGTGGAAATTTGCCCCGCCCACGTGGCACACATTGCACACATTACGTTCGTTCGGCTCGCTGGCCGATGCCATGGCGTGGGCCCACGATGAGGAGCCGCAGTGCTACACCACACGGGCGTTGATCGTTGAAGGCGAACCGCTCACGCTTATGTGGCACGGTGATGCTCAGTACGAATCCGATGATGCTCCGGACAATGGAGCGCGGCACCGCATCGTGATGGTCAAAGGCAACTGGGTCTACGAACGTAACGTGTGACGCTGGCGAATTGGGGGCAAAGAGTCGGCGGCTAGCTGGGAATCATCGGCCAGCCAACAGCGGCGTGGTAGAACTGTTGTTCGCCATTATCGCCCTCGAGACGGAATGCCTGCAGGATGACGACTCTGAATACCTACAACGCCGATTCGATTCAAGCCCTCACCGGGCTGGCCCATGTGCGCCATCGACCTTTGATGTATCTCGGTTCCGCCGGTATCGGCGTTGGTGGCCTCCACCATTTGATTTGGGAAATCGTCGACAACTCCGTCGATGAAGCAATGGCAGGCCACGGCACGCAGATCATTGTGACACTGCACCCTGACGGGTCTGTAGGGGTGCAAGATTTTGGGCGCGGTATTCCCGTGGATGCGTTCAATGAAGGGCCCCACAAAGGTCGCAGCGCCCTCGAAGTTGTGCTCACCGAAACGAACGCCGGCGGCAAATTCGACTCCGATTCGTACAAGGTTTCTGGCGGTCTCCACGGCGTGGGCGCTTCGGTGGTGACGGGTATGTCGACCCGGCTGGATGCCGAGGTATGGCGCGATGGTCGCCGTCATCAGCTATCCCTTCGATTATCGAAAAACAAGGCCGGTGAATTGGTGCCCGGCACGCCCCATGGGCCGCTTGCCGACGTGGGGTCATCGCCCCGGGCGACCACAGGGACCACCATCACGTTTTGGGCAGATCTGAATTTATTCCGTGATGATCATGGCGAACCATTCACCAAGCCGCAGTGGTCCACTCGGCTCGTGGCCGAACGTTTGCGCCATAAATCATTCGTGCATCCTGGGCTCACCTTTGTGCTCAAAGACAACCGGGATCCGAAAAATCCGACGGTCGCTGAATGGTGCTCGCACGGTGGTGTGGCCGATCTGGTGACCGAGCTCACGGCCGATACCGATCTCATTTCGCCGGTGTTGGGATTTGGTGGAATGGCAGAAGAAGGCACTGCCAAAGAGACGACGGTGCATACTGCCGTGGCATGGACTGTCGACGGGCGCGACACCACGCTCGGCTATGCCAATGGTGTGGCCAACCCAGAAGGCGGCACCCACATCAACGGCTTTCGGGCCGCCATCACCGAAGCCCTTCAGAACTACATCACGGCCAAGGGCGTGCTCAAAGAAAAAGAGGTAGCGCCCACCACCAAAGACATTTTCGCAGGCGCAATCGCTGTCGTTTCCATCATGATTCCCGAGCCCGCGTTTGCGGGAAACAGCAAGGGAAAGTTGATGAACCCGGAGGCCTCTGGACGTACCCGAATTGTGGTGCTCAATCAGATGGCGAAATGGCTGGAAGAAAACCCCGTCGAAGCTAAACGGCTCAGCGACGGCGCCATTGCGGTGATGCGGGCACGAACGAAATCCAACGCCGACCAATTGGCCGCCAAAGCCTTATTGTCAAAGGGTTCCAAGTCGCGCGGAGGGCTGCCCGCCAAGCTGCGCGACTGCACCCGCAAGACTGATCGCGCCACCGAGTTGCTACTCGTGGAAGGCGATTCTGCCGGGGGCACCGCGATCGATGCTCGGGATCCCTCGTTTCAAGCGATTTTGCCTCTACGCGGCAAGCCATTGAACTCGTACGACGAGACGCTGGAACGGGTCGTGAAATCGGGCACATTGGCCGATCTCATTCTCACGCTGGGGTGTGGAATTGGCGAAGACTACGACCTGGAAAAGCTGCGCTACAACAACCTTCTGATCACCGCCGATGCCGATAAAGATGGCCAACATATTCGTACGTTGTTGACGGTATTTTTCTATCGCTGGATGCCGGGGCTGGTGGAATCGGGGCGTGTGTTGTACGCCATGCCGCCGTTGTGGTCCACTGTGTTTCGGGGCGACAGGATCTACTTCTCCGATGACGCCGCGCTCGCCCGTTGGCGGGTCGACAACCTCACTCATCGCGCCCACATCGGCCGCATGAAAGGCCTCGGCGAAATGGACCACCAAGAGTTGCGACTGGTAATTGGCTCAGGGCGCACCGTTGGACGTGTGACCGTTTCTGACCCCGTTTCGTTGGCCCGTTTAGCTGACCGCCTCTTTGGTCCGAAGTCCGAGGGTCGCAAGTCGTGGTTCCTGGATCGCACCGGCCACACGTTGGATATTGAGGAATAATCATGACAAAGGCTAAGAAGTCCGCTGCCGTGGCGACCGCAGATTTTGTCGAAACAATCGTGGAGCTCGACGCCACAGAAGCGCTCGACGCCGACTACGGAGACTACGCAAAAGAAGTGATCGACGACCGCGCCGTGCCTCGCGCTGCCGATGGGCTCAAGCCCGTGCACCGACGCATTTTGTGGGACATGTTCGGCCAACGATTGTTCCCCGATCGGCCCTTCGTAAAAACCGCTCGCGTCACTGGCGACACCATGGCGTTGTACCACCCCCACGGCGACGCCTCCATCGCCGACGCACTCGCCCGTCTCGCCCAGCCGTTCTCCAACTTGGTGCCGTTGCTTGATTTTCACGGCAACTACGGCTCACCTGATTTCGGCCCGGCCGCTGCCCGCTACACGGAATGCCGATTGGGTTGGGCAGGCATGTTGCTGCTCGGCGATATCGAACAGGGCACGGTGCCCATGATCGAAAATTACGAAGGCTCCACGAGCGAGCCAATCGTGTTGCCAGCCGAATTTCCCAACGCGCTTGTGAACGGGTCCAACGGCATTGCTGTTGGCCTATCGTCGTACCTCCCACCCCACGATCCCACCGAAGTAATCGCCGCCGCGCAACACCTCATCGCCAATCCCAAGGCCTCCATCCACGACTTGATGCAGCACGTCATTGGGCCGTCGTTTCCGTCGCCATCCGTCGTCGTGAACGGTGCCGACCTGCTCGATATTTATACCGCAGGCGTAGGGCGCGTGGTGGTGCGCGGGTGTTGGGAAGTGGAAGATTTGGGTCGCGGGCGTCAGCAATTGGTGATCACCTCCCTGCCTTACGACGACACCAAAACCGGTTCCGCGGAAACGTTTATGGAGAAGCTGCTCGACGCTATCGATAGCGGAAACATGGCCGGAATCGTTTCTCCCAACGACGAATCGTCGGACGGTCGCACCCGCATCACGCTTGGTTTGGCCGCCGGGGTGAGCGCCGATCAGGTGATCCCCGCATTGCTGAAATGGACCAATCTGCAAGTGACCAACAAGGTGCAAATGCACTTCTTGGATTCCGACGGACGGGTGCGGCTGTACAACCTGCGCACGTTGCTGCGGGAGTGGGTCAATCATCGGATTGCCGTAATCACGCAACGATCAGTTAATCGGTTGGCCAAAATCGATGAGCGTCTGCATAGGTTGCGCGGCTTCCTGGCTGTGCTCGTGGATATCGATCGAGCCATCCTGATTGTGCGCACATCGAAGACTCGTGCGGTGGCTCGCCCGGCGTTGATGGCAGCCTTCGAAATCGATGAAGAGCAGGCCAATGCAGTGCTCGATCTCAACCTCGGCCAACTCACAGAAGACGCCGTGATCGAGTTCCAAAAAGAGACGAAAGAACTCGAAAAGGAACACGCTCGCCTCACGAAATTGCTGGGCTCGCCTACGGCGTTGCGTCGCCAAGTCGGCATCGAACTCGAAGGAATCACCGAACAATTCGCCCATGTGGAACGGGTCACAGAGATCACTACGATCGACACGCCAAAGCCTTCACGTGCCGCGCTGGTCCTCGAGGAACCAGCCACCGTAATGATCACCGGCGACGGGTATCTACAGTCGTTTAAGGCGTCTTCGAAAGCGAAGCCCAAGGGTGTGGTGCTGCGCCAATTTGAGACGACCACAATTCAGAATGTGGTGGCGATCACTAACGGGGGCAAGCTTTTCCGGGCGTTGGCGGCCAGCATTCCGGGCGACAAGCCAACCGCTGCGGTCAATGTGCTGCCCGGCCTTGAGCCGGCCGATCGCATCATTGGCTGGTGGACCGACGCCTCGATGCCGGCCGATCTATTGCTCGTTACCAGCGACGGTTCTATCAAAAGAATTGCGGGCGACGACCTAGCGGGTGGCGATCGAAAAGGCGGGATCGTGATCATCAAGCTCGACGCTGGCGCCACAGTGGTGGCAGCCATTGACATCACCGATCAGATGCCAGCTGGGCAACCGGAAGACGCACTGTTTTCCGACGACGAAGCCGTAGGGCCGGCAGGGCCTCCGGTGTTGATCGTGACCCACAACGGGCAGTCGATCCGGTTCCCCCTCGACATCAGGTCGATGGGCCGGGCCGCGGCCGGGGTGCGGGGCATCAAGCTGGCGGCCAAAGATTTTGTGGCAAGCGCGCTCATTGCCCACGACACGACAGACCTCGTAATCGTGCACACCACGGGGTCAGCGAAACGGATTACTGCCGACCAGCTGCCGATGCAACGCCGTGCCGGCCAGGGCGTGCGGTGCACGGTGGTGGGGAGCCGCCAGGGCTATGTGGCGCTCGTTGGCGTGGTTGGACCGACTATGGCCAAGGTGGGCGACGAGTGGATCGACGTGATGCTCGGACTGGGCGTGGCGACGGGTGATCGCAGTGCCGCTCCGGCCAAAATCCGTGGCTTCGACGGAGTCATTACCGAAGTGCTGTAGGCAGGCCGAGCTATCTGGTGAACGGACGGACCAAGTGGGTGGAGAGGTCGCCAGCGAGCTCGATATGCATCCGACGTTCGGCAAACAGCCAACGGCCATTCACAAAGTGAACCCGGTCGTGATATGTGCCAGCGACCAGCGTCGCGAGTACGCCGCCTGGCGCTTGATGAACCATGTGGATGTACGAGCGGACGGTGGCCGACAGCTCGTCGGGTGCCAAATCGACCACGATGTTCGTCACGATATGTCGCGTGCGCGGGCGGCCGTCGTAGAGGCGGACGTTGCCGGAGAGCACCTGCAGAACTTGTTGAGAACCACACGCCGCCCCGGCGTCAACCATTCCGTATAAACCAGTCTCGCCAAACAACTCAGCAGTGGTGGCGAAGTCGCCGCCATCGACCGACGCGCTGTACTCGTACAACAACCGTTCAATAAGTTCCCGTGCTGCGACCATGGCCGCAACCTACAGCACCGCAGGCGGATTGGTTGTCACGCCCCGGGGGTGGGGGCGATGATGCCTTGACAGTCGAGGATGCCCACGTGCGCCGAAATGGCGGTTTCGACGGTATCGACCGCCGGGCTGTGCAGTGTCAGTTCGCCGTTCACCACGTCATTTGAGAGGACCTTTGTGGGCCATTTGCCGTCGGCAGTTTTCGGCCCTGTTATTACCTCAACGAGCTGTTGGCTGTCGCCGTTGTCCATGCAATAGGCGCCGTACTTGTCGCTCACGTAAAAGCCGGTTGGCACGCCGGTATCAGGTTCCTTAACGAACGTGAATTTGCAGTCGCGCACTTGGAACAACGACACGCTGGCCGACTTCGGTGGAACCTCATCTTGAATGAACAACACCTTCGGCCCCGACTTTTTCCCGACGTAGGCGGCACCGAGAAACTTGGGCACAATGAATGCCTCGACGTTGGTCTGGAGGGCTTCATCGACACCACCACCAGATGCCAACTCAATAAGAATGCGCCACGAATCGGGGTCGCCCGAATTCGAATTTGTGTAGATGCGGATTGAGTCATTTTTGCCATCGCCGTCCACATCGACGTTGGTGGTTGCCGGCTCACCCTTGGCGGTGGGATTGGGCGCAATCGTGGGGCACGCCACAGCTGGAGCAGTCGAGGTCGACGCAGTCGTTGCCGCAGTAGCAGTTGTCGTGGACGACGGACTCGTTGTGGACGCCGTCGTGGCCGCAGTGGTGACTGGCGCGCTGGTGGTGGAGGCCGGGGCCGAGCTACCGCTACTACTACACGCTGCGAGGCCGATGAGGATAAGTGCGGAAAGTGCCCGAGTTGATCTCATGCGAGCAAGCTACCCCTTGATGAACAAACTGTGCGCTCAGGAGGCGACGGGCAGCGATTGAGACCGAGCTGGGCCAACTTAAGAACTCGTTCCAGCCCTGGTCGGCGCGGATCACAAAGCCGATGAAAACCCAGTCGGGCTCGCTGATGAAAACCGCTACGAGACTGCTCCCTGTAGTCGTACCGGCCATAGGGGTCGGAACGACTACAGGGAGCCCGTTGGCTCTTCGCCACGCCAGGTGAGTTGGCTTAGGTCGGCCGCATAGCTGCCTTCAATAAGAAATAGCGTTGTCTCGGACTTCGTCCCCACCTCAATATGCGAGACGACGCCAAGCTCCTTGTTTATTCGCAATGAAACGTCGGACAGCCAAATCCTGATCAGCTCTTTGTCCACGGAATCTCCTACGACGGCGAAAAGGGCAACATGCGGCAACAATCCGGATTCGTCGAACTGCATTAGAACCTCATGGATTTCCTCCGCCGCCGCCCGCCCATCTCTCTTGCTGCACTGTTTCGCCACATCCTTCGCCAGGTCGACAAGATGCTCAGGAACTGCGGGGCGGTAATAACGCAAACCGAGCCAGGTCTTGAACGCTTTAGCACGGCCATCACTTGACACGAACGAAGGGCTGCCAAACGATGCAAGTAGTTCGGCCGTAATCGAAACCCGGGGCGACGCTGAGTTGACGAAGTACTGCTCAGTCAGCCGAATGCGACGGCTTCGAATTCCCCAATCGGTGGGTGGGTCATCTTCAAGAACGGGACGTACTTCGATTTGCACGTCCATGGATTCCTCGCTAGCCAATCGCAAATCACAGTCTTGAGTACATACAACCCATCGATCGAACATCGCCGATACCGTCTCCGGTTTGCCTGCGGGTCCTCTCGATAGCCAATACGCGCTAAGAGGTGCTTCGAACACCGATCCTTGTCGCCATCTCTTTTCGTACAGGTCGCCCATGCCTCACGTCAACTCAGCGGTCGAAATATCGTGAGTACCTTCGCCAGCACGCGCCGACCATAGGCCGTTCATGAGCCCCGCTCGGCGAGATAGATTCGCGACGTCCATCGCTGCTAGATATGCCTCGGCTGGTCGGCCGATCTCAAGAAGCTCCACGGCTGACTGGTTGCCTTCCGAAGCCTTCGAGCAAAGAATACGCGTTGTCTCGCTGGCATCCTGCCCGGCGATAGCGAACACCCGGCTAACGACAGCATCCACCTCAGTCAATTTCTCGATTAGCTTGGCGTCACCCGGCCTTGAGCGCCCCTCCTCGAGTGCACGCACCGTCGGGTGCGTAATGCCAAGGACTACCGCAAGTTGCCTTTGCGACCATCCGGATTGGCGCCGAATTTCTCGCGTTAGCTGCTGACTCCTTTTGGGGGGCTGGGGTACTGTTTTAGGGATTTCGAGGCGGAAGTCGTACAACTCGACCGAAGAAGGCGTGACAGGCATCGTCGACACGGTTAGCTCAGGTAACACACCCGGAAGAGCAAAAAGAACTGCGAACGCGGCGGCGCCAGTCCTAGATGAAACGGAGTTCGAAATGTTCTTTCCCCTTTTCGCTTAGTGACCAATAAAAGAAGCGGTCGATCTGACTGTGAAATTGTCGAAACTGCGATTCGATCGTGTCTGGGTCAAAACGCTGCGGCGCCGCAACAAACACGTCGATGTCGAGAAGGTACGACGATTCCGTTACGGTCAACGGCGGGAGCCCAGGAACGCTTGTGCCCGCGGGGACGACACCATGTCGAACGACGGTTTGGATTTCGGCGGGGGCACCAGCAAGTTCACCGGTCGATGGGTGTGAAAGCTGGACTTGGCTGATCGCCATAGTCAGTGAACCGGAAGGTGCCACTGACGAACCGGCCCATCCGATCAACTCAGGTTGAAACCAATTTCGCCAAGCACCTGGATCGGTAGGTAGACCAGGAGCTAGCGAGAGATACCTAACACCAATTCGGTCACAACGTTGGACCCGAACAGTCTTGAGTGCCGTGAGAACTTTACTAAAGACCGATGCGAAGGCTTTTACTCCGGCGTAGTTTTTGTCTGCCGAAAGTGACGCACTCCCGGCGGCAATTGTCAGCAATAGCCCATTGTCATTCGTGAATTTCCAATTGACGGACTCAGCCGAGCTCCCGCCCGAAGCTCCAGCGGGCCCAACTAGGAACGCGACCTCTTGCACCTTTTCTTGATCCATGTAGGGAAAGACACCTTCTAATAATTTTTGAAGCGGAGCCACCCCAGCGAGAGTTTCGAATGAAGCCACCAATGGGAACCGGACTTGAGCGAGCGCCTGGGCCAACGGCGCGTTGTCGAGTCGATACGAAGGCGGCAGTGGTAGATCGAACAGTGGCACAAGTCGATCCTACCAACTTTTCCATTGCTTTTCCATGAACGGTGCGTTGCTAGGTATGATTCGGGCGTATTTCGCAGTGTGATCCGAAGGGTCGCCAGCGCCAATCTGTTACGTCAGTCTGGTTGATCAGAACAATCACCGAGTATTTGGAAGGAGCATTCATGAAAAACTATGACCTACGAAACCCGAGCGTGATCCAGGACTCTGGACATGATGGGAGCACCGTTCGGTTTCGCTTATTTGAAAACGGCGTGCCGGCAAAAGCAATCGACGTATCTATGTCAAGCCTTGACCTCCGACGCAGCGGCCTGGAAAATTTGGACATCGAAAGCGATCAACTCGCGCTCTTGCGATCCGCCATGCCCTGTGTCTTGTTCGCTCTTCAGACCGGAGATTTACGGGTGGACGAGACCTCACCGCCCTACAAAATCCAGCTTTCAAAGCTGAGCTAAAAGTAGTTGTAGACGAGTGAAGCGACTCGTAGAAAGTATTGCCGACACACCAGGCGCCGACTTGGCAAATCGCTGAGTTAACTCGCCATGTAACGACCTCCTACTCCGGGCCAACCGGTTTGGGGTTCGATACGCGCCCGGTTCGTAGTTTCGAAGTACTTCTGCATTCGATGTAAATAGGTCGTCGCGCTCGTGTTTCTAGCGGGTCCGCCGAAAGCCTGAAGGTGCGCTTTATGCCCTGTTGATGGAGCCTCGTGGGCCAGCGAATTTACTGAAAGTTTTCGCTCCAGCAACTCTCGTTCGCGAACTAAAGACGCCGGCCGACCGGGAGCGGTAGGTGGTCAAGGGATCAACTCGTTCGGCCGATACACAAAGCATGTCGGCAAGAACGATCTCGCTCCGCTATTCAGCAACATGCCACGTCTGCAAGCGATCGCTTGCGGCTAACACGAAGGCATCATACAACGGCGAATCGAGGGCGATCACTTGCCTGTCGTGCGTCTACGGGCCTCCAAACGCACGCCGTCCCTTCGTCGGCAAAACCGTTAACAGGCAACAGATCCTCACCGGAGTGGCAGGCACCGGGCCGCAACGAGAGCACGATCGACGCGCCGCGATTCGGGACAAAGAAATCAGACACAAGTGGGGCCGGTTGGCGCCAATGGCAAAGTTCCTCAGCGAAGAACCGCAACACATCGCCGCGTTCGGCACGGGCGCCGAAGGCGAGCGTCTACTCGCCAAGCAATTGGAACGTGACGTAAGGAATGGCACGATTTTCCTACACAGTCGCAAGATCTCTCACGGCGACATCGATCACCTTGCTATCGCTCCATCGGGCATTTACGTGATCGATGCCAAGAAATACGATGGCCGAGTCGAGGGGAGAGACGTCGGCAATTGGCTGACGACCGACCGGCGCCTTTACGTGAAGAATCGTGACCGGTCAAACCTTGTCGAAGGAATGGAAAAACAAGTCGACGCAGTCACGCGGGCATTGGCGCTATATGGGCTGGATGGTATGGCGATTCGTCCGATTCTTTGCTTCGTGAAATCGGAGTGGGGCACATTTAGAAGGCCGATTTCGTTCGGCACCGTCACCTGTCTATGGCCCGGCAAGTTGTGCGAATTACTGAAACAACCCGGCCCGCTCGACTCCGTTCAACGCGAACAGATGGCCCGTCGACTCAGCATCGAACTCCCCGCCGCTGCCTGACGCCAGCAAGTCGTCGAGCGATTGCGCAATCGGCAAAGGCACAACGATTTGGAGTGGTACGGTGCCCGCGAAACGAACGTCGAAGTGAAAGAGGTCGAACATGTCAGAGTCGAGCGAGTACGCCCCTAGCCCATGGGACTGGGTCAAGGATCAGGTGGAAGAGTACGAAGCCTCAGGAGGCACGCGCGCCAACACGTTGCGCGACACCGGCCTCCCGATCATCGTGGTCACCACTAAAGGCGCCCGCTCCGGCGCTATCCGCAAGACCCCGTTGATGCGCGTCGAGCACGACGGCGAGTACGCGTTGGTTGCTTCGATGGGTGGCGCGCCGAAGCATCCCGTGTGGTATTTCAACCTTCTTGCCCACCCCGACGAGGTGCGCGTTCAGGACGGCCCGGCACCGTTTCCGGCAGCCATTCGCGAAGTAACCGGCGACGAAAAAGCCCTGTGGTGGGAGCGTTCCGTGGCCGCCTTCCCGACGTACGCCGAATACCAAGCCAAGACCGATCGCCAGATCCCGGTGTTCATCGCTTCGCCTCGTTGAGCGCCAACTCTCAATGCCGAGAGCGAAGTGGCCACTTCGTCGGTTCGGGTACTATCCCGAAGCGGCGATGGGGATGACATGAACACACGAGGCTCGGCACAACTCATAACTGCGGAGGCAGCGGCAGCAATTGTGCAGTCGGGTAATTGGATCGACTACGGGGCCGGGCTTGCGCAGCCCGACGAGTTCGACAAGGCGCTCGCCGCCCGGGCCAGCGAACTTACAAACGTGAATATTCGAGCGTGCCATAGTTTGCGGCCCCGAGCGGTACTCGAAGCCGATCCGAACCGAGATCATTTCCACTTTTACAATTGGCATTTCAGCCCCTACGACCGTAGGAAGGCAGACCTCGGGCTCGTGCACTATCTTCCGTGCAACCTCGGCGAGGTCGGCAGCTACTACGCCCGATTTATCGACCCGCCCGACGTGATGGTGATCAAGGCGCTACCTGCCGATGCCGCCGGCTATTTCAACTTTGGCCCGGCCAATATGTGGCACCGTGCCGTGGCCGCTCGGGCCAAAGTGGTGATCATAGAAATCACCACTGGATTGCCGTTGTGCCACGGCGAAGGTAACGGGCTCCACACAACCGAAGTGGACTACGTGATCGAAGGCGACAACCAGCCGTGCACGCAGTTGCCGAAAATCGCTCCAACCGACGTCGACCGAGAGGTGGGCCGATTGATCGCCGCCGAGATCGACAACGGTGCCTGTTTACAAATTGGCATTGGCGCTATGCCCAACGCTGTATGTTCCTTGCTTCTTGAAAGCGGTGTGCGCGACCTCGGTGTGCATACCGAAATGCTCACCGACGGAATCGTCGATTTGTACCTAGCCGGAATCGCGACCGGCGCCAAGAAGAACATGCACCCGGGCAAAGTGGTCGCCAGTTTCGGGCTCGGCTCGACCTCCCTGTACGACACGATCGACGACAACCCCGACTTCAGTTTCCTGGGAAGTGAACTTACGAATTTGCCGCAGAACGTGATGTTGAATGATCGGCTCACTGCAATCAACAACACCACGCAAATGGATCTTCAAGGTCAAGCGGCGAGCGAATCCGACGGTTTCCGGCACCTCACCGGCACCGGAGGCCAGCTGCAATTCGTGCGCGCTGCGTACGAGTCAACGGGTGGGAAATCGTTCATTTGTATGTCGTCGATGTACGAACGCCATGGTCTGCGCAAGAGCCGCATCGTGCTGGGCTTAACCCCCGGCAACATCACCACCGTGCCCCGCACCGACATGATGTACGTAGTTACCGAATATGGAATCGTGAATCTGAAGGGCAAGTCGGTACCCGAGCGGGTGCACTCGATGATCTCGATCGCTCATCCCGATTTTCGGGACGAGCTCGCTCGTGAAGCTCGGGCTGCCAACATGTACCCCCGAAATTTTCTGTAGGTAATAACGGCCAAAACCAGAGGCTCGCAAAACTGCACTTAAAGCTGTCGGGGCCGATCCACGAGCTCTACCAAAATGCCGTCGGGGTCGCGCACGAACACCATCGTGAGACCGTTGGTGAGCTTCGTGCCTGGCAACTGAAATGTGTAGTAATTCTGGCGGGCCACACCCATTTCCAATAGCGATTCGAACGCCTCTGGCACGTTGTCGACGGCCATGGCCATGCGATACAAACCTTGGTGATACGGCATGGCGTACGTGGGCCCAATCGGCGTGGGCCCCGTCCACGTAGTGAACAGAATCCCGAATGCCGAGTCGTCGGTGGGCACCATTGCTTGCTCGACGGCCACGGCACGGTCGCCTTGCGACGGCCAAATTTCGTGCGCCGGCGGCACCTCCATCGTGGTCGGAGCAAACCCAACGTTTGACCACCACTGCATCGAACGATCGAGATCGGAGCACACGATGCGGAGGTACCGTGCCTCGCTCGGGCCTTCGGCGAGCAGCACCTCAATCCATACACCTTCAGGATCCTTAAGCAACAACCACGTGTCGGAGCGACGAACGAGAGTGCCACCGTGGGCGACTGTTTTGGCGGCGGTGGCGTCGAGGTCAGCCGAGCTGTAAGCCACCGACTGAATTCCCCTGTCCCACGGGTTCGGATACACCGAGCCAACCGTTGCTGGCGAATGCCATTTCACGAGTTCGAGGGCATTCGACTTGCGGCCCCCTCGATGGTCGTACACAAACGCGGCCTCAGCCGCCGTCTCGCCATAAATCCCAAATGGTGTGCCATCGGCACCAGTCGACCCACTCTTCATGACCGTCTTGAGGCCGAACACTTCCACGTAAAAATTCTCGAGGTTGTCGAGGTCAACACAGTTGTAGTTGACGTGTAAAAAACGACGAACTTCTACGGCGGAACTCATGGGGGCGAACAGTACTTGACACTTATGTCGGGTGATGGCAGCGAGGCCCTACGGAAGAAGTTGACCGGCGGGCCGCCACACGATTTGAATGCTCACATGGGGAACGAATCGCACGGCGACATACGGGCCAAAACGCCAGAGGAACATTGGCGCCATTTCGAACAATCGTGGGTGGCCCTCAAGAGCTACACGTACCTCGGCAAAGGCACACCGTTCATGGACAAGGGCGTCGAGCGGGAGACAATGCCGTTGCGTCACGACATGCGCAACAGCACCGGCGGCATCATGGCGGCGCCGTTGTGCATTGCAGCACCCGAACCATTTTGGCTCGACGACGATTGCGTGCCTGCGCCGGTCACTATGAGCTACAGCGTTCTGGACCCTGCCCATGACGTGACCAAAATCGAAGTGCTGCGCGACGTGATTTCAATTGGCCGCACGATGGGCTTCAGCAGATCACTCATCGTGGACGCCCACGACCACAATCGGGTGATCGCTATATCGAGCGGTAGTGGTGTGAGTTTGGGCGATGTGCCGCCCGGATTCGAGCCAGTTGACAACCCTGTCAACTTGGTGGCCGACTCGCCCGATCTGCCCCCTTTGCGCGATGTGTTCGGCATCGTTGCCTGCGCAGACGGAAGTGTCGAGATCGAGAAGGTCACACCCGAGTTGGCGTCGCCCCATACTGCGTTGCACATCGGTCCAATCAATATTGCCCTTGAAGCCGCAGCTGTCGACGAACTTGAGCGCGTGTGCGGAACCAAGAATTTTCAAGTCGATCACTGGACTGTGATGATGGTGAAGCCGGGCTACATGGGACCGTTTCGGGCCCGAGCCGTTGTGGTAAATCCGCTCGGCAATCGCATTGGCGTCAATGCCACCATGACCGACAATGGCAACAACGGGCGGATCATGGCGACAGTGTCGGCAGTGTTCTCCCGAGCGGTGCGGGAGTAGCGCAGCGACGCGCTAATGGTCGCCCCCGAATATGTAGCGGCTCGTGAAATCGTTGCGAAATTTTCCCAAAGGGTCGAAGCCTGCGCACAGTGTTCGGAAGTCCCCGACCTTCGGGTAGAGGCTGGCAATTTCGGCGGCCGTGGTGAGGAACGTTTTACCCCAATGTGGTCGTGGCGAAAACGGCTCGAGCGCCCGCTCCACAATTTCCAACGCTTCCCGAACTGCCTCCCAATTCGGTCGCCACGTGAAATGAAACGCCACTGAGTCCTGCTGATAGTTGGGGCTCAGCCACAGCTCGTCGGAGGCGATGGTGCGAATTTCCGAGATGAGCAATTGCTCTGCGAGGTGGTCGCCGATCTGTCGCATGGCGTCGATTGCCTGACGAGCGAAACTGCGAGGCATCAGGTACTCGCTCTGGATTTCGTGCCCGGCGCTCGGCTGGGCGTCGACCCGAAAGTGCGGCAGACGATCGATCCACGAGCCAGGAACGCCTCCCTGAGTCGTGCACGCAGTGGCATCTACACCTGGCACGGGATGGAGCTGCGCCGCCGCCGGCATGGCGTCGATTGGCAATGGAATTTCGTGCTGGTCGGTTCGCCGTTTCACCCAGATTTGGTCGACAGTGGAACCAGTCCACTTGGTGAACATACTGACGCTGTATGCCGAGTCCATCACCGCATCAAAGTGATCAACAACGGAATCGAACGACGCATCGATGTACACCGTTTGGGCCACGTCGAACGTCGGCTGGATCGCCAATGTGTACTCAGTCACTATGCCAACCGCGCCGAGGCCGACGACCGCACCGTGAAAATCAGTATCACCAGCCGACAATCGAAGGCGATCTCCGGTCGCGGCAACCATCTCGAATCCCACCACCGACGTAGCAAGGTTTCCGTTGCCAGAACCGGAGCCATGCGTGCCTGTGGCGATAGCGCCACCGATGGAGATATGGGGCAGCGACGCAGTGTTCGCCACCGCCCAACCGCGCTCGTGCAAGCGGCTGCCAAGCTCGGCATACCGGGCTCCGGCATTGGCCGTGACGGTGCAGTTCGTTTCGTCGATTTCCAGCGCCGTGGGCAGGTTCGCCAGCGAAACCAAATCGCCGCGGGTGTCGGCGATGTCGTTAAAAGAGTGCCGTGCTCCCAACGCCCGCACGTGTTGGGCGGCGGCCACTATTTGCTGAAGTTCCTCCACCGAACCCGGTTCATGAAATCGTTGAGGACGGAAGGTTTGATTGCCAGCCCAGTTAGCGATTTCCATCACAGAGCCTGATCGATCGGGCAGCGAATTTGCATCGCGGCAATTTACCGTGTGGCATTGTGGGGCATGAGCAAAATCACAATTCTGGACGGCGGCATGGGCCGCGAATTACACCGCATCGGTGCGCCTTTCCGTCAACCAGAATGGTCAGCACTCGCCCTGTATGAAGGGCCGAATTGGGTGGTGCAAGCGCACACCAATTTCATCGAGGCCGGCGCCGAAGTGATCACCACCAACAGTTACGCCATCGTGCCCTTTCATATCGGTGACGAGATGTTCGCCGCCCGCGGTCAAGAACTTGCTGCACTCGCCGGCAAACTCGCCCGCCAGGCCGCCGATGCTACGCCCGGAAAAAACGTGCGTGTGGCCGGATCATTGCCGCCGCTATTCGGCTCTTACCGGGCCGACCTTTTCGACGCCCCCAACGCGCCTCGAATCATCGACCCGCTCATTGCGGGAATGGCCGAACACGTCGACTTCTGGCTCGGCGAAACACTGAGCTCCATCGCCGAAGCACACGCCGTACGTGAAGGCCTAGATCGAGCCGGAGAAACGGAACGTCCACTGTGGATTTCCTACACCTTGGCGGAGTCGCTCGAGCCACAGCTCCGTTCCGGCGAAAGCGTCGCCGACGCCGTGAAGACGGCCGTCGATCTCGGAGCACAGGCCGTGCTTTTCAATTGCTGCATGGCCGAAACCATTGGACCAGCATTGGCGATTGCCGCCGATGTGGCTGGGGCCGATTTTGCCCGCGGCGGTTATGCCAACCGATTCGTGTCCGCCCATGCCGACAACGTCGGCGCCAACGAATCCTTGAGCGCTTTCCGTGACGACATGACCCCCGCCGAGTACGCACACGTAGTCGCCTCATGGGTAGATGGAGGAGCAACGTTGCTGGGCGGATGTTGCGGCATGGCCCCCGAACACATCGCCGCTTTGGCGGAGTCGATTCGATAGCCATGTCTGACTCAAACGCACCGCGCTACCCCAACATTTACGACCCCACCCTGTATGTCGATGGAGCGATTCACGACATATTCGCAGACCTCCGTGCGAATGATCCAGTGCACTGGCAACCAATGGATGGACAGCCGGGATATTGGGCCGTGATGCATCACGCCGACGTCACTCACGTAGCTCGACGCACCGACATTTTCTCCGCAGAGGTCGGTGGAGTGGTGCTCGAAAATATGGCCCCAGAACAACTTGAACAGTCGCGCAACATGCTATTGATGATGGACCCACCACGACACACAGAGCACCGCAAACCGCTCGCCGAAAGTTTCCAAGCCAAAGTGATCGGCCAGATGGAGGTTCGTATTCGTGAACTGTGCCAAACCATTTTCGCCAGGGCAGCCGAGATGCGCAACGTGGAGTTCGTGCACGATGTAGCTGGCTCGTTGCCGAGCCAAGTGGTGGGTGAGCTCATGGGCATTCCCGAAGCCGATCGAGCGCAAATTCGCGACTGGGCCGAGCAGAGTACAAGCGGCCAAGACCCCGAGTTGGCGGGCGAGGGGTACAGCGCAGGATCTGGACTATCCGACATGGGTTTCTACGCCTATCAGTTTGCCGTTGATCGCCGACAGCAAGCACCAAAGGAGGACCTTACCTCGCTGATTTTGGCGGGCAATTTTGGCGGCACACCCATGACCGATGTGGAGTTCGCCAGCTTCTTTGTGCAGCTCGTAACGGCGGGAAATGACACCACAAAAGTAATGCTGTCGTCGGGGCTTGAAACCCTGCTCGCCCACCCTGATCAGCTCACCTCTATCCGCTCCGATCGCACTCTGCTGGGCGGTACGATCGAGGAAATCTTGCGCTTCGCGAACCCGTTGCATTACTTCCGTCGCACAGCTATAAGCGACACGGAAATCAACGGCACGCCAATTGCGATGGGCGACAAAGTGGCCATGATGTACACGTCGGCGAACCGCGACGAAACAGTCTTCGGCGACACCGCTCAACAGTTCGATATCCGTCGATCACCCAACCCCCATTTGTCATTCGGCTTCGGTCAACACTTCTGCCTTGGCGTGCATCTGGCACGCCTCGAAGGACGCGTGTTCTTCGACGAGTTGCTCAACACGTTCTCAACCATCGAGCAGACCGGGCCTTCACGACGCATCCGTTCCAACCTCAGCAATGGCCTCAAACACTTGCCGGTATTGCTCGTCTGCTAAGCGAATACCAAGCCATTCCCTTGCGAATGGTAGAACAGCGACATGGACGATTCTGAGTACGGCTCTCGATCCGCAAGGGGCGAGTGGACGCCGAATCGGCGGGCTAATTTTGGGCCGTTGTTCACGCGACCATTTCGGCCGACCGCCGTCGCCAGATGGATCGTGTCTGTGCCCGGCTACCTGTTCCCGTGGAACACCTTTTACGCCGCGGTCGCAATCGCGGCGTACAAATTCGCCACGCCGAACACAGTGGCCATGCGTCACTTTTCACCCGGATGGATCACATGGTTGCTCGTCCGAAACTTGGCCGTGACCATAGCGTGGTTTGGCATATTTCACCTCCGCCTTTACACCCGTCGAGCTCAAGAAATTAGGTTCAAATACAACGCCCGCTGGCCACGAAATAGCGGTCGATTTATGTTCGGTGGCCAAACACGAGAGAACGTCTTTTTGACACTCGCCAGTGGAGTACCGATATGGACGGCATACGAAGCAATCACCATGTGGTTGTTTGCCAACGGTCACATCAGGTGGCTTGCATGGTCCCGAAATCCGGTGTGGTTCATTGCGTTATTGGTGCTGATTCCGTTGTGGCGCGAGTTGCACTTTTACGCCGTTCATCGGCTCATCCACGCGCCACGACTCTACAAAGTCATTCACTCATTGCATCATCGCAACACCAACCCCGGCCCATGGTCGGGCTTGTCGATGCATCCGGTGGAACACGTTGTGTACTTCAGCGCGGTATTGATTCATTGGGTCGTGCCGTCGCATCCGGTGCACGCCATGTACAACCTTTTCCATCTCGCCATGGCCCCCGTACCCGGACACAGCGGTTTCGAAAAAGTCGAAATCGGCGACGCACGAGCATTCGACACGGGATGCCTGAATCACTACCTACACCACAAATATTTCGAAGTGAATTACTCCGATGGGGCCATCCCGCTCGACCGCTGGTTCGGTTCGTTCCACGACGGATCCGCCGATGCCCACGAGCAAATGAAACGACGCCTCGCGGGTCGAACGGCGAATGAAATTGGCGACGATTGACGTCGGTTTACCGGCTACATCGACACCAGAAAATGCCTAGCGCTGCGACGCTCCGGGGAACGGAAGGTCGCATACCTCGGCTTGACGGACGTCACCATCGATCTCAACCTCGAGTCGTGTGCCATTGGCAGTGAACGCCAAATCAACCATGCCGATCGCCACATTCGTGCCCAAGCGAGGCGACCAGGTGGCCGAGGTGATCCGCCCCGCCGAGCCCTCGGTGGAGCGAAGCGGCCACCATGTCCTGGGGACGGGTAGCGCCTCACCCGCGATCGTGAGGCCGCGAATTTTGCGCCCCACGCCGAGATCACGTTGACGACGAAGAGCCTCAAGGCCGATGGCATCGATTGGTTCATCAAGAGCGCAGTAACGGTCGAGTCCTGACTCGAGCGCCGTGTCATCGCGGGTGATATCGGTGCCGTACGTGAGTAGCCCAGCCTCAATCCGCTCGATGAGATTGGGGCAGCCAGGGCCGATGCCTTCAGGCTCGCCCGCGACCATGAGAGCGTCATACAAGCGGCAGCCAATCTCATCGTCGTCGACGTAAATCTCGAACCCTCCCTGCGCGCTCCATCCACTTCGCGCTACGACCATCGAGTGGCCTTCGAAAGGCAACCTGCTGAATCGGAAAAACTTGATGGCACGTACTTCATCGCCAAAAATCCGGGCCATGACATCTTCGGACCTCGGGCCCTGCACGGCAAGAGGCGATACGTCTGGTTCATGGACCCGTACATCGAGCCCCATACCTAGCGCAAGACCTCCCGCCCACAACACCAAGTCGGAATCGGCCGCCGAAAACCACCATTTGTCGGTACCTACGTGGAGCACCACAGGATCGTTGATCATCCGTCCTTCGGCATCGACAACCGGTGCATAGCCGCATCGACCAATGACCATCGGCCGCAGATCGCGGACGGTGAGTAGTTGCGCCAAACGGTCGGCGTCCGGACCGGTGATTTCCACCTGGCGCTCACAAGCCACATCCCATACCTGCACGGATGAGCGCAGATGCTCGTAGTCGGCTACAACGCCTCGGATCTGGGTGGGCAACAACATGTGGTTATATACCGTGTACGAACGCACCCCGGTGGCCTCGATCCGTGACGACCACGGAGTGGATCTGATCCGACGGACGACCGATAGCGATGGCGGTTGATTCACAATTTCTCCGAGCGTTCGAGTGCGGTAGGTGCGTTGACAGTAGCTACCTCTAAACGCGCGACCTCTAGTGGCGCGACGATAACCGGAGTGTTCGGTACTCTGCGACGATGCGGAAAAATGCGGGCAGTGATCAAGGTGGCGTCGCGAAGCGTCGCCTAGGCAAAGTGGTGGTGGGGATGGGGTCCTTGTCGCTAGTGGCATTATCGGTAGTCGGCCTGGCGTTCGGAAAGGCTTATGCAGCCAGTGATCTAGCAGTCGGCCACCCCGGCGGCGACGGACGAGTTACAGCTACCGTCACGGCTACGAGGTCAGCCTCTTCGTACTCGGAAATCAACGGAAATTGGTTCGTTGCCGATGTGACTCTCAACGGGGTGAGTGGAGTGCGCGCCCAGCCATTGCTCGACTGGAAACTGGTGCTTGCCTCAGGCCAAGAGGTCATTGGATTTCCGGGAGCTCCTTCCAAAGTCCCCGGCGACCGCGTCGAGGCCGGCCAGTCGATCACCATCCGACTGGGCTTCGCTGTCACGACCGAGGGCCTTGCCACACTGGTGTACAAACCTTTCCTCGATCCAGAGCCGTTGGCATCGTGGGCGGTGGTCATAGAACCGCCACCGGGCGTCGCAACGACCACCACAGCGGGACAGACCACGGTGATTCCTGGTCAGGTCGCGCCCTCCAATCCAGCTACCGGGATCACCGTTCCAAAGCCGTTCGGATTCATAGAACAAGTGCATCTATTTTCGGCGGAATACGACGTGCAGGCCGATGGCTCGATTCTCGTAACAGAGCGCATCGAATACGACTTTGGCAGGACTAGTCGTCATGGCATTTATCGCGACCTTGCCCTATTTCAACCCATCGACGCCGACCACGAGCGAAGGTACCCGATCACCGAGGTAGCCGTATCGACAAGCGATGGCACCCCGGCCAAATTCGAGCTGTTGCGCACCGGAGATTTTCAGCGAATCAAGATCGGTGATGCCAAGGTTTTGATTTCGGGAACACACACATACATAATCAGCTACCGGCTCGGTGGGGCGTTGAACCCGCAGCCAATGGGCCCTGAGTTGTACTTCAATGTGACGGGCACATGGACCGTCGGCATGGACCATGTCACGGTGATCGTGAAGGCACCAGCTGGCACCACAAAGGTGGCGTGTTTCGCCGGAGCTACGGGGTCGACGAAGCCATGCACAAGTGCCACTCTCGAAGCCGGTGTGGCCCAATACGATCACGACAGTCTTGAGGTAGGCGAACAGCTGACGATCGTGGCCGCCTTCCCAAATGGCAGCGTGGCTGTGCCCGCCAAGATCATCGGCGAAGCACCCCGCAATATGCTCGACGCCATCAAGCCAGACCTTCCCAACGTTGGGGGCGCGGCCGCCATTGGGGTGTTCGGCTTGGCCGGAATCGGATGGTTGATGTGGCGCAAGGGTCGAGACCTTGAATCGAGCGGTTCACCGGTCGATGCCGTGATGTCCCCAGACGAGCACGTGGCCCGTCGGCTGCCGTTACTGCGCGGCGTGAATACGCCCGTGCAGTTCGCTCCGCCGAAGGGTTGTCGGCCGGGCCTTATCGGCACGCTGTACGACGAGCGCGCCGACACCGTCGATGTGTCGGCGACAATCATCGATCTCGCGATACGCGGCTACCTGCGGATCGTGGAAGTGCCAAAGTCGGGCATGTTTGGCCACGGCGACCATCAGTTGGTGCGCCTTCGCCCCGACACTGACGGGCTGGGCGACTACGAACAGATCTTGATAAACGGCCTATTTTCAACCGGCGATGATGTGCTCCTTTCCGCTCTCAAAAACACATTTGCAGTGACGCTCGGAAAGGTAAAAGACTCGCTCTATACCGAGACCGTGCAACGCAAATGGTTTGCCAACCGTCCGGACAAGACCAGGGCCAAGTGGATCGGCATTGCCAGTGGCGTGCTAACCATCGCCGGCCTCGGCATCTTTGTATCCGTGAAGACAAAATATTGGCTATGGCCGCCGGTCGGCCTCGCCGTAGTTGGTATTGCGTTCCTCGTTGCATCACGTTGGATGCCGCGTCGCACGGCCAGGGGAACAGCCACGCTTCGGCTCACGGAAGGTTTTCGCCAGTTCATTGTGGAGAGCGACGCCAGCCGGGCCGAATTTGCTGAACAACAGAATCTGTTCATCGAATATTTGCCGTACGCCATGGTGTTTGGATGCGTCGACAAGTGGGCCAAGACATTCGCTGGACTCGACGGCAAATTGCCCGACACGAGCAGTTGGTACGTCGGAAACAACACCTTCAACGCGTTGGCGTTCTCTCATTCGATCAACGGGTTCGCCACGGCCGCAGGGGCGACTATGTCGTCGACTCCAGGCGGCTCAGGTGGGAGCGGCTTTAGCGGCGGATCGTCTGGTGGCGGCGGCGGTGGCGGCGGTGGAGGCAGCTGGTAATTCGGCATGAGCTGAGTCGATACGATTGGCGGAACCAGTAGCCAGCAACACACCAAGGAGCTCCTCCGCAATGACGTCACTCGACAACCGCCCAAATACCGCCCTCTTGGTGATCGACATGCAATGCAATGTTGTTGCTCACGCACACGAAGTGGAGCGGGTAGTAAGTAATATCAACACGCTCGTCACTCAGGCCCGTGCCGAGTCAGTCCCCGTGATTTGGGTACAGCATTTTGATGACGACATGCCGCGGGATTCCGAAGGTTGGCAATACATTCCTGAGCTCGTTCGTCTCGACAACGAACCGCTCGTGCACAAGACCTACAACGATTCATTCGAAGACACCAACCTCGAAGCATTGCTCGCCGAGCACCACGTCGGACGAGTGGTCGTCACCGGTGCGCAAACCGACGCCTGTATTCGTTCGACACTGCACGGGGCACTGGTGCGGGGTTACGACACCACCCTCGTCGAAGATGCCCACACGACAGAAGACATGCAGGAGTGGGGTGCGCCATTCGGGCCCGCAGAGGCCATCGCCTACACCAATCTGTATTGGAAATTTTCACGCGCCGCAGGTCGCGTGGGAGGCACAAAAACCACCGCCGATGTCGAGTTTGCCAACACGAACCCCGCCGCCTCGCCGGTCCATTAATTCCGAGCGCGTTCGCCGATGCAATACATGTTTCAGTACCCGGACCTCCATGGGGCCGATCACGACATGCTTGAGGCCGGCTCGGTTCCCGAGCTTGCTATCGCGGCGGAACGATTCGGTTGGGACGGTCTGTCGTTCACGGAACATCCGGCACCGGGAGCGAAATGGTTGGCCGCCGGTGGCCATCAGACGATCGACCCGTTCATCGCACTCGGCGCCGCTGCCGCTGTCACCAGTCGAATCAAACTCCTCACCTATTTGGCTGTGGCGCCGTATCGCAATCCGCTCATGCTCGCCAAGGCGGCAACGACCGTGGACCTGTTGTCGAATGGGCGCTTTATTCTCGGCCTCGGAACGGGATATCTCAAGTCTGAATTCTTCGCTCTTGGTACCGATTTCGAGGAACGCAACTTACTTTTTGACGAGACACTCGACGTGTTACCAATGCATTGGAGCGGCGAACAGTTCAGCTATACGGGCAAGCACTTCAACGCGCGAGACATCATGGCTCGGCCTCGCCCAATACAGAATCCGATACCCATTTGGATCGGCGGCAATGCCGCAATCACAATGCGTCGCGTGGCCACTCGCGCTCAGGGGTGGATGCCGTTGTTGGGTCCCCCATCGATGGCCGCCACCGTTCGCACACCGTTCATTGACTCGCTCGCTGGCGTCGCCGATCGTGTCCGCGCTCTACGGGAGATGACCGCCGATCGCACCGAGCCGCTCGATGTTGCAGTGCCATACATCGTCGAATCGCTTGGCGATATAGAAGCCAATGCTGAACAACACCGTGACTCTCTCGGGCAGCTTGCCGAGCTCGGTGCCACGTGGACAATCGTCACGGGGCCGTGGGCGCCGGCGCCGGCGGCCAATGAATTCCTGGAAGCGTTCGCGACCTTGTGCCTTGGTGGGCGATGATTCTCATCGCAAGGTCACGTACCGACAGGTGAAAATGACGCCTGCCACAATCAAAGCAACGGAGAAATGATGCGCATCGGAACCACATTCCCGCAGTCCGAACTCGGTGGCGACGTCGGTGCCGTGCAGGCCTACGGCCAGGCAGTAAGCGCCCTCGGGTTCACTCACATCGGCATCTACGATCACGTGCTCGGAGCCGACCCCGACGTGCACACTGGTTGGCGCGGCCCGTACGACCTATCCACCACGTTCCACGAACCACTCGTAGTATTTGGCTACCTGGCCGCCATCGCAGATGTCGAACTCGTGACCCAAATCATCATCGCCCCCCAGCGCCAAACGGCTCTGCTCGCCAAACAAGCAGCCGAAGTTGACCTACTCACCAATGGCCGATTTCGACTCGGTTTGGGCGTCGGCTGGAACAGCATCGAATACGAAGCGCTCGGCGAAAACTTCTCCACCCGCGGCCGACGACTCGACGAACAAGTCGCTTTACTTCGACGCTTGTGGACCGAACGCAGCATCACTCACAACGGCGAATTCGACACCATCACCGGAGCTGGTTTGGCACCCATGCCGATTCAACAGCCGATACCCATTTGGTTCGGAGCGGCATCGCCCGCCGCCTACGAACGAATCGGTCGCACGGGCGATGGCTGGTTTCCCATGCGATTCCCCGGCCCCGCTCTCGACGAAGCCAGAACCATTGTCGACAACGCCGCCATCGCCGCCGGACGCGACCCATCTACGATCGGCATGGAAGGCACAATCAGTTGGGAGACGGAAGGTGGCGCCGACCGCATCACCAAACTGGCGAGCCGGTGGCGAGATGCAGGCGCCTCTCACCTATCGATCACCACCATGAACGCCGGCCTGGCCACCGTCGACGCCCACATCAACGCCCTCACCATTGCGGCCGAAGCGCTCGAAATCCAGCCCCGTTCGTAACGTTTGCTCAACGGCCCACCCTGCTGACGAAGCTCTGAGAGACTGCGTCGATGATCGACGAATTCGCCAAGGAGTACCTCCGCAACGAACTCAACGACGTGCGCGCCATCATGGTCCAGAAACTTGATGGGCTGAGCGAATACGACATGCGGCGGCCACTCACCCAAACCGGCACGAACTTGCTCGGTCTCATCAAGCACCTGTCGATTTGGGAAGCCGTTTACCTCGGCGAAATCTTCAACCGACCGTTCCCGGAACCACTCCCGAATTGGGGTGCGACCGCTGAATCGGGGGCCGACATGTGGGCCACGGAACACGAGACAAGTGCTGAAATCATCGCCCGCTACCGACGCGTGTGGGGGCACACCAACGCCACCATCGACGCGCTCGGCATAGATGCTCCCGGGCACGTGCCGTGGTGGCCTCGCCCCGACGTGATGTTGTTCAACATCCTCGTGCACCTCATCGCAGAGATCAATCGACACGCGGGCCATGCCGACATTCTGCGCGAACAAATCGACGGCGCCACCGGCGACTCACCACGCAACCTTGTAGGCGAGAATGACATCTTCTGGCGCGACCACGTCGCCAAAGTCCAAACCGCAGCCGACCGAGCGGCACTCCCCTAAACGTCGATCACCAGTCAATCGATTCGGAGTCGCGTACTCCTGACCTAGTCATAAGAACGTCAATCCGACATGGCAGTTACAGCGAGACATCTACGCACGCCAAAATGTGATCGAATGGAGCCACTGGGTGGAATCGACCCATAGGCGCAGCGGAGGAACATGATCGGCGAACCGAGCGACACGACACTGGCGGAGCGACTCGACCGTGCCGAACGGCGCGAACGAGCGCTGAGTGCCGTGCTTCGTTCGGTGGCCATGAGTGGCGACGACCACCAAACAATTCTGCTCGACATTGCCGAAGCGACAACACTTCTCTTTGACGCCCGGATGAGTTCGGTGTTCGTCAGCGAAGGCGACGAGATCGCCATGTACTCGCACGATTTGGGGCCTATCAACGAAGCTGGAGTGTCGACAAGGGGCCGCGTGAGCCGCCCCGTTTCGATCACTTCGGCCCTCACTGAAGTGTTGCGCGATCGTGTGGTATTGCGCTTCGACGACCAGACAAATCTCGGTGCCGAGTACTTGCAGTCTCGGGAAGCCGCTGTCCACTTGGGCTTACGGTCCGCTGTCTATGTGCCGATGCCAGAAGGTGGCGCGCCACTCGGCATCGCCGTCTTCAAAGCAATCGTCGATCCGTTCACCGACGACGACGTGATCCTGCTCACGGCGTTCGCGGCACAGGCCTCGAGCGCAGTGATGAGTTCGCGTCGATCCGCCGAACTTGCCATGCGCAATACAGAACTCACCGAGTCGCTCAAGCTGCAGGCCGCCACCAACGAGGTACTCACACTGATCAGTGCTAACCCCGGTGACTTGCGGGTGGTGCTCAACGGCATCGCCGCCCGGGCCGGCGCCCTGTGCGGAGCGACCGAGGGCGGCGTGATGCTCGTAGACGGTGACGTGCTGCGGTTCGAGGGCGATTGGTCGACCAGAACTACCTTGACGATCGGGCGGGAGGTCCCAATTCCGATGGCTGGCGTCAATCTGAAGGCCAGAGATCAGCGCGCCCCCGTGTTCGTCGACGACTTCTCGTCGTTCGCCAAGCAGCGCAACGACCCGATCGGGCAGAGCTTCGAAGACTTCGAGGTTCGCAGTTTCGTAACGATCGCGCTCCTTCGCGACGATGTTTGGCTGGGGAACATCAACCTCAATCGCAACGTCGTGGATCCGTTCGACCACAAGACTGGCCCGATCCTCCAAGCGTTCGCAGACCAAGCCGTGTTGGCCATCCAGAACGCAGACCTGTTCCGAGAGCTCGAACTCCGCAATCGTGAGGTCGGTGCGGCGTTGGCGCAACAGACGGCGGTGGGCAATGTGTTGCAGACGATCAGCCGCTCTGCGTTCGATCTCGACGTGGTGCTCAACGAACTGGTCGAGCAGGCCCACCGGCTGGTGCCGAGCCTCCACGTCGCTATCCGCGGGTTGAACGGCCGCTACTACGGAACGGCATACGTTTTCCCGGTAGCTGAACTGGATCACTACCAGACTCACGAGACTGCCGTGCTTGGACCGTTCGAGGAGACCGTCCTCGGGCAGAATCGGGTGCTCGCTACGACGATTCGCGAGACCGATCGTGGCATCGCCGCCCTCGCCAATTCCGGGCTTGACCGATGGGGTCCGCATTCCGTGGCGTGCGTGCCGATGCGCAGCAGCATTGGCGTTGTCGGTCTCATGAGCGTGGTGTGTGAGGGCGAGCGACGATTCACCGACGCTGAGAAGCAGGTGCTGCAAACCTTCGCCGACCAAGCGGTGATTGCCATCGAAAACGCTCGTTTGTTTCGCGAGTTGGAGGAACGCAACCGGGAGGTGAACGAGGCGTTGGAGCAGCAGACTGCGATCGCCGAAGTGCTCGAGATCATCAGCAGCTCGCCGACCGATCTGGAGCCCGTGTTGAGCAAGGTCCTCGGTATCGCCGCACGCCTGTGTGACGCCGATTCAGGCTTGGTTTGGCAGGCGAGCGAGGGGCGGTTCCGAGTGGCTGCCAGCCACGGCTTCACCGTCGACGAGGCCGCCTTTGTGGACAGTGTGATCTACCCGGTCGGGGCCGACCATCGCCTCGCAAAAACGGCTGGGGGCGAGGGGTTCCGGACTGACTTCGACATCTCCGATGTTCCTGAATTCGATCCAGTCAGACATAAATCTCCTGACTGGCAAATGGCTCGAGGGAACGGGCGGGAAGCGTACCTCTTGGTGCCGCTCACCCGGGCGGGGAGCTTCAGCGGTGCGTTCTCACTGATGCGCAAGGAACGACGTCCCTTCACTGAACCGGACGAGGCGATCGTGCAGACCTTCGCCGATCAGGCCTTGATCGCCATCGAGAACTCCCGCCTCTTCCACGAATTGGAGGAAAGCAATCGCGAAGTGCAAGCTGCCCTCGAACAACAGACCGCAGTGGCCGCCGTGCTGCAGACGATCAGCCGCTCAGCGTTTGACCTTGACGCCGTAATTAACGAGTTGACGCAGCAGGTACACCAGATGTTGGTCGCGGATGTGACCACCACAGCGCTGCTCGCTGGCGATGGGTTGAGCCAGGCCGCAGAGTTCCCCGTGGGTGCTGGTATGGCGTTTCTCGATGACAGCCAGGAATACTTCCTCGAGGTGACCCGTGCCGGGCGTCCACGGTTCGGGTTCAACCGAGGGGGGGCAATGGCACATCTCGCGCTAATTTCGAAAGGTTCGGCGTTTTCTCTGTCGCCATGATTCCCCTGATGAGTGCCAACGGTGCCCTCGGGCTCATCACTGTGACGAAGCTCGGGGAGCACTGGTCACTGATTCGGAGAAGCAGTTGCTGCAGACATTTGCCGATCAGGCGGTGATCGCTATCGAGAACGCCCGGTTGTTTCGCGAGTTGCAGGCCAAGACCGAGGAGCTCGAGGTCGCTTCGCGGCACAAGAGTGAGTTTCTGGCCAACATGTCTCACGAGTTGCGCACACCGCTGAACGCCATCATCGGTTACGCCGAGCTGATCGCAGAGGAGTGCGGCGACATCGGCGCCGGTGAGCTGATCCCCGACCTGGCCAAGATCCAGTCGGCCGGTAAGCATCTGCTCACGTTGATCAGCGGGATCCTCGACCTGGCCAAAGTGGAGGCCGGCAGGATGGAACTGTTCGTCGAGCGGATCAACATTGCGGGAATGGTCACAGAGGTCGACGAGATCGTGCGCCCGCTTGTCGAGAAGAACCGAAACACGTTCGTGGTCGACTGCGGTGCCGATATCGGCGCGTTCGACGCTGACCTGGTGAAGGTGAAACAGGTGCTATTCAATTTGCTGTCGAACTCGGCCAAGTTCACAGAGGCCGGCTCGATCACGCTCGCCATTACCCGCCACGCGGATACGGTCGAGTTCGCCGTCACCGACACTGGTATTGGCATGACCGATGAGCAAATCGGCAAGCTGTTTGAGGCGTTCTCGCAGGCCGATGTGTCGACCACGCGCAAGTACGGCGGCACCGGCTTAGGCCTCGCGCTCAGCCGTAGCTTCTGCCAGATGATGAGCGGCGACATCACCGTGACAAGCGAAATCGGCATCGGCTCCATGTTCACCGTCACCCTGCCAACTGATGTCTCACGCGTGATACAGTGAGCTCATGAAAGACGTAACCATTCGCGATCTCAGGAACCACGGAGGCGAGGTAATTGACCGCGTCCTTGCGGGTGAGGCGGTCGTCATTACCCGATCGGGCGTCCCCGTTGCGGAGCTGGTTCCGCTGCCTCCGGAAGGTCTCCCTGCCGGAGCGCTTCTCGCAAGATGGCGGTCATTGCCGTCAGTAGACGCCGCGGCATTCCGAGCCGATGTCGACCTCGTTTTGGATCCATCCCTATGACCACCTCTCCAACTCCCACAACCCATGTCGATCGGAACGGGATCCTCGATACGAGCACCGTGATCCTCCTCAACAAATTGCTCAACCCGTCTGTGTTGCCCGCCCACCCGACTATCACGACCATCACTCTCGCCGAGTTGTCCGTGGGGCCGCTCGTCACCGATGATCCTCACGAGAGGGCTGCACGTCAGGCCCACCTACAACTCGCCGAAGCATCATTCCGAGCACTGCCATTCGATAATGCGGCTGCTCGTCAATTCGGTTGGGTGGCGGCCAATCTCCGTCGAGTCGGCCGAAAGCCTGCGGCACGCGCCTACGACGCTCTGATCGCCGCCGTCGCGCTCGCCAACGATCTACCGCTGTACACCGTCAACCCGGGTGACTTCCAGGGAATTGATAGGTTGACCGTACGGGCCGTGCCGCACCCTGATGCCGTTATCTCCCCTACCCCGAAGGTAGTTTGAGATGCCGAAGATATTGATCGTCGAAGACAATGAGATGAATCGCGACATGCTGTCGCGGCGGCTCGAACGGCGTGGATTCACGGTGGTGATGGCAGTCGACGGAGGCGAGGGTGTAGCCATGGCGCGCAGCGAAACACCCGACCTCGTACTCATGGACATGAGCCTTCCGGTCATGAACGGATGGGAAGCCACCCAAGCCATCCGCGCCGACGCCACGATGGCCCACCTGCCCGTGATTGCGCTCACCGCCCACTCCATGCCCGGCGACCGAGAAAAGGCCATGGAGGCCGGTTGCGACGACTACGACACCAAACCAGTCGATCTGACTCGCCTGCTCGGCAAGATGGCCGCGCTTGGAGTGGCGGCGCCGGAGTGACACCCGAGGAAGCCCGCGAGTTGCGCCACGAGCTACGCACGCCGGTCAACCATCTGATCGGTTATGCCGAGCTGCTGCTAGAAGAAGCCGCCACCAATGAAGCCGACAGCGATCGTCTGGACTCCGTGCGATCACGAGCGCGCGACCTGCTCGAACTTGTTCCCGCGTTGCTCGAAGGCGGCGAGCAACAACAGAGCTCGGTGGCCGCGCTGGCTGATCTCGCCGGCCAGCTTCAGACGCTCACAGCGGCCTTGACTGCCAGCTCGTCGCTGCCAGCCGACGATCTCGATCGGCTCTCAACGGCGGCTGGTCGCCTCGCTTCATTCGCGACCCAACTCGCCGACGGTCCTCCGGCCGCAAAAAGCGATGGAGGCCACGCTGCTGCCCCTCGCTCTGGCCGCCTTGAGACCGTCCTTGTGGTCGACGATGATGAAGCGAATCGCAACGTGTTGAGCCGTCGCCTCACCAAGCTGGGGTACGGCATCATCGAGGCGTGCGATGGCGTCGAGGCGCTTGAATGCCTCGCCCAACCCGACGCCGGAATCGACCTCGTACTGCTCGACGTAATGATGCCTCGGCTCGATGGATTCGCCGTACTCGAACGACACCGCGCCGACCCCGCCATCCGCCACATTCCGGTGATCATGATCTCGGCTCTCGACGACATGGCGAGCATTGTGCGCTGTATTGAGGCCGGCGCGCAGGACTACCTCCCGAAGCCGTTCGATCCCGTCTTGTTGCAGGCACGCGTCGCGGCATGCATCGAAAAGAAAAGACTGCGCGACACCGAACGGGATCTTCTAGCGCAGGTCGCCGAATGGAACGCCGAACTCGAACGCCGAGTAGCCGCGCAGGTACAAGAGGTCGAGCGGTTCAGCGTGATGCGCCGGTTCGTGCCGCCACAATTGATGGAGGCGATGGCCGCTGGAGGCACCGCCATGCTGCAGAGCCACCGCGCCGAAATCACGGTGTTGTTTTGCGACCTGCGCGGGTTCACAACGTTTGCCGAACGCTCCGAGCCAGAGGACGTGATGGCGGTGCTGAAAGAGATGCACGACGCGGTAGGCCCGCTGATTTTCGAGCAAGGCGGCACACTGTCGCAATTCACCGGCGACGGAATGATGGTCTTCTTCAATGATCCAATTCCGTGTGAACACCCCGAGCGTCGAGCTATCGAACTCGGTCTCGGCATGCGCGATCGAACAGAACATTTGGCAGTTGAGTGGCGACAGCGGGGGCACGAATTACGGCTCGGCGTTGGCATCGCCACGGGCTACGCGACGTGCGGCCAGATCGGGTTTGAGGGACGGTTCGAGTACACCGCCATCGGCACGGTCGTGAACCTCGCAGCCCGCTTGTGCGGCGAGGCAGCAGGTGGCGAGGTACTGGCCAGTGAACGAGTCGTGGCGCCGCTGGCGAGCACCATCGTCACAGAGTCAGCGGGCTCGATCGAGCTAAAAGGAATGACTCGATCAGTGGCCATCTACCGCATAATCAGCGACTCTTCGGCCGGAGTTGATCGATTCATCGACTGAATCAGCGCCAACACGGCCGTGGTGACGAACACGGAAAACCGTGGCAGGTACCTACCGCCATGCTTCGTAGAGGCCAGCGTGGAAATGCGCGCTAGGACTTTTTGCCGCCATCGGAGTACAGGAGTTGCCCGTTGATCCACTGGCCCTCAGGCGAGCACAGGAACCGGACCAGGTTCGCACAATCTGTTGGTTGACCGATGCGGTGCTGCAGATTGCCGTCGCGCACCACAGCCTCGAGCGCGGCATCCATCCACCCGGTATCAGTCGCCCCCGGATTGACGACGTTGGCCGTAATACCGAGCTCGGCGAGTTCGACTGCTGCGGCGAGCACGATTCGATCCATCGCTGCCTTGCTCGCGCCGTACGGCAAATTGAACGCCGTGTGGTCACTGGTAATGGCCACGATTCGTCCGCTCCCGGCGGGGCCAACGAACTGTTCGGCAAACTTTTTTATAAGCAGCCAAGTGGCCCTGGCATTGACCGCGAAATGGCGGTCGAAACTATCGACCGAGGTGGTCAGAATCGACGAGTCGACCGACTCACAATGGCAACACACCAAAGCCGACGCTGGGCCAAAGTTCCGTTGAACATGCTCGAAGAGTTGCGCCGGAGCGACAGGGTCAGTGAGGTCGACTTCGATGTCGGCAAGTTGCTCACTGTCTGATCCCCACGTCATCCGGTCGTCGTAACCGCGCCACCCGGCAGTGACGACGGTCCAGCCGTCAACACCAAGCGCGGTCGCGATCGCGGCGCCGATTCCGATCGAACGACCCACACCCGTGACCACCACAACGCGCCGCCCCACAGAGCTATAGATCGGGGTTGGCGGCAAGTAGGGCTTCGGTGGCCGCTTTTCGTTCTGCATCACTAAACGAAATAATAAAAAGCACGTTCTTGTTGTGGCCCGCTACCCAGCCGAATTGCCCGCCGGACATTGCAAAACCGGAGCCCGCAATACCGCCAAACGTCAATGGAGCGACGTCCTTGCCGCTAGCTGCAATGCCGTCCACAAACAATTTTTGTCCTTCAGCCGACGCCAGCAGATCACTCAGCCCAATCACCAGCACGACAGTCGGAACGCCCGTCTTGCTCATCATTATCGTGGAGCCGACCGACGTCAGAGCGGCCTTTACCTCAGGGGTGTCGAACAAACCCGATAGCGCACTCAACGAGGCCGCAGGAGCTGCCTCGAATGTATAGCCATCGACCGGCGCGAGCGTCGTCGAAAGATCAACATTGAGGTCTCCGCCAGGAGTAGTGGAGGTCGAACTCGACCCGCCCGTGGGGTCGCAAGCATCCCACCCGGCAGCCGTTGCCAGGGTGCCAAATTCGCCCAACCCCAGGGTGTATTCCCCAATGGCAGCATCAATCTTGGACTGGACCTTGATATCAGCGCTCTTGAGAAGGTCGGCAAGAATCTTGTTTGCCTTATCAGACGACGCGATGTATTCGGCGATCAGTTTGGCATCAGACGAGGACACCTTGAGCGCCTTCATGGACTTGTGGCTGGCCTCAAATGCTGCCAACACCGTCGGAAATCCTTCGGCTGCTTTGGCCGGAGTCGTGGGATCCGGCACGGGCTTAAGTGCTATGTCGCGTTCTTTGCAAATCCTGTTCATGGCGATCGCCAATTCAGACTTCGACAATTCCGGAGCCGTAGTGGTCGTCGTCGTAGATGTTGTCGTGGACGTCGTCGTCGTGGTAGTCGCCACAGTGGTCGTGGTTGCCGGTACGGACTTCGAGCTCGTGCACCCCGCGACCAAACCAATCATCGCGATTCCTGTGCACACAATTCGACGTGACATAAAAATTTATTCCTCCAAGAAACATCGAAACGCCGAACCTCGACGGAGCGGCCAAATCACACTAGCGACGGCGCAATTTTTCACCCACAAAATAATTCGACGACGTTACGCTCCACCGAGCGAATTCGCCAGCGAACGTTGACAGCCAATGGGCCGCGAAACTTAAAGCCGCGAACTTCCACATCGCCGTGTAAACACAAGTCAGGTCGACGTTGGAACAACCGTTGCACAGCAACCCGCACCGTGCTTCGCCCCAGCCACGCCCTGAGGCACACGTGAGCGCCAGTCGAAAACGCCATGTGGGTCCCCTCGCGCCGGTGAATGTCGAATGCGTCGCCGTTGGTCCAACGACGTTCGTCACGGTTGGCGGAGCTGATTGCACCGGCGACCATCGAGCCCGCCGGAATCGTCACGCCATGGCGTCGAGGCGCCGGGTTAAGCGGCACTGCACACAGCGAGCGCTTCGGGGTTGATCAACAACGCCCACACTGCCAAAGCAATACCGTCACGCGGCTCTTTGATACCGCCCGACCTGCATAGGCGAATGTTGTTGACGATCTCGCCAGCACTCAAACCACAACGAAGAAGCTGCGGCACCACACCCTCCGGGATCGACGGCACCGCCGGCGAGTAGTCGTCCGGCATCGGTTCGATACCGGCCGCCACGCACAACGCACTTCGACTGCTTCGAGCATCCAGATTTGGTCCGGCCTATGAAGCCGCTTAGCTCGAGTGGGACGACGGAAATGAGTCCGCTAAGCGACTGCCTCCAAGCGCTGATTGCACGCCATGCACAGTGACTTGGCGGGGGTAGTTCAGGCGGGCTCGGCGTAGGCCACGATGTTGTCATCGAAGCTGCGCCTGCTCTCATCGAATCGGCCGCCGCAGGTGAGGAGAACGAGAATTGGTTTGCCACTGCGAGACCACACGCGATCGGCGGGGAGCTGATCTTTTGCGTACTTGGCTACCTCGGTCACGATGAATTGTTTCGCCGAGCCGTCGCTATATCCAATGGCTGCCACGTCGCCGACTTTCAAGTTGGTGAGGTAACGAAAAACGCCGGGCTTGCCGTCATATTGGACGTGACTCGCTAGCACCGAAGAACCAGGCGCACCCGGAATGGCGCTGTACTGATACCAGCCCACAGTCTTCGCATCGGGGATGTCGAGTTCGGCTTTGTCGAGGGTGACACTCACGGGCGTGATCGGGGAGTTGTCGATCCGCAACGACTTAATCGACAGTGTGGTCGGAGTAGCACCGGGAGCTTCAACGGGCTCGGGGAACGCACTCGGTAGGTCACGAATTGCTGCCGCCAAAGGCGAAACTGCGTTCGACACCTCCGCGCTAATAATTGCCGATGCGATCGCCGTCGATGACGGAACAGCGCTCGGCGATAAAGCCGAAGCGTCGGCTTGCGCGGATTCACTTCAGAGGCGACCGAAGCAAGTCATGTACCGCAGATACCTGATGAAGCCACACGGACAGTTCCCGGAGAATCCGAATCGATAAGGGAACTCACTTAGGTCGGCGATGCCGCCGTCTATGCAGTGGGACTACGGGCGTTAACACTCGGAAACGATGTCCAAGACCGAGTTGATCAAACGTTAGGGGCGTGTCCTAGAGATAGCCGCGTACATCGACCTCGATTTCGGGGAGGCGGATTCGTCGCCCCGAAATCGTTGTCGAGTCGACGCGAACTCGATGCATCAAGGCCGCTCCGACCCACGAGTCCGGTGACGCCTCCGACGAATTGGCGAATGTCGGGCGAGCTTGAATCATGACACTCCAACCAGTGCGGTGGAACGGATCGACGAAGTCGACCTGGAAGGTCACGGTTTGATCGAGCATCGCCGTGAACTTGGAGCCCTCATCGGTGCAGAACACCACTGCCTCGGACTCCACGACGTAGTTCACCGGGACGACGTGCGGAGCACCATTGGGGCCGATAACAGCGATTCGACCAACCGACATCTGGGCGACTAGTTCAAGACACTCAATGCGAGTGAGATGTTCGACGCCGAGACCCGCATTCGCAGGATCACTCGGGGGACGTGCTTGGTCGGCGTCGTCGGGATCGTGCGATAGGTTTTCCATTCGATCATCGTGGGACTGTGGCAACCGGATCGCTAGGGCCATTCGGCCCGAAGACGAAAATGTTGAGTCGGCGGTATGTTGCACCATGCAGTGAGCCTGTCGGTTTGACCGAGCCGTCAAACACATTCGCGATCGGATCTCACCGACAGCAACGGGGCACCTGGTCGAGGACGCCACTGGTCGACGACGACTCACGCTAAAGCCCGGGCCAATTCAGTTAACCGGCGGCCTTTTTACCGTTGCGCCAATCGGGGATGCTCGGCACATCGGGCTCCAAGCTGCGCAGGAAGGTCACTAGCTCGACTACCTGTTCTGAGGTCAGGGATCCACCGAATTCCTGACTCCACGCAGTCATCGACGTGCCAGGCACTCCGCCGCTAATCAGAAGTTCCATCTGTCGGTCGCTGGTGTTCTTGAGAAACTGCGAAGACTTGAGCGTCGGGGCTGTGCTCCCACCAGCGGCACCCTCGCCGTGACAGCTCGAGCAATTCTGCGAGAACCTCACACCTCCAGAAGCGGTATAGGCCACCTGCTGTTGCGCTTTAGCGTCACTGCGCAACGAAGGTTCGCGCAGGTAGTAGATCGGGAAAGCCACGATCAACAAGATCATGAACACCAGTCCCCAGATGAGGTGGCGCTCGAGACTCAGCTGCAGCCATTCGGGTTCGAACTCTTTTGGGCCCGCTGGCTTGGTGGCCATCGTGTCAGCCGTTCCCGGCGCAGGGCGGCCCCTTGGGGTCCGATAAAAATCGATTCGCCCCTCGGGACGGACCGTCGAGTCGCTTGCTGGTATCAACGATCACGTTGTCACCGTCAAGGCTCACGGCAAGCTGATCCATTCCTCGAGGTGAAGGCCCGGCGATCCATTCGCCCCCGATGTCGAAGATGGATCCGTGGCAGGGACACTCGAATCGGCCGGAACTCTCGCAAAACGGCACTCGGCAGCCAAGGTGTGGACACTGCTGCGACAGAGCGAAAAGGTTGCCCTTGGCATTGGCAATCCAGAAACGACCCACACCGTTGTATACAGCGGCACCGTCTTGGAAGTTGCTGGCGCTTCCTACATTGATCTTGCCTGACGCCCCGGATGCCCGTAGCGGGCGCAGCAGCCCCCACGAGGTCCACGCGGTGACTACACCAAGCAGCGTGCCGCCCGCCTTCCAGCCCTTGGCCAGGAGCCCGCGGCGCGTTAATTGTTGCATGTCTTTCTCCTCACAGCTCCAGGTACCAGTGCTTCCACGGCACAACGAATTTCCAGCCAGGCCCGCGGAACAGAGCACCGATGACGGTCAACCCGACGGCAGCGATCAGCATGATGCTGAACACGGTGATCGCAACCTTACGATTGCGCGCTTCGGTGGCCGGATTGCGATCGATGTAGGGCAAGAGACCGAGAATGAGGAACAACCCGGCTGGCACAAAGATGCCAGCAACCAGCGGATCAAATCGCGACAACAGCTCCTGCAGGCCAACGAAGTACCACGGTGCCTTGGCTCTCTCGTCGGTGAGATTGGGGTTGGCCAAACCACGCAATGGAGCGGCGAAGGCGATACCTAGACCAAGTACCAACGCCAAGGTCCCAAGACCCACTACACCATGGCGCACCAGCAAGTGCGGCCAGGTGAACACCGTGTCGTCGGTAAGACGTTCTTCCGCTGTCACCGACTCTCGATCAACAACGCCCAGTAGGCGCACCCGGGGCTCGGCTTCATCCGATCCAGTCGTTGCCATCAAGGCCGGAAGTACCACAGGCTCTTCGCCAGGCACCCCTGTGCCCGCTTCTGCGAACGCTCCGATGCCGCCGCGCTTGACAGCGAAACCATCCTTGCGCACGCGCCAGATATGAACCATGAGCAACATCGCAAGGCTCACTGGCAGGACTGCGACGTGCAAGGCATAGAACCGTTGCAACGTCGGCTGCCCGATCTGATCACCACCGATGAGCACGCCGCGAACCAGGCTGCCAATAACCGGGATGTAGTCGACAAGGTTGGTACCGACGGTCACAGCCCAGTAGCTCAGCTGGTCCCACGGCAACAGATAACCGGTGAACGAGAAGCCGAGCGTGATCGCCAACAGCCCTAGACCAAGGACCCAGTTGAACTGGCGCGGCCGCTTATAGGAACCGGCGAAGAACACCCGCACGAGATGAAACATCACGACGAGCACCATGAGGTGGGCCGACCAGCGGTGCACGTTTCGAATCAGCTGGCCGAAACCAACTCCAGTGCGCAACTGTTGCATGTCGCCGTACGCAGAGGTCACAGTCGGCGTATAGAAAAACATCAGGTACACGCCCGTTCCCAGCAGTATGCCGAACAGCACACTGGCGATGTATCCGAGACGCCATGAGTAGCGCATCCGCAATACTCTTGCCGGAACCTTCACCGGGTAGATGTGCAGGAACACGTTCGAGAAGGACTTCAACGCCCGGCCCCGCGGTGTATCGAGCCCGGGATGCCGAAACACCGACCGCCAAGCTTCTCCGTCTCGTACACGGGCGGACAGGCCGTGGCTGACCGGGCTGACGCCCGGTTCCAAGGCCAGGCGCTCGGCGTCGCCTAACTCGGTTTGGGCAACCTTGGCGCTGGGTGTTTCGGTCATGAAGCGATCTCCTTGGCGTGAACCATCACCAGAGCGGATGGAGGGCAGCGATTGATGCACAGACCGCACCGAATACAAGCTGTCTCATCGATCAGGAGCGCAGACTGCTGGGAATGACCGATGCCTACGACGTCGGCCCGAACGATCGAGATGCAGTCGTTAGGGCACACGTCGACACAAAGACCACACAGAATGCACAAATCGGGCCGCAACATGATGTTGTCGAAACAGCGAAGACAACGCTGGCCTTCAAGCACGGCGGCGGCCTCGTCATACCCGACCTCAACCTCAGCGAAGCCGGTGCGACGCCCCTGCGCGACGCTCGGGATTTCGGTTCGCGGCGTTGCGTCGTACGACGTCGCTATACGGCGAAAGGTCGGTTTGGCGATCAGATCGATTCGATGGACGGTCGCCCCGGGTAGCTCAGTTCCCATGAGCGCGGCGTTGATTGAGGCCGCGGCTCGGCGACCATCGGCGATGGCGTCTATGAGGTTACGGGGCCCAAACGCGACATCACCGCCAGCCCAGATCGTGTCGTTGCTGCTGCGCAGATTGGTATCGACGGCAATGCCGCCGAAGCGAGTCGGATTGATGTCCATTTCGCTGAGAAAATCAACGTCAGGTGCCTGGCCAACCGCCAAGATGACCGAGTCGGCGGCAAGCAGTTCGAGAGCATCTGTGTCGAACACCGGGGCGAATCGCCCGGACTCATCGAACACCGACACCACCCCTACCGTCTCCAATCCTCGCACGCTGCCACCTTCGCCAATCACGCGGTAGGGACCGCGCCGGTACCGAATGGTGATCCCCTCGGCCTCAGCAGCCTTGATCTCCTCGTAGTCCGCCGGCATCTCCTCGAATGATTCAAGGGCGACGACCGTGACGTGCTCGACTCCGGCTCGCAACGCCGCGCGCGCCGCGTCCAGTGTGGTCGTGAAACCACGGCGTACATCAGCTGCACCGTCCGGAAGGCGCTCTGGCTCTGGCGCGTTCTCGTGGTTTGCTGCCGCTCTCAGAGCGGTTCGGGCTGCATCGAAAGCGACATTTCCACCGCCGACGACCACAACTCGTTTACCGAGGTCCACGCGGTAACCTCGATTAATGTTGAGTAGGAACTCGACAGCCTTGAACACCCCGTCGAGTTGATTGCCCGGGATATCCAGACCACGACCGCGACTGGTTCCAACGCCGACAAACAACGCAGCATGTCGCTGCTCGAGCTCGGCCATCGTGACATCGATCCCGACACGGCAGTTGACGCTCACCTCGATGCCAAGCTCGAGAATCGCATCGATCTCACGCTGGATCAGCGGACGCGGCAGGCGGTACTCGGGAATTCCCAACACCATCATGCCGCCGAGGCGAGCCTCGGCCTCGTACACCGTCACTGCGTGGCCGGCCAACCGCAGATCGTGGGCTGCGGCTAGACCTGCCGGGCCCCCTCCAATGATGCCGACGGAGGGCAAGCTCGGCTCGGGCACCGGACCATGCCCGTCGTGCCACGCCTGAGATCCGGCAAAGTTTTCGACCCCGAAGCGTTCGGTGACAAACCGTTTTAGTGCGCGAATGGCCACCGGTGCATCGATCGCTCCTCGTCGACAGGCTGTCTCACACGGGGCAGCGCAGACGCGCCCGCAAATAGAGGGAAATGGATTCGGACCCCTGGCAATGTCGTAGGCATCTCGGAATCGCCCCTCGGCGATCGCAACGACGTACGCACCGGCGTCGGTATGCACTGGGCACGCAGCACGACACGGCTCGTTGTCCCACAACCATTGGGCGTCGGGGACGGTCGGGGTCACAACAGTTTGCGCTGCTGCAATCGACGAAGCGTCCACAGCAACCCGACCAAAGCTCCGGCGAACTCCATCGTCGCAAACATCACGGCTCGACCGCGGCTCAGGCCCGACACTTGCAACAACTGGTTCGGCACCACAACGAGCAATACGAAGCCCGTTGCCGCCACGAGACATCCCGTGACGACGGCCCGCCAAGTGTTCACGGTGTCACCGTGAACGCAACCTTCATTCCTTGTGCGTAATGCTTCTCGATATTGCAGACAAGAACGTACGCCCCGGGCGTTAGATCGAAGGACTTCACCACTGTGGCGCCTGCTTCGGTCTCGGAAATCTCGCCGACACTGGCGTCCTCACTCACCTTGCCACTGGCGTCCACTACAAACTTGTCAAACGCAGTATCCGTCTTCAGAATGATCATTTCGTGCTTTCGGTTGCCCCCGTTTACGAAGGTGAAAGTTGTCTTACCAGCTTTAACTGATTTCGGAGCCAATGCGAACGACTGCGCCGTCTCGGACTGATCCGATGCCGTGATTGACACGGGTGTGCCGTCGGCCACTGGCACGGTGACGCCGCCACTAGTGACGGCTGTGATGCTCGGCGACTTGGTGCTGGAGCATCCCGCTGCGAGAAGCCCCGCTGTGATTAACCCTGCGGCAAAGAATTTTTGCTTCATAAGAACCCCTCTTGTTCTACCGACCTTGCTGGATGCAAACGCCATAGGGAAAAGGTACGCACGAGGCGACTGACCTGCTAGAGGCTTAAGTCCCAAGGGCGCGCCGCGAATGTCACACGTTTCCGGAAGGGTGGTGGATCTGACGCAAAAGGCCCACCGAATAATCGCCCACGCCGACCGAAAATCGCAGTACGCATCGGACGGTCTTGACGTTACAAATCGACCGATGCAAAGTCATACCCAACGGCCTCATCGTCCGCCACGGCGATCGAAATTCTCCGTCAACAATTTGTCCAGTCGAAACATTTCCGTTTTATTACGCCGCTCGGTGATCCCATGTCGCAACGGTGACGGACTGTACCTAGAGCGCCAATCGACGCCCGTTAAAATTTGGAGGATTTGATGGAGTCTTTATCAAGAAGGAATTTTCTCAGAGCCGGAAGTGGCGTTGCCGTCGGGGCTGCTGTCGGTGCTGTCTCGTTACGGGGCGGTGTTGCTGAAGCGGCAACTGCACCCGACGTGCTGTCGCCCGGTGTGAACCATCACAGCACGACGGCACACGAAACAACCAAGCAAGAACCAGTGGTGGTCTTTATTCGAGACGCCGCCAGCGGTGAAATTGCTGTGCTCGTAAATGGTGACGAGATCGTCGTCAAAGACAAAGTGTTAGTCAGCCGTGTCCAAAAGTCGATCAGTCAGAATCAGAGGTAACGCACATGTCCTCGCATCGCGAAGCACCACAGATTTCCAAAGATCCGGTCGCCGACAGCACCGACGTATACGCATTTGTTAGCCCCGACCGCACCGATCATGTGACGTTGATTGCTAACTACATTCCATTCGAGGATCCAGCAGGTGGACCGAACTTCTACGAATTCGGCAACGACGTTTTGTATCGAATCCTTGTTGACAACACCGGTGATGGATATCCGGATGTCACGTACGAGTTCAACTTCGAAACAGTCGTTGGATCCGGTGCCACCTTTCTTTACAACACCGGACCAATTGCCGACATTTCGAGCCCGAGCTGGAATCGTAAGCAGTTCTATTCAGTGACGATGGTCAAGGGCTATGGCAAAAACGCCAGCCGACGTGTTCTCGCCAAGCGTTTGCCATGCCCACCGTGCAACGTTGGACCGCGGTCGACTCCGAACTACTCGTCGCTTGCAGGCCAAGCTACGCATAGCGTTGACTCAGGGCGTGTCAAGGTATTTGCTGGCCAACGGTTGGATGGGTTTTTCGTTGACCTGGGGTCCATTTTTGATCTTGGCTCTCTGCGGCCATTTCAATCGGCGCACCTCATCAATATGCCAGGCACATCCGAGGGAGTCGACTCACTACGAGCAGCAAACGTGCACTCGATTGCGATCGAAGTACCGATCAGCGACTTGACCCGCAATGGTTCCACACCAAGCGATCCCATGGCCCCAGAAGCTGTGATCGGCGTGTGGACGTCGGCATCACGGCGAAAGGGAATGGTACGTGAGGGATTTGACGACGATCACCAATCTGGCCCGTGGGTTCAGGTTTCACGCCTCGGCAACCCGCTGTTCAACGAAGTAATCGTGCCCATGGGTGACAAGGATCGATGGAATCGTTTGAGCCCCGAGAGTGACTCGCAGTTTGCGAAGTACGTTGCCAAGCCCGAACTGGGTGGCCTCCTGCCGGTGTTGTATCCTGGAGTGTTTCCAAACCTGGATGCTCTGAACAAATCAGGCTATTCACGGGCCGATCTTTTGGCCATCTTGTTGACTGGCATCCCGTCAGGGATCATCCCTGGATTCCAAAACTTCACCGGCACCACGCAGGCCGACGAGTTGCGACTGAATGTCGCGATTCCGCCGACGCCGGCCGGCAGTCGAAATCGGTTCGGCATTTTGGGCGGCGACTTGGGAGGTTTCCCGAACGGTCGACGGGTTCAAGACGACGTCGTTGCCATCGAACTGCGAGCCGTAGCTGGCGCCACTGTTCCGTTGGTAAATCCGGCGTTCACACCTGATGGGGCCGCCAGCGCGCTGTACGACGGATCGTCGGGTGCCGGCTCCTCCGGAACTGCACCGTCCACAACCGTGAGCTACTTGGAAACGTTCCCATTCTTGGATAATCCAAAGAGTGGGTACGAAGTCAAACCCCTTGCGGTGGGCGCGCCGTGAACGATCACGACCACTCGCACGATCATTCACACGGCCATAGCCACTCTCATGATCGGCACGAACACCAAGCGCCGATCCAGGACGCTGCGGTGGTGCTGGAAATCGGCGGAGATATCGGCGCACTCATTATGTACCTCGACGAGGAACTCGAGCGTACCGAAATTTCCATCGAGTGGGAAGTTGATCCGTCCAAGGATGTGCACACCGGTGTTTGGCGTCGCACAGTCGGCACCACAAATGCGGTAATGGCTGTGTATTCCGAGCTGGTTGAGGGTCGGTACTTTGTACCGGCCCTCAACGGCCACCCGGCGCAGTCTGTTGACATTCGTGGTGGACACGTGGAAGAGATAGATCTTCGTACTCGCTAGCGCGACAACGTTGAACTAGTGACAGTCACCTTTGGAGGGGGACGCAATGCATATTCCTGATGGATATCTCAGCCCTCAGACCTGCGCCGCGTTGTACGTTGCGGCCACGCCGTTTTGGCTTGCGGCCGGGCGTCGCGTACGAAAAGTCGTGACGAGTCGTTACGTGCCGCTGGTGTCGATCGGCGCTACGTATTGCTTTTTGATCATGATGTTCAATGTCCCCGTACCCGATGGCACCACGGCTCACGCAGTAGGCGGCGTATTGATCGCCTGCATGCTTGGGCCGTGGGCCGCGGTCATTGCCGTGAGCACGGCGTTGCTCATTCAAGCTTTGCTTTTTGGTGACGGTGGCGTTCTCGCCTTTGGGGCGAACAGTTTCAATATGGCGATAGTGATGCCGTTGACTGGCTATGCGGTGTACCGAGCTGTCGCCGGGAATTCGTCATTGGTGTCTCGTCGACGTGCGATAGCGGCAGGCATTGGCGGATACGTCGGCTTGAACTTGTCTGCACTTTTCGCGGCCGTGGAATTCGGTTTACAGCCTGGCCTTTTTCATCGTGCAGATGGCACACCCCTCTACTCACCTTTCTATATTTCGCAGACGATTCCCACCATGATGATCTCCCATCTCTTGATAGCTGGCGTCGTCGAATTTGCTTTGACCGCTGGAGTAGTCGCGTACCTACAGCGAGCGAATCTGCCTCTGATGCGAATCAATCATCCCGGATTTGGAGCTGACACTGGGGATCGAGAAGTGCCACACCGAGTGGGCTGGAAGCGCCCGGCAATGGTCTTGAGCGTGATGGCTTTAGCGACCCCGCTCGGCCTGTTGGCGCCGGGAAGCGCATTCGGCGAGGCCGCACCGAACGACCTCAATCTGGCGAAATATCACCTCGATGCGGTACCAGATGGTTTGCGTCACTACGCCGGCTTTTTTCACAACGCGCTCTTCGACGGATACGGATTTAAAAACGACGCCCATCCCGCTATCGGGTACGTGGTTTCTGCCGCCGCTGGATCGGCGTTGATCGCATTGGCGTTCATGCTTTGGATCGGCCTTCGCCGAGTTGCTCGACGGCGTAAATCTCAGCGTGTTCGTCATATGGCCGAAGTGCTGGCATGACCATGGCACAAGCGGTGACAACTACGCCACGGTGGCTTCTCGAATCCCAAGTTGGGCTCTGCTCATGCGGGAGAAACGGACTGCGCCGAAAAACCGGATTTGTGGAAAAGACCATCACGGGCAGCACCGGCCTAGTTCGTACGGTCCTTAGGTCAGACGACATCGCGGCCTCGAGTGGGCTGATGCAATCGATCGACGAACGAATCAAATTGATTTCAATCGTGTTGATGTTGGTGGCAGTGTCGTTTGTACGTCATGCGTCACTCCTGTTAGCCGCATACGCCGTCACCTTGGTCTTTGCTCATCTCTCACAGATTCCTCTTCGATTTTTTGTCAAACGGGTGTGGCTATTCATACCGATTTTCACGGGCATTGTTGTCCTGCCGGCCACACTCAATGTGATAACTGACGGGCGAATCGTTGTTCCTCTCGGCACGGTGTTTGGCCATCGCCTCGGCATAACAAGCCAAGGACTTCAGGCAGCGGCGCTCATCGTGAGCAGAGTCGCTCTATCCATTTCTCTGGTGGTCCTGTTGACTTTGACCACGGCGTGGAGCCGCCTTTTGTCGGCGCTTCGCAGCCTGTTTGTGCCCCGTATTTTTATCGTGATACTCGGCATGGCCTATCGATATATTTTCCAGCTTCTGGACGTGACCGACGAAATGTATGTTGCCCGAAAAGCCCGAACGGTGAAGGCCGATCGGGCCAGTGCGTCCGGAAGGCGATTCGTCGCGGCCACGGCTGGATCGCTGTTTGGAAAGTCGAACGAACTGGCTCAAGAGGTTCATCAAGCAATGGTCGCCCGCTGTTGGCGGGGCAACGCCCGCACGCTTGCATCAAGGCGAATTTCGATGCGTGATGTTTTGTGGTTCGGTGGGTGCGTATTCGTTGCTCTCGTAGTCTTGGTTATAGATCGGAGTCTTGGTGGCTGATGAAGTGTTTGGCGTGGAGCACGTCTCGTACTCGTACCTTGGTCGGATCATGGCCCTAGACGATGTTTCATTAACCATCAATCGGGGCGAAACAGTGGCGTTCGTTGGTGCTAACGGCAGTGGGAAGTCGACGATGCTGAAGGTGCTCGACGGCTTGGTGTATCCCGATTCCGGTCAGGTGAGAGCCTTCGACCAACTCATGACGGAGCAGTCATTAGAAGACGACCAGATGATCGAAATGTTTCGGTCTCGGGTCGGGTTTATATTTCAAAATTCCGATGCTCAAGTCTTTTCCCCGACAGTGCGTGAAGAGGTGGCATTCGGTCCTCTCAATATGGGCTTGGATTCCAGTGAGGTATCCCGACGGGTTGACGATGTGTTGAACATGCTGGATCTGTCGACCCTGTCGGCGCGCGCTCCGTATCAGCTCAGCGGTGGGCAAAAAAAGCGTGTCGCAATCGCTTCGGTGTTGGTGATGAATCCCGAGGTGTTGCTTTTTGATGAGCCGACTGCAGGGCTCGATCCCCGTAGTCAACGATGGTTAGTAGAACTCATCGTCGAGCTCGCTCGGTCCGGCAAAACAATCGTGATTGCCACACACGATCTCGAAACGTTGCCGATCTTGGCCAATCGATGTGTCGTCTTTGGTGAGGATCACCGGATTGCTGCTGACGGCCCCACGGTCGCGATCCTGGACGATGTCGAGCTGCTCCGCTCTGTGAATCTGATCCACGATCATGTTCATCGTCACGACGGCACGTGGCACGTTCATGAGCACGAACCCGACCATCATTTTTGACGATCGATCACTCACGGCTCACAGGGCGGTGGGGCCACAAATAACGACACGCCTCGGACGCGAAATTGGTGAGGTAGCATCACTCAAATATGGGCATCGTTCGGCTAGATCATGTGCAGTTAGCAATGCCCGCCGGGCTGGAGGCTAAGGCCGTGAACTTCTACGAAGGAGTGCTCGGCATCCCACATGTTCCGAAGCCCGATCACCTCGCCATTCGTGGTGGCTGCTGGTTCGAAAACGGAGACGTGAAGGTCCACCTCGGTGTCGACGCACGGTTCCAGCCAGCGACCAAAGCACACCCCGCCTTCATCGTCGACAACGTACGCAGGCTGGCTGCCGCCGCCATCAATGCCGGATTCGCAGTGAACGATGATGAGCCGCTCGACGGGTTCGATCGCGTCTACGTGACGGACCCGTTCGGCAACCGCATCGAACTCATGGAACCGAACAACTAGCCAATTCCTGCGCTTGTTCGCCGACGAGCGCTTGGCCCTTCGGCGCCCACATCACGCGGCGAGACGGAACGGCGGATAGTCATCGGTCACGAGCACGAAGGCGTAGCATGCGACTCGGTTGTGCCAGCGCATGACCCCCACGGTGTAGTCGAACAGGCCGCGAGGGTGGCGCCCCGTGAAGATGATGGCGACCCATGAGGCAATCGTTGCGAACACGACGCCGACATCGAGAACAAGCAGCACCACGTAATGAGGAATGGCAAGGAACCACTTGACGAGCGGCATCCAACGGTTGAGGTCGGTGTGGACGTCCGGGTATGGCACCTCGAGGTGGACTGATTGTTGGTCGTCGGTTGATGGATACTCGTCGCTCGTTAGGAGGAGATAGCCGATCACGCGGTTGTCGAATCGCAGGAACGCGAGGTTGAAATCGAACCACCAGCGCGGGTACTTCCTACGGAACACGATGGTGAGTAAGGGCGGGACGACAACGAGACCACTTGCCAAACCGATGAAGAAAAATCCGCCTCCGCCCCGCGAACCTCCAAATGCAGGACCATCAAGTGCAGCGAGCACGACAAGGATCGGGATGGCCAGCAAGGGCCGGAAAATGGTCGACACTCGATCTCGTTTGCGGTCCGGGAATTCGATGTCGAACTCGATCAAATTGTTGGGCATATTGGATTGCATGTGGGACCCTTCCAAGTCGTTGGTGGTGACTGCGTAGTCATCGTATGTGTGCGCTGAATGTCAGATAGCGCAAGCCCACTCACGATTTGATCGCAGTCAGTACGTCAATTCGAGCGGCACGCCTGGCGGGTAACAAAGCGGCTGCAACTCCGGCGAGTGTCGCGATTGCGGTGACAGTGACAAGTGAACCGGTTGGGATCACTATGTGCGGAGTGCCACCGGTGATGATGGCGCGGGCCAGAGCCCAAGCGATGAAAGTGCCAAGAGTGAGGCCCAGCACTGTGCCGAAAAGGGAAATGATTGCTGACTCCCACCGCACCGAAGAACGAACCTGTGCTCGGTGCATTCCGACAGCGCGGAGGAGCCCGAGTTCACGCTTACGCTCGTGGATCGAAAGGCCGAGAGTATTGGCGATGCCGAGCAATGCAATCAGGACCGCGAGTCCGAGAAGTGCGTACATGAGCGTGAGGATCGTGTCGAGGGTGCCGTTCTGTTGGGTGATGAAAGCTTCGATGGTCAGTACCTTTGCAGTCGGGTACGCCGAGACGGCCTGCTCAATCACGGATTGATTTGTCGCGTCGAGGTAAATGCGGGAGTCGAGGCGATCGGGCAGATTCGTTTCGAATGCTTCCAACCCGACGAACCGGCTTCCTACCGTTCTGTTGTGGTCGTAGATCGCTCGCACCATGAAGGTCACGGTTCCGGACTGAAACGCTATTTTCCGGGAATCACCGAGTTTTACTGCAGCGGAGCCCTTACCGCGCTCGACGGCGATTCCGTCGGAACCGAGCCGAGAGAGGTCCCCCTCGATGTGGCCAAGGGCGAACATGGTGGCGACGGTGGTGGCGTCGTAGGCATCGAGGAAGCCGCTCGAGCCGTCGGTCTCGACCGCTGCGATGCGTTGCTCAGTAACAGTTTTCACGCCAGACCGGGTCCTTAAATCGGTGGCGATGTTGGGCGTCATACCGCTTCTGGCGTCGATGGCGCCAGAGTCCACGATCAGAGTGCCTCGGAAGTTGTCACGGAGCGCTCCAGCGCCGGTGGTCTTGAGCGACGCCGCGAAGATGGCCAGAAAGCTCACAAGGGCCACGCCGATCATGAGCGACGATGATGTGCGAGCGGTGCGCTTCGGGTTTCGCATTGCGTTCTGCTGGGCGATGGCACCACTGGTGCCGCGAAATCGGACCAGCGGCGCTCCGAGCGCTGCCCCTACAGGACGGGCCAGAACGGGACCGAGGACAGTGATGGCGACGAGCAAAGCGAAGGCACCTAGTCCAACGATCTTGGCGTCGGCGGCGTGACGTCCGGCGAGCACAACAGCGACGCCGATCAACGTGGCAACGCTCCCCAGAATGATGCGTCGCGGTGAGACCGCTGAGCGGTCCTGGGCGACATCACGCAGCGCCGAAATCGGAGCAATGCGCGAGGCGCGCCGGGCCGGAAGCACAGCCGAGGCAAGAGTGATGACGACACCGACAAGCACCGAGCCAACCGCGGTCGCGGTGGTGATTCGCAACGTGTCGAGCGGGATGTCTACTCCAAGGGCGCTGAGTAGTGCCCGGAGGCCTTTTGCGATGCCGATGCCTGCAGCCAATCCGATCACTGACGCAATGAGCCCAGTGAGCGCAGCTTCGGCAAGGACGGCGAGGCGGACCTGCCGGCCACTAGCGCCGACAGCTCGGAGCAGTGCCATTTCCTTGGTCCGTTGCGAAACGATGATCGAGAAGGTGTTGTTAATGATGAAAGCGCCAACGAAAAGGGCGATGAGCGCGAACATGGTCAGGAACACGCCGAACTGGCTAATGCCCTTGCCGATGGCGTGCTGATGTTCAGCGGTGAGGGTCGCTCCCGAGATGACCTCGTTAGTCGCCCCAACAATGGATGCGATACGTGCGACGAGCACCCCCGCAGGGACGCCGCTCTTGGCAGTGACTGCGATCGCGTCAATCTGGCCGGGGCGGTTGAGGACTGTTTGCGCGGTGACGTCGTCGAACAGCACGACGGACAACCCTCCCGGAGTATCGACGTCACCGAAACGGGTGATCCCAACGATCGTCGCTTGGCGTGATTTACCAGCCGACAACACGGTGGTGTGGTCACCGACGCCGAGCTTGGCGAGCTTGGCAGAGTGTTTGTCGATAGCGATCTCACCTGGCCCGACGGGAGCTCGTCCGGCGTCGATGGTGAACGGATTGAGCTTCGGGACCGTGACCCAGTTCATGCCGAGCACACCGGTTTGGGCGGTGCCGACAGCTTTGCCGGCGCGGTCGACGATTTGGGCGTAGCCGGAAACCTCGATGCTGGCCTGGTCGACGCCGTCGACGCCGCGCACGGCGGTAAGAAGTGAGGCGTCCAGCGAAGCCCCACTTTGGCCATAGCCCAATTCGAGTGGACTGGCGGCCCGTATGTACGCGTCAGTGCCTTTGTCTGCTTTGGCGAGCAGCGTGTTGAAGGTGCCCTTGATCGTGTCGGTCAGGATGAGGGTGCCGGCGAGGAACGCTACGCCGAGGATGACAGCGAATGCTGTCGCGAGAAGCCGCATCTTGTGAGCGACGATCTGCTTGATGGTGAGTGTGGCAATCATGGTGGTTCAGCTTTCTGGTTAGTTGCGACGGAACAGGGCAGGAGTTGAGGCGAATGGTTTGATGGCGTCGTCGGCAGTTGATACGGGCAAGTCCGCTCGACTCGGTCGGTCGGGTCGCGTGCGACAGGGGCTGTAGACATAGGCGGCGCAGGCCAACGCTGTGACTCCGCCGAGCCCGAATGGCACCCGTGGAGAGGTGATCTGAATGATCCAGCCGATGAAGAGCGCCCCGATCGGGGTGGTGCCGAAGAGGGCCATCTGGTGCAACGCCATAACCCGACCTTGCATTGACGGCTCAGTGGCCTGTTGAAGTACGACGGTGTTCACCGATTGGAACGACGCCGACGCGAATCCGAGCACAATGCTCATTGCGACGAACGGCCAGAACCCTGGTGTGACCGCCAACGCAAGACAGGCAGATGCGAACCCCACGAGGGCAATGGCGAGCGTACGACGCTTGTGGGGTGTGACGCCGGCGATGTAAATGCCACCCACAATCGATCCGATCGCGCTCACACTCATCACGATGCCCACTGACCCGGCCCCGCGATGGAAACCGAATCGGACCATCGACGGAAAGGTGGTTGGAAAGTTGTAAGCGACCGTGCCCACGATCGTCATCACCAATAGCGGGCGAGCCACATCAGGTTGGGTGCGGACGTACGCGAAGCCCTCGCGAAGCTTGCCTCTGGCGCGACCGATGGCCGGCCGGTGAACGAGTTCGCTCGACCGCAATGCAAGCAACGCCGCGATAACGACGAGGTACGACACTGCGTTGACGATGAAGCACGCCTTGACGCCAAGGGTTGCGATTAGAACACCGGCCAAAGCCGGGCCGATAAGCCGGGACACTGATGCGATGGTGCTGTTTGTGGCCACCGCGCTCGGGAGAAGTTCGGGGCCGACGAGTATGTAAAGAATGGCCTGCATAGCAGGACGTTCGATCGCAAGGGCGAAGCCGAGCATGACAGTAAGGATGTAGATCCACCAGATCGTGATATGACCAGAAGCTGCCACTATGGCGAACGTTGCTGCCAACAGACCCGATACCACCGAGGTGCAAATGAGAATGCGACGATTGTCAAACTTGTCGGCCAGCACGCCGGCGGGCGCTCCGAGTAGCAACAGCGGGAGGAACTGCAACGCCATTGTGATGCCCAGCCGGTCGCTACGGTTTGTCAACTCCAGAACGAGCCAAGTGACTGCCAGGGCGTGAGTCCACGAACCGATACTGGAGATCGTTTGGCCGACGAAATAGAGCCGGAAATTCCGGTTGTCGAATGCCGCAAACCTACGTACTCGAGCCGGTTTTGTGTCGGATGTGGCAATCATGGCAGTTCAGCTTCCGGAGTGCTTGAGATGATCGAGGACAGTGACGGCGGTGGGGTCTGCGAGGTCTCCGACGATGTGACCGTCGGCAAGAAACACGGCCCGGTCGGCATACGCGGCTGCAATCGGATCATGGGTAACCATCACCACGGTCTGGTCGAGTTCGCGCGATGCGTTGCGTAGAAACGTGAGAATTTCTGCTCCGGACCGAGAGTCGAGGTTGCCGGTCGGCTCATCGGCAAAGATGATCTCGGGTCGAGATGCCAGCGCTCGTGCCACGGCCACGCGCTGTTGCTGCCCACCGGACAACTCCGATGGCCGATGCGTCAACCGGGGACGAAGGCCGACAGTGTCGATCACGTGATCAAGCCAGGCCTGGTCGGGTTTTCGACCGGCAAGCGACATCGGCAAGATCATGTTTTCCAAGGCGTTCAAGGTGGGGATCAGGTTGAACGACTGGAACACGAACCCGATCCGGTCGCGCCGCAGCCGGGTGAGATCTTTTTCGCGAAGCGTGGAGAGGTCGGTGTCGCCGATGCGAATGGACCCCGATGTCAATGTATCGAGACCGGCAAGGCAATGCAGGAGGGTCGACTTTCCGGACCCCGATGGGCCCATCATCACCGTAAAACGCCCGGCCTCGAAGCCAACGTTGACTCCGTCAAGGGCGCGGACAACGGCATCGCTGGTTCCATAGATTTTGGTCGCATCGATGGCGCAGGCGACGACTCGACGTTGAGCAGGAAGGGTGGTGGATGTTTCGAGAGTTGCTGTTGTAGTCATGCCGACCATGGTGCGCTTTTTCTGAGCCATGCACATCGGGCCAGCGATGGTCGTCCAAGCCGTCAGGGTGAACGTCTCGCGCCCCGTGTCACTCCTCGGATGCACGTGGATCTCATCCCGTAGGCCGATGCCCCAACACGGTGCAGGGTCTATCGTCAGCTGATGAAGTTCGTCCACATACTTCGCCGCGACATGCGCGCACACGTGTGGGATTACGGTCTTTCCGGCGCGATGATTGGTGTCGCCGTGGTGGCACTCATCACTCGGATCGACGTCCAAGACGCCGACACCAAGCTCTTCAAGACCGACACCTGGTGGGCTTGGGTCGCAACGATCGCCGTGTGCGTCACCCTCAGCGGCAGGCGCCGTTGGCCGCTTTGGTCGTTGGCGTGCGGGCTGCTCCTGGTGCTGCCGATTGAGCTTGCTCACCAACGCGATACAACGGCGTTCTTCGCTGAAGTTATCGCCCTATACAGCGTCGCCGCGCACCTACCACCGAGACTCGCCATCCGAGGTGTAGGAATCACAGCGGCGTTCTACGCCGTGTTGATAGCAAGCAAAACCGTCGCGTTGGTATCTGTCTCCATCTTGGGAGTGCTGTTCTTGGCGGCGGCATTCGCTCTCGGCCTCATCATCCGACGCAGCCGAGCGCACCAGCAGGACGCAGCACAGAACGCAATCGAACAAGCCGCCGCAGCGATTGAAGTTACCGAGCTCGAAGCCGCCGATGAACGCATCCGCGTTGCCCGAGAACTCCACGACGTTCTCGCCCACTCGCTCAGTGTCATCGCGGTACAAGCCGGAATCGGAGCACACCTCATCGATCGCCAACCACTCGAGGCATCACGAGCATTCGACGCGATCCTTGCCACTTGCCAAACCACCACGGGCGAACTCGACCGCCTCGTCGGAATTCTCAGGAACGGCGCTGCCGATGACTCCGGTTCGACACCGACCATCTCCGACGTCACCGCACTCGTTGACCAGATCCGAGGCGCCGACCTCCCCGTCAACCTCATCGTCACCGGCGACTTGGGAGCTGTTCCGAGTGGAGCATCACTCGCCGTGTACCGAATTGTGCAGGAAGCGTTGACCAACGTCGTCCTCCATGCCGGGAGCGGGGCCGCGGCAACGGTGACGATTCAGACCACCACGACTGACATCTGCGTGACCATCGACGACAACGGTCGCGGCGTCGCCGCCCACAACAACAGCCCACGCGGCGGTGGCAACGGCATCCTTGGAATGAGTGAACGCGCCCGTTTGTACGGTGGGCAGGTCCAATCAGGACCACGACCGGGCGGAGGCTTCCGTGTACGTGCCAAGCTGAACTTCAGTTCCGATACCAGCGAAGGCCCCAAACAGCCGAATGACCGGGTGGATTGTGAACCTGTGCCGCAAACACATCGCCGTCGATTTGCCTCGCTCCCATGGGACGTGGCGCTCGCCGCTTCAATCGCCACCATCTCGGTAGTCGAAACGATCGCAACGCATCAAACAGCAGCCGGACCCCACTTCACCCCAACCAATCTGTGGGCGTTCGTGCTCCGCTTCGCCAGCTTCGCGACGCTCGTGTTCCGGCGCAGATACCCGACGACCGCATACGCCGTCGCGGGGACTCTCTACCTTGCACTTACCATCGGCGACTACCAAGTCGGCGTCGTGACCTTGGTGCTTCTGATTGGGCTCTACTCGGTCGCCGCCCATGCCACCACCCGATATCTCATCCGCGCTTCTATCGGAACGACGCTCGGCATGACAGTCATCGCCTGGTCGAAGCCGCCCGGCACCGGCACTGGTCAAATCGTCTGGGCCGGATTGTTCTTCGCTGCTTCAGCCATCACTGGCTACACCGTGCGACGCGACCGCGATCGCCACACCACTGAATTAGTTGCGTCGCGTACCGCCTCGGCGGCTCATGCTCGCCACGCCCGCCTCATGCTGTCTAACGAACGCCTCCGCATCGCCGACGAACTCGGCGGAGTCATCACCCGCTCTATCGGCATAATCGCACACGACGCCGAAACCGGAGCGCAATTCGTGGCCACCGATATGTACAAGGCGCGAGACGCTCTTCATTCCATCTCCACGACCAGCCGGGACGCCCTGAGCGATGTCCGACGCCTCCTTAAACACATGCGAGCGAGCCCTACCTCGACCGCGTACTCCCCGATTGTTTCAAAATTCGGCTCGACCTCTACTGACGCCGTCGGCGTACCACTATGACCCCGCCGATTCGGGTCGCCGTCGCCGACGACCAAGCACTCGTTCGCAGCGGCTTCCTCGCCCTGCTCCGCGCCGAAGACGGCATCGATGTAGTCGGAGAAGCAACCAACGGCCGAGAAGCAGTCAAGCTCGCCAAGTCCGAACGCCCAGACGTGTTCCTCATGGACATCCGCATGCCGGAAATGGATGGGCTCGAAGCCACCCGGCTCATCACAGCTGACCCAACACTCGCCGCAGTACGCATCCTCATCCTCACTACATTCGACCTCGACTCCTACGTCCATGAAGCCTTACGCGCTGGCGCGTCGGGCTTTCTCCTCAAAGACACCCTCCCCACTGAACTCCTGGCCGCCGTACAAATCGTCGCTGCCGGCGAAGCACTGCTTGCACCGAGCATCACCCGACGACTCATCGAAGACTTCATCCGTCGTCCCATCACCACGACCCCTGACCCTCGACTCGACTTACTGACCGCACGCGAACGAGAAGTTCTCGCCGCCGTCGCCAAAGGACTCTCGAACGCCGAACTCGCCACCGAACTCTTCATGAGCCACGCCACGGCGAAGACTCATGTGAGCCACCTCCTCACCAAACTCGCAGCTCGCGACCGAGCCCAACTCGTCGTGGTCGCCTACGAAACCGGACTCGCCACACCCGGGCGACGCTAGACACAATCGACTGCTACTCCCAACCTTTAGCGGCGGGTGACAGGTCACGAGTTTGCGTTGTTCTGGCTGCCTTCGCGCTCGACGGATGAGACCTCGATCCTCGAGAGTACGCAGCACTTGTGATGGCATCATCGGGTCTGTGTAGGCATGGTCGGCGAGTTGGCGCTGCGCGATGGGTGCCCCGGTGTCGAGCCAGGTGCCCCTCGGTTTCAGCGACGGCAACCAAGCGATCGAGATTCACGCAATTGCTTGAATTCACGAGACATACCCGGCCGCCGCCACGCTCGTCGCCGAAAGCTGTGCACACCCAGCCGGAGGCCGTCCCACCGAGTAGAAATGCGTGATGTCGACACAAGATGAACTTCCACGGTACAACGAGTTGATGCTTCCCGTGTTGCGAGCCGTAGCGGCTCTGGGCGGGTCCGCAACTGGACGCGAAATCGCTGAATTCGTGCTACAGGCGGGTGGGTTTACTGATGCTCAAATGACGCTCAGCTATCCCACACGAGAGAAATCGGTTCTGGAAGACCGACTCGAGTGGGCAAGATCGTATTGCAAACTTACCGGCGCGCTGGAAAGCCCTAAGCGCGGACTATTTCTATTGTCGCAGCTCGGTCGAGACATCGTCAACCTTGACGACGCTGCGGCGACCGCCCGCCTCACGGCTCTAGACCGTGAAGTCCGCGCCGCTCGACCACGCAAAAAGCAATCCCCGATAGCCGGGGAGCAGCCACAGATTGAAGACGACGCTCCACCGGTCGACCCGGGCGAAGAAGGCGGGGCGTGGACGGAGCTCTTGTTGGGGCGGCTCCATCGCCTCACGCCAAAGGGTTTTGAAGAATTTTGTATGTATCTACTGCGCCGATTTGGTTTAGAACTCACGCGAGTCGGCGGAAGCGGTGACGAGGGTATCGACGGTATCGGCACCGCCCCACTTAGCGAAGTCCTCTCAGCAACCGTCGCTGTTCAAGCCAAACGGTTCGATCCATCGGCGGCCATCGGCCGCGACACCGTGGCGCTCTTCCAAAGAGACGCAGCCGCTGCCGGAGCTGAAAGGGCCGTATTTGTCACACTCGCCCGGTTCACGGCACCGGCACGAAAAGCCGCAACTACGGTGACGCCGCACGTCGACCTCATCGACGGAAAGCGGCTATGCGAACTTGTCCTAGCCCAAGAAATTGGAATCTCGCTCCAGCCCGTCGTGGACGAAGACTGGTTCGATCATTTCGACTCGATGTAATCGATGACGATCTGCACAGTCGTTTTGCGACGATGGTACCTTCCTTGACCGTTGGTGGTCACTAGATCCTCGCCGGTGAGCGGTCGGTCAGGATCGGTCACATTGGGGACCACCCAACGGTGTTTGCCGATCATCCGATCGCGGGTAAAACCAAGCCGATCAAAGAGGACAGCGCTCCGGGGAAGAGCGTCTGTGGCAACGCGCTGTCGACGATGGCGCGAAAGACCGGCCGATTCAGCGATCGTCCAGTAGTGGGTGGTGAGGGTGATGTTGGTGCCGTCGGGCGGGCGCGATGTGGTGGTGCACAGTGATGTCGTCGGTAACAAGTAGTGCCCGGGCTGCGGTCTGTTCTTCGTTGTCGTTTGCGATTGAGCGGTAATGCTGTCGTTCGTGTTCTGCCCAGGTGCTGACGGAATATGTCTCAACCATGTGGCCCGGTGATTCGAGGTGATGGAAGAGACCCCATCCATATGCGCCGTCACGTCGTCGCTGACGGCGGATAGGCACCATTGCTTGGGCGAAGGCATCAATGTCGGCGGGATCGATGTTCCAGTCGATCACTATGAGAACGGGACCCGCATCGTTCGTTGGTGAGAGATGGATCTCGGGCATTCCCCATACAGCAGGTGTGATGTCGATCGAATCTTGACGACCGATGCGTAGCAGAATCGTGGCCGCCAAAGTGACGATCACGTGGGCCAGCGCTGCCGTGGTGAGCGCTGTGCGGGGTGTTGTGGCGGAGGCCAATGCTCCCCAACCAATGGCACCGACCGACGCGCCCAGCCAGATCACAAGCATGGCAACTGACGATGCTCGGCCGCGGACCCATGAGGGCAGGAGCATCGTATACATCGAGAACACCACATTCATCGTGGCCATCACGCCTGCTCCGGCGAGCGCAAGGCCGCCGAGCGCTAACGGCAGCGACGACGCAGAGGAAAATACGAGCGTGCCAGAGGCCCACAAGATCGACGCCGCCAATACCACGACATCGGGCGAAGCAATCCGGTTGAACTTCGGCAGCAGCCACACTGCGGCGATGGCGCCAACGCCACCAGCAGTAGACAACAGTCCGAACTGACCTGCGCTCACGTTGAGTCGGCCACGGGCTACCACCGGCAACAACGCCCCGAGCGACGACGTCACGGTGATTGCAAGCACGACGCGCGCCGCAAGTAATTGCAAACGAGGCGAATTGCGGAAGTACCGAATACCAGTCCGCATTGCGGCGCCGATGTGCTCAGCGGGAAGGGTGGTCTTAAGAACCGGATGCCAACGCTGCACGACAATTACGATGCCCAGAAACGATGCCGCATTCGCTAGGAACACTGCTCCTGGTCCAGCTATTGCAATAAGTAGTCCGGCGATTGCTGGCCCAGCTGATTGGGCGATGTTGTTCGAGATCGAGTTCAGCCCGATCGCCCTCGAGAGCTCGTTGCGCTCGACGAGCTCGGGGGTGACTGCCATGAAAGCTGGTGCTGCCATCGTGCCCGCCGTGGAGAGCATGAACGTGAGGACCAGCAGCATGGGCACCGTGAGCGAATCGGTTAAGTCGAGCACACCCAGTATCGCTGCGATGAGTACGGACACCAACTGGGTGGCAATGATCAGCTTTCGACGATCAACAACGTCAGCCAGTGCGCCAGCAAGTAGAGCCAGTAGAAATCCAGGTACCGTCCAGGCAGCCTGGAGCAAGCTCACGACCGTTGGCGAGTTGGTGAGGTCTGTAACGGCCCAGCCGGCTGCCACCGTGTGCATGAATGTGCCGACGTTCGACACCAGGCCAGCGATCCACAGCGAACGGAAGAGCTGCACACGCAACGGTGACCAAGGGCCAGACTCCACGGACTCCCGATCGGTGCCGTCCGATGTCTGACCCGTCAAGCCATGGGTGGGTTGGTTTGTTCCGCTCATAGAGAAACGCTAGCGACCGGCAACCGTGCTTTTGTTCATGGCAGAGTGAGATGCACTTCCGGCCGGTGTTGCAGTGGAGGCGTGTGTAGTGCAGTCGGCACACGCTGAAGCTTGCGACGTCGGATTAATTCGGCACTGTTCGATAAGCACATCGTCCACCGCAAGAACACTTCGAACAATGAACAGAAAGCTTGCTCGCGTTGTGAATTTCCGAGGTTGTGCGTCGGACGGGCCGTCGAGAGGGCGTAAGGGCCTGCCCCCGCGAGCTGACGGTGGACACCGGCCTAGCAAGGAAATCTATCCCTCGTGCGATGGCTGTTTGGGGTCATCGAGAATCGCCCGTTTTCGAGCAGGGCAATAGACTGCGCCGGTGGCGATCGAGGGTTGGCGCGAAACGAACCGAGCCAATTGGGAATCGCGTGTGGCTTTGCACACAGGCCCCGGCGGTTACGAGTTGGACGCGTTTCTCGACCCCAGTTACCTCAGCGAAGTCGTTCGCTACGACCGACCCCGGCTCGGTCAACTTGCTGGCCTCGATGTCGTCCACCTGCAATGCCATATCGGCACCGACACGTTGTCGCTAGCTCGCCTTGGAGCCCGCAGCGTCACCGGTCTCGATTTTTCGCCAGCGGCTCTGGCGGTGGCACGCGGGCTGGCCGAGCGGGCTGCAACAACCATCTCGTACGTGGAAGCCGACCTGTATGAATCCGTCGACAAGTTGGGCACCACGAGGTTCGACGTCGTTTACACCGGGATAGGGGCCATCTGCTGGCTCCCCGACATTGCGCTTTGGGCGCAGGTAGTAGCCGACCTGTTGCGACCCGGCGGGCGCCTGTTTATGCGTGAGGGTCATCCGGTGCTGTGGTCATTGAGCGACCCGCGTTCCGACGGGCTCTTGGTGGTGGAATATCCCTACTTCGAGACGGATGGGGTGCCGTTTAGCGAGGCGGTCAGCTATGCCGGAGAGGGCCCAATGGCCTCACCCGACATTGTCCATTTCAACCACGGACTGGCCGAAATCTTCAACGCTTTGTGGGCAGCTGGGCTCACCGTCACAGCCTTCGACGAGCACAGAGAACTGCCATGGAACCCATTGAGTGACGCCATGGTCCCAAGCACTACCCACCCCGGCGAATTCGTTCTCGCCGCCGGCCCGGAACGACTGCCGCTGACCTACACAATCCAAGCCATGAAACCGTGAACAAACCGTTCCGAAAACTGCCATGTCCAATATCGAGGCTCATCCTTCAACTCTGATCTACGTGGACATCAGGTTTGCTGAATTAGTTACTCGATGCGTGTAGAGATCGCGGAGCAAGGCGACCTCGGCGAGATGGTGGATAGTCTCGCGATTCATCCGGCGAACAATGGCGAAGTGCCTCCTTGAATTCATAGGCGGCAGGCGGCGGCCCCGATACCGCCGTTCGCTGGGGTCCCATCCGGGCAGACGACCTTCTTGTCGAAGTAGACGCCGTCCAATTTCGCTCCGGCGAAGTTCGCCCCGGTCAAGTCGATTCTGGAAAACGTCACTCCCGTCAGATTGGCGCCTGAGAAGTTCGCACCCGGAAAGCTGGCAAGACCCTCGAACGGCCCAGAGAAAGAACTCTTGGCGAGTTCGACCCCCGAGAGGTCGATGCCTTTAACGGCGCCTGAATCCTTGACGGAGATATCCACTTTGGTCATTACGGCCTTCAAGGCGGAGGCGTTCGTCAACACCGAGGTCGGCAGGCTCGATCCTGAGAGGGTGGCACCAGCCAGATTTGCGTTCGAAAGATCGGCCGTGCGCAGAGAGGCCTTCGTAATCGACGCACCCGCCAGGTTGGCCCCAATAAACGACGTCTCAGGGAAGCTCCCGTCGTCGAGCATGGCACCAGTGAGGTTCGCTCCGTCGAACACCGACTTGGATGCCACGGCTCCCGACAGGTCGATTCCTGTGAGGTCGAGACCCTTTGCGTTGGCGGTCGCGTCGAGAATAACGAAGGCACAATCAGCGCCAGCAGCGAATGTGCATTTGCCCCACGAGACCAGCGACCCAGCGGTGGAAAACACGAGCGAATTTTGCTGCGCCGCAGCAAGGTCGTCGCGAGCCGGGACCAAGGCCATCGCCACCGATCCGTTGTCGAAACGTCGTAGCCTGCCTGCTTGCTTTGTCTTCAACGGTCGAGTTTCAGCAGCCTGCACCCATGATGCGCCGCCGTCGCTACTGGTCCAGCCGAGCACCGAAGTGCCGGGCAGCGACCGTTTGCCTTCGGCGTTGCGCCGCGGTTCGACCGAGAGCAACTTCAGCCCCTCAGCGTCGCCGTACGCTAGGTGTTGACCGACGGTGAGCGTTTCATCTGGGTAGCGCTGCTTTGGCACGGCGTTGGGGATATCAGCGTTGATCCAAGCTGACAAATCTTTGGTCGTCGCAGTTTTTGCTCCGTCAGACGAGACCAAAAGCAGCGTTTTTTCGGCGACCGACACCGTCGCCAAATCCCAACGGAGCTTGTCATTGGCCTCGAGGTTTCCACATCCACTGGCGTCTGTAGGCGCCACCGGGCGGCCGGCGGCAACGCCCGCGGCGGCAAGATCGATCGGCGACCAGGTTGCGCCGTTGTCAGACGAACTCCACAACACCGACTGGCCACCGACGGAAAATGTGATCATGACGCCCGCTGTGGCGTCACAAACGTACGTAACGCCGGCGACGACGAGACGGTCGCCGAGTGTGAACGCCGATTTGAGGTTGACCGCCCATGTCGAGGCCAGTTCAGCCGAGTTGACCCACGTGACCCCGTCGGCGCTGGTGAGCACCAACCCGCGCTGCCCCGACTTTTCCGTCTCGCTGCCATCGCCAACACCGCCAACAGCGAGGAAGCCAGTGGGGGTGGCGATCACCGACGACAGATCGGAGAGCCTGTCGCCGATGACCGGGCCCAGGTCGATCCGCTGCCAGCTCACTCCGTCAGGCGAGTGCCAAGCGACAGCCCGCGACGTGGCGTTGCGGAACAGATTCGAGTCCCAAAAAGCGATGCTGCCGACAGCCACGAAGCCGGCCAGCGGGCCGGCCGGTGCGAAAGTACGTGCGAGCGGAAACCCACTTGGAGCCGGCAACGTAGAAATCTCATCGATCGTTGTCGGTAGCAACGCATCTGGCGACGGACCGGCAAAGAACACCGGGTTGTTCGCAAATTGGTTGCACGACGAGCCACCACCCGGACATATCGGTGTCGTCGAAGGTGTCCCTCCGACCCCGAACCACCGGGAGCCGTCGGCGGAGACGCTGAGATGATCTCCCGCTCCTGGCGTTATCACGGTCGGTGTACCGCTGAATTGCATTCCTGCCGGGACGACCGGCACTGGCGCCAGCGTCGTAGTGATTGGCACCGTGTTCGCAGTGGTGACGACCGAGCCAGGCACCGATGCGGCACTCGAGGTCGTCGGCTTGGCAGCCGAGCCTCCCGTACACGCCGACCCTGCCAACGCCACCAACGAAACAATCAGTCGTATCCGCCTCATCGGTCGACGTTAACCGATTCGCAGGTCCTCACAAACGCGAGACAATCTACTCATGATCAGTGGCACCGGTCTGGGTGCCAGCAATTCAGGCATACGATCTCGGGATGATCCCGTTTTCACGGGCCTCGCGTTCGAGGCCGTCGCGGAAGTCCGGATGGGCCAAGGAGATCATTGCCCTGGCCCGTTCAGGAATCGACTTACCCTTGAGGTTGACCAGGCCAAACTCTGTCACCACATACATCATGTTGCTTCGGGGCGCGGTGACGATGTTTCCTGGTGTCAGGTTCAGCACGACACGGCTCTGCCGTTGGCCGTTGCGCTCGTAGGTGGAGGACATGTGGCGGTGCCGACCTCAATGACGGGCGGTCGGCTGGGAGTACCACCGGCAAGCACCTTTCAAGGTGGAGCTTGCTGACAGTTAGCGTTTATGAAGTGCCAACGTCCGAGATGGAGCGGGCATAGAGCGCATGTACCCCGGGTCAGCGGCAGGTCCAGGCCTCCGGGCCGATGATCACCCGTGGTGTATCCAGCCGCCGGGCCAGTGTCTTACGTGACGATGAGTTGGGCGTACATGCCGGCGGCGTAGTGGCCGGCAAGGTTGCAGATAATCTCGTATCGGCCAGGCGCGAGTGTGACCGTCACCCAGCTAGATGCACCAGGAGCGACCCCGTCGCCGCTCCCTTGAGCGCAGGTGTTCGAGGCTTCAGCGAGGCTGGCTACCTCGTCGACTTTGGCGTCCGGCCCGATCGGTCGGGTGCCGACGATCTGGTCGGCCGGTAACGGCAAGACGATGAGTTCGTGATTGACACTGCCGCCATTGATTGCGAGGAAAGACACCTCGCCGTGCGACACGGTGCTGTGGTCGAGCGTCAATCGCATCATGCCTCCCATCACAGAATTGCCGGACCCGCCCATCATCGGGCCGCCCATATTGATCAATGTGGCGTCGACCACGGTGCCGGACAACACTGGCACACTGCACGGCAACTGACGATTTGAGGATCTCATGCCCCGACCGAAACCTCCACCGGCAGCTGCCACGGCCAGAACCGACGCCGCGGCCAATATGGCCGCGGCGACCACGATGATCACGGTCACGCGGTGCGTCTCTCTCATCGCGAGCGCTCTTTGAGCAGATCGTGGCGTCGCGTGTATTCGTCCTCGTCGATCTCCCCGCGGGCAAAGCGGTCGTGAAGTATCCGTTCCGCACTGATCGTCGACGGATTGACGTTCGACAAATCAGCCGTTTGGTGGTGGGGGTGGTTGCGGTTGCGGAGGAGAGCGATCACGATCGCCGCGACAGCACCCCAGAACAGAACCATCACCACAATGGCCACGATCCAGTGTCCGCCAGCCGATCCGTGTTCGTGCCAGTTGTTCATCATTGTTGTACCTCCATAGCGAGAATACGCCCACGCAGACCGGTCCGGCAGGGGACAAGGTCACATCGTGAACCGGACTGGCAACACCTGACCAAAGACCCTGTCCAGTGATACCTGGGGAGGTAGATGATCATGGCGAGGGTTCAGTGCCCAGAAGGAAGAGACTGAGATGACCGAAACTGGCTATGGCAAGGCAGTACTGGACGAGCTCCGGCCACTGCACCGTGAACTACGCCACGCGATTCCCGACGTGTACAAAGGATTCGGTGAGTTTCACCACGCCGCGTTCGTAGCTGGTTCGTTGGATGCGAAGGCGAAAGAACTGATCGCGTTCGCGATCGGCGTCATCCAGCGATGCGACGGGTGTATCGCCTCGCATGCCGAGGGCGCAGCTCGCGCCGGAGCTACCCGTCAGGAAGCTGCCGAAGCAATCGGTGTGGCAATGCTCATGAATGGTGGGCCGGCAACCATCTACGGGCCCCGCGCCTATGCGGCATTCTGCGAGTTCGCTCCTGAACCGGGCGACTCGACAATCACATCGCCCGGTTGAGGACGATCTTGAGTGCTCCGGTCTCGCCAGCGCGAGAGGAGACGTCGGCTCCACTTTGTTGGGCGTCGATTGTCGAGATCACGTGAAGATGATCTGGCCTCCGGCGGCTTTGGAGTAGAACTCGCCGATGGTGATGATGTCGGCGACTTGGGGAATGAGGTCGTTCTTTTCGAGTCCGAACAAGTCGACTGAGGCCTTGCAGGCGTAGAGGCCAGCTCCGGTGTCGGCGATCATGTCGACGAACTCGGGAATCGATGGGATGTCGAGCTGCTCCATTTTGTGGTTCATGTAATGGGTCATCACGGTGGAGATCCCAGGGATGCCGCCGAGCATGGTTGGTATGTGCAGTCCCGGGTTACCGACAGTGGACATTTTGATGTGTTCGTGGCGGGCCTTGTGGATGGCGTCGAGTCCGAAAAAGGTGAAGAACAGGTCGGCTTCGATGCCTTCGGAGCGTGCGCCGTTGGCCATTATCAGCGCGGGATAGATTCCGTCGAGGGAACCTTTCGAGATAATGATCGAAACCTTGGTGATCGGGTCGTTCATGTCGTTCCTTTCGATGTTGTGTGAGGGCAGGCGTCAGATGCAGCCGCGTGGCTTGGGGATGCCGGCAATGCGTGCTGCGACCTTCGCCGGGCCTTTTGGGAAGAGCTGATAAAGCTCTTTAATCGAGACGCCGGAGGTCTTGCCGAGCATGCGCACCGACGGTCCTGTCCCTTTGGTGAGGTATTCCGAACGCATGAAGCGGACCACTTTCCAGTGACCGTCGGTGACGGGTTCGATACCGTCGCGCTTAGCGAGTTCGGGGACCATGGATTCGTTCCATTGCTCAGGTGCGGTGAAGAACCCTTCATCGTTGAGCTCGATGTTGGTTTCGGCGATGATGCTTGTTGGCATGATCTATGCCTTTCCTGTTGTGATGGTTGGCTTGCCAGCGGTGGGCATGTCGGCACCGAGACCGGGGATGTCGCGTCCGGGCAGGAGGACGTGCCAGTAGAACCATTGGAACATCAACTTGCCGAGGTGATTCATCGTCGATTCCTTGAGCAGCGGCAGCCCGACAGAGGTGGGGTAATGACCGGGCAGCGGCTCGGTGTCGTAGTTGAAGTCGATCAGCAACGCCTTATGGAACCCGGTCTCGATGAAGCAGTTGGTGTGGCCGTCGAAACCGTCGACGAGTGCCTCGCCGGCGAGGTAATGGATGATGTTGTCGACGACGGTGTCGCCTTCAAAGTGGGTCACCGACCCCGCCTTAGATGCGGGCACGTTGGCCGCATCGCCGATCACGAACACGTTTGCGGCGACCTTGGACTGCAGGGTGCGTTCGTCGGTCTCGACGAAATTGAGCGCGTCGCCCAACCCCGGCGATCGACCGATGTAGTCGGCACCACTATGCACCGGGACAACGACGGCAAGATCGAACGCGACCTTTCGCCCGTCGAACGCGATCAATGCACCACGCGACCCGTCGACCTCAGCCGTGTTGAACTCGGTGATCAGCTCGATGTGCTTCTCGGCGAGCATCCCTGCCAGCCGCTGTGCCGCGATCGGCTTGGTGAATGCGGCGTCGAGCGGTGTGACATAGACGATCTCAACCCCGCCTCTGATACCGCGCTCGCGGAAATACCAATCCGCGAGGAAACAGAACTCCAATGGTGCAACCGGGCACTTGATCGGCATATCGACGACGTTGACCACCAGGCGTCCGCCATCGAAGTCGTCCAACGACCGCTGCAGGGCAGAAGCGCCGTCGAGGTCGTAGAAGGTGAACACCTTCTCCATCCAGCCCGGCCCCGTCAAACCGTCGGTCTCGTCGACCGACAGGCACGCTCCGCTTGCGATCAACAGAACGTCATATCCCAGCACAACTCCGTTGGCGAGATGGACCTCGTCGGCATCGATGTCAACCCGCTCAACAGCAGACACGATAAACGAGATACCGTGATGGAGTTGACGGGTACGCCGCCGTACGATGTCCTGCGGATCGGCGAGCCCGAACGGCACGAACAGCAACCCCGGTTGGTACACATGATCATCGTCTTGATCGACGACCATGATCTCCACATCATCGACAGAAGTCGCCCGGCGTAGCCGGTTGGCGGCGAGCGTCCCGCCCGTCCCACCCCCAAGGATCACAACACGCTTGCTCATGACCTCATCATCTATCACCCGCCAGCCGTTGAATAGGGCCAGAGTGCCCGACGGCCGCAGCCGTCAGCAGTCTTGAACAAGGCATGTGACCACATGTCGAAGGTCGTTGTCGGTTGCCGAGGCCGCCGTCTCAGGACGAGTCTTCCGGCTCAATGCCGGTGCGTCCCGCTGGCGCGGGATTTGTAAACCTCAAACCACGACACGCCCAGAAAGCCAGCGACCACGGAAACGAACCAGTCCAACGGACGCATCGGCCCGAACGCAAATGTCCTTCGCAGCGCGGGTATGGTGAGCAGCCCGATCAGCATCACGCTCGCCGCCGATAGTATCCACAGCAATGTGCGATTCCGGCGCTGCCGCAGCGACAGCCAGATCGACAGCTTCCATGAGCGGTTGACGAGGATGAGGGCGAGGTTGCCGATCACGAGCGTAGCGAACGTCACGGACCGCACAGATTCCTCGGGGCGGTCGCTGAGAACCGACCACAGGTACACACCGACCACGGCAAGCAACACGGCGAAACCCTGGAGAGCGGCGATCGTCAATTCGCGCCGTCCGAACATCGGCGTGCCCGCACGCCGCGGCGGAAAGTCCATGATTTTCGGGTCGATCTGCTCGGATTCGAACACCACCGAGCACGCCGGATCGATGATTAGTTCGAGGAACGCTATCTGCACAGGCAGCAACACGAGCGGCCAACCCGAGACGAACACAGGGATCAGCGACATGCCCACGATCGGCACGTGAACGGCGATGATGTACGACATCGCCTTGCGCAAGTTGTCGAAGATACCGCGACCCTGCCGGATGCCGCCGGCGATCGACGCAAAGTCGTCGTCGGTCAGCACGAGCGCGGCCGACTCGCGGGCGACGTCGGTGCCACGAGCGCCCATAGCGATGCCGATGTCGGCGGCGCGTAATGCCGGTGCGTCGTTGACGCCGTCGCCGGTCATCGCCACGACGTCGCCGTTGGCCTTGAGAGCACGGATCAACTGAAGCTTCTGCTCGGGCACCATCCGCGCGAACACTCCGACGGTGCGAACGCGGCGGGCTAGATCGTCGTCGCTCATCAGTTCGAGTTCGTGTCCGGTGATGCATCCCTCGGCATGACTCAAGCCGACCTCACGCGCGATCGCCAGCGCCGTGCCGGGGTAGTCGCCGGTGATCATCACGACGCGCACACCGGCCCGCTCGCATTGGGCGACGGCTGCAGCGACGCCAGGCCGAACGGGATCCTGCAAGCAGACCAAACCCAGCCACTCGAAGTCGAAGTCGTGCTGTTCGGTCGGCAAACGGTCAGCCAAATCAAAGCGCGAGCGGGCGACCCCGAGCACGCGCAAACCGTCCGCCGTCGCCATCTCGACTTGTGCGAGAAGATCCGCCTGATGGCTCGCGCTGAGGTGGCACAGGTCGGCGACCGCCTCGGGCGCGCCCTTGGCGGCGATGACGTAGTCGTGGAGGTCTGGGGAACGCCACACGTTGGAGATCGCGAGGAGCTTCTCCGACAGCGGGTACTCACGCATGAGCTGCCAACCCGAATGTAAATGGTCGGTGCCGCCAAGGTGGCTGGCGGCGAGCCGTTTGATCGCTCGGTCCATCGGATCGAACGGGTCGACGGCCGATGCCAACAGCGCATACTCGGCGATCTCGTGGAACTGATCGGGCAGCACAATGTCGTTGATCACGTGCACAGCACCGGGCCGGGCCAGCTGGCGGACGGTCATACTGTTCATTGTCAACGTACCCGTCTTGTCGACGCAGACTACCGTTGCCGACCCGAGCGTTTCGATCACAGGGGCTCGGCGGGTGAGGACGTGGTGCTGCGACATCCGCCACGCTCCGAGTGCGAGAAATACCGTCATGACGACGGGAAACTCCTCCGGCAGCATCGCCATCGCCGTGGCGATCCCAGCCAACGTGCCCTGCAGCCAATGCCCACGCGTGGCCCCGTAAACGACGGTCACTACGCCAGCGGCCGCGATGCCGAACACGGCGATCACCCGAACCAGCCGTTTGATCTCGCGTTGCAACGCGGTTGGCTCCGGCTCGATCGAGCGGAGTGCTGTGCCGATGCGTCCCAATTCCGTCGTCGCGCCCGTGCCGCGTACGTGCGCGACGCCGTGGCCCTTCACCACCAGCGTGCCGGAGAAGACCCACGGCGTGCCGTCGCCGCCAGGGGGGCCCATCTCGTCGGGTGGCGACGCTCCGATGAGCGATGCTCCGTCCGCCTCGCGGGGCGCCTTGCGCACCGGCGCCGACTCACCGGTGAGCACCGATTCGTCTACGGACAGATTGACGCAATCAATGAGAACAGCGTCTGCAGGTACTCGATCACCCTCGGCAAGGACCACCACATCCCCGCGCGCGACATCGCGCCCAGCGATGCGCACCTGTCGGCCGTCGCGAAGGACGAGTGCGCGTGGCGATGACAGGTCGCGCAATGCGGCCAGCGCATTCTCGGTCTTGTGCTCCTGCGAGATCGAGATCGAGATCACGACAACGACGAACGACATCAAGATGATCCCGTCGAGCGGCTTTGCGAGCACGAAATTGACACTGCCGGCAACCAATAGCAGAAACAGCATCGGCTGGCGGATCACGTCCCACCCCTGCCGGGCGAGGCTGCGCTTCTGCGCCATCGGCAACTCGTTCGGACCGTCCTCGGCCAGGCGCTGGGCAGCCTCCATGGCGGTGAGCCCGAGCGGCGCGAGCGGTTGGGTCTCCGAGACCAGGTCACCCATACCAATCACTCTCGTCGCACAATCGAGGCAACACCAGTGCCGAAAGACCACACCCGCATGGCGCCGTTGCATTGCGGATCAGGCGAGAAGCTGAGCCCAGGCTCGGCTTCGGGGCACTGTCAGATGACGGCGACGAGGTCGCCTTTGCGCTTCTGGGCTGTAAATCGAGAGCTCGTCGGCGACGGCGGCGGGACGCACTAAATTCGTCGAGATCAGCCGCTTATGGCTGGCTTGTCGGCATTCACCGGGTTTCGGTTTCCACTCGAGCGAGATTGTGCCCGCGGTCCGATCGTAGCTGTGCTTCGGACTCGCCTACCGTAGCCTTGGAGAACAGCACCGTTGCGTCGCGTGATCGGGCTGGCTGCGGTGGGACCAGAAGGGCAACCTTCGGTCTCATCGGCCCCTCCAAACCCTAAATTGGCGCGGACTTGGAACGAAATTGGTGTCCCGCAGACCCAACGAGGGACTGCGCTCCCTGAACGCAACGGTGATCGCCGAACGCGCCCGCTGCATCGGAGCTGTACACGCGCAAGCGTCTGAATCGTCCGGCTGTTTGCACGGGTTCTTCTTTGATGCTGGGAGGGTTCTGTTTTGCCAAAAATGATGGGGTGCATGTCTGAATTCAGAGGGAAAGCGGTGCGGCTCGTGTTTGAGTCGATGGATCCGTCCGAGGCACGCAAAGAGGCGTGTCGCTGTACAACTGGGTCAAATCAGCAACCGCGCCCACGGCGTCGGCGAAACTGCCGGCGGGTTCAGGCTCGAGCCAATCTGCAGGGTGTTGCAGGTAGCCCCGTCGGCGGTGCGTTCGCGTTTGTGGCGTCCGCCGTCCGCGACCGCGATCGCTGATGAGGATCTCAAAGCCAAGATCCAGGTCATCTTCGACGCCGACTATCGAGTGTACGGGCGACGCAAAACGAAAACCGCGCTGTGGCGAGAGCACGAAATCAGTCTGGACAAGGACCGGATCGCCAGTTGATGCGTGATCTGGACATTCGCGACGTCACACGCCGATTCCGGGCCGGCTCGCAATGTACCTCGGAGATACGCACCAAAATAGATACTCGACCGTCAACGGTGCCTGGAGGAGGAGATTGACTCATCGGTACTCAGCCCCACAGGTCCAGGGATAAGGCCGAGCCGTCTGGGTATGAGTGCCCAGGCAGGTGCAACCCATCCAAGTCGACGACACACCGATTCGGCCTGTGTCATCGAGCGAGGACGACGTCGAGAGCCTGGCTTACGGCCCGCCGGGTCCAAGCCACAAAATGCGGCGGCCCCATCAGCACGCGCCGGGTATCGGTACGCGTGGCTGGTCCGTAAAAGCACAGTTCAAACGCAGTTTCTGAGTGAGTCAAAGTCGGTCTCGTGTTGCTCGATCTCGTCCTGTGCTGAATTTTCTGTGACCAAAATAGTGACCAAAATCGTGTGGTTGGCTGGCGGCTGAATCGGCCTGGGTTTGACGGAGGATCCGAGACTTGGGGCGTGTCGCGTGTGTCGGGGTGCGCACATTTCGTGTGTCTTGGGTGCTACAGACGTGGCGTAGCGAATCAGCGATGATGAAGACACACCAACCCACACGGGTCAACCAAGGAGAACACCATGAACAAGCACACACTCACCAGCCGCCTCGCCGTTGTCATCGTTGCCCTCACGATCGCCACCCCCACCGCCGCTATCAGCGCCCCCACCGCGGTCCGCAACCACGGCTACACCACCATCGACACCAGCACCCACCCAACCAACCCACGTTGCAGGGTTTGCTGAGCGAGAACTCCAACACGTACTCCCGTCTGGCACGGGTTTTTGATGTGGGGATGATTCGGTCGTAGAACACGAGCGAGCCGTTCGGGCTGTTGTGGTGTGCGGGTGTGGTTATGGTGTGGTCGGTGGAGGCTGGCGAACAGGGTCATTTTGGCGAGGCGGTAACGGCTCGTGTTGTGGTGTTGTTGACGGACATGGTGGGGTCGACAGCGATGTGGCAGTCCCAGTCGGAGTCGATGCCGTTCGTGTTGTCGCGTCATCATGAACTGGTCGAGTCGGCGATCATTTCGTGTGGCGGCTGGTTGCCGGTTGATCAGGGTGAGGGTGATGCTCGTTTGGGTGTGTTTTCGGGTGTTGATGCGTTGACTCGCGCTGCTCACGCCGCCGTTGCTGCCAGGGCGATGCTTGCTGGGGAGCGGTGGCCGGCGGGTTTGCAGGTCCGGGTTCGGGTAGCGATTGATGCTGGTGATGTGGTGGTGCATCGCGGCAACGTGTTCGGCACGGTCGTCAACCGGTGTTCGCGTGTGCGTGGTCTTGCTCATCCAGGCCAGATCTTGGCCGCTTGCTCGAACCCGGGCACGGCAGCGGGTGCTGGTCTTGTGTGGACGGTGTTGGGTGCTCATCATTTGCGTGACGTGCCTGACCCGGTTGAGGTGTGTCAGGTTGATTTGTTCGGCGACGCGCAACCGTTTCCACCGTTGTTGTCGGCGGCGAAAGCGAAAGCGCCGCCGGTCGCGGACGGGTTCGTTGGGCGGACCGCCACGCTGGGCCGGTTAGCCGCGTCGATTGGGGTGGGGCGGTTGGTGACGTTGACTGCGCCTGGGGGCACGGGCAAGACCACGGTCGCGGTCGCGGCTGCGCATCGAGCGGTCACCGATTTCAGTGGGGGTGTGGTGTTCGTCGATTTGGCGTCGGTCGTCGACGCCGAGGATGTGGGCACCGCGGTCGCGCTTGCTGTTGGTTGTTTGGATCCAGCGACGCCACCATGGGACAGCATCCTGGCTGCGACGGTGTCAGCGCCGATGCTGCTGGTGTTGGACAATTGTGAACAGATCACCGGTCTGGCGGGTGTGCTCGGCGAGCAGCGTCGGCTCGTCACCCAGGTGGCGTGGCTGGTCACGAGTCGCCTCCCAGTGGGTGTGCCCGGTGAGACAGTGATCGCGTTGGAGCCGTTAACAACACCGTCAGGCCCCGTGTTCGATGAGGACACACTGATCGCGTCGCCGGCGGGGGAGTTGATCCTGGCCTTGGCGCGGACCCACCGGCCGGGTCTCACCGTGGATCCGGCGACGGCAGGGGATCTGGCCGCGATCGCGGTGCGTCTCGACGGTCACCCGCTGGCGATCGAACTGGCCGCGGCACGGTTCCGGTTCCAATCGGTGGCGAGTGTGCGCCACGCGTTGGAATCCACACTCGACGATCTCGTCGACACCACTGGAACATTGGAACGACGTCAACAGGATTTGACCGCAGTGTTGGACTGGAGCGTCAACCATCTCGCCCCGACCGCACGCCACGTGTTGGATGCGCTCAGCGCGTTCGAAAGCCCAGCCACATTCGCGGCCGTCGCCGACGTCGCCGCGATCGCCGAGTCGTCCGCCTTCGCCCCAATGACCGAACTGTTACACGCAGGCCTCGCCCGCGCCGTCGCCCACGACGCCAACGAACCCCGCTTCGCGTTACTCACCCCAGTCCGCGAACACATCCGGCGCGCCTGGACTAACACCACACGCACCGACCTCGCCGACCGTCACGCCGCCTACCATTTCCGGTGGGCCGAACACGGCTCACGCACCAAACACAACACCGAAACCGACGTCGAATGGCTCGCCGAAACCCTCGCCGCACGCGCCGACGCGTTAGCCGCCCTCGACCACCTCGAAACAACCAACCCCGACACCGCCCTCCAATGCGCCCTCCACCTCAACGCGCTCTGGTACGAACACAACGACCCCCAACGCGGCGCAGCACTCCTCACCCGACTCCTCCCGCGCACCACACCCGCAGTCGAAGACTTCCAACTCGCCGCCCGACTGAACCTGTACTTCCTGACGGCGAGAACGTGGGACGCTATCGCGCTGACACAATTGCTGGTCGACGTCCGCACGCGTGGGTTCCCTGCCGTCGAGGCAATGGTGCTGCAACTGTGCGCGGAGGCCGCGGCACCGACAGAGATCATGGGTGACCCGATCGACTTGCTCGACCAGTCCGAGGTGTTAGCCGAACACGTCGCCCGGGCCGAAGCCGCCGGCGAGCGTCCACTGATGGGACTTCTCCGTGCGTGCAACCTGACATTCGGCACCGCCAATTCCCGAGCGATCCTGGCCAGATGGACGGATCCCGCCCTGGTACGAAAGATCTCCGAGACGGGCTTCGATGCCTGTGTTGGTCCCAGGGACCCCATGTTCCCGGTCTGGCTCGCCCAGACGATGATGTGCATGGCCGATTGCGACGACCTAGCCCGCACCCGGGAACTCGCCGACCTCGTCGCATTGCTGCCGTTCGCCGCCTACGTGCCGTCGATTCCGCCAGCACTCGCTCTCCTTGCGATGCGCGAAAGCCGCTACGACGACGCAGTGGACATCGCTGTCGACGTCCTTACCCGTTCACCGCTCCCGTCCTTACAAAGCGCAGAACTCGTGCTGATCGGTGCCGACGCGCTCATCCAGTCCCACCGCCCGGAGGCGGCCCTGGGCTTCCTCGATCGCTACCGCGCTCTGGCCATTTCGCAGAGGCTAGGCCCGGAGTCGCGTCGAGCCAGGACACTGTTCGAACTGGGCCGCCTCGCCGAGACCGAAACCGAGCTCGACATCTGTGCACCAAGCATATCCACAGAAGAAGCATCACCGAGCGTGCTCACCTACCACCTGACCCGCGCCCTACTCCACGACGGTGAACGACGCCAATCCCACATCCGTGCCTACGACAACCTCCTCACCGCAACCGGCGTCGTCCCCTGGCCACGCGACGCCGCCGATCGACTCCACCTAGCCTGACAACACAAGCCACCCACCCATCGGCGGACCCAACACGCAAACGATTCCGAACGAAAGGAGATCGGTATCTGGGAGCGGGTGCTCGCATCCACGGCTCGGCGCCTGTCGCGATCACATCAACGCCCTATTCGGAACTGTCCGACGATACGCTCCGAAAACCTCGCGACTGCTGTGAAGCGTCCGACCATCCCGGATACTCAAGTTCGAGCCAGGTACCCGGTGATCGGTACCGCTTTCGCTATTCCTGGTCCGTAAGTCGATGGACAGTTCGGGTCGGCGTGAGTGCCCGATTCCACGGTCGCGGCGGTGGACGATTGCGGCTGTGTTCGGGTCATCGAAGAGTGCGCTGCCGAGGGCGAAGTATTCGGGGTTGGAATCGTTGGCGATGTACTCCCCGGTGTTCATCTCGTAGACCTGGTCGGTGTGAGTTGGTGGCCGTTGGCCGCAGCGGCGGTGGTTTAGAGAGCGTAGCCTCTGACCTGGTTTTATTTGGCGGAGGTGGACGGGAATCGAACCCGCCAGACGGGGATCGCCCGTCTCAACCGCTTTGAAGGCGGCGGAGCCCACCAGGTACCCAGACACCTCCACGACTCACCATCACTCCACCGCCACAACGGCGGCGGAGCAACGACAACTACACCGAGAGCAGGTCGCGAGCTCCGGTATCGCTCGACGGATGTCGCAACTTCGACATCGCCCGAGCTTCAATTTGCCGAATCCGTTCCCGGGTCAAATTGAAATGCTCACCCACTTCTTCAAGCGTGCGAGGTTCGCCCCTATCGAGGCCAAAGCGGAGCTTCAAGATCTCGCGCTCACGCTCATCCAAAGGAACCAACAAACGGCCAATTTCCTCGGGCAACAACGCAGTGGCGGCCACCTCAAACGGAGACTCCGCCGAACGGTCCTCAACCACGTCGCCCAACTCGGCATCGCCATCTTCACGCAACGGCTCCGACAAGCTCAACGGCTCGGCCGCGAAACGCAATGCCTCCGTGACCTTGTCTTCTGGCATCTCTACTTCAGCTGACAGCTCAGCCAATGTGGCTTGACGCCCCAGCTTCAGCTCCAGTCGGCTACGAGCCTTTTGCAACCGAGCCAACGTGTCACCGGCATGAACTGGCAACCTGATCGTGCGGCCGGTGTTGGCAATACCACGGGTAATAGCCTGACGAATCCACCATGTGGCATACGTCGAAAACTTAAAGCCCTTGCGCCAATCGAACTTTTCGACGGCATGCATCAGACCCAAGTTGCCTTCTTGAATCAGGTCGAGCAACGGCAAGCCAGACGCCTGATATTTCTTAGCGATCGACACCACCAACCGCAAGTTGCTCTGTACGAATGTGCGCTCGGCGTGCTCGCCTTCACGGGCCATACGGCGAAGCTCGCGCTTCTTGGCGGGAGTCACTTCCTTACCTGCCTTGTCGAGCTGCGCCCGTGCTTCAGTACCCGCTTCGATGGCTTTGGCCAGACGCACTTCGTCATCTTTAGTGAGCAGTGGGTACTGCCCAATGTCTGTGAGATAGAGTCGGACGAGGTCTTCTTCGTCGCGATCCACGCGGTCTTTTGCCAACTTGCACCTTCTGGGTAACTGAGTCGCATCGCGGCGAACATGCCGGACGCAGATATCCGGGGGGAGGATTCTTGCTTCTAGGATACTTGCGAGGTCAAGGGGACCCTCGTTTTTTATGTAAAGTCGCCCGGAAATCAAAAGGAAACCATGGCTGACGAGGTAGAACTCACAATCGTACTCATGATTTTCGATGCTTCCGAACCCGAAATATTGCTCGGTGTACTTTCGAAGTACATCGTGATGTCTCGCATGCAAATGGGATGTCGGGTGATTGACCTGTCCGCATCACAGACCACGGCTGGTCGGTTTGTGATCGTTCAAAAGTGGGATTCGCCTGCCGCCCAGCAGATGCATTTCGATTCGCCAACGATGATAGAAATGGCGCAGGCGTGCCAGGGCCTACTTGCCAACGCCCCCCACATTGAATTGCTCGAAGGTATCAGCGCCCACGACCTCAAGTAGGTGCGGCCGCCAGCAAACATCGCCTACGCAGTAGCGCCCTCGCTTAGCGCGGCCAACTGCGCCCACGTCAACGATTCGGCATTCCACAACGCGTTAAACGCATTGTCGGCCACATCACTAAAACCGTGCCGGTTACGAAAGTTGTACACCCGGCGTTGCTTCTGAGCCTTGTGACCAAGACGCTCAAGGCGCCCCATGAGATAGGCATCCCACGCCGCGGTTTGAGCGAAGGTCAAATCAGCGTCTACGGGAGCGTCGGCAAAACCGCCAGACCGACGGTCCATCAGCCGCAAAAGCGCCCGACCCAACGAATCAACAGTCTGCGTCGGCCCGAAGTTACGCGGCCGCCGAGGATCCTCGAACGCTCCGCCTTCAATACGCAACACAATTGGATCACTCGATGCCAGGGTGATGCGGCCAAGTGGCGTGGTCTCGTTGATGTGTAACGTGATCGACTCGTCGGCGCCGAACCCGAGCTGGTCGGCGAGCGGCTCTATGACACTGAGAATCTGCGCTGTGTCGTAGAACACCATCCCGAATGTCTCGGGGGTGATCGTGAAGACAGCCATCGCCGATCAGTCCTCTTCGGCGAAAGGATCGCCCAACGTGCCGGGCCCCGCAATGCCGCCGGCCGCCAACATCAGCTTGGCGAGTCGGCCCTGGTGAGCCATCGCCCTGTCGATTTCTTCGTCGGTTTCGATGAGGCTCTGAAGCATCATTTCGCCATTTCGCCAGTCTTCGAATTCGTCGGCCAACGCGAATTTCAAGCTGCGTTGCGTGGGCGCATCGGTGATTGTGGATGTGTGTTCCATATGGTATGTATAAGCGGCGATTTTGGCGGGAATCAGCACCCGGTATACACCCGTCAGCTTTTCGATGGTGAGCTCTGGAAGCTCCGGCTCGGTCATGGCATCCACGAAGGCCACCATTTCGTCATTCGGCGGAACCGTCAAGCGATCGGGGTTCATTTCACGCAATTCGGGCAGACGTTTGTGCCACAGCTCTGCGTGCCACGCGTGGTGGTAGCAGTGCGTGCCCAGACGCAATTTGATATCCAGCTCGGGCACAGTGGCCACCCATCCGCCGAGTGCCTCGAACAACTTCATCTCGATCCACTTGTAGTGACCAACTCGTTTCGCGCTCTCGTCGACGGTAAACGTGCCCGGCAGTTCACGGCGATCCCATGGTGCGAACGGCTTACGTGGCTTCTTTGCTTCGGCCATGTGGGCTCCTTGTGCTTGCGCCCCCCGGCGGTCGCAGTAGTAGGTAATCTGTATGTTGAACGTTGTTCGAGAGCATTGTGCCACGCCAGCCACAGCCAAGCGAGATCGAGCGAATCTACCCGCGAAACCCGTTGGTTATTGGCAACCGGCGATCCTTACCGAAAGCCTTGTGCGTGACCCGAGGCCCTGGCGGGCTCTGGCGACGCTTGTACTCGGCAAGATCCACGAGGCGAGTGATTCGCTTCACAAGTACGGGATCAAAACCCTCATCGAGGAGTTCGCCGGCCGTTTGGTCGTCTTCCACGTAGGCCTCCAGAATCGGGTCCAATACGTCGTACGGAGGCAGGCTTTGGTCGTCACGTTGGTCGGGGCGAAGTTCGGCCGACGGCGCTTTGTCGAGCACTGATTCGGGAATGATTCCACCATCGAAGTCGGGCGACTGCCGGTTGCGCCAACGGCACAATTCGTACACCATCAATTTCTGACAATCCTTGATGACCGCAAAGCCGCCAGCGGTATCGCCATACAGAGTGGAATAGCCAACCGACGTCTCACTCTTGTTGCCGGTTGTCAAAACGAGCCACCCGAACTTGTTCGACAACGCCATCGATGTGACGCCGCGAATTCTGCTCTGCAGATTCTCTTCCGTGAGGTCGGCAGCCCGATCGCCAAATGATGGAGCGAGCATGCTGAGAAGCGCGTCGTGCGCCGGTTCAATGGCGATCGTGCGGTGCTCGATCCCGAAGTTGTTGCACAACAATTCGGCGTCGGTAATTGATCCGTCCGAAGAAAAGCGCGACGGCATCAGCACGCCGTGCACGTGGTCTGCACCCAAAGCGTCGGCGGCGATGGCCGCCACCAGCGACGAGTCCACGCCTCCCGACATGCCAATCACCACGTCGGAGAAACCGTTCTTACGCACGTAGTCGCGCGTGCCGAGTACGAGCGCCTGATAGATCTCTTCGATATCGCCTAAACCTCGTTCAGGCTCGGGAGCGATCCAAGATTTCGTCACGGCGTCGAATTCGACGACCACCATCGACTCCTCGAATTGGGGAGCCTCGGCAAGAACCAGCCCCTCTTCGTCGACCACGAACGATCCGCCATCAAATACCAATTCGTCTTGGCCGCCGACCTGGTTCACATACACAATCGGCCGGCCTGCCTCCACGGCACGTTCGGCGATCGTCTCAATGCGTTCTGCCAACCGACCGCCGTAAAACGGGGACGCGTTGATGTTGATAATGAGAGCGGCACCAGCTGCTGCCAGGTCGGGAATCGGGCCATTGGCATGCCAACCGTCTTCGCAAATACTGACACCAATACGTACACCGTTCACCACGAATGTGGGCACTTGCCCTACGCCAGGATCGAAGTAGCGCTTCTCATCAAACACGTCAGAATTGGGCAGCAACCGTTTGCGGTACGTGCCCAATTCCACGGTGTCGACGACCACCAACGCCGAGTTGTACAACTTGCAATCGGCACCGCGTTCTGGAAAACCGATCACCGCGGCACACGTACTCGTGGCCGACACAAACCGGTCGAGTGCGTCGTCGGCTTCGTCTAAAAAGCCGTGCTTCAAAAGCAGATCCTCCGGCGGATAACCGGTCAGGACAAGCTCGGAAAACACCGCCAAATTGCAGCCTTGACGCTCAGCTCGATGCAGCGCCTCAAGTGCTTTGGCCGTATTCCCCACGAGGTCGCCAACAATGGGATTTATCTGACACAACGCAATGCGCAACACAGCCATCTCGCCAGAATACGGGGCGGGCCATTTCATTGTGCATATTGAATACCCGGCGTGCCACACTTATGCATGGAACGCCAGCAAGAATTCGTACTCAAGACGGTAGAAGAGCGCGGAGTTCGCCTCATCCGTTTGTGGTTCACCGACGTGTTGGGTCAGCTCAAGAGCGTGGCCATCACCCCCGCCGAGCTCGAGACAGCCTTCGAAGAGGGCGTGCAATTCGACGGGTCAGCAATCGACGGATTCTCCCGCGTGCAGGAAGCTGATGTGCTGGCCGTGCCCGACGCCAACACGTTCGAGCTACTCCCGTGGGCGGGCACAGAAGACCCCGCCGCTCGCATGTTTTGCGACATCACCAACCTGGACGGTACGCCATTCGATGGCGATCCCCGCCAGGTACTCAAACGCAACATGGCCAAGGCCCACCAGGCTGGGTTCACGTTTTTCACGGCACCCGAAATGGAATATTTCTATTTTGCATCCAGCGACCCCAGCGCCCCACCCACACCGCTCGACAGCGGCTCATATTTCGACCTGACCACAGCGGATGTGGCCAGCGATCTTCGCAAGCGCACCATTCACACTCTCGAAGCAATGGGAATCCCCGTCGAGTATTCGTTCCACGAAGACGCTCCCAGCCAGCACGAAATCGACCTGCGCTACACCGACGCATTGACAATGGCAGACAACATCATGACGTTCCGTTTGGTGGTCAAAGAGATCGCCATGGAACGGGGCGTGTACGCCACGTTTATGCCCAAACCACTAGCTGGCGTCCAGGGTTCCGGCATGCACACTCACTTGAGTTTGTTCGACGGAGAAACCAATGCATTCTCTGACAGCACCGATCCCTACGAACTTTCGACGACGGCCAAATCATTTATTGCCGGCCTCCTGCGCCACGCTCGCGAAATCACCGCTGTCACCAATCAGCTGGTGAACTCCTACAAGCGATTGATCGTGGGATACGAAGCACCGGTTCACGTGAGTTGGGCGCGCAACAATCGTTCGGCGCTCGTCCGCGTGCCGGTGACACGCAAAGGCAAGATCGATTCCGTACGCATTGAATATCGATCACCAGACCCTGCGTGCAATCCGTACCTGGCGTTCAGCTTGATGCTGGCCGCTGGTATGCGTGGCATCGAAGAGGGCTACGAATTGCCGCCAGAAACCACCATCAATTTGTTTGATTTGCAGAGCGACAAGTACGAAGAAGCGGGGGTCACCCTGCTGCCCACATCGCTGGATGAAGCACTCACCGAAATGGAAAATAGCGAGCTCGTTCGCGAGGCGTTAGGCGAGCACATCTTCGAATGGTTCCTGCGCAATAAGCGGGCAGAGTGGATGGCGTACAAGGCCCAAGTGACCCCGTTCGAACTCGCCCGCTACCTCCCCAACACGTAGGCGACATTCGTGGATCCGCTTCTCGTATTCCCCGATCCGCCGCCCATTGAAATGGCGCGAACGCTCGACTTCGCCGGCTACCCGTACAAGGCCGTCGGCAGCGCAGCGCATGCCACCGAGGTGGAGCCACCCGACGGATGGGCGGGGGCCCTGATCGTGGCCGACACCGACCCGGATGGGGCGTTTGCTCTCGCTCGGGCATTACGCGGGCGCGATATTCCGTTGGCGCCAATTGTGTTTCTGGTGAGCGGAGCACAGCTTGCCGATCTGGATTCGCGTCCCGAAATTTTCGATGATTTTTGTGTCACACCATTTCACCCACGGGAATTGGAAACTCGGCTGCGCCGCTTGTTTTGGCGCACTGGCGGCGGCTCACGCCCTGAACTCATCGAACAGAGTGGGCTGCTCTTGAACACCGAAACATATCAAGCATCTATCGAGGGACGACCGCTCGACCTCACGTACATGGAATATGAACTGCTCAAATATCTGGCTCAAAATCCGGGCCGCGTGTACACGCGTGAACAGTTGTTAAGCCGGGTATGGGGATACGAATACTACGGAGGTGCCCGTACAGTAGATGTGCATGTTCGTCGGTTGCGAGCCAAGCTAGGCGAAGAAAACGCCAACCTTATTTCGACAGTTCGCAGTGTCGGATACCGCTTTGGGCAATCCCGGTGGGGTGTGTAAATCGGCCCCTCAACAGTCAGCTATTGAGAGCCGCTATCCGTTCGATTGCTTCCCGCAACCGACGAAAATACGAAGCCCGCGATAGGTGTAATTCTCGGGCTGCGATGTCGGTTGAGGCATCTTCATTCAGGTACCCCAACTCCACGCAGGCACGCAAAATGCGATCGTCTGGGGAATCAGAAAAACATCGGTCGAGGGCGGCGAGCACCTTGACGCGATCAGGGTGAAGTCGGTCTTTCAGCGCAGCGCGCACCACATCGGTATCAAGACTGGCGGCCGCGAACCTGTTGGTAATACCCGACTCGAAATGCACCAAAACGCGCAGAGCGTCGACGGTTCCTGCCGGCCCATTATCGACCATGTAACAGTTGAGGTCGAGCCCAAAAGCTTTGCAGTCCAACGCTTCTAGGTGATGGCCACCCGCCTCGGTGGCAAAGTTCACAGCCTCAGGCGTGTTGGGATTAATCGGCAAAAACATGTAGCGAGGATTGGCCACCTTCGAATACATCAGGCCCGCCATTCCCATCATTCCTTGCACCTCACCCGATTGGTCGAGACTCAAATTCATGGCGCAATGCCACAACAGCGATCGGTCTCCGTCGGGCAACATTCTGGCGTATTTCAACCACGGTCCAACGACCGGATCATGCTCGGCTACGAGCGGGGCAGTCGCCGGCGAGACACACACGGCCACCCCAGCAGCGAGTCCGGAAATGTTGCGAATGATGGTGACTGTTTCTGGTGCGTTGCGTAAAAAGACGTCGAGACACTTCCAGTCAATGAGCCCATTGTGGTCGATAAGAATCTTCTCGATGTACGGGCCGTCACCGGGGCGAAGAACGTCAAAGTGATGCTGGCTATCTTGGTTGCCGAGACCCCATTTCAAGGTGGGATTCGCAGTGAGATGAACCAATTCGGCTACCGACCACGCCAGAGGCTGCGACGTGTTGGCACATATGGCATCTGCCACTCTGCTGCGCAACTCATCGACGGTTTCCTTGGCCGCCAACGTCATCGTGGCTCGCAACGCTCGGGCCACGAGATCGTGCAACGCGAAGCCGGTTCCCACCACCTCCACGAAACTCCGCTCGGTAAGCCATTCGGCTTCGGCATTGGCGTCGGCATCGGGTAGCACGGCTTCGAGCAGCCGCACCGTGGTGGTGCGGGCCAACATGGCCACAGCCAACGTTTCGAGATGGGGTCCATCAAGTTCGTCGTCGACGAGACGCCGCACTAAACGGTCGACCAACACCGGCGGAGGCTCCGCATTGGGACCCACATTTGACCAGTGGGCCTCGGCCGCAAGCGACAGCGCCAATGGCGATCCCTTGGCCCATGCCAGAGCGTGATCGATGCGATCAGGCTCCGTAACACCGCGAGCGGCGAGTAACAGCCGGGCTTCTGTGTCAGTCATCTCGGCCATCGGGAGTTCCAAAATGCAGCCCTCCCATCCGCCAGAAAGCCAACCGCTTTCTGCCCGTTTTCGCGACACCACACAGATGGCCGCCGTGGATGGAAGTTCAAGCAATCGGGTGCGGATATGGCCCCCCAATATCTCAAGTCGTTCGTATGTGTCGAGCACCACAAAGGGCCGGGCCGCATCAATAGCAATATCGATTTGGCGATCAATCGAATCGGGGTCCACGCCAATCTCGCGTCCATCGATCCAGTGCGTCGACCATCCTGTGTCGGCTGCTTCGCGAGCCAAATTGCGCACGAGGCTGCTTTTGCCGATACCTCCCGGACCACTCACGAACAGCACTACTGCTTGGTCATTGGGGTCCAGAATGCGGCGGCCCACGCGAATATATTCCGATCGCCCAATGAACCGATCCCGGTCGAGGTCCGCCATTCGTTCTCGTAAGGAACCGCCCATCTGCGACAGGATACGCGCTGTCTCAACGTTGTCTCAGTCGCGTCTCAAACCATTGCCATCGAGGTGCTATTTACCGTTAACTCAGCACATGGGAATATTCAAAGACATCAAAGGCATGAAGGACATGGTCCACGCGGCCCCCGGCATGATCAACGAAGCGCAAACAATGGCTGCCAACGCTCAACAAATGGGCCAAGCCCAGCAAGCGGCGGCCCAGGCGCAGATGGCGGCCTTCAACACCGTCAATCCAGCCGACCTCGTGCCGATTGCAAATGTAGCAATCGAGACATACGCCTCGATTGTGAAGCATTCGGCAGCATCGGGAAGCACCGAGGCCGTCATGACAGCACTAGCTGGCGCCCAGGGAATCGACGCCCCCACATGGGCAACGGCGTATGCCGGCTGGAACGCCCGCCTGCAGGGCAACCCTGGCTTGGCTACTCACTTTGGTCGCATCTACCAGGCGGCGTAGCGATGGGGATTTTCAAAGATCTCAACACGCTCAAAGCACAAACCAAAGAAATTAAGAAGAACGCTCCGCCCATCAAGGATCGGATGGGAGACGCTCTGACACGCATGCAAGCCGCCAACGCCATGATCGTTGACCAGACAGCCACAGCCACTCTGGCCGCCTCTGGCACCACTGCGCGAGCAACGGTCACCATCGCCGCTCCGACCGGGGTCGTGATCAATATGAATCACGTGTACCGCGTGGACCTGTTGGTCTTTCCGGTGGGCGGCGCACCGTTTCCTTCGGTGTTCGAAGGGCCCGTAGCACCACACCTGATCGGCTTGTGCACACCGGGCACCAACGTGAGCGTGAGCTACGACCCGGCCAACAACGCCCGGGTACTCATAACGGGGCCCAGCTACTAACACATTCGCGGGTACCAAAGATCGTGTGATTGCCCCGGCGATGCCGCTTCGCCGGGGCAATCACGCGTTTTAACGTCATAAACCTTTACAGCAATTGTCGCCGGCGCTGTTACACGTTGAGGTCGAGTAACTCGCTGTCGGCGTGACGTTTCTCACCGTCGATCTTGAGCGCCTGGCCCAAAATCGCTGCCCCGATCACGCCTGTCATACATACAGCGATCGGGATGAAGAGCAAAATTGCCACCATGATGAATGCACCAGACATGCAGTGAAGCTAGCGCATTGGGTGGCACCGATTATGCGCCCACGTATACCCACGCTTCGACTTCAACCCGAGCGCCTAGGGGCAACGCCGCTACGCCAATACATGACCGGGCGGGCCGGTGGTCGCCGAAAGGCGGCGTGTAGTAGGAGTTCATCTCGGCGAAATCGTTCATGTCGGTGAGAAACACCATGCACTTCGCCACCTGATCCATACGGGCTCCGTTGGATTCGACCAGATTTTTCAGGTTCGCCATGGCTTGCTGGGTTTGGCTGGCCAGATCGACACCCACCAGAGCACCATCTTTCATGCCCAACTGGCCAGAAATTACAAGCCAATCGCCGGCACGAAGGGCAGGGGTATACGGAAACACGGGAGCAGTCATCAGCCCACAATAAACGCTCGATGCCAGAAGCACACACGATCGGGCACACACGGTTAAGCCCGCTAGCGTAGGCAGGTGATTACTCGACGATCCTTTGTACTTGGCGCCTCTGCCACCGCAGCCCTCGCGGCCTGCTCATCGGGCGACAAAAAGTCGGTTTCAACATCCGAATCTCTCATTGCCTTTTTCGACCCCAACTTGGCCATTGTTACCGGGGTGCCGCAACGTCTACCACTGGGCTACGGCAACAAGGACGGCATCCCCAACATCGACGGCCCTAAGTCGTTGACGTTTTCCTTCAGCGGCCCGTCGTCCCAAAAGCCTATTACGGCACAGAAGACCTCCGAGGGCCTTCCCCGACCTATTTGGGTACCGGTAGCGACATTCACCAAACCAGGTTTGTATACCGTGTCGGCGACCGCTTCGCAGGGCACCATCGAGACGTCGTTCACAGTGGTTGATCCCGACAAATTCCCGGTTCCAGGCATCGGGGGTGAGATGCCGAAATTCGACACGCCAACGATTTTGAACCATCGCGGTGTCGAGCCGTATTGCACCAAAAAAGTTCCATGCCCCTTGCATCTTATGACCCTCACGGACGGGTTGAATTCCGGCAAGCCAACAGCATTTTTGGTATCGACGCCCGCCCATTGTAAGACAGCTACCTGTGGGCCTACGCTCGATTTCCTAGTTGCCGAAAACGACACCTACGGCGACAGAATCAATCTGATTCACGCAGAGGTTTTCAAGGACGAAGCTGCCACTGAATACGCCGATATCATCACCAACCTGAAGCTGCCGTTTGAACCGGTATTATTTTGCGTCGACAAATGGGGGAAAATTATCGACCGGCTCGACGGGGTTTTCGGTGCCGAAGAACTCCGCAGCGCCTTAAAAAATCTCGCCCCCTAGCGCTCGACTACCTAAATAGGGTGAAACGTTTTTATAGGTCGGCGTGAGCGGCGACGAGCGCCGTCATGAACGCATCTCGTGACGCGGCAGTGGGGGCCAAAGCAAGCACGAGCGTGTCAGCGTGCACGCCAGCAAAATCGAATTGGCCTGTGTCTTCGTAGTTCACACCAACCACATTGCCAACGTTTCGTTGCGTCACCGCGTTGGCGCCGGCGAGAGCCTGGAGCACCTTCACTTGGTTGTCGGCTCCGGCGAGAGTGGCATCCAGGTGAACCAGCACCAACACGACGGCTTCGCCAGCTTGGGTGGTGGCAACCACTGTTCCGATTTCCAAAGTATGGCCAGCAAGTAGTGATTGTGCGGCTATTTGGCTCTGCAGCTCGGTTACCAGTGAAGGGTCAAGCGCCGACATCGTGTACCCGGGCACGGTCAAAGCCGTCGACATTTCGATGTGCTTTACGCCGCCCGGCGAGGTCGAACCTGACGCGTTGACGCCCAAGTCACCGGCGTTGGTGGTCGTCGTCGTGGGAGCCTCGGTCGTCGTCGTTACGGCGGTCGTCGTCGTGGCTTTCGTGGTGGCAGCGGCCTGGGTCGTAGTAGTAACAACCGTGGTCGGGGCGGTGGTCGTGCCACTACTGCACCCGGCCACCAAGAGCATGGCGCCAACTGATAAAGCGGCGATTCGATTGAGGTTAGGCGACGCACATGGCATTGGTTTCTCCGTTTGTATCCGACGGTGTCGTCACCGTCACATAATCAGTATCGGCATTTTGAAACACGTTGTAATGAGTAAGCGTTACTCACGATAGGAATCTATGGCATGCCGTTAAATAGCCATCATGAACACGAAGTTTGGCCCCGAGCCCGAGTGGGAGCACCGAGAGGGTGCCGCAGCCCGATTTGCTCGTCTCATTCGAGATCGATCGTCCGATGTTCGTCATGGGTCAGAACTAACCGACTCCAATGGAACTCGCGAGTTCGTCACGCCCGACGATTCCCAGCTTGGCGTAGATCCGCTGCAGGTGGTTGTCGACGGTACGGGCGGAGAGGAAGAGATCGGAAGCGATCGACTTGCTTGATGCTCCCCCGGCGGCCCGCAATGCAATTTCGCGTTCCCGTGACGTCAACGGCGTATAGGCTTCGAGAACGAGCGCATCGGGGCTCGACGCCCGTTCGGTCTTCGAAATGAACTCCGCGGCTCGGTTCGAACTCGCTGTGGATCGACGCCGATCTCCCGCCTTGCGGTGCATATCGGCAGCCTTGGATGCGGCCTCAGTGGCGTTCAACCAGCTGTGGCACTCTGCCCATAACACAGTTGCTTCGTCGAGCGTTTTACCATCTTTTTTGGCGAGCCCTGAGCTCGCCACGGCCGCCGCTCGGACCGTCTTGCCTTGCAGTATTTCTGCGAGCTCGTTCAGTCGAGTTGACCGATCGGTCGTAGCAACGATGCGCTGCGCCTCAAAAATGACAAGAGATTCCATTTGGTAGCACGACCGTTCACGGAGGTCAACGGCAGCAGTTTCCAGAACTCGAAGCGCCTCATCGTGGCGACCGGCAGCGCGCGCCGTCCACGCCCGAGCCAACGTAATTTCCGGAGCACCAATAAACCAGCCACCGCGTCCAATGGCGTCGTACTGAGCTAGAAGTGCCGACGCTTTGACGCTGTCGCCGGAGAGCGCGTGCGCCGCGGCGCAGGCCGCAATCGCCCAACGATGGTGATCAGTCGAAACCATATTCCGCGAATGATGCAAACCCTGCTCGCTCCAACGCACGGCCGTCGCCGCACGACCTTGCCGCAAGGCAATGCGCGCTTTGAGAATGCTGGCACCAGCTTTCGTTAACTGGCGATCGTTGTCGACCCCAAAGTTGAACAACCAATCAGCATCGGCCCATGCTTGATCAGTTTGCCCGTCTTCAAGCAACCCGTTGATTCGATAGAGGAAGTGCGAGGCCGGGTGGTACGTCACCGACACGTCGCCGAACGTCAAGTGGTCGTGAAGACCTTGGTCGGCGGCCGCAATTGCGTCAGTACATCGCCCCACCGCCACCAGCGATGCCGCCAAGGCCAGAGACCGCATGATCACGACTGACGGCGACGCGTTCGCAAGGTCGGTGGAATCGAGAATTTCCAATGCCTCGGCGGGTCGTCCGTCGTCGGCTAACAGCACCGCTTTCAACATCCTGGCATCAACCAAAATCGAGGGTGAGACTCCATCGCTCGACGTGACAATGTCGTCGAGAATTTTCATGGCAGCAATTTGGGACGTGTCAAACTCGGCCAGGCCAGCGGCCATGGCAAGCTTGATACGAGCCTGCGCATCAAGAATATTGCACGCCGCCAACGCAGAATTCAATACTGGTTCCGCTTCGCTATAGCGACCGGTGCGGGCCAGGGTGGCGCCCAACACAAACTCGAATTGCCAACACCGTTCATCACCGCTTTCGAGTTGAGCAATACCCGCCGTGCTGAGCTTTTCGGCTAGCCGGTCATCGGCGGAATAGTGAGCGCCGAATGCTGCCCTCAAGAGCACATCGGGGTCGGCCCTTCCTCCTGCTTGGAGCTCCCAGCCGGCAATCCGCACGGCGTCGCTCGATCGACGTCCGCCAACGCGACGCACCAATTCAGCGACTGCTTTCACATCGGCACGACGGCGCAACGTCCACGGTCCACTGGCCAACGCTTCCGCGTAGAGCGGATGAGTCAGACGCACATCAAGCCTTCGATTGTCTTGCTGCACGAGGAGGAGGCCCCGTTGCTCGAGCGCAGAGAGTACATCGAGAGAAAACATCTCCTGGACAAATTCTGCGCCGATAGGCTCTGTGAGCGCAACAAGGTCGAGTACACGGCGCTGGTCATCTGTCAGCCCTGTTAGCCGTGACTCCACCAAATCACGCAACCGAGGCATGTCTCCAAGGGCGCCCGTGAGGCGCCATTCGCCCGACTCGGCTTGCACCAACGACTCTGATTCGCGAGCACCCAGAGCAAGCTCACGAGCGAACAAGGCGTTGCCCGCCGCCGCCGTGGCGATCGCTCGACCGGCCTCGATCGACAACGAGCCACCAAGTGTGTTTTCGGCCAACATCACCACATGTTCAGCGGGTAGTAAACCGACATCGATGCGACGGACCATTTGGTCCTTCCACATTGTGGGTATCGAAGGTGGAAATTCCTCTCCGGTACGCAGAGTCATCACTACGAAAGCGGTGCCGGTGGCCGCCAATTGGTGGGTGAGGTGTGCCGATGCGGTATCGAGATGGTGGGCGTCGTCGATCACCAACATCAGCGGGCGCCCCGTAGCACGTTCAAGTAGACCGGCTTGCACCATGGCCAACATGTGCGCAGGTTGTAAGTCGCCGTGAAGGCTGCTCCACGACGTCGCATCTACTCCGCTTCTGGGGAGCAGGTGGCTCAGCGCCCCAAGTGTGATCTGTTTGGCAGCAGGGGTTGCCACGGCCTTTACCACAGCAAATCCGGCCTGTTCGCCGAGCGACATGCACTCGAAAGCTAGACGTGATTTCCCCAGCCCAGCATCGCCAACCAGCGCTACGCCATGTACACGGGGGTCGGCAATCGACTGCGCGATGTGGTGCAGCTCAGCGTTGCGCCCGATGAGTGCATTTTCGGCGCCTGGCGCGATGTAGTGCCCTGGATCCACAGTCCGTCAAGATACGGGAACCGCCGTTGCGCTAGGTGTCAGCACCAAGCGACGGAACCAGATTTGCCTAGGAGAAGCTTTGGCCGCAGCCGCACGTCTTGGTGGCGCTGGGGTTGTTGATGTTGAAGCCGCCGCCTTGCAGCGCGTCTTTGTAATCAAGGGTGGCGCCGGTGAGCAGCGCTGCGCTGGCCTGGTCGACCACGACGCGCACATCGCCGTAGGTGGTGGCGATGTCGTCGGCTGCGATATCGGAATCAAAAAACATTTCGTAGCTATAGCCTGAACAGCCGCCGGGACGTACTGCAACGCGAAGCGCCAACGACATATCGCCTTCGGCTTTGACGAGTTCGGCAACCTTATTGGCAGCTGGTTCGGTGAGGGTGATCATGGGGCACTCCTTCGAGCGGCGAGGCGAGAATTACGACTACTCGCAGGATACATGGATTTGACCAGTAATCTCACTACGTGGCAATCGGATTACCAACCCCTGATGATGTTCTCAATATGTTGCGCGGCGTGATCGACCCCGAGCTGGGAAGCAACCTCGTTGATTTGGGCATGGTGAGTGGCACGCCAATCGTGCATCCCAGCGGCGATATCGAAATTACCGTCACCCTCACGATCTCCGGATGCCCCCTACGGGGTCAGATCCAAAAAGACATCCGCAGTCGCCTCGAGCCGTATAGCGGCGTAGGCAAAGTGAAGATTCATTGGGGCGAAATGACAGCCGAGCAGCGCAGCGAAGTCATGCAAAAAGCTCGATGGAACGCCGCCCAAAATGCTGTAGATACACAAGTGTCGGCGGCCACGAAAGTAATCGCCATTGCATCGGGCAAAGGTGGAGTGGGTAAGAGCTCTGTGACGGTGAATTTGGCGGCCGCGCTCGCCGCCCAAGGGCGCACCATCGGCGTGCTGGACGCCGACATCTGGGGATTTTCGGTGCCGCGTTTGCTGGGTTTGAGCGATCGTTTGGAAGCCCTGCCTGACCCCAACGATCCATCAGGCAAACCGAAAATCGTGCCCAACGAACGTCGGGTCGGTGATGGTCTTTTGAAGGTTGTCTCCACCGGGTTTTTGGTAGAAGAAGAAACCGCATTGATGTGGCGTGGATTGATGTTGGCCAAAGCCGTCGAGCAGTTTCTTCACGACGTCCGGTGGGGCGAAATGGACTATTTGCTGATCGATATGCCGCCCGGCACAGGCGACGTCCAAATGGGTCTGGCCCGCATGTTGCCGCGCACCGAGATGATCATCGTGACCACGCCGGCCGTGGCTGCTCAAAAGGTGGCCGTGCGGGCAGCCGACATGGCCAGGCGGTCGTTCCTTCGCATTGCCGGTGTGATCGAAAACATGAGCGCGTTCACATGCGACCACGGCCAAACATACGCCCTATTCGGCACGGGTGGCGGCCAGGCGCTGGCCGACGAAATCGGTGTGCCATTGCTTGGCCAAATTCCATTGGAGCCGACAGTGGCCGCTGGTGGCGATTCTGGTGAGCCAGTGTCGTTGCTCGGGGAGACCGCCGCCGCCAAGGAGTTCCGAAGGATCGCTCAGCTCATCGTGAGCGAGGCTGTACCGCCGGCGCAGATGGCCATGTGTACCAACCGCATGGATCTGCCCGAGACAGCCCCCATCACGCTTGGACGGAAACCCGTCAGCCTCTAACAGCGCTGCCATTCCCATTCACAGGCGTCAGGGGCGTCACCTCGCCTCGACACCCAATTCGCGTTGCGTCGAGAGGTAATGCTCGGCAGCGATTCCAATACCGACGTCGTGGCCTTCATTTTCGCTCATGAACCAACAATGATCGAGCACTTCATGAAAAAACTGTGCGGGTTCCACCAGAGAATCGGGCGGTAGGTGAGCGAGCACAGGCTCCCATCTATCGGTCAACCAACGCAGAGCTCCCAGTGCCTCGGCAATCGGGCCGTTCTGGTTAAGAAATTGGCGATAGGTCTCGATATCGCTGAGTATCCGACGGGCTTGATTTTCGTGGGCGTCTATACCTAAAAGCCGAGCGAGCCGTTTTCGGTGGTGGCCTTCCTCAACAGCGGTGGGTTTCATGCGCAGGTGGCCAGCGGCGTCGAAATCAACTTCCATTTCTTCGGCGTCGAAACCCATGTTGTTGAGCTGTTTGATTCTGGCTTGAACCCGCCAAAGATCGCCGTTGGAGACTTCATCCACCCGGGTCAGCTCGCTCCAAAGTTCTGCGTACCTTTCGCCGAATTCAACCGCCAATTCGATTGGATCGACGTCGGGCGGAAGTACATCGGCGCATTGCAAGTCGAGCAATCCACCTGCCACATTTTCGACAGCGATTTCAATATCTAGTTGGCGTTGTCCTTCGCTGAGTTTGTTGTGAATTTCCCCCGTTTCTGTATCGACCACATATGCCCGAAGAGCCCCTGCGTCCCGTCGAAACAGCGCATTGTTGAGCGAACAATCTCCCCAATAGAAGCCAGCAAGATGCAGGCGGGTCATCAACAACGCCAGTGCATCGACGAGCCGACCTCGCAGCGCATTTGAACTCGGGCCGCTAAATAGACGTCGATACGGCACCGCGTAACCAAGCATTCTGGTCAGCAGTACACCTTCCAAAGGATCACCATTTTCATCGGTGCGACCAGTAGCAATGCCAATGAGTGTTACAACTGGAAGTTGACTCTCGCGCAGCAATGTCAGCAATCGATATTCCCGTTCGGCCAAAGCGTCGGGAAGCTCTTTGCATACCACGTAGTCGTCGCCAACGCGCACAAATCGCACCACGTGACGGTGCTCTCCGAGCACAATTGGAGCATCGTCTGGCCATTGCTCCAACGGGGTCGACCAAGGCAAGTCGAGAAGCGCCAATTGATCTGACACAGTGGTCGGCCGAAACGTAAAAGATGTCATTCGAGGTTCGCTTCTATTCCGCCAAAGTGCATACCGCAATTGTTGCCGGTATGCACCGAAGTACGGGCACTATCGTCGCGGACACGTCAAATTTGGGCACCCACTTCATGCTGAGTTCCTCGAATCCGAAAGCGAAAGTTCAATGACTGCTCCCGCTCTTGCCACTACAAACTCTGATACCGAATGGTGGCGTCGAGCCGTTGTGTACCAGTTGTACGTGCGTTCATTCTCTGATGCCAACAGCGACGGCATCGGCGACCTTGACGGCATTCGGTCACGCCTCCCATATTTGGCGGCACTCGGCATCGATGCCATCTGGCTCAACCCGTGCTATCCCTCGCCTCAAATTGACCACGGGTACGACGTCGCCGACTATCTCAATATCGAACCCACTTACGGCACGCTCGCCACGTTCGACGCCCTCGTCGCCGAAGCGCGGTCGCACCACATTCGAATCATGATGGACATCGTGCCAAACCATTGTTCGGATCAGCACAAATGGTTCACTGATGCGGTTGCCGCCGGGCGCGGTTCGAAAGAACGTGATTGGTTTTGGTTTCGCGACGGCAAGGGAACAAACGGCGACATGCCGCCCAACAATTGGCAGGCATGGTTTGGCGGCCCGGCGTGGAGTCAGGTGATCGAGCCAGATGGCTCCGCTGGCCAGTGGTATCTCGGATTGTTCACTCCCCAACAGCCCGACGTGAATTGGCTGAACCCATCGGTGGGCGATGCTTTTGAGGAAATTCTGCGCTTCTGGTTTGATCGAGGCGTAGACGGTTTTCGTGTCGATGCAGTCACGGTGTTGGGCAAGGCACCGGGCCTGCCCGACGCCCCTCCGGTACCACTAGGAACACCTATCGAAGACATTGCCATGATGAACCCCCACGTGGTGTGCCGTCCGGAAGTCAACGATGTATTCACACGCATGCGTGGGGTGGTTGACGCCTACGAAATCGAGCACCCCGATCGTAAACTCACGTTTGTCACAGAGGCCTACACACCCACGTGGGACATCCTGGCGTCGTACATCGGACCCGGTCAGATGCATCAGTCATTCCATTTCGATTTGATGCTGGCCTCGTGGCACGCGCCGAGCGTGCGCAAGGCGTTGCGGGTGGCCTTCGAGCAGTTGGCACCCCGAAATTTGCCCCTCACGTGGACGCTAAATAACCACGACACGCAACGCTCTGTGACCCGTTACGGGCGTTCCAACGCTGCGGAAAAGGCATCAATCACCCACAACAATTTGCGGAATGTCGAGGCGACCGTAGACGTCGATCTGGGCCTTCGTAGAGCGCGGGCGATGGCCGCCTTCATGTTGGCGCTACCGGGCTCCGCTTACCTGTACTACGGCGAAGAAATCGGCCTGTTTGAAGTGCTCGACATTCCAGAAGATCGTCTGCAGGACCCCATGTGGGAACGCACTGGGCATCGTTCCCGAGGCCGCGATGGATGCCGCGTACCCATGCCGTGGACAGACGATCGAGCCACCAATTTCGGTTTCTCCACGCTGTCCACCCCCGATTCTTGGATGCCGCAACCTGATTCGTACGGACCACGAAATGCTGCCGCGCAGGCGGGCGTGCCAGGTTCCACATTGGCTATGTACACCCAAGCTTTGGCGCTACGACGATCACTAACCGATCTCGCCTCCAACGACATTAAGTGGGTCGACACCGATGTACCCGAGCTCATTGCGTACCGTCGTGGATCGGTGGGGGTAGTGCTCAATATGTCATCAGCGCCCATGGCCAATCCTCATACGGGAGAGTTGCTGCTGTCGTCGAGTGATGGCGCCTATGAACTGGTGCCCGCCAACACCACGATGTGGGTACAACTCAGCTAACTACTAGCAGTCGTCAACGCTGCGATGGCAACCACGTCTCATCAGGAGCCGCGGCCACGAGACCATCGTCGACCAACTTCAATAGGTGCGCGTGTACCGACCGAGCAGCCACAGGATGCAACTCTTTGCGCACCAACGCGTAGAGCACAGCGACGATCTTGGGCACCGTTCGGGCGCGCCCAGAGGTCACACAATCCAGTATCTGGGCTTCGCGTTCCATCCGATGCGTGATGTACGTATTGACGTAATCACGCGGGTCGTCGATGACCTTCCCGTGGGCCGGTGCGATCGCCCTCAGCCCTAGCGCCTGCACCTTGTGGAGCGACGCCAAGTAGTCGGCCATGTCACCATCTGGTGGCCCGATTACCACGGTCGAACCTTCCATCACGTGGTCGCCAGAAAACATCAACGACTCTTCCCGCAACACGAAACACAAATGGTTCGACGCATGCCCCGGCGTGTGCACCACGTCGAGCGAGTACTCACTAGTGGTCAACACGTCATGGTCGGTCAGTGCCGAATCGATGGCCAATCCGTCGCGCGCATCGAACGCCAACACTTCTGCATGAGGCACCAATCTCCTCAATCCAGCAACGCCGGGTGAGTGATCAGGATGAGTGTGTGTACACACAATTCGCACGATGTTGGCAGAGCCTCCTGCCGCGATTACTAGCCGATCCCAATGGGCAGGATGAGCAGCAGGGCCGGGATCCACGACCGTCACTTCACGGTGGCCAACGAGATAGGTATTGGTGCCAGGCCCCGTCATCTTGCCCGGATTGGGGCATGTGAGCCGGCGCACTAACGGGCTTAAAATTTCATCGCTGGCCGGAAATGGTGACGCCAACGAAAAGTCAGATGCATTCATCACAGCGCACCCGGGTAGCCGGCATCACCCGGGTAGCCGGAGTCACCCGGGTAGCCGGAATCACCCGGTATCAGCACCTGAAATCCGTCACGATTCACCACCATGCGAGGCACGATATCGGCCCCGTCGGTGCGGGCGGCAGCGGCTGCCAAAACCGACGCCACGCACGTGTGCTCGGCCAACGATTCCAGCGACCGTTGCGTGGGTTCAATGATCACAATTTCACCGGTATGAAACATGTCCAACGCATCGCACGGCCTCACCCACATGGAGGCGATGAGCTCCGCCTCATCGTGGATGGGCGTCTGCAATGGAGGAGCGACAGCCACAAAAAATCGCGTATCAAATCGTCGTGGCGATGCATACGGAGTAATCCAATGACTGTGATAGTGGATTGCTCCCACATCGATAAGCAAGCCTTCAGCGCGGCACACGTCCACAATTCGCACACGCTCGCTGTGAACCTCATCGCGCAACGCATCGAATCGAGCGGCCACAGCCGGATCGTCGAAACGCACAGCCCCACCAGTATCAAGCACGGCCAAAATTACACCTGCCTCTTCGAAACATTCCCGCACCGCGGCCACCCAAAATGCCAGTCCGCCTGATGGCAACGACAATCGGCGCGACGCATCGGCATCGTCACGCCCAATACACATCGTCGCCACGTCCGGTGAAGAATCATGGGGATCCACTTTGCCACCCGGAAACACGTACGCCCCGCCTACGAATACGGCGTTGATATTGCGGCGCATCATGAATACTTCGATACCGGCCTCGGTGTCTCGAATCAACATCACGGTGGCGGCGTCGCGTGCCTCAACGATTGGTTGATCGGCGGGAGTCTTGTCGGGAGTCTTATCCGGAGTCACAGTGGGCGTACTCCCGAAAGTCATGCCGGCAGCCTACGATCCACGGTATGCCTACCTCTGCGTCGAGTGCCGTTCCCGGCCGGCCTCCCAGCGTTGACGCCCTCGCTCGTTCGCTGGCCGACTCCGGTTTGCCACACCCGCTGCTCGTCGATATCGCCCGCTCAGCCATTGCCGCTAACGATCCTGAAAGCGCCAGGGCTCGAGTGGCGGCCATGCAACGAACGATGTTGCAACCGGTCATCAACGCCACAGGAGTGTTGTTGCACACCAATCTGGGCCGCGCCCCGATCGATCAAATGCCGCCTGGCAGCTACACCAACCTGGAGTTTGATCTGGGCAGCGGAAGCCGCGGCAGTCGCCATCATCATGCGGGTTCACTTCTGGCCACCGCCTGCGGAGCGCAAGCGGCTGTTGTGGTCAACAACAATGCAGCAGCTGTTTTGCTGGCGCTTGCAGCATTGGCCGCTGGTCAGAAAGTGGCGGTCAGTCGGGGCGAGGCCGTGGAAATCGGCGGGAGTTTTCGGGTGCCAGAGGTGTTGGCCACATCGCGCGCCACGCTCGTGGATGTGGGTACCACGAACCGCACGCGGGTGACCGATTATCAATCCGCTCGCAATGAACACGGCGACGCCCTTGCCATGTTTCTCAAGGTTCACCCCAGTAATTACGTAGTTGAAGGATTTACAGAATCGGCATCGGTGGCCGGTCTTTCCAAGGCCGCTGCCGGTTACGAAAATCGACCCATAGTGGTGGCGGATATTGGTTCTGGCTTACTCGACGCTGCTTGTCCGTGGCTGCCCGCCGGCCCGCCGGCCTGGCTACGTGACGAACCTGCCGCCCGCCAAACAATTCACGACGGCGCCGACCTCATCATGTTTAGCGGCGACAAATTATTGGGCGGCCCCCAAGCCGGAATCATTGCCGGCCGCGCCGACCTCGTAGCCCGCTGTGCTAACCATCCCCTCGCTCGCGCACTGCGTCCGGGGGGCATGGTGCTCGCCGCCCTGCAGACCACGGCTCTGGCCTACCTGCGTCGAGACGCCCACCTTACGATTCCCTTCTGGCGCATGGCGTGCTTGTCGGTTGAATCGCTTCAGACACGGGCCATCGCGATGGGCGTCGGAACACCTCAGCCCATGCTCGCTATGCCAGGGGCTGGCACCCTGCCGGGCGTCGAGATCGACAGCTTCGGTATTGCGTTGGCAGGCGACCACACACGGGCCCTGCTCAAGCAATCACGCCCCATCATTGCTCGTTGCGAAAACGACACCACGCTCGTCGATTTGCGCACCATCACTCCGAGCGACGACGACTACGTGGCCGCTTCTCTTCGGGCTGTGCTGGCCGCCGCCGCGCAACGCCACAACGGATAGTTCGATCGTGCATGTGGTCGCTACCGCTGGGCATGTAGACCACGGCAAATCCACCCTGGTGCTCGCGCTCACCGGCACGGACCCTGACCGTTTCGCTGAAGAGAAGCGTCGTGGGCTTACCATCGATCTCGGCTTCGCATCGACCGTGCTACCTAGCGGCCGCACCCTGTCGTTTATCGACGTGCCAGGCCACATCAAATTTTTGCGCAACATGCTGGCCGGCGTGGGTTCTGTGAACGCGTGCGTGTTCGTGGTAGCCGCCACAGAGGGTTGGAAACCGCAGAGCGAAGAGCACCTGCGCATCCTGGATTTACTCGGAATTCAACGCGGCATCATCGCCGTCACAAAGGCCGACGCTGTCGACGTCGACGACCTAGAACTCGTGCAATTGATGATCGCCGATCAGGTGGCTGGCACGTTCCTCGCCGACGCCCCAATGGTGCCTGTGTCGGCCCACACGGGAGCAGGGATGGGCGAGCTGATTGCAGCCATCGACGACATGTTGGCCACCACGCCCCCCGCCAATGATCGCCAACGCGCCCGATTGTGGATCGACAGGGTTTTCGCCGCCAAAGGGGCTGGCACTGTGGTCACCGGCACGCTCATCGACGGATCACTCGCCGTCGGCGATCACGTGTTGTGCGAGCCCGGCCACAAACCAGCTCGTGTACGTTCCATACAAACTCACCACCACGCCGCCGACGCCGTCGAGCCTGGCAACAGAGTGGCCATCAACCTTTCCGGTATCGATTTTCACGACCTTCAGCGCGGTGATGCCGTCGTCGCCCCCGACCTGTGGCACTCCACGGCGCGCTTCGACGCCAGCCTGACGGTGTTGGCCAGCCTGAGCCACGATGTGTCACGCAGAGGTGCCTACGAGCTGTACATCGGCTCGGGCGAATACCGAGCAAAGCTGCGCGTCTTGGGCTCCGAAACAATCAAGCCCGGCACCATGGGCGCAGTGCGATTGCACATCAACGCACCTGTCACCGTGCTCCCTGGCGATCGATTCATTGTGCGTGAATCGGGCCGCAACGAGACAGTGGGTGGCGGCGAAATTCTGGATGTGGCCCCCGCCCGCCCAGCAAGCAAAACAAAGCCCTCCAAGGACCCCCAACACATTGTTGATACCCGAGGCTGGGTCGACGTCGACGAGTTCACCCGCCTTACAGGCGAGCGCCGCCCAGCCACCATTGGACGCTGGATCACCACAGCCGAATCCGTAACACGCATTACAGAAAAAATCCGCTCTGAAATCTCTGCGTCAGACCAATTCGGGCTGGATATGGCGTCCCTCAATGACCGCGAACGACTGGTGATCGACACGCTCGACGGCGTGCTCGTAACCGACGGCCGGGCCACCTTTGGCGATAAACCCGATCCACTAGCTGGCCATCCATACCTATTGGCACTGGCCCAAAATCCATTCTCACCACCGGCCCCCGATGGTGTCGACAAGGCCGAATTGCGAGAGATGTTGCGCAAAAAGCTGGCCTTCGAGCGAGAAGGAATCTATTTTTCACCGACCGCCATCGCGGCCGCCGCCCGAAGCGCAGCCCAACTTTTGGCATCCAATCCTGACGGTTTTACTGCAGCTCAACTGCGCGATGTACTCGGCACCAGCCGTAAATATCTCATCCCGCTGATCAACGAATTAGACGGCCAGGGCATCACGCGGCGACGCGGCGATATCCGCATTGGCGGGCCCCGCCTACCCGCAAACTAGTGCTGTACAACGATTTGTCAGCTTGCCCGGTGGGCGCTCACTCCGGTCATCGATAGCCCGACCAACTCCAACATTCGGCGACGTTCGAGTTCGGTTTTGCCTCCCCAGATGCCGTGTTGCTCGCGTATTTCCAGCGCGTACTGCAAGCACTGGCGCCACACCGGACACAGCCCACAAATCGATTTTGCTTCACGCTCACGAGCGCACTTATCTTCACGGCGTTCAAAGTGAGTTGGTGGGTAAAACACGGCCGAATTCGGACCGCGACACGCCCCGCTGTCTTGCCATGCATCTACAACAGTCCTGCCGCTGCGGATGACCGCCACGGATTCTGTTGATCGTTCAGCCACGAGAACCCCTCCCCTGCCATGTACCCAACAATCGGAACCTACAACGCATACGTCCTGGTTACAAGGGAGAATTTGAAAAGTTTGGGTGGAACTGAAACAGATGATCGAGTCGGTAGCGAGTCATTCCAGAACTACAGTGTTATTCGGCAGGCTTGGCTCGCTCGCGGTGATCTTTCGCGCCGCCGGTCTCCGGCTCGACTTCCAGAATCAAACCATCGATCGCCACGACGCGCACAGCTGCTCCGTCGGCAATCGGCGTGGCCCGATTTGTACGGGCACGCCACCTTGCACCGCCTACTTCCACGATGCCTTCGGGCGAGATCGATTGCGATGCCACGCCCATCGTGCCGATCATCCATTCGCGTCCGATAGTGGGCGTGGAAAACCGCACTCGTTGGATCGACGGCATGCCAGTCAGCATCGTGAGCAACACACCGCCGATTCCGACTGACAGAGCAATCCAGCTGAGCGACTCCGAGCCGCTGTAGAGCCAGATCGATCCGACGACCAATGTGACCGTGCCAACGGCCGTCCAAAATCGGGGAACACCCGCTTGCACATCGACAGCAAACGCCAAAAGGGCCACCACCAAGAGGCCTAACGACACTGGACGCACCGGCAACACGCCAAAGCCATAACACCCCAACGCGAAACAAATCAGGCCCACGAACGCCGCCACACCAACACCCGCCGACACGAACTCAAACATGATCAAGCACAGCCCAATGAGAAACAACAAGTAGGCCACCGGTGCAGATGCGACGGTGTGAAACAGGCGATCCCACAATGGCATTTTCAGAAATCGAGGCGACACAATCGGCTGGTTGTTCCCTGCCACACCGCTGGACGTGTTGAGCGTCACTCCTCGATAAGTTTTGCCGTTAAGGCCCACGTACAGCTCACCCAAAATGGGAGCATCAAGCTTCTCAGCATTGGTCGCACCGAGGTCGCCCAAATGGCCTCCAGCTGCCACACCGTAGGCATCGGTGGCAGCAACAATTTTCAGCACGCCGCCCTGCGCGCTGGCTTTGCCGGGCCCTACCCAAGCAATCACGGGCACTCGGCTTGCCGTGACTGCGCTGGCCAGCGAGTCGAGCTCACTGTTGCTCACCACGGAGGCGCTGGAGTCGATTTGAAAAATCAACGCTATGGAGTTGTCGGTCTGGGCATCGGCGATCGACGTCCGAATCCACTCTGCCTGGACTGGGTCGATCAACCCGTTGACCTCGACAACGTCGATGCGGGCCGCCGATTCAGAAGCGTTCACACCATGCGCAGAAGACGAAAATGACGTCAACGCTATGCAGCAAATGACCAGCGCGAACACTGGTCGGAGTAGTTGTATCGGTAGCCTTCGCACGTTTACCTCGGTACATAGTTCAGGGAAAAAAGAGGGTTTGAGTGGATCCAGCGAAATTTTTCGCTGCCTCTCGGGTACATATCGTGGCCGGGAAAGGTGGCGTCGGCAAAACCAGCGTCACAGCTGCGGCGGCGATGGCTGCTGCACGGCTCGGATTGAAGGTCCTCATTGTCGACATCGACGGCAAATTTGGCACGGCAAAACTGCTCGGTGCCGAAGCTCTGACCTACGCCCCGACTGAGCTCGCTCCCGGGGTCGACGCCCGCCACCTGGCCGCCGATGATTCCTTGCTCGACTACCTTGCCGAACATGGCATGGGACGTATCGGCCGACGCCTGGTGAGCACCGGAGTGCTCGACGTGGTGTCAACCGCCATCCCCGGAATCAAAGACATTCTAGTGCTCGGAAAAATCAAACAGATCGAACGTGACGCTCACGAAAACAACACATACGACGTGATCTTCGTGGACGCCCCCGCCGCCGGGCACGCCATCACCTTTCTACGATCGGCCGCCGGGCTCCTTGGAGCTGTAACCGCAGGCCCAATCCGTCAACAAGCCACCGATGTGGCAGCCATGTTGGCCGACGGCGATCGATGCCAGGTGATGATCGTGACCCTTCCCGAGGAAACCCCAGTGAACGAGGCTGCCCAGACGGCCTACGCCCTCGAAGAAACGGTGGGCGTGAAATTGGCTCCGCTGGTGATCAACGGAATCATCTCGCCAATCGCCGGACTCGACGCGGCCACCACCAATGAAACGCTCTCGGCGGCAGCCGACTTCCGGCGGGGTCGCATCGCAGAACAACAGACCCACATTGGACGACTCGCCGTGGCGCTGCCTCTTCCCACGCTGACATTGCCATTTATTTTTTCGGCAGCTCTCGAGCGCGCCGAAATTGCTCAGCTGGCCGACGCCCTCCTCGAGAGCATCGCCAACTTATGAACGGCCTCGAACAGCTAGTTCGCGACCGTCACATCATCGTGTGTTGCGGAAGCGGAGGCGTTGGCAAAACCACCACCGCGGCAGCGATCGCTATCCGAGCAGCAGAGCTCGGCCGCAACACCGTTGTGGTCACCATCGACCCGGCCAAACGTCTCGCAGACGCCCTTGGCCTCGGCGAGACTGGCCTCACCAACGAGCCCCAACTCGTGGCCGGAAATTGGCCTGGCCAATTACACGCCATGATGCTTGACACCAAGCGAACCTTCGACGACCTCGTAACGCGTTATGCAGCCACGGAAACTCAAGCCACCAAGATCCTTGAAAATCCGTTCTATCGAAATATCTCAGGATCGCTTGGCGGCACGCAGGAATACATGGCGGCCGAGAAGCTGTACCAACTAGCCGTCGAAGCCGACTTTGATCTCGTCGTTATCGACACGCCTCCCAGCCGAAATGCGCTCGAATTTCTGGATGCCCCCGAGCGGCTCAGCAAGTTCCTGAATCATCGGCTGTACCGCGTGCTGATGGCACCATCGCGATTGTCGATGCGCCTGATCGGTGCGGCGGCGCAAACATTTTTTCGCCAAATCACGAAGGTCGTCGGTGCTAGCGTGATCGACGACGCCATGAGTTTTTTCGAGGCATTCGACGGCATGGAAGACGGGTTCCGCAGCCGAGCCACGAAAACCCAAGAGCTGCTCAAACGACCCACTACGGCCTTTGCCCTCATAACAACGCCGCGAGGCGACGCCGTGGTGGAGGCCGAATTTTTCGCTGCCGAGTTGGCCAATCGGTCAACCGAAGTGGCAGCGCTGATCATTAATCGCATGCTGCCGCAGTACCCAGCGGTGAAATCTGGCCCGGCTGGCCTACGAAGGAATTTGGATGAATTCCGAAGCGCTGCTCAACGCGAGGAATCCAACGTAGGACCGCTATTAGCTGCATGTCCAAAGGCAGTTGTGAGCCGGGTGCCGCTCATGGCGGCCGACGTGCACGATCTCGCCGGACTACAAGCGGTAAGTGCCAGCCTCTTCGGGTAACCTGCGACGGTGTCAAATATCCTGATCGCATCGGACGCACAATGGATTCATGACGACGTCAAAGCGGCTCTCGGGCAACCAGGTGCAATATTTCGTTCGGTGAAAACGGGCCAGATGGCCGTGAGCGAATGCCAATCCGACGTCCCCGATCTCGCCGTGATCGACCTCCAGATCGGCAACATGGGCGGTTTCGCCGTGTGCCACGAGCTGCGCCTCATGGAGAGCGTCAACACCATTGGGCACGTCCCAGTGCTGCTGCTTTTGGACCGCGCCGCCGATCTATTTATTGCCCAACGGTCAGAAGCCGACGGCTGGCTAGTGAAGCCGCTCGACGCCTTCCGTTTGCGTAAAGCGGGCATGACCATCCTGGCTGGCGGCACATTTTACGGAGAATCCGCTGTAACTCCCGAGGTGGCTGCGAGTTAACCTAGGCAGTCCGTTGCGGTCACCCGCAGTAAATACCGGGAAGTAGCGCAGCTTGGTAGCGCGCCTCGTTCGGGACGAGGAGGTCGGGGGTTCGAATCCCCCCTTCCCGACCATGACGGTCGGAAACAACACAGTCACATTTTACTGGCGGCCCGGCTGCGGCTTTTGCAGTGGGCTCGAGCATCAGCTGTCAAAGGCTGGCGTGGCGCTCGACAAACACAACATTTGGGACGACCCCAAGGCTGCCGAATTTGTGCGGGGCGTCAATCGGGGAAATGAAATTGTGCCCACGGTCGTTGTGAATGGCAAGACAATGACGAACCCTTCTGCCAAAGACGTGATCGCAGCCTTCGCCTAAAACACTACGCTTCCTACATCCAGGAAAGTGTGTCGCCGAGCGCGATTGGCCCGGGTGTGACCACTTCGGCATACATCCCAAAGCACCGTTTGGTGTTGGCTGCCAATGCACGCATCACGCCACGATCCTGAGGCAAGTCGGCAAATTCACGAGTGGTCATCACACACCGAGGGCATTCGATAGTGAACCTCACCGTTGCGCCACCAAGCTTGGCTTCACGACCCTGCCACTCAAGCTCAGGCATGCCTGACTCGTCTGGAGTGTCGATCACGATGTTGGGTCGGAATCGACGAACATCGATATTTGATTCGGGCGCTAGAGCCTGCAAAGCGGCAAGGGCTGCGGTGCTCACCACGAGCAACGGATAGGCGTCGAAATAGGTGCCGGGAGGTGATTCAAACTCCGCCAAAATAGGGGGGAATTTCGAGAAGTCGGGAAACGATTCGCCTGGAGCTACATCAAACATTTCCGCGAATTCGGAGGCGATGTTTTCGCCGTTCGGTCCACGTCGGTAGTGGTCGAGATCACCTTCTGGTTGGACAGGCCACCACGTGATCTGGTGCCCAATAGCATCGCTGATTCGGCGTGCCGCATCGGGCGCCGTGGCGGCCATCACAGTGCCATCGGGGAACGCAATTTCGACGTCGCCAACCGAGGTCGTACGGGCTGCCAATTTCATCAATTGGCCAAGTTTGCGGGCGCCACGAATGCCACCAATTTCTTCGCTGCGGCATGCCCACCCCCGGTCGCCCAGCAGACCAATTTCAGTCAGTGCGACCGTGGTGAGCAGTTCGCCTTGCATGGACTTGGCCGGGTAGCGCCAAATTTGATCAATCACGTTTGCCATGCAGCGCACCATACATTGGCCTTATGACCTTCGATGAGTTCCAACAGATGATCGCCAACACATACGGCGAAAAGGACCGCCGAGAAGGCGTCCGCAGCGCAGTGGCGTGGCTCGCCGAAGAAGTTGGAGAGTTGGCACAGGCCAGTCGCAAAGGCACCCGAGATCAACAGCTCCACGAACTGGGCGATGTGTTGGCGTGGACGTTTTCTCTGGCCGCGCAACTGGGGTTGTCGTGTGAAGAAGCCGTCAATCGCTATTCGAGCGGTTGCCCAAAATGTGCGTCAACGCCATGCACCTGTTGACAATTACGAACGGCGGCGGCGAAGTTCCTCGGCAATTTGGATGGTGTTGAGCGCGGCACCCTTGCGTAAATTGTCGTTGCTGACAAACATGGCCAGGCCATTTTCGACAGACAAATCTCGACGGATGCGACCCACAAAACTGGGATCTTTACCTGCCGCCAAAAGTGGTGTCGGGATATCTTCCAACGCGACGCCCGGAGCCGCCGCCAAAATTTCTCGGGCTCTGCTTGGCGAAATAGGGCGGGCAAATTCGGCGTTGATGCTCAGCGAATGGCCTGTGTAGACCGGCACTCGCACGCAGGTACCCGAGACCCGCAGGTCAGGTATGCCCAGAATCTTGCGGCTCTCGTTACGAAACTTCTGCTCCTCGTCGGTTTCCTCGGACCCATCGTCGACCAAAGAACCAGCGAACGGCAACACGTTAAATGCAATGTGACGGGCAAATTTGGTGGGAGCTGGCATGGGCACAGCAGAGCCGTCGTAAGTGAATTGGTCGCTATCTTGAGCAGCAGCGCGTGTCTGAGCAGCGAGCTCGGCAACGCCAGCCACGCCTCCGCCCGAAACTGCTTGATAGGTCGAAGCAACAAGGCGAATAAGCCCCGCCTCATCGTGCAGCGGCTTCAGGATGGGCATGGCGGCCATGGTGGTGCAGTTGGGATTCGCCACAATGCCAATTGGTAGGTCATCAAGGTCGTAAGGATTGACTTCCGCGACCACGAGCGGCACGTCGGCGCGCATGCGAAAAGCCGAAGAGTTATCAATCACTATCGGGCCTTGCTTGGCCACCTTTTCGGCAATGGCCCGAGAGGTGGAAGCACCTGCGGAAAACAGGGCAATATCTAAACCACCGAAATCGGCAGTGTCGGCATCTTCAATCACGATTGATTGCCCCATGAATTCGAGGGACTTGCCTGCCGAACGAGCCGACGCGAATAGGCGAAGGTCCTCGATTGGAAATTGGCGCTCCGCCAAGAGTTTCAACATGACGGTACCGACCATGCCAGTCGCGCCAACTACACCAATTCGGGATCCGTTACTCACGGATGTAAATCGTACCGTTCTGGCCACTCGAATCAGCCACGAATTATCGGTGTGACATTTGTCGGAATCTGCCATTTCACGGGTCGGGTTCTGCAGTCGACCCGTTAACCTCGCGGAATGACTACCAACGTTCTCACCGGCACTGCCGCGCGCACCGAAGGCGCCTCAAAAATCTACGGCAAAGACGACAGCCAAGTAATCGCTCTCGACAACGTGACCGTCGAGTTCGAGAAAGGCGTTTTCACCGCCATCATGGGGCCATCTGGATCCGGTAAATCGACACTCATGCATTGTCTGGCGGGCCTCGATACTCTCACCTCCGGGCGAGTGTTCATCGGCGACACCGACTTGTCGACGCTAAAGGAGAAGCAACTCACCGAGCTACGCCGGGATCGTGTGGGGTTCATTTTTCAAGCCTTCAACCTTATACCCACCTTGAACGCCATCGAAAATATCACTTTGCCCCAAGCCCTTGCCGGCCGCTCGCCCGATAAAGAATGGCTTGATCACGTGGTGGCCGCTGTGGGCCTCGGCGACCGATTGACCCACCGTCCGAGTGAACTTTCCGGCGGCCAGCAACAACGCGTGGCCGTGGCCAGAGCGTTGGCTGGACGTCCCGACATCATTTTCGCCGACGAGCCCACAGGCAACCTCGATTCGCGCACCAGCGCGGAAATTTTGAGCTTCATGCGGTCGGCGTCCAACGATTTGGGCCAGACCATTGTGATGGTGACTCATGATCCAGTGGCCGCTTCGTATGCCAAGCGCGTTGTGTTTCTTGCCGACGGCCGAGTGGTCAAAGAACTCCGCGACCCAACAGCGGAATCGGTGATAGATCAGCTCAAGCACTACGGGGAATAGGCGCGGAACGACATGTTGAAAATTGCCCTCAAAGGAGCAATCGCGCGCCGACGACGCTTTATCTCCACAATTGTGGCGGTAGCCATCGGTATTGGGTTCGTGGCCGGCGCGCAAATCTTTTCCACCGGTCTGAGTGCCTCGTTTGACGACCTGTTTGCCACAACGAACCAAGGGCTCTCCGGTTATGTTCGATCCACCGCCGCTGCCGAAGGGATCCAAGGCGGCACCCAACACGCAGCGATTCCCGAATCAACGATTGCGCTCGTGGCCGGTGTCGACGGGGTACTCGCCGCCCGTGGCGACTACCAGGGCACCGCAGTCGTCATCAAACCAGACGGCAAGCCACTCGTGGATGTTCAAGGGCCACCCCAGCTCGGGCTGGAATGGAGCGATGTCGGTGCGCTGAATTCATTCCAGGTCGTCGAAGGAAATGCTCCACAAGCCGACAATCAAATCGTGATCGATAAGGCCGCAGCGACGAAGGGCAAGATCGCTCTGGGCTCCGTCATCACCGTCATCACGTCAAAGGGCTCAAGCAGCGTGACCGTTGCGGGCATAGCGAAATTTGGCAGTAGCGATAGCCCTCTGGGGGCATCTGCCGTGTTGTTCAGCCCAGCACGGGCCAAGGCAGAATATGCGATAAACGGGCAACCCCTCGGCGTGAACGTGGTGGCCAAACCGGGCGTCGATGTAGTCGCCTTGAAGCAACGGATTACCGCCGTGCTGCCCGGCGGAATCCAAGCACTGACCGGCGATGAGCTCCGCAAGGAAAGCCAAAACGATCTCAAGGACGGTCTATCCATCATTTCGACGGCGTTAAGCGGCTTTGCCTACGTGGCGCTTTTTGTGAGCGCCTTCGTGATCGCCAACACCTTCTCCATCCTGGTGGGCCAACGGATCCGCGAACTCGCGCTGTTTCGGGCCATCGGTGCCAGCCGTCGCCAAATCGTGGGATCCGTGACGGCGGAGGCACTCATCGTGGGCCTGGTCGGTGGCGTGGTCGGCTTGCTGGCCGGATTCGGTTTCGCGTACGCCATCAAATCGATTTTCAAATCGGCAGGGGCCACGTTGCCAGGGCTCAAATTGTCTTTGCCTGTGAGCACGATTGTGGGGTCATTGTTCTTGGGAGCCTTCACGACTGTGGCAGTGTCATTCTTGCCAGCTCTACGAGCCTCTAAGGTTCCTCCAGTCACCGCTATGCGCGGCGTGGCGCTCGACTCATCCGCAGCGTCAAAATCGCGCCGTATTGCCGGCGTAATTCTGATTGCCATTGCGGCAGCCAGCCTCACGTCCTCAATAGCACAGGGCAAGTTTCCGCTCTTTGGTTTGGGGATGGGCGCGCTGATCATCGCCGTTGTGGTGCTTGGCCCAGTGATCGCTCGACCCATAGCGCTCGCGCTCGGCAAACCAATTCAGGAGGCACGCAAACCTATAGGCAGGTTTGCCCGAGAGAACGCCGCTCGCAATCCTCGCCGCACAGCATCTACTGCCGTAGCACTCATGATCGGCGCCACATTGGTGACCATCATCACCATCTTTGCTCAATCCGTAAAAACCACCGTTTCGAATCAGATCGACAAGTCGTTGAAATCTGATTACACAATTCGTGCCGTGCTCACCGGCTTGCCTCCCGAAATCGTTACCCAAATCCGCGAATTGCCTGAAGTTCGTTCGGCCATTGGACTCAACTTCCTAAATTTCAACCTCAACAAGAGCAGCCAAACGTCACTCGTGGTTGACGTCAAGTCGATCACTGGAGTGCTCGATCCAAACGTGATAAGTGGATCGATAAACGACATGGGACCGAGCGGAATCGCCGTCGATGACAGCCTCATGAAAGACAACGGATGGACACTTGGCCAAACGCTGACTGCTGACTTTCCGAAATCAGGCCAGGACCCCGGCACCATCACGATCAAAGCCGTCTACACCGACGACGGCGCAGTGTTCGGCCAAACACTTCTGGTCGACCGCCCGTTCGCATCGGCAAACTTTGATCCCAGCAACGATCGATTTGTGCTCGTGAACAAGAATTCGTCGGCGTCCGCCGAGGAGACCAAATCCGCATTAACCAAGACTCTGGCAGCATTTCCTAACGTCAAAATAAATGACATCACAGGCGTGAAAGCAGACGTATCCAGCCAAATCAACGGCGTCTTGCAATTGATCTTGGCACTGCTCGCCTTTGCCGTGGTGATCGCCCTGTTTGGAATCGCCAATACGCTGAGCCTCAGCATCAACGAACGCACCCGAGAAATCGGACTGCTCCGAGCCGTCGGCATGAGCAAAAAGCAAGTTCGCGCCGCAGTGCGATGGGAAGCCGTAATCATCTCGATATTTGGCGCCGTGCTTGGCGTGGTCCTCGGAATTTTCGGAGGCTGGGCGTTGCTGCGAGTACTGGCCGCAGATGGCTCAGTAACGTTCGCCATTCCCAGTGGCCAAATCGGAATCATCCTGATAGCTGCTGCCCTCGCTGGGGTGATCGCCGCGTTGCGACCAGCTCACCGGGCTGCCAAACTCGACATCTTGGCAGCCATCGCTACCAACTAACCGGCAGAAACTATTTGCGTTCCGGAAGCGGAGCCGAATAGACAGCGCCGCTGTCAAGCCCAAAGGCCGTATGCAAAGCGCGCACCGCTTTTTCCACATCGCCACTGGTGACCACCACCGAAATACGGATAGTCGAGGTGGAGATCATCTCGATGTTGACTTCGTTGTCGGCCAACACTCGGAACATTTTTGCGGCAACGCCGGGAGACGTTTTCATTCCCGCGCCAATGAGCGACACCTTGGCAATCGAGGCATCGTGGGTGACGCCAGCGGCCCCAATTTGGGCGGCCACATCGCTCACGATTTTCTCGGCCACGGCCATGTCGGCCTTGGGCATGGTGAACGAAATATCGGTCGTGCCATCGTGCGACGTGTTCTGCACGATCATGTCGACGTTGACATTGGCGTGAGCCAACGCCTCAAACAGAATCGCCGAAATGCCCGGGCGGTCGGGCACGTTACGCACCGTCACCTTGGCTTCGGTGGTGTCATGAGTAACGCCGGAAATAATAGGTTCTTCCATAGAATTTTCCTTCGAGGTAACCCACGTGCCTGGCTCCCATGTGAAGCTGGAACGCACATACAACGGGACATTGTGATTACGAGCAAATTCGACGGAACGCAACGCCAGCACGCGCCCGCCGCTGGCCGCCATCTCCAACATTTCGTCGAAGTTGACGTGTTGCAATTTACGAGCAAGGGGCACGATGCGAGGATCGGCGGAAAACACGCCAGTCACGTCGGTGTAGATCTCACACACATCGGCATCCAACGCGGCGGCGATCGCCACGGCAGTGGTATCGGAGCCGCCCCGGCCAAGGGTAGTGATCTCGTTTGCGGTGGAGACCCCTTGGAACCCGGCCACCACGCACACCTTGCCTTCGGCAATCGCGGCCCGCACGCGATCGCCGCGCACCTCCAGAATCTTGGCCTTGCCGTGGGTCTCGTCAGTGATGATGCCCACCTGGCTGCCCGTGAAACTCATGGCGTCGACGCCTACGTCAGCCAACGCCATGCACAGCAGCGCCATGCTCTTGCGTTCACCGACGGTGAGCAGCATGTCCATTTCGCGCCCCGGATGGGTCTTGGAAACGGCATTGGCGAGAGCCAACAGGTTGTCGGTTTCCTTGCCCATTGCCGACACCACCGCTATCACCTGATTACCTTGACGTTGAGTAAACGCAATGTGTTCAGCCACTGAACGCATCCGATCGGCGTCGGCTACCGACGTGCCACCATACTTTTGAACGACCAATGCCACGCCGCAAGGGTAGTCGGCGGGCCTGGGAAATTTGAAGGTGATATTCGCGAATGACGTGCCAGCTACTACCGTATGCGACCTATGGCATCACCGAAACGTGAACATCAACGCTCCCTCCGTCAAGCCCGGATCGAAGCACAGCAAGCTCAGGTCAAGCGTCAAAAGACCAAAAGCATTGCCTTCAAAGTGATCGGTGGCGTACTCGCTCTGGTTCTCATCGGCGTTTTGATTGCGGTGTTTTCCAAGGATGACACCAAGACCACGACACCTCCCACCACCACGACAACAGTTCCCGGGCAGACGACCACCACAACCGCCCAGGCCCCCGTGTACGGCACATCAGAGTGTCCGCCGGCGACCGGCGTAGCTGTGCCTATCACCACGTTCAACGATGCCCCTGCCAAGTGCATTGCTGACGACGGGACGTACACGGCCACATTCGATACCAGCGAAGGCAAAATCGTTGTTCAACTCGATCAGAAGCGGGCGCCCATGGGCGTCAACAACTTCGTGTTCCTCGCCCGTCACAAGTACTACGACAACACATCGATCTTCCGCACCGACACGTCGATTGAGATCATCCAAGGCGGCTCCCCACACACGCAAAGTAACAGCGATGTTGGCCCCGGCTACACCTTGAACGATGACCCGCAAGGGTTCAAATACACCGAGGGTGACCTTGTGGTGGCTCGCAGGAACGCTCCCAATAGTGGAGGCGGGCAGTTCTTCTTCGCCACTGGACCAAACGTCAACAAGCTGGACGCACAGGGAACCTATGTGACTCTGGGCAAGGCCACCGCTGGCATAGATGTGTTGAAGAAGATCATTGCCTTGAACTCGGGCACCGGCGAACTCGGCGGTAAGCCGTCTAAGGACGTAATTGTCAAAACTGTAACAATCCAAGAGAAGCTGCCCTCCACCTCCACAACCACCACCACAACAGTTCCATCGCCAAGCACCACAACGACTTTGGGCACCACCACCACCTCGGCCCCTGCCGGATCAACAACTACCTCAAGCTGACCGCCTAGGTAGTTCCCCCAATGGGGTTTCCTTAGCAGTCGATTCGTCGTACGATGCCACTATGAAGTCAATCGGGCGATCACTTGTGGCGGTATTCGTCGCCACGGGAACGCTCTGCATTGTTTCGACTTTTGCCGCAAATCCTGCATGGGCTGTCGACTACTGCTTCCTTCCCGATGGCAGCCTGATCGAATGTGTCACCACGGTGCCGACCACGGACCCTCCCGTAACAACCGTGTCGACAACGGCTCCGGCGACCGTGTCGACGACCGCTCCGGCAAAGTCGACGACATCCACAACAACCCGCCCGAGTCGCCCCCCAACAACTGGGGACACCACGACTGCACCACCTATAACGCCGTCCAACACGTCCTCGACAACGGTTTCCTCAACTACCTCCACTACCCAAGCGCCGCCAACCACTGTCGGCACGCCATCGAACGTCGGCCCTGCCGCAACGACGAGCACCCCGCAGGATTCAACAGAGTCAACGATCGTCAGCAATTTGATCTCTACGAGGTCCAAGATCTCCAGCTCCGATACCGGGCTGTCCACATTGTCGCTCGTCTTGATTTTGGCATGCGTTTTGTGGATTTTGGCCGTACTGGCCTACTTCATCATCGATCGTCCAGTAGCCCGCCGATAGAGACTTCTCGCTAATCTCTCGGCGACCATGAACGCGCCGAAACATCACATCAGCGCGCCCACGCTCGTCAATTCCCTGTTCGGCCTCGGAGCCGGCGTGGTATGGAGTTTCGGGACTCCGGCGGCACGCATGGCCGATCATGCCGATGCCTGGCAGTACCTCATCTGGAGGTCGGTGGGCATCATCGTGGTCATGGAGATCATGGCCCGGATTCGGGGGAAACGGTCGCTGCTCATCGCGGCGTACACCTCGGGGCGCAACATGATGGTGGCCAACGCCATGTTGCTACTCGCCTCTTTGGCGTACGTGTATTCGATCAAAAACAACATCGTCGCCAACTCGGCATTCTTGGCCTCAACCGGGCCTCTCATTGCGGTAGTTCTCGCCCGATTCGTGCTCGGGGAACGACTGACCCGTATCACTATTGGAGCCGTGGCAATCGCGTTCGTTGGCTTATTGGTCATGGTGATTGGCGACTTGCACGCGGGCAACATGGTTGGAAATGTGACCGCCCTACTATCGGCTGTTGGGTTCGCTGGTTACGCAGTGTCGCTGCGCACCGACGGTCATCGTGACTGGTCGCCAGTTCTCTGTGGGTACGCCTCAATGCTCATTGTCATTTGCGTGGCAGTCACGCTTGCTCATCACCGCACGCTGATCCCGCCGTGGGGCAGCACCGGTTTGGCGCTCCTGCACGGTGGAGTATTCATCGTGGTTGGGTCACTGCTGTTCAATCAGGCGTCGAGGACAATCACCGCTGTGGGTCTTTTGGTATTTGCCCAAACAGAGACGGTGCTTGCCCCCATTTGGGTATTTCTCAAGTTCGACGAACGACCTCATGCCGCCACCCTGGTGGGCGGTGCCATCATTATGAGTGCCATATTTGGCAAGGCGTTGCTCGACGCCCACCTACACCGGCAAGCAACATTGGCGGTCAAGGCCGTCTAGAGCGTCTTGGCCCGCCCGTGCACCATTGGGCGGTTGAGCGTGATCGCTCCAGTAGAGCCGAAGTACCCGGCATCGCCGAACGAGAACACTCCGCCGTCAGACGCGAACAACCAATAGCCGGAACCGTTAATGGTGTGCTCCATGCCCACAATGGGTTTGTTCAACGAAAGGTTGCCCGTCGAGCCGTAGAAGCCAGCATCACCGAAAGCGAAAATACCGCCATCGCTGGCTGCGAGCCAATACCCGTTGCCGGTAACGGTACGGGTCATTCCGACAACTGGTTTGTTGAGGTTGATGTTGCCAGTGGAACCGTAGAAGCCAGCGTCACCGAAAGCAAAGATGCCCCCATCGCTGGCTACCATCCAATAACCTCTGCCAGTCGGGGTGGCAGCCATAGCAACCACGAGCTTGTTGAGCGTGAGGTTGCCTGTCGAGCCGTAGTAGCCAGCATCACCGAAGGCGAAAATGCCACCATCACTTGCCACAAGCCAGTAGCCCTTGCCACTCGGCGTGGCAGCACAACCAACGACTGGTTTGTTCAATCGCAGGTTGCCTGTCGAGCCGTAGTAGCCGGCATCCCCGAAAGCGAAAATGCCACCATCGGCGGCGCACAACACATAGCCGTCGCCGCTTGGCGAGGAGGCCATGTCGACGATTGGTTTATTCAACTGAATGGCGCCGGTTGATCCAACAAAGCCGTGATCACCAAACGAGAACACGCCGCCGTCGCTGGCCACCATCCAGTAACCCTGCGACGAATAGGTGCGGATGCCCGACGCGCTATTGATGATTTTAATTGACTCGAATCGGATGACGGGGATCGGCGATAGCCCAGCTGCGGTAACGATGGAGAGTCCACCGCTGCCAGCTGCCACATTGGCTACGCGACCTTGGGCGTCGATGATAAGCGTGTCGTTGCCCGATCCGCCGTCGAAGAAATATTTCGTGGCACCGGTATTGGCCAAGCTGAAGTTGACGGAGTCGTTGCCGGCGCCCGTAGTCACTTTGACCGATTCGATTCCGGTGTACGTGGTGAAGTTGCCTGCATCGGGAACAAATTTTTGGCCATCAAGCGACCATGTCTCACTCAATGACGAGCCAAGGAAGTTCACGGTGTCAGTGCCGGTGACTCCAGAATCGCTCACTGCCAACGGGCCAGCGAACTGTCCGGGCAACACGTTGTACACGTCGTTGAGCCCGAGGCCGTCGACAACCGAACCGAGGGGTCGGGTGTATTGCAAGGTGAAGCTGTCGTTGCTAGCGACGGTGCCGCCGGTGTCGCCTAGGAACAGACCTTGCTGGCTTGTTGCGGCTTCGATGCTGCTGTAGGTGAGAACGGTATAGCCACCCACCTTGAGGGTGCCTCCGCTTGGAGCCGGAACGCTGCCGCTCGACGAGACGTACCGCAATTGGTCGAGCGTTCCTGCATCGCCGGTGACGGTGTAATCGACGACCGGTACCCCACCACCGGTGAGCGACGACTGCGTGACCGAGATCAAATCGTCACCGGCACCACCATGAATCACGATATGTTCGATGGAGTACAACTGAGTTGTGACGCCGTTGATCGTGATCTGATTTTCGGTAGCCAGAATGTTGTCTGCACCGGGCGTAGCTGTGAAGTTGACGGTGTCGTCACCCGGGCCGCCGATGATGACTGCCGGTGAGGCGCTGGTTGAAATATTGTCGTTTCCGCCAATCGCGCAGACAACATCGCCGACCAGAGCCGTGATGTTGAGGTCGTTACCCGAGGTGCCCAAGCGAGTGCACAAAAAGCCGACGTTCAGCGTGACGGTGTACGACGGTGACGTGAGGATCGAGTCGGACACCGTGTACGAAAACGCGTCGACGCCCACGAAGTTGCCGGCCGGCGTGTACCGGCAAACCGTACCCGTGCAAGCCACGGTTCCGTTCGCCGGTGCAGTCGTCGTGATAGCCAACGTTGGGGTGAGGTCTGGGTCAGCAGCGACCAGGTTGAGCGGCAGAAATTTGGTCACTGCATCGATCAAGATAGGCGACGAATTCGCCCCAACCGGAGCCGTGTCGGCGACAGTCACAACAATCGGGTATGTCTGGATACCTCCATCAAGGTCATCTACTTTCAAGGTGATCGTGGCTGTTGAGTTAACGGCAACGAGTCCGTTCGCAATAGTGACAGTTCGGCTGCCGCCCGATCCGCCCACGGTCGGCACAATCAGCCCGGGAATCGTCGAAGTAGCCGTGACGACAAGACTGGCTGGCAACGTCTCAAGGTCGCTCACAGTAAACGCGAGAGAAGCGGAACTGGAATTGATTTTCAAAGACTGGGCGGGAATCGTCGACGTCAACGTCGGAACAGAGTTGACGAACGTGGCTACAAAAGTCACCGGTAACGCGTTGTTGGCCCCATCGGTGGCGTTTAGCGTGATCGTGGACGAAGCATGCTTGTGGGTGGGGTCGGTGATCGAAATTGTCTTAGGGTTTGTGGAGTTGTCGACCGTCACCGCTACCAGAGAATTGCTCGAAAGCGCCGAGAGCGCGATGCCGCTCAACATAGTGTCGCTGTCAGCGATGTTGACAGGAATAGGTCCTATAGCGACATCCGTTCGGGTCGCCGTCTGCGGTAGCACCGTCGAAATTATGGGGGTGGAGTTGGCGAATGAAACGCTGAATGTGGTCGATACCGGGGGCGCTATGCCATCGTTGGCCGTCAAAGTGATGGTGTACACACCGGCCACGTTTCCACCCAAGCCGGTGACTGTCACTTGTCGAAGCGGGCTGTCAGCGATGGCCGACACCGTGCCAGGCGAGCTTGACGCCGCCGTCAAAATAACTAAACCTGCCGGTGTGTCGATGTCGTTAACCGTCACCGAAAGAACACCAGTACTGCTAAGCAAAGTGGGCAGGCTCTGGCTCAGCGGAGCCACAATCGTGGGCGCCGCGTTGTTGAAGGTCACAGTGAACGTGGTGGACACCGGTGTGTTAACGCCGTCGTTGGCTGAAACAGTCACCGTAACCACACCCACGGGGTTGCTCGCTGAACCAGCCACGGTAACTGTACGAGCTGCTGAGTTGGCGGTGGTGGTGACCGTTCCTGGTGCACTTGACACTGCTGTCAAGGTGACTCCGGCAGGAAGCGTATCGGCATCTGTAATCGTGACCGCCAGGGCACCCGTCGAGCCGTTGGTAGCGCCGACTACCTGATTGGTGGGGGCCGTGATCACGGGTGCCGCATTGGCGATCGTGACTGACACCGTCATCGAGGCAGTAGCACCTACTACATCAGAGCCGACAAGATCGAAGGTACCGGAAACGGCAGATCCCACGCCAGATACGGTCACCGTGAAATTGGGCGAAGTGCCCGACACTGACACGTTGCCAGCACCGAGCGTGCCTGTGAAACCCGAGGCCACCAACGACAACGAGTTGGGAGCCGTCGTGTCGTACACGTCAGCGTCATTGACGGTCACCGCAAAATTGGTGGTGGCCACCATGCTTGCCAACGAGATGGGGGCCACAGACGCCGGCGACAAAGTGGGTGCCGAGTTCGGCACAGTGATCGTGATATTGGCAGTTGAAACAACTGCTGCACCATCGGTGGCGTTGTAGGTGAATACCACCGCGCCGGCATACGTACCGGTTGGCGTGAAAACGAATGATCCGTCGGCGGCCAAGTTGAGAGTGCCTTGCCCGGAAATGAGAATGGCGTTGCCAGCTGAAATGTTGGCACCATCGTTGGCCAACACACCAGGGGCAAGCACGGAGAGCACGTCGGTGGGGGCATGGCCAACGGTGCTATACACATCGTCGACTGCCGTGCCCGCTGCCGAAGCTGGCATCGCCAACGCCACGAATCCACTTCCCGCGAGCCCGAGAACGGTGGCGATGGCAGCGCGTCGCCGCCACGTTTTCACTGAAAAACCAAATCCAAAACGAGACATCTAGAACTCCTCCAACTACGCCCGACGACAGTCTTACCCGTGAGCGGTCGAAAAACCCAGCGAAAACCATGAGCAAAACACCCTAGGTAGGGGCGAACTACTTCGATTTGTTACCTTGCCGCCATGAGTATTCATTCGGTAGGACTCGTTGGCAGCGGAATCATGGGCTCGGGAATTGCCGAGGTAGCCGCCAAGGCCGGACACGCCGTCGTGCTCAGAAGTCGACACCTCGAGGCCGCCACGGCGATGAAAACTGCGCTGGCTAGATCATTGGCGAAGCAGGTCGAACGGGGCAAGATCGATCAGGCTGCTGCCGACGCCGCTCTGGCCCTGGTAACCGTTACCGCCAATTTGGGTGACCTACGCGATTGCGACCTCATCATCGAATCCGTTGTCGAAGACCTGGCAGTGAAGAAAGCGCTCTTCGCCGAACTCGATGCTGTTGCCAAGCCGGGGGCCATCTTGGCATCCAACACATCGACGCTCTCGATCAACGACATGGCGCTAGCGACCACCCGCCCAGAGGCAGTGTGTGGCATCCACTTTTTCAACCCGGCACCGGCAATGGCTCTCGTGGAAATTGTGCGGACCATCACCTCATCAGACGCCACCATCGACGCGGCACGAGCATTTGCAGTGGCATGCGGCAAGGACGCAGTTGACGTGCTCGACCGCCCGGGCTTCATCGTGAACGTCTTGCTGTTCCCCTACCTCAATAGCGCTGTGCGAATCTTCGAAGAAGGCCGTGCCTCAATCGCCGATATCGACACTGCCATGAAGGGCGGCTGCAACTTCCCCCTCGGGCCGTTTGCGTTGCTCGATCTTGTCGGCCTCGACACCAGCCTCAGCATTCTCACGGCACTGGGTGAAACGCCCGCTCCCACCATCGTGACCATGGTGGAATCCGGCACGCTGGGTCGCAAAACCGGTGCAGGATTTTTTTCCTATAACAAGTAACTGAAGTCAGCGGGACCTGTCGGCAATACTTCCCGAATGCCCGTCGAGCCGCGCCCCACGTCGTGGGCATTGCGACAACCTCATCACAGTGAAGGCGATTTCCTAGGCGTCGGTGCCGACCTCGAACCGGGCACAGTGTTGGCGGCGTATCGCCTCGGAATCTTCCCCATGCACGTCCCCAAAGGCAAATTGGGGTGGTGGTCGCCAGACCCCCGCGGGGTGCTGCCGTTGAACGAATTGCGGGTCAGCAAATCGCTGCGCCAGTCGTGCAAGAAACTTGACATTCGCGTCAACTCGGCGTTTGAAGAGGTCATGGTGCGCTGCGCCGACACTCGCACCGAGGGCAACTGGATCAATGCGCAAATCATCAAGGCCTATACCGCTCTCCATCATCTTGGATGGGCTCACAGCATCGAGGCGTGGACGCCCGACAATCGCCTCGTGGGAGGTTTGTACGGGCTAGCCATCGGCGGCTTGTTTGCCGGCGAATCGATGTTTCACCTCGAAAGGGATGCTTCGAAAGTAGCTCTCGTAGGTCTCGTAAATTTGTTGCAGGCCGGCGGCTCGACGCTGCTCGACGTGCAATGGTCGACGGAACATTTGGCCTCTCTCGGTGTCATCGAAATGCCCAGATCGGAGTATTTGGCCCGCGTGAGCGCCGCCATAGCGCTTCCCCAAAATCCTTTTTTCGACAATTCAAATTGATCACGGCACCGACTGTAAAACCAGTGATCCATCTCCGGTTTGCGTGCGGCGTACCATTCCATCAAACGGCGAAAGGCAAGAATGAACAATCAGACTGACTCAATGGGATATTTTGTCCTAATTTTCCTTCTGATTTGGGCTGGGTTCGCCGTTGCTGGCTACCACATCGGGAAATCAAAAGGGAAAGCCGGCTTGGTCTCGTACTCGGCATGTTCTTAGGCGGAATCGGCCTCATCATCATTGCAGTAATGAGCCCAACACCCGAGTTCGAGGCACAAAGATTCATGGCGATCCAGCGGCATATGCAAGGTGGGTTTGGTCAAACGCAGCCCGCTTGGTGGCCTGACCCCCACAAGCGGCACGAAAGGCGGTTTTGGGACGGCGTCAAATGGACGGAACATGTGTCTGACTACGGAATCCCATCGACCGACCCAGTAACGGTCACGCCGCCACCCATTGCTCAGCGTCAACGCGCCGTCTCGACGCAACCTCAGGATCAACGCGCCGCCTCGACGCAACCTCTGTCAGCTCCAGATTCCAACCCGAATGCCCCGGCAGGTTGGTATTCAGATCCGAGCATGGCCCATGGACACCGATATTGGGATGGCACCAAATGGAGCACGTAAACCGCCTGACAGTCGTCGCCCAATGAGCGGGTGACTAGGGCCGTTGTGTTTAACAGGCTGTCGAATGAGACAATAGAGCCATGCTGACGGTGACCAATCTGCGAGTCGAAATCGGGCCAACCGTGCTCGTCGACAACGCCAACTTCGCCGTCCGGGCCAAAGACAAGGTCGGCCTCGTGGGCCGCAATGGCGCCGGCAAGACAAGTTTGCTCACCACGATCGCCGGATTACGCGAGCAGAAGTCGGGCACAATCAAGTTTGAAGGCGGCGTGGGGTACCTGCCGCAGGACCCCAAAGCCGAGCCTGGGGCGGAGTCACGCCCAGCCGTGACCCACATCTTGAGCGGCCGTGGCCTCGATGAAGCAATGATCCGCATCGAAAAACTGCGCATTGCCTTGGAGGAAGACGCCAGCGAACGCAACATCAATCGGTACTCCCGAGCGCTCGACGATTTCGATCTCAAAGGCGGTTACGCAGCCGAAAGCGAAGCTCGTAAAATCGCGGCCGGGCTTGGCCTGAAAGCCGACCGATTAGACCTGCCGCTCACTGTGCTCTCAGGTGGCGAGCGCCGTCGTGTTGAACTCAGCCGGATCTTGTTCGCGGGCAGCGATGTGCTCCTTCTCGACGAACCAACTAACCACCTCGACCTTGATGCCAAGGAATGGTTGTTGCAATACCTGCGCGACTACCGCGGCGCGCTGCTTGTGATTTCTCACGACCTCGACTTGCTCGATGAAGCCATCACCCGAGTGATTCATCTCGACCGGGCCTTCGAAAGTTCGGTTGGCGGCATCGTGGAGTACAAGGGCACCTACACGCAATACACCGCAGCGCGTGCCGCCGATGAGGAGCGCCAGCTCAAAGTGGCCACTCTGCAACAGCGCGAAATTGACAGGTTGCAAACGCTCGTCAATCGCTTCGGAGCCAAGGCCAGTAAGGCGTCTATGGCCCATTCGCTTGAGAAGCGCATTGTTCGTATCGAGAACGACAAAGTGGAAGCCAATGACAAGTCGCGGGCATTGAATGTGACGTTTCCCACGCCGCCCCACTCAGGCAAGGTGACCGTCGAAATCAAGGGACTCACGAAGAGTTACGGCGGCCCCCCGATTTTCAAGGACGTTACATTCGATCTGGGACGCGGCGATCGGATTTTTATCATGGGTCTCAATGGTGCCGGGAAGACGTCGCTTCTGCGTATTTTGGCCGGGCAAACTAGTCCCGATTCCGGCGAGATCCGGTGGGGTCACGATGTGTCTGCCGGTTACTACGCCCAAGAACACGAAACGCTCGATGGCAACAAGTCGCTCCTCGACAACATGCGCGAGACGGCGGGAATCACCGACACCGAAATGCGAAACCTTCTTGGCATGTTTGGCCTCTCAGGTGAGAAGGCATTTCAGGATGCTGGCACGTTGAGCGGCGGCGAAAAAACAAAACTGGCCCTCGCCCAATTGGTGGGTGGTAAGCACAATTTGTTGCTTCTAGATGAACCCACCAACAACCTCGATCCAAGCTCGCGCACTGGCATTGCTAACGCGCTCAAACGCTGGCCGGGCTCCATGATTCTCGTTTCTCACGATCCCGAATTTGTCACGGCCTTGCAACCGCAAAAGGTGTTGCTCATGCCTGAAGGTCAACTCGACTATTGGAACGACGAATATCTGGAATTAGTGAGCATGTCGTGACAAGATCACCCCATGGGGAATTATGAAGGGCTGAAGTCTCTTCACGTCGACTGTACGAACGGCGTGGCGTGGGTAACGATCAAA
>JBBRKR010000004.1:0-227753 GCA_038231795.1 Acidimicrobiales bacterium
CCGGCGATCATCAATCCGTCGGCAACCATGGCCGGCATGTGGTCGTACCCGGCCTCAGGAATCACGTGAGCCGAGTACTCCACGAGCTCGGCGCCCTCTACTAACGGCGCAATCGACGGGTGCTCTTTCAAGCCAGCGATGACGGCTTCGGGCCGGATTCCACTGGCTCCCAATTGTTTGAGACTGAGCACAGCACCGACCGAAACGGTGTCAAGGTTTGTGTAGATAAATCCGCCGCCGGCAACCCCCTGCGTACCGCCCACGATTTCAATGTCGACACCATCCGTGCCGCGCACGTTGAACCGCTGCTCGATAGTGGCCCTCGGTAGTCGCAAAACCTCTTTGACGCCGAGGGTGAAATGATCAGCCGAAAAGTTGGGATACAGGCCGCATTCCTTGGCAATTAAACTGTTCACCCCATCGCAAGCAATCACGATGGGAGCGGTGAGCGAATCGCCGCGATCAGTCATCACTCCTGTCACTCGACCGTGGGTTTTGACGACCCCGGTAACGACGGTGGAGCACACCACCACCGCCCCTGCTCGTTCGGCGTGGCCTGCAAGCCACGAGTCGAACTCGGGGCGTAAGGTGGTACAACCATTGTAGGGCGGGCGTGCCCATGCATCGGTGCGGTAATCCACGTTGAGACTTTGAGTACCGTTGAGCACCATGGTGGACCGTTTGGTGATCCATCGTTGCACGGGAATTTCTTCCCACCAGTTCGGGATGAGCGAATCCAATATGCGGCCGTACACCACGCCGCCGTACATGTTTTTGCTTCCTGGGAATGGACCACGTTCGAGCAGAATCACGCGCTTGCCAGCTCTGGCGGCCACAAGCGCGGCCGCACTCCCCGCTGGTCCAGCTCCCACCACAATCACATCGGCGTCAGTCACTGCCGTCTCCCAACTGCGCGATGAGTTCCCGAAGCACGGCCGAAGCATCAGCCACGACGGCCAAATCGGCCATGCCCATCATGGGGCACGAAGCATCGGTATTGACGCTGATGATGTGCGCTGGTTGCCCAAGCCCGGTGGTGTGTTGCACTGCGCCCGACACACCAAAATTGATGTACAAACGAGGATCCACGCTCACGCCAGTGGTGCCAATTTGTCGAGAAAACGGGAGCCAACCGAGGTCGGTAATTACTCGTGTCCCGCCTACGGATGCCCCCACCAAAGCGGCGAGATCACTCAGTTGTTCAACCGATTCTTCCGAGCCAAGCCCGATGCCCGCGCCCAAGATTCGGGGTGCTTCGACGAGGTCCATGGTGGCAGGATCGGCTGGCAATTGTTCGAGTGTCACGACTGCCGAATCGGTAGTTGAAATTTCAACTACTTGAACCGAGGTATCGGCGACGGTTGTAAATCCGAGGCCTGCCTGAAGCACGGCAACCACTTTGGTAGCTCGGCGAAATGTCTGTGCGCACCGGCCGCCGTAGCGCCCAACTGTCACCGAACCAGCGTCGATTCGGATGACGCCCGAGAGCAATTCGGCGTCAAGGGCTAACGCCAAGTGAGGTGCCAAATCGCGACTGTCGGCGGAGCCGGCGAGCACAACTGCATCACAGCCACTCACTAGCGGGGCGAGCGCCAATGCCATCGCCACAGCATCAAAGTGAACCGCATGCGCTTCGATGACGTGGCCATCGGCCAGCGCCACCGCATCAGCGGCGCCAATGCACCGGTCGCCCATACGGCACGGGATCACTGCCACTGTTTTCATACCAGCGCACCCACTCGGCTGCCATCGATGACGGCGGCATGAGCCCGACGAGGGGCCACGCAATCGCCGACACGTTGCACGGATACGCCCGCACGTACGAACTCGAAATACAACGATTCCCGGGGTGTCATCGCAACGCACAACACCACCCAATCAAAAATGTGCGCTGTGGTCACACCGGTGGGGTGATGCATCAATTGCAATTCCACCTTGCCATCAATCGCCGCTGCGCCCATGGGTACACAATCGGTGGTTTGCACAATATTGCGAGCGGCGGCCCTGGTGCACCAGCCCTCCATATCGAGGGTGATGCCAAGATCCTGGCCCACGACCATGCCATTGGTGACAACTTCGACGGCGCATCCTCGGTCGGCGAGCAGTTCGGCGATCGACGGCGCATGATGGAATCCCAACTCGTCGAACACACACACGCTGCCCATGGGCGAAGCCGTTCCTGAGAGCACATCAATAATGTCGACGACTCGTTCAAGGTCGCCACCGGCCCACCATGGTCGACTGGGCTCGGCTCCAGCGGCAACGACCACATGATCGGGATGAAGGTCCATTATCGATGAATGTGTCGCTTCGGTGTTGAGATGGATCGCGATGCCAAGTGCCGTACACGCAGCTACCTGGTTGCGAACAAGGTCACCGAATTCGGCCCGATTGGGTATAGATGCCGCTAGGCGAACCTGGCCCCCGGGAAGACTCGCTTGCTCGACCACAGTCACCCGGTGGCCGTGCTCTGCTGCGCTGATCGCCGACTGCAGCCCGGCCGGCCCGGCACCAACTACTACTACGTGTTTTGGCTTCGCACTCAATGTGATTTCACGGCGCAACGACTCCCGACCGGCGTCAGGATTTTCAATACATCCAAGCCACCGATTGAGCCCCATGCGCCCGACACACTCTTGGTTGCAACTCAAACACAGGCGGGTAGCTTCTGGTTCGCCAGCGCGCGCTTTTGCCACAAAATCTGGGTCGGCGATTTGGCCGCGCACGATGCCCACCAGATCGCAATGGCCGTCGCTGATGGCGCGATCGGCCTGCAACGGATCTTTGAACCGTCCGACGCCAATGACTGGCAAATCGACCACGGCACGCAATGCCGATGGAATAAACAACGAGTATCCGGGCGGGATATGCATCGAGGCTTCGATCATGTACAGGCTGGCCGTTGCGACGCCGATCGACGTGTTGAGGTAGTCGACATGGCCAGTTGCTTCGATCAATTTTGCCACCTCGACTGCATCATCGATAGTGGTGCCACCGTCGATGAATTCATCGCCACACAAACGCACGCCAAGTGCTTTGTCGGGCCCAATTGCTCGCCGCACCACGGCCACAATTTCGAGCAAAAGTCGCGCCCGATTGGTAAGCGAACCGCCGTAGTCGTCGGATCGTTTGTTGGTTGCCGGGCTTAGAAATCCACGCACAATCGAACTGTGCGAACATTGCAATTCAATGCCATCAAAGCCACCTTCCATGCAATGCTCGGCGACTATGCGGTAGCCGTCCACGATCTCGGCGATCTCGGCCAAATCAACCGCTTTTGGCACCTCGCGAAACAGCGGATCGGCCACCGGAGAAGGGGCCCACACCGGCAGGCGGGTGTACATCGAAGATGCCTGGCCACCGTTGTGGTTGATCTGCGCCAAGATGGGCGTTCCGTGAGTGTGCACCCGTTCAGTAATGCGCCGATAGCCAGGAATTACTGAACGGTGAAACCCGTGAATCAGCTTTTCGTAAGGCCAGTCGGTGGGGTGCGTGGAATGTTCTTCGGTGATGATCAGGCCCGCTCCGCCTCTGGCCCTGGCCTCGTAATAGGCAGCGTGCTGTTCGGTTGGAAGGCCATCTTGCGCGTAGTTAGTGAGGTGGGCTGAAAACACCACGCGGTTGCGTACCGTAAGCGGCCCCACCTTGAGTGGATTGAAGAGATACCGGTAGCGGCCATGGGCGGTCACGGATGGATGCTAGATCGACAGGGCCGCACGGCGGCCTTCCAAGATGGCTTCGAGAATCGTCCGGGGGGCGACGGCATCGCCGACTCGGATGACGCGCTGATGGTGCGACGAGCTCTCCAAAATAAAGGGGGGCGTTGGCAATCGATGGTTGGCGTCCACAATCGCGTCGGCAGCAATGAAAGTTTTTGCCCCGGAGAATCGATGCTCCAGCTCCACGCCGCTGGTACCAATTTTGCGCACAATCGATCGAAGGTGACGGATAACCCCAAGCTGTTGCAGGCGCACATTTGCCGGAGCCAAGTCGCCTGTGCGGGCCAGTTCGTTGCCAGCCACTTGGTCGATCGTCACGAAATGAACAGTCGCACCGGCGTGCGCCAACGACTCGGCGATACTGACGGCAATTGGGCCACCAATGCCATCTAACACGACGACCGTTTTGCCGTTGTATTGGTCGATCGAATCACGCAGAAATATCACGCTGTCAATGGCTTCAGCGCCAGGGTCGGTTGCCTCATGTCGAGCGGCAACCGACCCTGTGGCATCGATGACGATGTCGGCATTATTGGAAAGTTCGTGGTTGTTGAGCACAACGCGCACGCCAAGCTCATCACACTCGCTTGCCAACCAATCCGTCGACAATTTCAAACGGTGACGCCCGACCCCACGACTGGCCACATCCGCCATACCACCCACGGATTCCGACTGTTCCACAATCGTCACGGCATGCCCTCGTAATGCGGCAACACGGGCAGCTTCCAACCCAGCTGGACCGCCGCCGATCACACAAACCGACCGTTTCACGGGGCTCAGTTTGATCACTAACGGCTCGTCGATTTCGTGTCCGCTCGACGGATCCACCACGCACGTCACAAGGGGATTTCGAGGATCTCGCACCTGACAGGTTTGATTACACAAGAGGCACGGCCGGATGCGGTGGGGGTTGCCTGCCGCCCATTTCGATACCAGATCAGCGTCGGCAATTTGGGCACGAGTCATTTCGACGCCGTCACATGCGCCTGAATCAAAGGCGTGCGTTGCATCAACAACCGACACGATCGAACCCTGGGCGAATACTGCCGTATGTGCCGGAATAGTGCCCTTAATGAGGCGGGCCAATTCAATATTGAATCCAGGCTCAGTGTGCATGTCGGGCCGGGTTGCTGAGGCCGTGTAAATCGATCCCCTCACTACGACGAGGTAATCGACGCGAATCGCGGCGCACAAGGTGGCGGCAATCTGAGCTGCCGCGTCGGGAACGACGCCCGCCCACGGCGCCATTTCATCGCACGACAAGCGCAAACCCAGCACCAGATCATCGCCAAGAGCCGAGCGCACAGCACCCAAAATGTCGAGGGCAAATCGCAAGCGATCGCACCCCCATTCGTCGGTGCGGTGATTCGTCAAGCCTGATAAAAATTGCCGAATCAGGCTGTGCTGGCCAGCGTTGATTTCGACGCCATCCATGCCGTTAGCACGAGCAATTCCGGCGGCCCCGGCGAAGCCGGCCACCACGGCTTCGATATCGGAGGGTTCCATCCACTTCGGTACTTCACGCGAATTCACATCAGGCACGCGACTCGGCGCCCATAATTCTCGCTGGTTATATGCAGATGACCCTTGCCCTCCCGCGTGGCCAAGAGCAGCAATCGCCAGCGCGCCATGTGAATGCAGCGCAGCGGACACATCACGCCATCCACCAGCACAATCGCTCGCCAGCGGCGCCCGTTCATACGGCCAATCGCTGGGATGCACCGAAGCTTCCTCGGTGACGACGATGCCACACCCACCGGCGGCTCGGCGCCCGTAGTACGCCACATGCCGATCGGAAAGTAAACGGTCGCGGCCCAAGTTCGTTTCGTGGGGGCCGAACAAAATGCGATTCTTAGCGGTCCGGCCGCCGAGCGACAACGGCGACAACAAGCTCATAGTTCAGCGTGTCTTGCGGCCAAGTATCACCGGCACAGGAGTGGCTACACCAACCACCGTGGACGGCCGCGTGTGATTCGTGCCCACCTCTGGTCGCATGGACGCGCCAGCCATTGCCAACTCGCCATGGCCCCATACACATTCTGGGTCTGGGCCATCGAGTGGAATGCCGGTGAAGAATTTGGCGGCCATGCAGCCACCTTGGCAGGCGTCGTACGAACCACATGAGGCACACGCTCCTGCCGATTGCGGCTCTCGCAACGAGATAAACAATGCCGACTCCCGCCACACCGACGTGAACCCGCCAGAGTCACGAACGTTACCTGCCAAAAATTCGTCGTGAATGACAAACGGGCAGGCGTATACGTCGCCAACGGGATCGATAAGACAGACCACCCGCCCTGCCCCGCACAAGTTCAATCCGGGCAGCGATTCGCCGAGCGCCGAGAGATGGAAAAACGAATCACCTGTGAGAATATTTGGGCGACTCACTAACCAGTTGTAGAGCTGACGTTGCTGTGCATTGGAGAGGTGAAGGTCGTTCCAGGTGTCGGCCCCCCGCCCGCTTGGGCGCAGACGGGTGAGGCGAAGTTGGGCGTCGTATTCATCGGCGAGGGCTTCAAAATCGTCAAGCTGATCCACGTTGGTGCGGGTAACGACAACACTGATTTTGAAGCCCTTCATCCCCGCGTTTCGCAGATGGGTCATTGCCTCGCGCACCGCGGCGTACGAACCTTCGCCGCGGATGGCGTCGTTGGTGGGAGCATCTGCCCCATCAAGGCTGAGTTGCACATCGATGTAATCCATCGACACCAAACGGCGCGCGTTTTCGGCGGTGATGTAGGTGCCGTTAGTCGAAAATTTCACGCCCACATTGTGAGCGACGGCGTACTCAAGCAGCTCGAAAAAATCGGGACGCAGCATTGGCTCCCCGCCGCCCACATTGATATAAAAAACTTGTAGTCGCTCGAGCTCGTCGATGACTGCTTTTGCTTCGTCCGTCGACAGTTCTCGCGGGTCACGGCGACCTGATGACGACAAGCAATGTACGCACTGCAAATTGCAACCGTAAGTGAGTTCCCATGTGAGACAAATTGGGGCGTCGAGGCCCAATTTGAATTCGTCAACCAGCGACACGAATGACCTCCGAGTCCGCTAACGCGCCGAGCGTGCGAACATATTGGGGACGTTGTTTCTGTGAAATTCCCGCCGCGATAAGTGCCTCATCAACGGAATCAAAATCGCCGAGTCGTTCCACTAATTGCACGAGGGGCAGCGCCTTGAGAAAGGTAAGTTTTCGATTCCCGAAATGGTACGCCAGCGCGCCGAAACGCTCAGGCCGAATGGCTACTTGAGGATGCAGTTCGTACCGAACTGCGGTGTCGATCGAAATCAAATGAGTAGGTGCGGCTTAGTAAACGCCGCACATCCCGTCGATGGAAACTTCTTCGATTAACAGTTCTTCGACGGTCTCATCTACGACTTCGGTGTCGGTCACATTGTCGTCCATTACGGCCTCCGTTACGGGTTTGAACCAGGTTCAATCAGACTACCGCACGTCGGCGTCATGGCCGATTCTCGCGCCCAGTCAGCGCGGCAATGTAAAATGCTCATTAGCGCAGTGCGGCTTTGTGGCCAGCTTCGACGGCGGCAATACAACTGGCACGTACTTCTGCCAATTCGGCCTCACCCAAGGTGTGGTCAACTGCCTGGACGCGCAACGTAAACGCCAACGACCGATGACCGGCCGGAACCGAAGCGCCCCGAAACACGTCAAAGAGATCGCATCGTTTCACGAGCGCTTTGGCGGCCGTGTGTAGTGTCCGTTTTACCGCGTCTACGGTAACCGAGTCGGGAACCACAAAGGCCAGAACGATATCGCTGGACGGGTACTTCGATACGGGCTTGAACACTGGAGTCGTCGATCCCAAATGTTCATGCAGTCGAATCAGGTCGAGCTCCACAATGGCCACCCGTTCCGTCACTCCAAAGGCTGAACATGCGCGAGGATCAATCTCGCCCACCACACCAATGGGGCCGCGGCCCACCATCACTGTGGCCGACCGCCCCGGGTGTAGCCCAGCCAATCCAGCGTTGCGTTTTTGATCAAGACGAGGGGTCGAGTTGCCCAGCGAAGCGCACAGCAGATTCACCAAACGCACGGCATCAGACGCATCGCTCCCGGCCATCACCACCGTCACAAATTCGCGCTCGTTGGGCAGAGCGACACCTCGATCCAGTTGCTTGCCGACTGGCTGGCCAAAAACTTTGCCGATCTCATATAGCGACACACTCGGTTGGCGGCGCGCTTGGTTGTACGCCAACGACCGCAACAGCCCTGGCCGCATGGATGGCCGCAGCACTGATTCGTCGGCCACGATGGGATCGTTGATTTGGACGGGTATGTCGTCTAGACCACACGCCGTCACGTCGGCTGGATTGATGAATGGGTTGGGCATAGCTTCGAAAGCGCCCCATCCGTGGAGAATCTCGGCCACACGTCGCCGACGTAACTGGAGCGCGGTGAGTGCACCGCGCTGACCGAACACCGGCTGCTTGACGATGTTGGCATACCCATAATGCCGAGCTATCTCTTCGGTGACGTCAATTTCGGCGGAAGAATCTAAACGCCACGCGGGGAGCGAGACGGTTAACACGCCGTTGTCGCTGCCGGTAGTGGAAAAGCCAATGGAATTGAGAATCCGCACCATTTCCGTGGATGCAACATTGGTGCCTAACGTCGCGTTGACACGATCGACTCGCACCGCAATCGGTGGCCGAAGGGGAAGATTGCCGGCGACATCTATTTCCTCGATCGTGGCCACGTCCACATTGCCACCCAACAGGCCCACGAAACGCGCTGCTGCGTAAGGAATGATTTCCCAATCAGTGCCCCTTTCGAAACGAGCCGACGCATCAGTACGCAAACCAATTCGCTTCGACGTCCGCGCAATGGTCATGGGGTCCCACCACGCTTGCTCCAGCAGTACTTCGGTGGTCGCATTCGTGATCTCCGACGACTCGCCTCCCATCACCCCTGCCAATGCCGTGGGTTGGTTTGTGGCATCGCACACCAGGAGGTCGGCCGCAGAACAGGTGCGGGTGATTCCGTCGAGTGTCACCAGTGTCTCGCCGGCGTTGGCACGCCTCACTCGGATTCCGCGACCTGGCAAACGGGCCAAATCGAACGTGTGATTCGGACGGCCGAGTTCCAACATCACATAGTTCGATACGTCGACCACATTTGATATGGGGCGCATGCCAGCCATCGTGAGCCGACGTTGCATCCACTCTGGCGATGGCTCCACTGTCATGCCACGTAGAACCCATGCGTGGAATCGTCCACACCCATTGGAATCCTCAATCGTGACCGAGACATCGCTGGCCGGTGCAGGCACGATCGACGGCACGGAGGGCATCACCAAGGCCAGTCCGAGGTGGGCAGCCAAGTCGCGAGCGATGCCCAGTATCGACATGGCATCTGGCCGGTTGGGATTGACAGCCAAATCGAAAACGACGTCGCTTTGCATGCCCAAAGCGGTGGCGATTGGCGTACCCAACGGTGCGATGCCAGGGGTCAGAATCATGATGCCGCCGTGGTCATCGCCGGCCTGCAATTCACGCGATGAACACAACATCCCGTTTGACCACTCTCCCCGCATTTTACGGCGGGCGATCTCGAAGTCGGCGCCTGGCATCGTGGTGCCCAGCGTTGCCAGGGGTACGAGATCGCCAACGGCCATGTTGAACGCGCCACAGCAGATTTGTAGCGGCTCGCCCACTGGCACTTCTTCTGGATACCCAACGCCGCCCGGATCAACGGTGACAATTTGGATTTTGTCGGCATCTGGATGGGGGCTCAGACTCAGTATCTTGGCCACCACGATGCCGTCAAGGGATGCGCCAATATGCTCAACTCCGTCGCATTCCAATCCGAGCCCCGAAAACGTGTCGGCCAGCTCGGCCACGGGCATCTCGAGGGTGGGGATGAAATCGCGCAGCCAACTCAAAGGCACTTTCATACGAATTGCTCCAGCACTCGAACGTCGTTAGTGAACAGGTCGCGAATGTCGCTGACTTGGTTGTGAATAATGGCGAAACGGTCGATGCCGAAGCCGAACGCGAAGCCCGAGAACTCCTCGGGGTCGATGCCGCAATTGGCCAACACCGTCGGATGCACCATGCCGCAACCGCCGAGCTCGAGCCATGAACCGTCAGGCCGTTGCACATCGAATTCGGCAGACGGCTCCGTGAACGGGAAATAGCTGGGGCGAAGGCGGCTGGTGAATCCGTCGCCAAAGAACGCCTTGGTGAATTGCTCGAGGCATCCGGCGAGATGACCCATCGTGATTCCTTTGTCGATCACGAGGCCTTCAATTTGATGGAACACCGGCATGTGGGTGGCATCTGGTGTGTCGTTGCGAAACACCCGACCAGGGGCGATGATGTAAATCGGCGGCGCCTGGCTCAGCATGGTGCGAATCTGCACCGGGCTGGTGTGGGTACGCAACACGACTTGTTCGTTGTCACCCCTGTCTGATGCCATACCGCCCAGATTTAGAAAGAACGTGTCCCACATACTGCGCGCTGGATGCCCGGCGGGAATATTGAGCGCCTCGAAGTTGTACCAATCACTCTCGACCTCCGGGCCTTCCGCGACATTGAATCCCATGCCCACAAACACGTCCTCGAGGCGATGACGAATTTGGGTCGAAATATGGCCAACGCCTCGGGTGACGCCACCAATCACTTCAGTGAGGTCCATGGCCTCTGCCGACAATCGGCTATCAATTTCAGTGGCTAGCAACGTCACCCGCTTGAGTGCGTAGGCGGACTCAATCGCCGCCAACGCATCGTTGATTACTTGACCGGCAGCCTTCTTGTCGTCAGGCGAAGCCAACGAACCAAGCTGCTTCCTGAGAGCACCCAACGGAGCCGACTTATCAAGCACGCTTCGCCGCACATCGTCGAGCGTTGATGTGGTGGCGGCGTCAGCAATGGCCGACAATCCGGTAGCCAAACTAGCCGCCGCCGATGTAGTTATGTCTTGGATCACGGCCCTAGGTTAGGGGGCCGCCCGGCCCCCACTGAACCAATTGATTTGGTCAACAGGCAACTTGGGGACATCATTACCGAATGACGACTGCCACGCTTCCCAGACTCACCAATAGTGCCTCAGCGCAGGATGTGGTCGACGCCATCTCCGACATGGGCGCAGTGATCGTGGAAAGGCTCGTACCCGAGGAACTCATCGACAGCGTGATGGCCGAATTGACGCCGTTCATCGACGCCACCCCCTACGGATCGGACAGCTTTTCCGGGCGCACGACCCGGCGTACGGGCTCGCTTTTGGCCCGCTCGCCGCTCTCGCACCAACTGATCGGGCATCCCCTTCTTCTCGATGCTGCCAAGCAATACCTGTGGGGCCAAAAGGACACATTTCAATTGCACCTTACGCAAGCCATCACCATCGAGCCCGGCGGCCCTCAGCAGCTGTTACATCGCGATCAATGGTGTTTTGATCATTTCCCATTTCCCGATGACGTCAACGTGGAGATGTCTACCATCTGGGCCATGTGCGACTTCACAGAAGAAATAGGCGCTACCCGTGTGATACCTGGTAGCCATCGAGAAGCCGACAGCGTCATGTACGACGTCGAGCGCTCGGTGCCGGCAGTGATGCCCAAAGGTTCCGTTGTCATATACGGCGGACGCACGATTCACGGCGGCGGAGCGAACGTGACAAACGACATTCGTACCGGTCTCAATGCTGACTACGTGCTGGGGTGGTTACGGCAGGAAGAAAACCAGTACCTCTCGGCGCCTCCCGAAGTCGCCAGTACATTCTCCGAACGTATGCAGCGCCTCGCCGGCTATCAAATGGGTGCCTACGCGTTGGGGTATTACGGCGACGTGTTGAACCCGCTCGACTTGGTGCGCCCTGATCGCGAACGAGACGGCGGCGGGCAGACGTTCGGCCTCAACCCGACGCCCCGAAACTCAGGGGCCAGATAACAGTTGGGCCACCAGCTTGGCGGGGGCCACACACCGGTACGCCTCGGTGATGATTGCCCCGACTTCGTCCCATTCGACATCGCCCGTAAGGTGAGCGCCCAGCCAACCGCGGCCGCCAACGTATGGCGGGTAAAAGAACCGATCGGGTTCCGATTCGATCATGGCCGCTTGCACGCCAGCGGGAGCTGCTAACCACAACGCAAGACGCCCGTCGCCATGATGATCATCTAGGAACATCACGAAACTCTTTTTGTCTCGAATGAAAAAAGTGGGACTGCCGTGACTGAGGCGTTCATTCGTTTCCGGCAGCGCAAAACAATATTGGCGAACCGCATCGAGGGCCGCGTGTGATTGAGCGGGGGTGTAGCCGAGCTCATTGGGCGAATTCATAGACCGAAACTAGCGCGACATCGCGTTAGCCTGAAGCGTGCCAACTCACAAGCCCGACGCCGTTATCTGTGACATCGATGGCACGCTGGCGTTGCATGTCGATCGCAGCCCATTCGATTGGAGCCGTGTCATTGAGGACCGTCCGAATACCCCAGTGATCGAACTGGTGCAATTGTTGGGGGCAAGTGGGATCGCCATTTTGTACACGTCTGGTCGAGACGAAATTTGTCGACACGACACAGCGTTGTGGCTCGCAGATCATGTGGGCGTTGAAGGCCCTCTTTTCATGCGGTCGCGCAACGACAATCGTAGGGATCGGGTCGTGAAATATGAGCTGTTCGAGCAACACATCAAAAACTTCTACAACGTGAAATTCGTGCTCGACGACCGCGATCAAGTGGTCGACTTGTGGCGACACGACCTCAAGCTTCCCTGTTTCCAAGTCGCCTACGGCGACTTTTGAGCAGCCTGCATTTTGCCCAACGCCAACACGATGGCTGCCCCAATGATGCCAATCGCCCCGACCCGTAACGACATACCGATTCGCGGGAGATCGAGGGCAAAAAAGTGTTTTGGGAACGGCACGGCAAACACAGCCACGATCGCTATCACGTCACCCACCAACAACGCGATCCGTCCCCGAGTCAACGGCGGCGCCACCCGGGCCAACGTGCCGACACCGACGATAACGAGCACCAACGTGGTGCCTGTTCGTGCCTCCCGCAACGACACGTTGTGGGCGTGAAGCAGAATGGCGTACGAGCTCAAGGCGCATACTGAACCCACGATTCCCGATGGCAAAGCGAAATGCATGACTCGGCGCACAAATCCCGGAATTGCCTTGTGATCATTGGGTTCTAGCGCCAAGAAAAATGCCGGCACACCGATTGTCCATGTGCCAATCAGAGTGAGATGACGAGGCAGAAACGGGTATGCAGCGCCGCTGACGCCTATCCCGAACGCGATAAGCACCGCATACACCGTCTTGGTCACAAAAAGCTTCGCCACTCGCTCAATGTTGTTGATGACCCGCCGGCCTTCGCTTACAGTGGCGGGCAGAGACGAAAATTTGCTGTCGAGCAACACCAGCTGAGCTGTGGCCCGGCTGGCATCGGATCCGTTGCCCATGGCAATGCCCATGTCGGCATCTTTGAGCGCCAACACATCGTTGACGCCGTCGCCGGTCATTGCAACGGTGTAACCCTCGGCTTTGAGTGCATTCACCATGGACCGTTTTTGTTCAGGCGTCACTCGTCCAAAAACGTTGCCAGCAACCACCACTCCAGGAAGGTCGGCGTCAGACACAGTGCGCATGTCGACGGCCTCGTCAACAACTATCCCCGCTCGTTCGGCAATGGCACCAACGGTTGCTGGGTTGTCGCCAGAAATTACTTTGAGCGCGACGCCCTGTTCGATGAACCACGCCAACGTGGCATGTGCATCAGGGCGCACGCGGTCTTCAAGAATGCCGAGCGCCACCGGCTTAAGCCTGTGAGGAATTACATCGTCAGTGAGCCCATCTGGCGCCTGGGCCAAAAGCACAACACGATTCGCCGCCGACGTGTATGGCGCCATCCGCTCCGCCACTCGCAATCGATCGCCGGCGCTGCACGCCGCCAGCAAGAACTCAGGTGCTCCCAACAAGTACGCGCCGTTGGTTGCAAAATCGGCAGCGCCCCACTTTCGAGCGGAACTGAACGGAACGATGGCCGACGGAGCAAACACTTCTTCGGGCGTCACCAGGTCAGCGAAGCTCCGCAGCGTGGGGTTCGGCGCGGGGTCCGAAACGGCCATTGACGTCAGGATCCGGCGAGCGAACTGTTCATTTGCCGTGCCGACGAGATCGAGCTTCACAAAACTTATATCACCGCTGGTGATCGTGCCCGTCTTGTCCAGACAAAGTACGTCAACTCGAGCCAAGGTCTCCACAGCGGCCAGTTCTTGGACCAACGCCTTGCGTCGACCCAAGCGAATGATGCCCGCCGCAAATGCCAGAGATGTCAGTAGCGCCAGGCCTTCAGGAAGCATGGCCACCAGACCGCCCACCGTGCTGCGCAATGCTTCTCGCCAATCCTCGTGGGCCCGCTGTTGACTCCAAATCAGCAGTGCAGCGGTGGGAATCATGGCCCACCCGACCCACGTGATGATGGTGTCGATCCCTCGCCGCAATTCCGAATTCACAAGCTCAAACCGTTTGGCTTCAGTGGCCAGTTGAGCGGCGTACGCCTTGTTGCCCACCCGGGTCGCCACCATCGTGCCAGTGCCAGCCACCACTGCGCTGCCTGACAGCGCCTGATCGCCGGCGACCTTGCGGATCGAATCGGCCTCACCTGTCAGCATCGATTCGTCGATCTCTAATCCGACCGAATCAATGATTGCCCCGTCGACAACAAGTTGTTGCCCACTCGAGAGCCACAGCACATCGTCTTCAACTACTTCCTCAACTGCGATCTGTTGGCGTTGCCCGTTTCGGATCACCTCTGCCTTGGGCGCATTCAGCACAGCCAAGCGATCCAGGGTGGCTTTAGAGCGCACCTCTTGCACAATGCCGATGACAATGTTGATGGCGAGCACAAATCCGAATAGAGCGTCGTTGAGGGGGCCGACGACCAATATCACGGCGAGTAATGCACCCAGAATCATGTTGAACCGGGTGACCACGTTGGCCCGAATGATTTGACCCCACGTCCGCGTATTCGAGCCTTCGATCACATTCACGCGACCGTCCGCCACTCGCGCAGCTACTTCTTGTGTGGTTAGCCCGCCTGACATCTCTCGAGATTATTCGGTGGGGGCTACGAATTCGCGGCGCTGTCGGGCCGCTTCGAAAACTACCAACGCTGCGGCCACGGCTACGTTGAGCGACTCGGTGGGCCCAGCCATGGGGATTGTGATCAACCCGTCGCTCCGGTGCAGGGATGCTGTACTCAGACCCCGAGCTTCATTACCCAACATAATCACGGTTTTACTGATGAGATCGGCTTCGTACATGGACTGGCCACCAGTCATCACGGTGGCCATCAAGCGGCCAGGAAGAGTTTCGCAACCGACATCACGGATGACAGGTAAACGAAACAGCGCCCCTGCCGCTGCTCGCACCACTTTCGGGTTCCACGGGTCGACACTGCCACCGCTCAACGCGACGGCATCGGCACCGGCAGCTTCGGCGGCCCGAATAATGGTGCCCAGATTTCCCGGATCATTGAGCTCCTCGCACCACACAATGAGCGACGAATTCACGGGAACAGCACAATCTGGAATCGACACCACGGCCAACATTGGTTGGGCAGCGACAGTGGTGCTCACTCGCTCGATCACCCCGGTGGCGCATACGAAACGGTCCCCGACGGATCGATAATCCCGAGAGTCTTGCGTTACAAAAATGCTGTGCACGTCGAGCCCTGATTCAATTGCTTCGTCGATCAGGGTGACGCCTTCAACGACAAAAGCGCCCTCGGCTGCCCGGGCGCTGGAACTTCGAAGAAGCTCTCGCACTCGGGCCACCGGGGCGCTCGAAAATGTCAGTCCGGCCACAGCGGCCTTACCTTCTTGCGGTCAGTGAATTGATTAGGCAGCAGTGTGCTGGGCAGCGGCGACGGCCACCAACGCACCGAACGCTGCTGAATCAGTTACTGCCAAATCGGCAAGCACCTTGCGGTCGACGGTCACGCCAGCCTTGGTGAGTCCATCGATGAAACGTGAGTAGCTCATGCCATGCTCACGAGTTGCCGCATTGATGCGCTGGATCCACAGCTTGCGGAACTCGCCCTTGCGTGCCCGGCGGTCACGAAAGGCGTATGCCTCTGCGTGCATGACTGCTTCGTTGGCTTGACGGAATGAACGGCTACGAAGGCCGTAATAGCCTGCAGCCTTTTCAAGAACTTTCTTGTGGTTCTTCTTGGCGTGAACGCCGCGTTTTACGCGTGCCATAACTAATTACCTTTCTGAGAATTTTGGAATGTCGAAGTGACGTTTGGGTTAGCGCTTACCAAGCAAACGCTTGATCTTGTAGGCGTCGCCGGGGTGCACATCGGCCATACCTTCGATACGACGCTTGCGGTTTGACGACTTAACTTCGAACTTGTGTTGGTTGTTTACCTGTAAACGGCGCAACTTGCCCGTGCCCGTGGTTTCAAACCGCTTGGCCGCCGTTTTCGATGTTTTCATTTTGGGCATGGCCCTTATTCTCCTGATGACTCTTGGGGATTTGATACAACTTCTTCGATTGGGACTGATGCCTCAACCGGTGCCGCCGAGACAGCTTCCGGCTTGTTCTTCTGTGCGTGCGAGTCACCCGATTTGCCTGCTGGTTTGACGGGCTTCTTATTGGGGGAGAGCACCATGATCATGTTTCGTCCGTCGATCTTGGGCGCAGCTTCCACTTTGGCGTTGTCGCCAAGTGTTACTTCGACCTGCTTGAGGATGTCCATACCGATTTCGGGATGGTGCATCTCTCGACCGCGGAACATGATCGTGACTTTTACCTTGTGGCCTTCTTCAAGAAACTCCAAAACGTGTTTGGTCTTCGTATCGAAATCGCCTTTACCAATCTTGGGCCGATACTTCATTTCCTTGATAGACGTTTGCACTGAGCGCCGGCGAGACTCTTTGAGTTTCTGTGCCTCTTCGTACAAATGCTTGCCGTGATCCATGATCCGGCACACTGGTGGGTTCGCCATCGGTGCCACTTCGACGAGGTCGAGGTCTGCATCGCGGGCAATGCGGAGAGCGTCTGGCACAGTTTTGATACCAAGTTGCTCGCCAGTTGCCGAAACAAGTCGAACTTCTTTTGCTCGAATTTGCTCGTTGATACGAGCGCCGGTGGGATTGGGCGGTGCTATGGCCGCTCACCCTTTATAAGTGTCGCCGAAACGTCGGTTGCAAGGTGCAATGCGCATCCTCCTTGTAGTAGGGACTTTGGTACGTCGCACAAGAGGAGCAGCCACCGAGTAAACGATGAATGGAAGACCTGGGGCACGATGCAACTAACAAGTAGTGCGTTGAAGTGGCCAGGTGGAGGCGAACCCCACTTGTGTTCAGTTGTATTTCTGAATTGCCCGGCTACGGTAACAGACCGTGAATGACGAACTTGAACTTGACCAGGATGATTTCGAATCCCGGGAAGACGCCGTAGCCGAGGTTAACCGTATACGGGCCGAACTGTCAGAAGTGCCTGCCGCTCAAGTGGTCGTCAACCACGCCATGGGATTGTACGAACTGGCTGCCATCCATCTATCAAACAATCCGCCCCGGCTAGGAGAGGCCAAGATCGCCATCGACGCACTGGCTGGCGTTTTGCATGCTTGCGAATCACGTTTGGGTGAACACGAATCGACGCTGCGTGAAGCGTTGGCGCAAATGCAATTGGCCTATGTCCAAATGGGATCAATCAACCAAGAGTAGAGCGATATCCGCGTTTGGAGTGAGCCACTCGCATAGCCTGTGAAACGGGTGGAGCCCGATCAACAGTGATGTGTAATGACTGACTTGCGCTCCCCAACATTTTTTCATCTCGAGACCAACGCCACCAACAGATCACGTCGTGCATCGATGGGCCAACAACATTCATATCGTGCTCGCCGCGATGAGCTCACTGGTCTGGCTTCCCGCTCCCTGTTTGTAGACCGCATCACGGCGGCGTTGAGTCAGCCCCACGACAGCAGCACTTCGTTTGCTGTGTTGTTCATCAACTTGGACCGATTCACGTGGGCCAATGATGCTCTTGGTCGAGACGGTGGCGATGCCGTGCTGCGATCGGTCGCCGCCCGCCTGAAAGACGTATCGGGAATGTATGACACGGTGGCCCGCATCGATGGCGATGAATTTGGCATTTTGTGCCCCGCCATCACCACAGCCTCTGACGCCGCCGATTTTGGTGCGCGGGTCTCAGTAGCGCTTGACCCACCGTTCATGTTTGGAGCCGAGCCACTTTTTGTGACGGCATCAATTGGCGTGCGTATTTGTTCACCCGCTCAACTTGCCGGAATTGCGCCAGCGCATGGAACCACCGTTCTAGATGTGATGCGCGATGCCACGGTGGCCATGCGCAAAGCACGCAGCCGGGGTGGCGCGTGTACAGAAATCTTTTCTGACTCGATGCGCGTGAATTACACCAAACGCGCCGGCATCGACCATGCGTTGCATCAAGCTCTCGATGAGCACCAACTGTTGGTGCACTATCAGCCCGTGGTGCAATTGGCTTCGGGCCTCGTCACCGGCATGGAAGCCCTCGTGCGATGGAACCACCCCGATTGGGGCATGGTGCCTCCCGTCGAATTCATTCCTGTGGCCGAATCATCTGGTGTGATCAACGCCATTGGCGACTACGTCATGCTGCAGGCCATGCAGCAAGCAGCAGTTTGGGAACAGCTCGCCGGCCCTGCCCATGCCCCCACCGTGGCCATCAACCTGTCAGCTCGGCAGTTTCTCAACCCTCGGTTGGCTGGCCATATTGCTGACATGATTCGAGGCTCAGGAGTCAACCCCCAACGCATCAGTTTTGAGATTACGGAAAGCGTTTTGATGGACGACATGGATGCCACCATTGCGTCGCTACGAGCGTTAAAAGACCTTGGCGTGGGCCTCGCCGTCGACGATTTCGGCACCGGCTATTCGTCGTTGGCATATCTCAAGAAATTCCCCGTTGATTCGGTGAAAGTCGATCGGTCATTTATCAACGGATTGGGAATCGACGCTGAAGATTCCGCCATTGTGCAAGCAGTCATTGGCATGAGCAAGGCGTTGCATTTGGGAACCGTCGCCGAAGGCGTCGAGACCGAAGCTCAGGTGCTTGCCCTACAATCACTCGGCTGCGATATCGGGCAGGGCTATCACTTCAGCCGACCCCAGCCGCCAGAAGCGCTGTACAACTTGGTAGCAACCGGCGGCGTGTTGCCGTAGATCAGCGCACGAGTGGCAAGGACTATTCGACGATCGGAAATATTCGCGTCGCCTCGTAGCGGCCAGCCAGCCCGGGCACAATGCGGGCACTTACCGCAGCGTCCACCTCGATGACTCGCGAACCATTCGCAATCGCTGCGCAATGAAACCCGTAGTCCACATTGTCGAGGCTACGAAACGTGCCCCAGCCGCGCTCCACATCGAATGCGGCAATGGTGCCGGTGACGGTAGTAAAGCAATCGAATTCCGGGGGCATGATCAGTGCACGATCTTGGAGATTGGCAGCTCGATGATGTCCGTAGCGCCGGCATCTTTGAGCGCTGGAATCAGGATGTTGATTTGCGACTTCGCCACCACAGTCTCCACGGCATAGTCGGGATTTGCCGGATCCGTTCCAAACAGCAGACTCACCGTTGGCGACTTCATCGACGGCACCAGTGCGATGACTCGAGCTAAATCGGCAGCGCCCACATTCAACTTCACCAGCACCTTGCCTCGTGCTTCCATGGTCCCCGACAGCAGAGTGAGGATCTGGTTCATGGCGTGCTGTTTGGCGGGGTCGGCGTGGGACTGCTTGTTGGCAATCAGTTCTGTGTAGCTCACCAAAATGGTATCGATAATTTTCAAGCCAGCAGCCCGCAGCGCTCGACCTGTTTCGGTGATATCGACAATGCAATCCACGATGTCGGGCACCTTGGCCTCGGTGGCGCCGTACGACAATCGAACATCGGCGCTAATGCCCTTGGCGGCAAAGAACCGCTTCGTCATCTCTGGATATTCACTCGACACCCGCACCCCGTGGGGCAAGTCTTCGACGCGATCAAAACCAGAATCGATTGGAACAGCGACGACCACTTTAATTGGCAACGCAGTGGCCTTCGAATACTTCAATTCGCCCAAGGAAACGACCTCGCTATTGGTTTCCTCCACCCAATCGCGACCGGTAATGCCCAAATCGAAAAGCCCGTCGGCGACGTATACGGGAATTTCTTGGGGCCGCAAGATGCGTACTTCGATCACACGGGGGTCGTCGATTGTGGCTTTGTAGTCAACGCTCGACGAACGAATGACAGTAAGGTCGGCCTCTTCGAAAAGTTGCAGTGTGGCTTTTTCAAGCGACCCTTTGGGAAGAACCAATTTCAACATTGAACGTCTGCTTTCGGAGAAAATTTGGAGGCGCTTGGGGGCGTCATGCAGCTAGTGGGGAGTGGGCTCATCGGCCAAGAGGCGAATGGCGTGGGGCACGATATCGATCACAGCGTTGAGTTGTTCGACGCAACCTTTTGGCGACCCTGGAGTGTTGAGGACTATTGCGGTACCAATTGTGCCCGCCATGCCTCTGCTGAGGCGGCCCAGTGGGCTCACCAAACGCATTGCTTCAGCCAAACCCGGCGCTTCACGATCCAGGACCAATCGTGTGCCTTCAGGAGTGAGATCCCGCGGTGCGAAGCCTGTGCCGCCTGTCGACACTATGAGGCCATGAAACTGGTCAGCCATGGCTCGTAACGCGCCAGCCACGTTCTCGATGCCGTCGGCTACCACTCGCTGGTCGACCACAGTGAATCCGGCCTCAACCAAGGTGTCGTGCAACGCCACTCCGCTCACGTCTTGGCGATGGCCAGTGGTCACGCCATCAGACACCGTTAACACTTTGGCGAACAAACCTGTACCTGCACTCATGACTGGCAACGGTAACGAAAAATGGCCATGCCGTCGGTGTCGGCGGTGTGAGGAAAGATGACCGCCCCGCGGCCCAACGGCATCCACGGTTCTCCGGGCCGATCGATCGGCACCAGAGTCGGGTGTGCTTCGGCCATCCAATTGTCGATGTCGAGCGTCTCGGCGTTGGTGATTGTGCACACGCTGTACACCACTGTGCCTCCCACTTTTACGACACGACAGGCCTCCGTGAGGAGTCGCCGCTGCAGGTTGCCGAGCGTCTCGACGGCATCAGGTGTGATGCGCCACCGGGCATCGGGGCGTCGACGCAATGCACCGAGTCCGCTGCACGGGGCGTCGACCAAAATGCGATCTAGCGACCTGTCGGCGTATGGCAGCGCAGTGGCATTGGCGACTAATACGGGCGCCACTCCCTGACCTGAAATTCGATCGATATTGCTGGCCAGTAATCTCACGCGGCCGCGGTGAAGGTCACTGGCCAGCACGGTTGCTCCCGCAGCCGCCAGACCTGTGGCTTTGCCACCGGGAGCCGCGCACACATCGGCCACGAGTTCGTCGCGTTGCGCACTTACAAGGTCGACAACCCATTGACTCCCAAGGTCTTGGGTGTAGCCGTCGTCTCGTTCTGTGCGACTGGCTGGGGCGTTCATGGCCTCCAACGCCTGAGTGGCCGCATGAAGACCCATATCAGCAGTGAGCCAATCCACGATCCAGTCGGGATAGCTCAAACGCACCGCCAAGCTGGGCCAATCGGCATCTTTTTCGGGGATGTTGTTGGCCACTTTTCGCAGCACCGCGTTCACGAGACCGCGGGTACGTTGCGGCGCTAACTCGACGGTGGCGCTGACAGCAGCATGCGTGGGTGTGCGCATAAATGCCAACTGGTACGCGCCGAGACGAAGCACTGTTCTGGTCTTGGCGTCAGGGTCCTTGGCCATGAATCGATCCACCAGAAAGTCGCACGCCCGCTGCATGCGGGTCGAGCCGTACACAAGTTCCGTTACGAAATTTCGATCCCGAGAATCAAGCTGAGACACAGCCAGCATTTTGGGAAGCAAAACGTTCGCGAAGGCACCTTCGATTTCGATTCGGTTCAGCGCGTCAAGCGCCAGCTGGCGAGGTTCTGTGATCATGGTCCGAACCTGTCGGTTTCGTGGATACGCACACCGCGTAACCAATCTGCTGCATTCATTTTTGGCTTGCCTTCTGGTTGTACCACGACAAGCTTGAGCGCTCCATGGCCGCAATAAACGATGTCGCCAAGCGCCGATCCCGGTACTCCATCGTCGTCGGTGATGGTGGCCGAGTGTATGCGAATTCGTTTGGATCCGAACGTCGAGTATGCAGAACCAAGCCGCACGACACGCTCCAACTCCTCCGCACTCCGCTCCCAGTTCAGCTGATTGTCGATCGTTGTGATTTTGGCCGCATAGGTATGCTCACCGTACTGGGCCGTGGGCGATGGCAACCCTGTTGTGAACCAGTCGACCAACATACGGCAGCCAAGCGCCACCAACGCTTCACGCAGCGAGTCTCCGGTGGCGTGGATGGCAATGGGAAATTCTTCTACGGCGTAAATCGGGCCGACGTCAAGGCCTTGGGCCAAGGCCATGAGGCACACTCCGGTGGTTGCGTCGCCCGCCAACAGTGCCCGTTCGACAGGCGCGGCACCCCGCCACCTGGGAAGTAAACTGAAATGCACATTGACCATGGGAAGTCGACGCAACACGTCGGCAGAAATCAACTGTCCATACGCGACTACGACGCCGAGATCTGCCCCAAAGGCCAGAGACTCTCCAACCGTATGAACGACGGGAACCCCTCGCTCATAAGCTGCGGCACCCACCGGGGTAGGAGACAATTCGGCTCCGCGGCCTCGCCGTTTATCGACGCCGGTCACAACGCCAGCCACATCGAATCCGGCATCGATCAACGCCAGCAACGGGGCAACAGCCATCTGTGGTGTTCCGAAATAGACGAGCCGTTTCGGGCGGCCAACGAAGATCGGAAGCTCAGCGGCGATTGTGCCATTCAAAGCATCGCTAGTCATGGGCGAAGGCGGAGGCGCAGTCCCTTGCGTTCAGGCACCGTGGGCTCTTCACCCATGGCCCGTTGACGCAACACTTTCATCGCTGCGCGCCGTTGGTCGTCTTCCAACATATCGATGAGCAACTTGCCATCGAGATGGTCGATCTCGTGCAGGAACATCCGGGCTTCGAACTCGTCGGCTTCCAGAGATACTTCGTTGCCATCGAGATCAAAACCGGTGATGTGTATTTCCTTGGGGCGCACAATTTCGAAACTCATATCAGGCACCGAGAGGCAACCTTCGTCGTATGACCATTCGCCACGCGATTCAACAACCACAGGGTTGATGAGAGTTTTTGGCCCTTCGCCCTCTCCGATGTCGTACACGAAAAAGCGCTTCTGTATACCCACTTGAGGGGCAGCCAAGCCAACGCCGGGAGCGGCATACATTGCGTCGAGCATGTCGGCGGCCACGGTGGCCAACTTGCCATCGATGTTCTCGACGGGTTGAGCAATTTGACGTAAGACAGGATCGCCAACGAGGCGAATGGAATACGAAGCCATAAGACCACAGGCTACCCTGCCAGGCACATGAGCAATACCTCCCACTACTTCACATCGAATGGTGACTTGCCGTCAAAGCGCACAACCATCGAAATGTTTTTGCCCGATTGTTCGTTTACTCTCACCACAGACATCGGCGTGTTTTCCAAAAACAGTGTCGACCCTGGCACAAAATATTTGCTCACCACCGCTCCAATGCCGCCCCAACTCGGACACATTGCCGACCTCGGATGTGGTTACGGCCCTATTGCAGTGACTCTGGCTCGCCGATCGCCGGAGGCATCGATTTGGGCCATCGACATCAATGAACGAGCCGTAGAACTCACGGCACTCAATGCCGCTTCATACGACCTGGATCACGTGCGGGCCCGACTCGAAGACAACGTCCCGCCCGAAATTCGGTTCGCGGCGATGTATTCCAACCCGCCGATTCGTATCGGCAAACAAGCGTTACACGACATGCTCGACACATGGCTCCCCCGCCTCACGCCCGACGGATCGGCTTATTTGGTTATCAACAAAAACCTCGGTGCCGACTCACTCATGGCGTGGCTGCTTCGTGAAGGTTGGCGTTGTGAACGATTGTCCAGCTCGATGGGGTACCGAATCTTGCGTGTGCAGTACATCGAAAACGGAGCATGTCTATGAAGTCTGAACACTCAACGCAACTCGACCCCACCGGCCTCAAACGGTTACATCGCACTTGGCGGCAACTGCCCTCTCCCCGGCTGGCGCTCATTTGCGAAAATCTCAATTCGCCCTACAACGTGGGGTCAATCGCCCGCACGGCAGCCGCCTATCGCGTCGACCATCTGTGGCTCACAGGTTCCACGCCCGGATTCGACCAAACAGCGACCCAGAAAGTAGCGCTTGGCACCGATCGATTTATCGAATCGTCTACCGTGCCAACCGGTGCTGATGCCGTGGCGCAGGCGCAAGCAGCCGGCTACGTGTGCATCGCCATTGAATTGGCTACTCATTCAGTTCCTCTGTTCACTCTGGAAGAAGAACTCGGCCCCACGACCGATGTGTGTTTGATTGTGGGCCACGAAGGGCACGGCATCAACGCAAAAACTCTCCACGTAGTCGACCGGGTGGCGTACTTGCCGTTGGCTGGCAAAGTGGGATCGCTCAACGTGGCGGTGGCGGCGTCGATTGCCATGGCCGAAGTGCGCCGCTGGTGTTGGCAAAATCCTCACGAATCCCGTGCTGAAATCCGATAGGGACACATGCGTCGACGTATTGCTCCCCTCGCCCCGCTGACGGCGATCATGATCCTTGCGGCATGCTCAGGGTCATCGCAGACGGCTAGCTCGACAGCCTCGCCAACGACAGCGCCAATAACAACGACGACAACCGCAACTACAGCCGTCACCACCGTGATCACCACGTCCACCACGGCACCCACGGCACCCACTACAACCACGACCACCGCACTGATTTTTACGTTTCCTGATCAAGAAACTGCTGCCCAAAAGCTGTTTGCAGCGTGGAAATCAGGTAATCAGGCAGCGGCTGCCGGCCTCGGTCCCGCTGTCGATATTGCCACGTTGTTTACGAAATTCGCTCCCCAAAGCAATGCCGAGGATCGCCATTGCGACAACGGCGAATTCGGCACGAGCTCGTGCTTTTTCGCGAACGGCCAGGGCGGCGTCAACGTGACGGTGACCCACAATGCCGATGGCTCGTGGTCGATAACCAAAATCGACGCCTACTAACAACTCACACCCGAAGCGGATCCATTTCGATTCGCAATCGTCCCGGCGGACGCGCCACAGCACCCAAGGCGTCGCACAACACGCGATGAGTCGACGCCCGCACCAGGTAGCCGCCATCGATTGCTTCGCGCACCTCGATATGTTCCGGCGCGTAGAGCTGCACTGCGCCATCCGGCGCGTTGAGCCTCGCAATGAACGTCGCCGCCGACGGGCCCGAAATGGCCGCCTGCGCGCACGTCGGCGGATGCCCAATTTCGCGTCGGGCGATGAGCTCGGCAGTCGCGAATCGTTGCGGGTCGGCATGCAGCGCCGCAACTAGCGCCTCGTGGCGCGGATAGCGAGTTTGCACTATTACTCGCCCGCCACTCGCCCTGGGTCCCACGAGTCGAGCGGCCCGCACCAGCAACCCAAACGCCTGCTCGGCCGCTCGATATCTGGGCGCCAACAGCTCCTGATCGAAGTCCAAAAAGATCACTGCGTCGGCCGCCGGTATTTGGTGCAACACGGCTTCGGTCCCCACGAACAACGCGGTGGAGCTGTTAGCCGCGGGAGCAAAAGCTTGGGCACCGGTTACTTCCACCACCTCACGATTGGCCAATGCCGCCAACTCTTCACGCACTCGTGTGACACCAGCCCGCAACGCCCTCATAGCCATCCCTCCACATACCGTGCACACTTTGGGTCGCTTCGTAGCGCAACGAGGACACCCCAATCCCTCATCGACGACGGCAACGGGCGCAGCACATTTTTCACAGCGGGCGATTTCGCCACATTTCTGATTGGCACACACCACCAACTTGGCGCGTCCCGTGCGGTTCAACACGCACAGCACCCGTTCCGCTGACCTCAACGTCGCCACGATTCGAGGTGAAAATAGTCCTGTAACAGGGTCGTCACGTCGACGGTCAATCACGTCAATCAAGGGCCACCCCGTTCGCTCGGCGACCCGTGATGGCTCGATCACATAGGCGGCAATCCCGAGCGCTTCAAGCGATGGTGTGGGCGACGTCAGGATGCACGGGATGCCAAGCATTCTGGCCCGTTCGATCGCCACATCACGGGCATGCCAGGTGGGCGCTTGTTCTTGTTGGTGACCTTCGTCGTGTTCGTCGAACACAACGATGGCGTTGAGGTCAGGAGCCGTAGCCCATACCGCTGAACGTGCGCCTACGATCACGTGTCCTCCGGCCGCTGCCGACGCCCACTCAATGGGCCACAGAGCCACTGGTTTGCCGGAGCGCCGCAACTGTGCGCTGAGCAATCGTGCGGCCTCTACGGACGGCGTAACGACCAGCGTGGAGCCAGCGGCTGCCACCACGGCTACCAGAGATAACGGATCGGCATTCGGCGGACGCCTGACCAAAATTGGACTGGCTCCAAAGTCGCCCACAGATCGGGCGAGCATGTCCACAAGCTGATGGGCATCGTTGTCGATTGGGTGACTCGGCGGCGTAGGCGAACCCTTCGTGCCGAGGAATCGCACCGAATTAGGCGGGCTTGCCGTGCCCAAAAACGCCTGTGGGCGCCCTACATAGCGCCACGCAGCCCACCTCGCTAGTGCAATCACCGACCCATCAGGTCCGTATCCAGACACCTTGGCTAACGGCTTCAGGGCGATTCCTTCCGGCCCTGATTCGCCGAGTTCTGTTACCCACCCGCCAACCCGACGTCCATGCAGATCTACGCGAACAATGGTGCCGACACGAACGTGCGGCACCATTGTTTCGGGTACTTCATAGTCAAATTCTCGCTCGATGGCCGGTACGTCGGGGAGTACCTTGGCAACGATCACGTCATAGCTTGCCCGATGGGAGCTCCAAAGCGGCCATGGCGAATCAGGGATTTACAGACCGAGGGCCGATTTGAAGCTGTCGAGCCGCGACGTGTGTTCCCAGCTGAATTCTGGCAAGTTGCGGCCAAAGTGGCCGTAGGCCGCCGTCTTCTTGTAAATCGGGCGACGCAAATCGAGGTCGCGTCCGATAGCGGCGGGACGGAGGTCAAACACTTCACGAACAGCTGCTTCGATTTTGGCGTTGGCCACATTTTCCGTACCGAACGTCTCGACCATGATCGACACCGGATGGGCCACACCAATGGCGTAGGCAACTTGCACTTCGCAGCGCGAAGCCGCTCCGGAAGCCACCACATGCTTGGCTACCCAACGGGCAGCATAAGCCGCAGAACGGTCAACCTTTGACGGGTCCTTGCCGGAAAATGCCCCACCACCGTGACGGGCCATGCCACCGTACGTATCCACAATGATCTTGCGGCCCGTCAGACCGGTGTCGCCCTGGGGGCCGCCGATTTCGAACACACCAGTAGGGTTCACAAGCACTTCGTAGCCGTCGCTGTGAAAGGCTTCTGGCACCATTGTGGAGATCACGTGCTCAATCAGATCGGGTTTGATGACCGTCTCGGCGTCGACGCCAGGAGCATGCTGCGTGGAGATCAGCACCGTCTTGAGACGCACTGGGCGACCATCCACGTAGTCGAAGGTGACTTGCGTTTTGCCGTCAGGACGAAGGTACGGCAACACGCCAGACTTGCGTACTTCGGTCATGCGGTACGCCAGCTTGTGGGCCAGCCAGATAGGCATGGGCATTAAGTCGGGTGTCTCGTCGCATGCGTATCCAAACATCATGCCTTGGTCGCCGGCGCCCTGAGAGTTGAGAATGTCTTCGCCGCTGCGGCCGGTGCGGGTTTCCAAAGCGGTATCCACACCCTGAGCGATATCTGGCGATTGCGGATCGATGGATACCATGACGCCACAGGTATGGCCGTCGAATCCGAAGCTCTCGCGGTCGTAACCAATTTCGCAAATCGTCTCGCGGGCTAAGCCAGCGATATCGACGTAGGCGTTGGTTGTGATTTCGCCGGCCACGACGCACAAGCCGGTGGTGAGCAACGTTTCGCAAGCTACGCGGCCAGCGGGATCGACGGCCAAAATGGCGTCGAGCACGGCATCAGAAATTTGGTCCGCCATCTTGTCGGGATGACCCTCGGTAACGCTTTCCGAGGTGAAGGTGTAGTTGGCCACGGGGACTCCTGTGAGTTGTTGAATTTTAAGGGGAGATCAGGTTGGGACGATTCGCAAAGCGGCATCCAAGATGGCATTTGCGATGTCGTACTTGCTTGTGAGGCTGACATTCTGCCGCATTCCATCGGCTGAAAAGATGATGACCTCGTTTGTGTCATGTTCGAAGCCCACGTTGGCCGCCGAAACATCGTTGGCCACAATGAGATCAAGATTCTTGCGCTGCAATTTCCCAAGCGCATGTACTTCCACGTCGGACGTTTCGGCGGCAAAGCCGACAAGAATTTGCCCATCGCGTTTTTGTGTGCCGAGCTCAGCCAGGATGTCTACTGTTGGCTCCAACACAATGGTTGGTGCACCTGGCTCCTTCTTGATTTTGTGGGTGGCCGAAATCACGGGACGGAAATCGGCAACTGCTGCCGCCATGACCACCAGATTGGCGCTAGGGGCGCAGAGTTGAACTGCTTCGTGCATTTCTTTCGCCGTTTCCACATCAACAACGGTGACACCGGCCACAGTGGGCCGCCGAACAGTGGTCACCAAAGTGACGTTCGCCCCCCGCTGAGCGGCGGCGTTGGCTACTGCATAGCCCTGCTTTCCCGATGAGCGATTGGTGATGACACGGACCGGGTCGATTGGTTCCCTGGTGCCACCAGCTGTCACCAGCACATGCATTCCAGCGAGGTCTTTCGGACCAAGGAGTGCGGCAATGGCATTGAAAATATTTTCGGGGGAAGCGAGACGGCCGGCGCCAGAATCACCACCCGCTAGGCGCCCAGACTCTGGTTCCAATATGTGCACGCCGCGCCGTCGCAACGTGGCCAAATTCTCTTGCACTGCCGGGTGTTCCCACATCTCGGTATGCATGGCCGGGCACAGCAGGACTGGCGCACGCGTTGCCAACAGGGTGGCTGTCAACAGGTCGTTGGAAATGCCAGCCGCGTAGGTGCCAATGAGACGAGCCGTGGCCGGCGCAACAACGATCAAATCGGCAGTTTGCCCCAGCTTCGTGTGGGGAATCGGAGAGGCTTCGTCCCACAGCGTGGTTTGCACTTTTTCGCTAGCCAGTGCAGAAAATGTGGTTTCGCCCACAAAACGGCGAGCGCCGACTGTCAACACTGGTGCCACATGGGCTCCGGCGTCGACCAGTCGGCGACACACCTCGATTGCCTTGTACGCAGCGATACCACCGGTAACGCCAAGAACTATTTTCTTGCCTTCAAACACCTTGCTAGTTGACCAGGTTTACTAGCCAATTACCAAGCACCTTCGAAGTTATTTCGGTTGCTGCTGACGTCAGTCGTCTTTACCGGACGAGTCATTGCTCTCCGTGTGCTTTTTATCTGACTGAGCGTGACTGTCGTCGCCTGACGCATCATCGTTTTTGTCGTTGGCGGCATGATGTTCTATCGCGTCATCATCGACACATACTGCTGGGGTGCCCGTGATTGCGCCTGAGGTGGTCGACGACGAGGCTGCGGTGGTCGACGATGCATGATCGTCGTCGCTCTCGTTTTCGTGGTCGTCGCATTCTTTGGCATCGACCTCTTTCGACGTCGTGGCAGTGCCGGCTCCGGTGGTGGTCGTGGTTGCACCTTCGGTGGTGGTTGCACCTTCGGTGGTGGTTGCCTCATCGTTGAGTTCCACAGCCACGTCTTGTACTTCGACGGTCGTCGATGCACCAGAGGTAGAGGTTTCACCAGCTGCCGGCTTTACGCCAGCGGCTTGACTCGAGGAATGCTTCGCAGAAGCGTTTTGAAACACACTCACGCCTGGAAGGGCACCAGCGAATGCGGCAGAACTAAATGCAACGACGGTGACTGTCGCAGCAACGGCATATTTCCATTTGGGGATCGACACGTATTTCTCCTTCGCAAAGCCGCATAGTGCGGCACGACCAGTATGGCGAGCAAAATGGCACCGAACCAGCCATTTAATTCAATCTTTACCGCACTTTTAGCGAAATTGGCAACAGTGGAAGCAGAGCCGTGCCGAAACCGACCTATTCGGTCGCTGTAGTCGTTTCTTCTTCGGCGACAGGGGCCACGACCGGACGATTGGCCCACAAGTCCAAAGCAATCTTGTCGGCGGCGATTTCTTCAAAAGCAATCGACAGTGGCTTGCGAGCGACTGAGGAAACTTGAGGCGGAACCATTGCGCCAAGGCCTTCGCCCAATTGATTGAAATACGAATTGATTTGGCGGGCCCGCTTGGAGGCCAAGGTAACAAGCATGAACTTTGATTCTGAACGCTCGAGCAGGTGCTCAACTCGGGGGGTCATCATGGTGTCGTAAGCGCGTGACATAGTGCTACCTCTAGGTGCGACTGGCCCAAAAAATTGCGGGCAAAAGTAAACATTGCATTATAGCCGCTAGGAGCGGCGAGCCACGATGATCCGCTCAATCTGTGAAACCGTGTCGTCGACTTCGTTGTTGATAACCCAATGGGAAGCCAGTGGTTTCGCGGCGGCGGCTTCCGTGGACGCATGGTCCAATCGCTGGCGTACCTGGCCAGGGGCATCACCACGGCCGACAAGGCGTCGTTCGAGTTCGGCCATGCTTGGCGAATCGATATAGATCACACACGCTCCGGGAAATCTTTGCGCTATTTGGGTTGCCCCTTGAACGTCGATTTCGAGGACCACATCGCGACCTGGCGGCGCGTCGGGCACTGGGGTGCCGTACATGTGGCCAAGAAAGTCGGCGTGCTCGAGGAAACCGCCGCTCTCGACATGGGCTGAAAATTCGTTGCGATCAACAAACCGGTATGCATCATCTGCCTCACCGGCACGACGGGCTCGGGTAGTCCACGAGCGGCTCAGCCACAATTGCGGATCTCGCTCGATGAGTCGAGCGACAACAGTTCCCTTGCCAACCCCGCCGGGGCCAACGATCACAAAGATGTTGGATTGCGGTGTTGCTCCCACAGCGGAGTCGGCGGGAAGTATTTACTTGCTGAGGGTGGCCAAAAGGTTGGCCCGTTGCTGGGCACCGAGGCCACGCAAACGACGGCTGTCGGCGATGCCAACTTCTTCCATCAAACGGCGGGCCTTGACCTTGCCAACTCCGGGGAGTGCCTCGAGAGCGGCAATGACTTTGATCTTTCCGGCGCCTTCATCGGTCTCGGCCATTGCGATGAGTTCGGTCAAAGTGATCGACCCCATCTTGAGGCGTTCTTTGAGTTCTGCTCGTTCGCGGCGGGCGATAGCTGCCTTCGCAAGTGCGGCGGAACGTTGTTCTGGTGTTAATGCGGGGGGATTTGGCATGCACCCACCGTAGCAATTTCAAACAGCGTTGGCCGATCTACGCAGTAATTGAGCTGGCCAGAGCCTCGGCGGCTGCCTGCGGATCGCTGGCCTGAGTGACGGCTCGCCCGATTACGAGAAGGTCTGCACCTGCCCCGATCGCCTCGGCCGGCGTTGCCGATCGTGCCTGGTCGTGGTGATTTGTTCCCTCTGGTCGAATGCCGGGCACCACGATTACCAATCGAGGAGCCAACAGGCGGGCCTCGTGAACATCGCGAGCCGCACCAACCAGCCCTGTACATCCCGACTCGACCGCCTCACGTACCCGTTTCGGCAAAATGTGGGCAGGTGCCCCGTTGTCACTTGTGAGGACGGTAACGGCCAACGAGATCGGAGTAGGCAGACCGGCGCGCGAGGCGCCGTCGTTAAGCCCGGCGACGCCGGCTTTCAGAATTTCGCCGCCGCCCTGAGCGTGAATCGTGAGATAGCTGGCGCCAAGCGATCCAATTACTCTGGCAGCTTTTTCGACCGTGGTCGGAATGTCATAAAGCTTGAGATCCACAAACACGTCATAGCCGAGGTCGCTCAAGGAACCGATTGCGTCAGGACCAACTGCGGTGAAGAGCTCAAGACCAACCTTGGCGACTTTGAACCAAGGCCGCAACTCCGAGGCGAGTCGCATGGCCTCTACAAGGTCGTCTACATCGAGAGCTAACGCCAATTTATTTCGTTGGGAATGGAGGTAGCTCATTGGGAATCCTTGGGTATTTGCTGGGCTAGTGGTCGTTGATGGGCGGCATTCGTCATCTCAAAAACAGACTGTACGCCACGGTTGCGGCACCATTGCGCCAGATCGCGAGCAACCTTTGTGGCTGCCCTTGGATCTCGAAACAGCGCGGTGCCCACCTGGATGGCGCTGGCGCCCGCAGCAAGCATTTCTATCGCATGCTCAGGTCGTGATATGCCGCCCACGCCGACAATTGGAAGATCGGGCAAGGCTTCCCGCACGTCGAATATTGCCCGCACGGCAATCGGGCGAATCGGCGAGCCCGACAGGCCTCCCCCGCCATTTCCCAACACGGGTCGCAATGTGTCGGGATCGATCGCCATTCCCAAAACCGTATTGATCAGGGTGACAGCTTCGGCACCTGCGTCGCGCACGGCGGCAGCTACGGCTACTAGATCATTCGTGTTGGGGCTCAATTTCGCCCACACGGGACGGCCGCACACTTTGGCGGCGTCTATAGCGGCCGCCGACAGTTCGACAGAGTGGGCGAACATCCCGGAGCGGCCTTCCAAATTTGGGCATGACAGATTCACTTCGACCGCCAACACTTGGGGCGGGGCAGCTGCCATCAAGGCGGCGGCTCGCGCATAGTCGTCGACCGATCGTCCCCAAATGCTGGCGATCACCCGAGGCGTGCGTTTGAGCAGCCGTGGCAAATCCTCGGCTAGCCATGAAGCGACGCCCGGGCCTTGCAGACCAACGGCATTGAGCATGCCGGCGTCGGTACCCGTGACCCGAGGCGACGGATTTCCATTCCAGGCAAAATGAGCTAACGATTTCGTGACCACCGCTCCGAGGTCACCAAGTCGCATGTGATGACCGAGCTCGTCACCGTAACCAACTGTGCCGGCCGCCGTCATCACTGGGTTGGGTAGCGAAATCGAGCCGATCATCACTGCCATATTGGGCACGGTCGTAGAGGGAGCGGCCGCCCGTTGTCCCGCGTTTTTAGGCATGGGATGTCACCAGCTCAGATCCCCAGATCCATTTGCGGATTGGTCTCCCGGCCTGCAGCATGATGCTCCTGCAGGCTGGTTACTTCCAATCGGTGCGCCGACCAATCATTGATGCCGGCCACGGCAACCCGAGCGGCACTCATCGTGGTCAACACGGAAACATGATGCACGACGCCGGCATGCCGGATAGCAGATCCGTCGGCTCGCGACCCTGAGCCTTTCGGTGTGTTGATGATGAGTGAAATCGCTCCACTAGCGATGAGATCCACGGCGTTGACACCCTCCTCGCCGATCTTGGCCACAACCTGATCCACTGGCACGCCATGGTCGCTGAGATATGCGGCCGTGCCATTGGTAGCCACGATGCCCATACCTAATTCGACAAGTCGTTTGGCCACTGTAAGGCCGGCCAACTTGTCGCGGTCGGCCAGGGAAACGAACACCATTCCGCTCGTCGGCAACGTATTTCCGGCCGCCATTTGGGCCTTAGCAAACGCCAGCCCAACCGTGCGATCGATGCCCATCACTTCACCAGTCGACCGCATTTCGGGACCAAGCACCATGTCGACGTCGGGGAACCTGCTGGCGGGCAGCACGGCCTCTTTGACGCTCACATGATCGCCAGGAACGGGGTCGCACAGAAGACCTTCGACGCGCAATTCGGCCAGCGTCGCTCCTGCCATAACGCGAGCCGCCACCTTGGCCAGCGGCACCCCCGTGGCCTTAGCCACGAAGGGCACGGTACGGCTGGCGCGAGGGTTGGCTTCGATCACGAACACCTGCCCATTACGCACCGCGTATTGCACGTTGATCAGCCCGCGAACGTCAAGTGCATCCGCGATCTGGGCTGTGTATTCCTCAATGACGGCAAGGGTTTGCGCTGAGAGTGTGGGCGGTGGCAGCACGCATGCCGAGTCGCCGGAGTGGACTCCGGCTTCCTCAACGTGTTCCATAATGCCGCCAATCTGGAACGCCCCCGAGGCGTCGCGCAAAGCGTCTACATCGACTTCGATTGCTTCTTCCAAGAATCTGTCGACGAGCACTGGCCGATCGGCCGACAGACCACCTTCGCGGCCAAGGGCCCCATCGGCAGCCAGCTCGGCCATCGCCGCGCTCAGCTCATCATTGGAGTACACAATTTTCATGGCCCGGCCACCCAATACGTAGCTGGGACGCACCAAAACCGGGTATCCAATGCGGCCCGTTATGTCCATAGCCTGGGGTAAGTTCACAGCCGTGCCGCCAGCGGGTTGGGGAATGTCGAGTTGTGCGCACAGACTGTTCCACCGCTCCCGATCCTCAGCCAAGTCGATTGATTCTGGACTGGTGCCGAGCACCAGCTCTTGGGGCAATTCAGATGCCAATTTAAGTGGCGTTTGGCCTCCCAAGCTCACAATGATGCCGAGCAAATTGCCCGTGCGCTGCTCGGCGTCGATCACATTGAGTACGTCTTCGTGGGTAAGTGGCTCGAAGTACAACCGACTCGATGTGTCGTAGTCGGTCGACACAGTTTCGGGGTTGCAGTTCACCATCACGGTGTCGAATCCGGCGTCGCGCAATGCAAAACTGGCATGCACGCAGCAGTAGTCAAACTCGATGCCCTGGCCTATACGGTTCGGCCCCGAACCCAAGATGATCACCGTGGGATTTGTAGACGGCCGCACTTCATCGGTGTCTTCGTATGTCGAATAGTGATATGGCGTGTTGGCATCAAATTCTGCCGCGCATGTGTCGACAGTTTTAAATGTTGCAGTTACGCCAAGAGCGATTCTGGTGGCTCGCACAATCGCTTCGGTCGTGTCCCACAAGTAGGCCAATTGGGCGTCGGAAAAGCCGAGGCGTTTTGCTCGACGCCATTGACGAGCGGTCAGATCCTGGGCGTTCAAAGAAGCAAGTTCAGCCCGCTCCTGCACGATGGCCAACATTTGATCCACGAACCACAGGTCGTAGCCAGATGCTGCGCACACCACCGATTCGGCCACGCCGCGCCGCAAAAGTGACTCGACCTGAAAGATGCGATCGGGTGTTGGCTTTTCTACCAAGGCAATGAGTTCGTTCGTGGGAATCGAGTCCACTAGCGACTCGCCAGCGTCACAATTTAGGCCTGCGCGGCCTTGCTCCAACGAGCGCACGGCCTTCTGAAAACTCTCAGGAAATGTGCGGCCGATGGCCATGACTTCGCCCACAGATTGCATTTGGGTGCCGAGCACGCCCGATGTTCCCGGCAACTTTTCGAACGCCCATCGGGGGATCTTCGTGACCACGTAATCGATCGACGGTTCAAAACTGGCGGGCGTCATTTTGGTGATGTCGTTGGGGATTTCGTCCAACGTGTAACCCACGGCCAGCTTTGCCGCAATCTTGGCAATTGGGAATCCCGTGGCTTTGGATGCCAAGGCACTGGAACGTGATACACGAGGATTCATCTCGATAACTACTTGTTCCCCTGTGTCAGGATGCACGGCAAATTGCACGTTGCTGCCGCCCGTTTCCACACCGACGCGACGCATAATGGCGATTGCCGAATCGCGCATCTGTTGGTACTCGACATCGCTCAATGTTTGAGCGGGAGCAACCGTGATGGAGTCGCCGGTATGCACGCCCATGGCATCCAAGTTTTCGATGGAACAAATGATCACGCAATTATCTGCGGTGTCCCGCATAACTTCGAGTTCGTACTCCTTCCACCCCTTGATTGACTTCTCAATGAGGACTTCCGTGATCGGGCTGGCATCAAGCCCAAATGCCGCCATGCGAACAAATTCTTCCGGCGTCGACGCGATGCCCATGCCCCGTCCACCCAGCACATATGCGGGCCGGATGATGCACGGCAAGCCCACTTCGGCCACCACGAGCTGTGCTTCGGAAAGGTCGTGAGCGACGCCCGAGTTGAGCACACCCATGCCGATTTCGATCATGGCTTGTTTGAACAAGCCGCGGTCTTCTGCCGTAGCGATCGCCAGCGCGTTGGCGCCGATGAGCTCAACCTCGTAGCGATCCAAAACGCCCTTGTGATGCAGTTCCATGGCCAGATTCAACCCTGTCTGCCCGCCCAATGTGGGCAGGACTGCATCAGGGCGTTCCTTGGCAATGATGGCTGTAAGGATGTCAACATCGAGAGGCTCGATGTAGGTGGCGTCGGCGAAATCAGGGTCAGTCATGATGGTGGCCGGATTCGAATTAGCAAGAATTACTCTGTAACCCTCCTCGCGCAACACCCGGCACGCCTGGGTGCCCGAGTAGTCAAATTCGCAGGCCTGGCCAATCACAATGGGACCAGAACCAATTATCAAGATGGAATGAATATCGGTACGCCTAGGCATGGTGCGCACCAGTCCCGACGCTGCCATTCATGGTGGCCGTGAACATGTCAAAGAGGTACCGCGAATCGTGCGGCCCAGGACCTGCCTCCGGGTGATATTGAACGCTGAAGGCTTGCTTACCACACACCCGCATACCCTCATTCGTGTTGTCGTTGAGATTTATATGAGTCACATCCACGAGGCCAGCAAGGGATTCGGGGTCGACACAAAAGTTGTGATTTTGGCTAGTGATTTCGATGCGGCCGGTGGCCAAATGGCGCACTGGATGGTTCCCGCCATGGTGCCCGAATGGCAGTTTGAAGGTGAGGCCGCCGAGGGCCTGACTCAGCAGCTGATGCCCCAGGCAGATGCCGAACGTCGGCACGCCAGCGTCCACGATGTCGCGGATGGCGTTGATGGCATAGGGCACCATTTCCGGATCGCCGGGCCCGTTCGACAAGAACACACCAGAGGGTGCCATCGCAACTATCTGGGCGGCAGTCGTGGATGCTGGCACCACAGTCACGTGGCCAATACCAGCCAAGTGGCGCACAATGGTGGTCTTGATCCCGAAGTCGTAGGCCACGATTCTCGTGGGATGGAGCGGGTCACCTGACGTGTATGCGACGTCGGTCGATACTTGGGCCACTAGGTCGACGCCAGTGGTTCCCGGTTCGTTGTTGGCAGCGTGGCGAAGCTCCGCTTCCGGTGCCGAACCAAATGCACCGGGCAACGCGCCGGCGTCACGCAAGTGACGAGTGAGCCGACGGGTGTCAATGCCGGCAATGCCCATGAGGCCGTGCTGCGTGAGCATGGCGTCGAGTGAATATTGCGCACGCCAATTGGAATGGCGGCGGGAAAGATCTCGCACAATTACGCCTCGGGCGTGAATCTTTTTGCCTTCGAAATCAATGGCGTTGGCGCCATAGTTTCCAATGTGGGGGTAGGTGAATGTGATGATTTGCCCGGCGTAGCTGGGATCAGTGATTACTTCCTGATACCCCGACAACACCGTGTTGAACACCACTTCGCCGGTGGCCATTTCCTGATCGGCGCCGATCAATTCGCCTTCGAAAATTTCACCGTCTGCGAGGACAAGCGCCCCGTCTCGAATCGTCACGATTTATCTTCTTGCATATTTATGCATACTAATGAATTCATCGTTGGGCAATCCCATCCACCACAACAGCCACACCATCAAAGATCGTGTGGCGCACTTTGCCCCGCAGTTCCCGACCGGCAAATGGTGTGTTTCGAGCCAGACTGGCCAACGCCTCCGCCCGCACGGTCCACGTGACGAGTGGGTCGATCACACAAATGTGAGCAGGGCGTCCAACCGCCAATGAGCCGTGCGTATGAGCGAAGTGTGCGACTGCCGCGGGTTTGGTACTCATCAGCGCCACGATTTGCTCTATCGACATATTGAGTTCGGTGAGCGCCAGCGCCAGTGCCGTTTCGAGACCCAACATGCCAGGGGGTGCCTGATCAAATGCCATTTCTTTTTCATGGGGCAAATGAGGGGCGTGATCAGTGGCAATCGCATCGAACACGCCGGCATGGAGGCCGGCTTTCACGGCATCGCGATCCGTGCTCGTGCGCAGCGGTGGGTTGACCTTAAACACCGGATCGAAGGATGCGCATTCAGCATCGGTCAGCGTGAAGTGGTGAGGGGTGGCCTCTGCGGTGGCTTTGACTCCTTGAGCCCGAGCAATACGCACCATTTCGACGCTGCCCGCCGTCGACAAATGTTGAAAATGTACGGTGGCTCCCGTAAGGCGAGCCAGGGCCAAATCGCGCATCACCATAAGTTCCTCGGCTTCTGCAGGCTGGCCTGGAATACCTAGGCGGCTCGACCATTCGCCTTCGTGCATATGGCCACCGTTGGCCATCGCAGAGTCTTCGCAGTGCTGCGCCAACGTAACGCCCAGGCCAGTTGCGTACTCCATGGCCCGGCGCATCAAGCGGGTGTCTTGTACTCCAGTGCCATCGTCGGTGAACAAATGCACACCGAGGGCAGCCATTTCGGCCATTGGGGCCAACTGTTCGCCTTTACGTCCAACGGTGATGGCTCCCGACACGTACACGTTGCACAATTTCGCTCGTTGGCCCAACGCCAACACGTCACGCACCATGGCTGCGTTGTCGATAGCCGGCGTGGTGTTGGGCATTGCCACCACTGCGGTGTAACCACCAAGAGCCGCTGCTCGAGAACCCGATTCAACAGTCTCGGCTTCCTCTTTGCCAGGCTCGCGCAAATGGGTGTGAAGGTCGACCAATCCAGGGGCCACAAAACAACCCCCCGCATCAAGGATTTCGTCACCACGTAGGTCGTCACCAATGGCTACGACGACGCCATTTTCAATGACGACGTCAGCCCGGCGAGTGCCAGTGGGTTCGATGACGGTGCCACCACGAATCAAGACAGTGCTCATGAATGTTTCTCCAATTCGGGCGAGGATAGTTCTGTATGTACTCCTGGCCCAGCCAGCAGCGAGTACAACACGGCCATGCGGACGGCGACGCCGTTCGCCACCTGGGTCGTGATGACGCTGCGAGGCTCATCCGCCACCGATGCGGCAATCTCGACGCCCCGATTCATAGGCCCGGGATGCATGATGATGGCGTCGTCGTGAAGCAATTTGGCACGGGCCTGGGTAAGGCCGTACGTCGTCGTGTACTCCCGCAGGCTGGGCACCAGAGACTCTGTCTGGCGCTCCAATTGCATCCTCAACACATATACGGCGTCGACGGTGCCCAGCACGGCATCGATGTCGTGAGACACCGATACCGGCCAACCCACCAGGCTGGGGGGCAACAATGTCGGAGGAGCCACCAGCGTGACCTTGGCGCCTAGCGCGGTGAAGGCAGCCACATCACTGCGGGCCACCCGAGAGTGTTTGATATCGCCCACAATGGCGATGTGGGCGCCCGCAATCGGGCGCTTAAGTTCAGTGCGCAATGTGTAGCAATCCAGCAGAGCCTGAGTGGGGTGTTGGTGCCATCCGTCGCCAGCATTGATCACACTGATCGGGTGGCCAGTGCGATGGGTGATCTCGCCGAGCCACTGGGCAATTTGCCACGGGACTCCCGCCGATCCGTGACGCACCACGACCGCATCGATGCCCATGGCTTCAATGGTCTGAATCGTGTCTTTGAGGCTCTCGCCTTTTTTGACGCTTGACGTGCCGACCGAGAAATTCATGGTGTCGGCACTGAGCCGTTTGGCAGCCGTTTCGAAGCTCAATCGGGTTCGTGTGGAGTCTTCGTAGAAGAGGCTCACCACAGTTTTGGCTCGTAGAGCCGGCACCTTGGGTACCGCCCGCTTTGACACCTCGACGAACGAGTCGGTGAGCGCCATCAGGTCGTTGATTCCGTCGGCGCCCAGATCGTCGATGGAAAGCAAGTGGCGTGTCATTCGGTGTTCGCCTGGTCGCGATTGCCGCCACTAATGGTCACGCCGTCAAGAGTGGCCAATACGGTTTCAGTACGAGAAGTGGGCAAATTCTTGCCCACGAAATCGGGCCGGATGGGAAGTTCCCGATGACCACGGTCCACGAGCACAGCCAACTGAATCGCTCGAGGGCGGCCGTAGTCGTACAAGGCGTCGATGGCGCTACGTACGGTGCGGCCGGTGTACAACACATCGTCCACGAGCACCACGGTGGCACCAGTAAGGTCGCCAGGCAATTGGCTGACGCCGCTAGGTGCCACGGGGCGCATGCCAATGTCATCACGGTAGAAGGTGGCGTCAACATGGCCGCATGGTGGTCTCGTGCCATCTATCCGTTCGAGCTGATCGGCCACGGCCTCTGCAAGATCTACTCCGCCGGAACGAATGCCGACGATCATCACATTGTGAAGGCCTTCGTTACGTTCAACAATTTCGTGGGCAATGCGGGAAAGCGCTCGGCGCACATCAGCATCGCTCATCACTTGGCTAGACACATCTCTCCTTCCGTTCACGCCTCACGGGACGTGCTTCACGGTCGAAATCGCAATATAGCGCAAAGGACCCGGCGCACGTTGTGTGCACCGGGCCCTTTACAGTCAATCGTTTGTTACTTGCGCTTCTTCAATGAACGGTATGCGTCCACGATGCCAGCGCCGTAGGCTTCTTCGTCGGAAATTGCCTTGCCGCCAAGATGGCAGTAGCCGGAGTCACATGGCAACCCGTTGAAGTCGCCTGGCGACTTGTCGGTGGCCGACATGGGTGGCGTGTAGTTCGTTGCCCGGCGGGCGCCGTCACGAAGGGCGTCCAAGATAGCTTGGGGATTGTGACGCAATTCGGCGTCGTAGCTGGCGATCAAGCCAGCAACCGCCGAGACGTGCGGGGTAGCCATCGAGGTGCCTTGAATTGACGTGTAGCACTCATCGGCGTAGCCGACACCCACGTTGACGTAGCACGGAATCTCCAACGCCCAGTTCGACGTGATCGAGAACTCCTCGTACGCCGCGTAGCCATCAGCTGTAGTGATGGGGAAGCCTGGGGTACCGCCACGGTCGGCGCGAGGCAGGTTGAACTTACGAGCACCACCCGGGGCGGCGATATCGATGCGGGGGCCGTAGTTGGAGTAATAGGTCAGCTGATCCTGTGCGCCAGCCTTGATGGGCTGATGCTTGTCGGATGCTGGCTTACACGTTGCCGAGCTGCCCGTGGTGCCTGCGGCACACGTGGCCGACGCAGGAGCGTTGTAGTTACCCGTAGACGACACAGCGACAACGCCGGGGATGCCGCCTGGGGTCTCCCAGTAGCCGTACAGATCAATGTCGGGTGATCCGGGGACCATCAATTGGCCGTGGCTGATTACTTGGCCGCCAGCGCCCAAACGTACATGCTCGTTGCCAGAAGCGGCCACGATCAATGTGCCCTTGCTGCGAGCGTAAGCCACAACGTCGGTGTACAGGTTGTAGATGGCATCTTGATCAGGATCGGTGCGATCGGCGAAGCCGCCGAAGGAGATGCTCACGATGTCGATGCCATGATCGGCGGCGTACAAGAAGGCATACAGAATGGCGTCGTCACCTGTGGAGCCGCAGTTTTGGGCGATCTTGAGATCGAACAGCTTCACGTTAGGTGCTATGCCGTTGATGCCTACCCCATCAAGAGCGGCGGCGATGTTGCCACCAATCCAGGTGCCGTGACCGTTCCAGTCGGTGTTTTCCGGGCCGCCGTACAAGGCTGCGTAATCGGCGTCGGTGCCACCCTGTGTCGCGCAGTATGGAGCACTTGAGGTCTGTGAAAAATCGGCTTGACCTGCAATTTGTCCGGCCAACTCTGAATGAGTGAAGTCGAGACCGGTGTCGGCCACGGCCACAATCACGCTTTTGGAACCAGGTGACAATGCGTTAGCTTTGGCAGCCTCAACCCGATCAAGGTTCCACATCAAACCCGGCAACGACGAAGCGGGATCGGCAGGCGCCGATTTGATCGCGGCAACGCCCAGGTCGGTACGGGTGCGCTTGGGAGAAAACGTTTTCGAACCTTCTGGATCCACGAGGCGACGCATTTGGGTCTTACCCATCGACGCCACATGGCTGCTCACCGCGAGCTTGGTGGCAGCAGCGGCATCCAGATCCACAGAAACGCTGCCGACCTGGCTGAAATCTTCCTTGATTGTTGCCCCGGCAGCTGAAGCTCTGCCTTCAAATCTGCGAGGTCTGCATCACTTTTTGCCTTGACAATGTAACGACCGGCTTTACGGGGCGTGGCTGACGCTGTTGTTGACGACAACAACGGCGAAACACCCGCTCCCAAACTCACGATCGCCACTGCGGCAATGGCACGCCGTAGTGTGAAAACAGTGTTCATTTGTCTCCCTGGTTTTTGGATGACGCGATGTACGTCAATTCCCTCCGTTGCGTTTTCTAGCACGCCATGTGGTTCCCGTGCGTCAAAGATGGAGCCTGCCACAGCTTTGTTGGCCGAAATTTTACTGTGTCCTGCAGCGGCTTCGAATCGCGGGTGATCAATCAAAATACTACGAAACCCTTACGCAGGGCGGGTTTGACGAGCAACAGCGGCGAGAACGCCGTTCACAAATTTGCCAGAGTCTTCCGTCGAAAAAATCTTCGCCAACTCGATGGCTTCGTTGAGCACTACTTTGGTGGGCACGTCGTCACGATGCATGAGTTCGTACACCGCAATGCGCAGAATTGCTCGGTCAATCGAAGCCAATCGCTCAAAACGCCAACCTGATGTGAGACACGATGAGATACGGGCGTCAATAGCTTCTTGATCGTCGCCAATGCCAGCCACGATTTGTTGGGCCACAGGGTCAGATTCGATGACTTGCGCAGCCAGCACTTCGGCGGCGGACATGCTTTTTGCTTCGGCCTCGTAGAGAAGGCCCAACGCTCGTTCGCGGGCGGCGCGCCGATCGTCGGCTTTCACACCCTGGTGATGTACTCGCCGGTGCGAGTGTCCACCTTGACTCGGTCGCCTTGCTCGACGAACAACGGAACCTGAATCACCAAACCAGTTTCGAGGGTGGCTGGTTTACGAGCGCCCGACACTCGGTCGCCTTGCATGCCAGGGTCGCTAACAGTAATCAACAATTCAACAGAGGCTGGCAATTCCACGCCCACAATTTCGTCGCCGAACATAGCCAAAATGGCCATCATCGACTCGGTGAGGTAGTTGGCGGAGTCGCCCAACTTGATGGGGTCAACGTTGAGTTGCTCGTAGGTTTCGGTGTCCATGAACACGTAGTCTTCGCCGTCGCTGTACAGGAATTGCATCTCGCGCTTATTGATAACCGCTTGCTCCAGCCGCACGCCAGCATTGAACGTATGATCGACCACAGCACCATTGCGCACATTGCGGAGTTTGGAGCGCACGAACGCGCCGCCCTTGCCCGGCTTCACGTGTTGGAATTCGATAACTGTGTACAGCTTTCCGTCCATCTCAATGGTGATGCCGTTACGGAAATCGCTTGTTGATATTGCCGACATGAATTTGCTCGCTTATTCGGGGCTTAGAGCTCGGGGTCTTTGGGAAAATTGGTAACGGGTCGGCATCCGTGCGCGGTAACTACCACAGAATCTTCAATGCGGACGCCGCCGACGCCGGGGAGATACACCCCAGGTTCAACGGTGACAACCTGTCGGGTGGCAAGAGTATCAGGCACATTGATCCCAACTCGGGGTAGCTCGTGAATGTCGATGCCCACGCCGTGGCCGGTGCCGTGGGTGAAGTAGTCGCCATATCCGGAAGCCGTGATCGAATCCCGACATGCGGCATCCACATCTTTAGTCGGAATGCCATCCCGAACGGCAGCCACGCCGAGCGCCTGAGCGATTCGCACGACGTCGTACATTTCGTGGTGCTGGGCGCTCATGTGTCCGATTGAAAACGTGCGCGTGATGTCGCTGCGATAGCCATCGACTTTCGCTCCGAAATCAATGACCACGAGATCGCCAATTTGAATCGTACGCTCGCTCGGCTCGTGATGGGCTTTGGCACCATTTGGCCCGCTGGCCACGATGGTGTCGAATGCCGGCCCTTGGGCTCCACGGCGACGCATCTCGTTTTCTAGGGCCAGCGCCACTGCTTGCTCAGTGGGTTCGCTCAACAGCAGCGGACGCACGGCGTACAACGCCTCGTCGGCAATGCGGGCCGCCAACTCTATGCGAGCCAATTCGGCGTGATCCTTTACGCACCGGAGCTCTTCGATCACGGATTCCACGCCCACTAATTCGGCGTTAGTGAACCAGTGTGCTTGAAGGTCTTTGTGGCGGGCAACGGTGACGTCGCCTTCTTCGAACGCCACTCGGCCAGTCGGTGCCACAGTCGCCGCAACAACATCGAGATGAACCAGCCGATTGCCGACGCACACCGTGGCCGATGCACTGTATTCGGCGATCTGGATGGCCGACTGTTCTGCATACCTGCCGTCGGTGAGCAAGATCATGTGATCAGCGGTGACCACAACTGTGCCGTTGGAGCCGGAGTAGCCCGTGAGGTACCTGACGTTGCTGAGATTGGTGACAAAAAAACAATCAAATTGTTGATTGACCATGATGTCGCGCAAAGCCGTTGCCCGGCTGGCGGCCATGATGGGAGGCAGAGTGTTCACGGGCGCTAGTTGCCGGCGAGAAGATGGGCTATTGCTTCGATAGCCAGGTGATATCCGTGGACACCGAATCCCATGATCGACCCCTTGGCCACTGGTGCCACCACGCTGACGTGACGCCATGGCTCTCGGGCATTGGGATTCGAGATATGCAGCTCGACGATGGGCCCCTTGAAGGCAGCCAGCGCATCGTGGATGCTCCACGCGTAGTGGGTAAAGGCCCCTGGGTTGATCACGATCGCCGCACACCGACCGCGGGCGGCATGAATGGTGTCGACCAACACCCCCTCGTGATTCGATTGGACGTGTTCGAGGGCCAGCCCGTGGTCGCCTGCCGTTTGCGTAGCGATCGCCACATAATCGGCGAGGGTCGCGGTGCCGTAGATTTCTGGCTCGCGTTGGCCCAACAAATTCAGGTTTGGCCCACTGAGCAACAGCACAATCGGTTGCGGTTCATTGGTCATCTCACGAGCTCCATCACGTCTCGCAAGATACTGCGTTCGATGCCTTGCACCAGTTGCATTCCGTCACCGCTATCGAGCACAAACGTGGTGCCAGTGAGCGCCTTCTTGTCGGAACCGAAAAGATCGATAAGCACATCGGAATCAAGGTCAGCAGGAAGCTGAGCCACCAGGTCGTAGGCAGCCACAACGGCTCGGTGCTCCTCGACTCGACTTTGAGAAATACGCCCCAACCGATGGGCCAGTTCAGCGGCGTAGATCAAGCCAATGGCCACAGCCTCTCCGTGGCGCAGTTGGTAGTTACCAGCTGTTTCGATGGCATGGGCCAAGGTGTGACCATAGTTGAGGATGGCCCGCCCCACTCCGTGCGCGCTCCCCTCCCGCTCGTCGGCGGCCACCACATCGGCCTTAATTTTCACGCACGTGGCCACGCGCTCTTCGAGATCCATCTCCTCGAAATTGTCGCCAGTGAGAAAGTGGTACTTGGCCATTTCACCTCGCCCACACAACAGTTCACGTGGCGGCAACGTGGTCAGAGTATCTAGGTCACAGAGAACGCCTGACGGTTGCCAGAACGTGCCCACCAAATTTTTTCCTTCCGGCAGGTTGACACCCGTCTTGCCGCCGATGGCAGCATCGACCATTCCCAACAGCGTGGTAGAGACGTGAACAACTGGCAGGCCTCTGTGATACACAGACGCAGCAAACCCTGCCACGTCGGTGACCACTCCTCCGCCAACGCCAACTATGCAGTCGTTGCGATTCAGCCCCCACTGCGCCCATTGGCGGCACAAATCACCAATAGTGGCGAGGTCTTTGCCAGCTTCGCCACTGGCAATTTTATACGTCTTGTATTCGACGCCCGGATCAACGGTGACCGGAATTTCCGCTTGTGTAACTACAGCAACTTTACGAGCTGTTACCGGAATCAGAGATGCCAGTTCACTCATCGCGCCATGGCCTACGAGCACTGGGTAGCTACGGTCGCCAAGATCGACGTGCACTGTTCTCATGGCATCATGGTCCGTACGTCTTCAGCAATGTCCTGGGGGCGTCGACCGTCGACATCAATGATGTGGGTGGCCACCTGCGTGTAGAGGTCTTTGCGGTCGACGTACATTTTTTGCAACACGCCGAGTGGATCATCGCCCAGAAGGGGGCGATGTGCTGAGCCATCCATCACCCGGCGGGCCAATTCGGCAGGATCACATCGCAACCAAATCACGAGCGAGCACTTGTGGAGCAATGCACGATTTTTCTCGGCCAACACGATGCCGCCTGCAGCCGCAACAACCACCGGGACCATCTCAGCTAGTGCAGACGTCAAGGCCTCAGTTTCGAGGACTCGAAAGGCTGGTTCGCCATCAGTAGCAAAAATCTCCCGCACGGTACGGCCGGTGGCTGCTTCGATCATGGCATCAGAATCACGCAACTGGCGACCCACCGACTCGGCCAAAAAGCGGCCCACCGTGGACTTGCCAGATCCCATCATGCCAATCAAAACAACGTGCGATGCCATCTCACCCACGGCTACAACGAGTCAACAAAACTGCGATAGTTGCGAACAAATTCAGAGACAGAATCGCCACCAAATTTGCGTAACGCCTCGGCGGCGAGCACCAATGCCATCATCGTTTCGCCGACCACGCCCAGCGCAGGAACGGCGGTCACGTCGGTGCGCTCTTTGAAGCTCACCGTCGCCTCCTTCGTGACCACGTCAACTGTCTTGAGGGTGGGTCGATTCAAGGTGGCCAACGGCTTCATAGCCAGACGGGCGACGATTGGTTCACCTGTCGACATGCCACCTTCCAGGCCGCCAGCAAGCGAGCCATCCCGGCGATATACGCCGGCATCGGCGTCCCACGAGATGGGGTCGTGAGCGGCAGATCCGCGGCGACTAGCCACTTCGAATCCATCGCCGATTTCGACGCCCTTCACGGCTTGAATACTCATCATCGCTTGAGCCAAAAGCGAATCTAGTTTGCGATCCCAATGCACGTGACTACCTAGCCCGACTGGCACGCCGTAGGCAATGATCTCCACGATGCCGCCCAGGGAATCTCCGTCTTTGGCGGCTGCTTCAACTTCGGCGATCATGGCTTCTTCTGCTGCCTTATCGAAGCAGCGCACGGGCGATTCATCGACGGTGGCCAAATCATCGAAAGTGGGGCGTTCGACGGCCTTGGATCGTGCGCCACCCATTTGGATGACGTGGGAAACAATCTCAATGCCAAGCTCACGCAACAGCAATTTGCATACTGCTCCCGCCGCCACACGAGCAGCAGTCTCGCGGGCCGACGCCCGTTCCAACACGTCGCGGGCATCGTCGAATCCGTACTTTTGCATGCCGGCCAAATCGGCATGGCCAGGGCGGGGCTGGGTGAGTGGAGATTGTGTTTTGCCAGGCGCCGGCGACATCTCTTCGTGCCACTTGTCGCTGCGTTCCCACTCGGAATTTCCTACCTCGATGGCCACCGGCGAACCCAACGTACGACCGTGGCGAATACCGCCCAATAGCTTGAGGGAGTCTTGCTCAAAACGCATACGAGGACCGCGGCCGTAACCCAGGCGACGACGACCAAGCTCTGACTGAATATCGGCTTCCAGCACCGTCAATCCAGCGGGAAGACCCTCGAGGGTCACGACGAGGGCTTGGCCGTGAGATTCACCGGCGGTCAGGTAACGAAGCACCCCACCAGATTAGCCCAAGCTGGCCAAAATTCGGCTCGACAATGCAATCACGACCACCGTACCAGCGCACATCGCGGGGCCGAAAGCAAATGCCTTTCCTCGCTTCCGGGCTATTTGCACCATCCCAATCAACACGCCAAACAAACTGGCTGCGGTGAGACCGTGCAACACAAGGCGCACGTCGAGCCACCCCAATTGCAGGCCAAGAGCTAACGCCAATTTCACATCACCGAATCCCATGCCGCTGGGCTTGATCACATGGATTATCCCCAGTACCGCAAAGTACACGCCAGCGCCAATAAACGCGTGAAGCACCGGCCCGCCGCCGAAGCCGATCATGATGGCAGTGATCACAAAGGTGGGCAGCGTGATCACGTCGGGCAGTCGATGCACGCGCCAATCCACGACGGCCAGAATTACCATGGCACCACACAACACACCGCGTGACGCAGTGACTAACCGGGGGGCATGATCGAGGGCCCCGTGGGTGACGATCCACCCGCACGCGCCAGCACTTACGCCCATGAGAGCGCCACGCATTGGGCGGGCCGTAGATGGCTCGGGCCACCGTGATACGAAGGCCTCGCCAGCAGCAGCCATCACCGTTGCCAGCACAACGGCAACGATCACGAGGTCGTCCGCTGAGCCAACGCAGACAGTGCCGCGTTCTTCATTGCGCCGATCGATGGCGCGACGCCCGTCCACATTTCGAATGAACGGGCACCCTGATAAATCAGCATGCCAATACCGCCAACCACAGTTGCCCCTGCCGCTCGCGCGTGTCGCATCAGAGTTGTTTCGCTCGGGTGATATATGAGCTCGGCAATCACGTGATGCGATCCGAGCACTGTGGGATCGATGGGCGACTGAGCAACGTCGGTCATGCCAACCGACGATGCGTTCACGATGAGATCGCAGCCCCGCAGGATTTCGGTGGCCTCGCCCATGGGTACCGCCACGCATCCCGTCAGATCAGCGGCGAGTTGGGCGTTAGCGAAGCTTCGGTTCACGATTGTCACCGATTCGGCTCCGGCATTGCGCAGGGCTAGTGCCACGGCCCGCCCTGCTCCCCCGGCGCCCACGACTACACAACGTTTACCAACTGCTAAGACTGATTCGTCGGCCAACGAGTCAATGAATCCATCACCGTCGGTTGACTCGCCGTGCAACATCACCGTGCCGTTGGCGGCCACTATCGGCACCACAGTATTGACCGACTGCAGTCGTAGCGCGCTGGCCGAAAGCGAATCACACAGGCGGGCTACATCGCCCTTGTGCGGCATCGTGATGTTGAGCCCGCCAAGTTGCAAGGACCGCATTGCATCAAGCGCCTGGCCAGCGTTTCCTGGGGCCACCTCGAAGGCAACGTACGCCCAATCCAGTTGCGCGGCAGCAAATGCAGCATTGTGAAGCGTTGGGCTCAGCGAATGCTGAACCGGCGAACCAATAACGGCTGCGAGCCGGGTGTGTCCTGTGATCACTTAATCACGCCTGCCGCCCGAGCCTTAGCGATGTTCGCTTGGTGCTCTTCAAAAGTATCGGCGAAGGCGTGGCGGCCCGTGGAATCAATCACCACGTAATACTTCCACGTGCCAGCTGTTGGATTGAGCGCTGCTTTCATCGACGCCTTGCCCGGCATGGCGATGGGCGTTGGTGGCAGACCACCATGGAGATACAAGTTATACGGCGTGTCGGTGTCGAGATCCGTTTGAGTAAGCGACGCCACTTCTCGGCCCGTGCCGTAGATCACGCTGGCATCGATTTCAAGATTTTGTTGCACAGCAAGGCGGTTGTAAATCACTCTGGCAATTTTGCCGCGATCGTCTTCAACCTTTGCCTCTCGTTCGATGAGCGAAGCCACAATCAACACTTGGTACGGGGACAAGTTAAGTTTGGCAGCACCTGTTTCGATGCCCAGCGAGCGGGCAACCTCATCCATCTGATTGGTCATTCGGGTCATCAGCGTTTCCGCGGTATCCACATCAGAAAGCTGGTATGTGTCGGGGAAGAGCAGGCCTTCAAGCGAACCCTGATCAGCAGGTTGATATCGGCTCCGAACTCGGCCAGAAATGGCCGCTTCGAACCAATCTTTTGCTGACGATCGAGGCATGTCTTTCCCACCCCGAATTACCGTTTGGACCAACGTCAAACCTTCGGGAAATGTGATCTTTTTGAACCGTTGCACCGGGCCCGTCTTGAGTACCTTCAGCACCTGGTCGAACGGTTGGTTGACGTTAAAGGTGTAGTCACCTGCCTGAAAGGTGCCTGGTTTCTTAGTGCGCACATACCAATCAAAAACAGTGGAGCTGGAGATCACTTTGCTGCGTTCCAGCAACGCGGCCACATCATGGGCGTTTGATCCACGAGGCACGGTCACCACAATTTTCTTGCCCACTGCGGACTCTGGAGTGATCTGTCGATTGACCCATTGCACGCCGTATATGACGGTGCCGCCCAAGATCCCGCTCACGATCGCCACCGTTAGCACCACCCCGACAATACGACCTTTTCGCGACGACACACGGACGTAGCGGGGCTGTGTGCGCCGTGATCGCCATCCTCGAATCTTCACGATTCTCGTTCGCTCGCCGCCACGATTTCGGCTTGCAGATCCAGCCAACCCTGTAGCAAAACTGCCGCTGCGATCTTGTCGACGATGCGCCGCCGCGCCTCAGCACGCATACGTTGCTCCATCAATTTCTCGTGCGCCGTCACCGTGGACAGTCGCTCATCCCACGCCTGAATGGGCACCGAAATCGACTTGGCCATCTGCCTAATTTCGTCGAGAGCGCTTTGAGCTGCCCGGCCTACAGAACCATCAAGACTCAGTGGAAGGCCCACGATTACTTGTTCGGCCTCGTACTCGACCACCAAGTCGTTGATGGCACGGTGATCACGTTGTTGATTTCCCGACCGCAATAAAACGGTGAGTGGTGACGCCAACGTACCGCTTGTGTCGCTGGTAGCAATACCAATTCGCTTGGTGCCCAAATCCACACCAATCACACGGCCAGGGCGCTTCACATCGTGCACGCTATTCGGCAACACGCGTCGGGCGACGGCAGGTCGCCCACAAAAGCGCTATGCCAATCCCGCAGCAGCCCTCGCCAGCGCCAACGCTTCATCGATATGTTCTGGATGACGACCACCAGCCACGGCGAGATCAGGCGATTTGCCACCGCCTCCGCCACACAGTTTTGCCGCCGCCGCGATGAGGTCGCTAGCCACAAAACCGGCGCCTTTTCGGGTAGCACCGACAAGTGCCACGCCACCCGACAATGGAGCTCCGATAAGAACCACGGCAGTGATCCCGGCATGGTCTCGGACCGCCACGGCAAGGTCTCGGAGATCGTCGCGATCCATGGCGTCGACGCGTTCGACAACGACGCCGTTGGTGGCCTTAGCGACCAGATCGGCAGCCCCCGATCCAGCTAGTTGCTTGCGTAGGCCAACGACTTCGCCCTTAAGAGACTTGATCTCCTCCAAGCGGCGGCTCAACGTATCGAGTTCGTCGCCTGGCTTGGCGTTGAGCTGGGAGCTCATTGCGGCCAAGGTGGCATCGCTGTGACGTAGCCGGGCCAATGTGCCAAGACCTGTAGTGGCCTCAATGCGACGCAAGTTCGAGCCGATCGAGCCTTCGCTCACGATCTTGATCATGCCGATATCGCCAAGCGCACCCACATGCGTTCCACCACAAAATTCAAGCGAGGGGCCGGCGCTAAGCACCCGAACCAGATCACCGTATTTGTCGCCAAAGAACGCCACCGCGCCAAGCTCCTCTGCCTCATCTTTGGTCATCTCTTTGTGAGTCACGATTGGATTCGCAAGCACGGCGTTGTTAGCCAAGTCCTCAATGGCAGAGATCTGGGGAGCAGTGAGCGCCTCGTAATGACTGAAGTCGAACCGCAATCGATCGGCCTCCACAAGCGAACCTGCTTGCTTGACATGATCGCCCAGTACCTCACGCAACGCCCAATGCAAAATGTGGGTACCTGTGTGATTGCGTTTGATGGCGTTTCGGCGCTCGGCATCAATGGCCGCCGTCACCGTATCGGCAACCAAAATTTCGCCGGCGGCAATACGCCCAATGTGGCGCACCAATCCGGGCACGGCATATGACGTATCGATCACATGGGCCACGCCCGTGTTGGTAGAAATGGTGCCCGTGTCGCCGGTCTGGCCACCTGATTCTGCGTAAAACGGCGTGCAATTCAGAACGATTTCAACAAGATCGCCATCGGTTTCAACAACGGCCAGCACTGTTGATTCGGTCGTCGTTTCCGTGCGACCGACAAACTCGGTAGGGCCGTACGTCTCACTCAGCGAACGGTATTCATCCACATTGAGCCCTGGCCCCTTGGCCTTGCGAGCGTCCTTGGCGCGCCGGCGCTGCTCAGACATTTCGATGTCGAAGCCAGCCCGATCCACGGTCAGACCCCGCTCAGCCACGATTTCTTCTGTGACCTCCAACGGAAAGCCGTACGTGTCGTGGAGCTTGAACGCCGCACTGCCGCTCAGGGCGCTGGAAGCGTCGAGTTCCGCATCGAGAATACCAAGACCTGTTTTCAGCGTGTGCCGAAACCGGTCTTCTTCGCGACCAATCACGTTCACGATGAAATCGCGTTGCCGGGCCACATCGGGATACGCCTCGGCCATAACGCCGATCGCTGTCTCCACGAGCGACGGCATGACCAATTTTTCGGTGCCCAACAAATAGGCGTGGCGCACGGCGCGGCGGATAATTCGGCGCAGAACATAACCCCTGCCTTCGTTGCTGGGGAATACGCCGTCGTTGACCAACATGGCCGCGCTGCGCGCATGTTCGGCCAACACCCGCAGGCTGAAACTTTCGCGATGTTCGTAATCGCCCACGCGATACGTCTTGCCAGTGAGCGATTGACCCTGGTCGATGAGCGGCATCATCAAGTCGGTTTCCCATACCGAATCGACACCTTGGAGCAACGCCAAAATACGTTCCAGCCCGGCACCGGTATCGATTGATGGTTTAGGGAGCGGTGTACGACTGCCATCGGGAGCCTGGTTGAACTGCATGAACACGAGGTTCCAAAATTCCATGAACCGGTCACCTTGGGGATCGTTGCGAGGCCCGCCTTCAGGACCGAAAGCGGCGCCCCGATCGATGTGCAATTCAGAGCACGGTCCGCATGGCCCGGTGTCGCCCATCTGCCAAAAGTTGTCCTCGTCGCCCAACCGTTGAATGCGGGCCATGGGTACGCCGACCTGCTCGTGCCAAATCGCTTCGGCCTCATCGTCACTCTCATGAACAGTCACCCAAATGCGGTCGCCATCGAGCCCAAAAGTGTTGGTGACGAGGTCCCAACTCCACGGAATGGCCTCCGACTTGAAGTAGTCACCGAAACTGAAGTTGCCCATCATTTCGAAGAACACTAAGTGCCGTTTTGTACGACCCACGTCATCGAGATCGTTGTGTTTGCCACCGGCACGGGCACTCTTTTGGACGCTCACGGCACGCTTGTAGGGCGGGGTTTCATCGCCCACGAAATAGGGCTTGAACGGCACCATACCGGCCACGGTGAACAATACTGTGGGATCGTGAGGGATCAGGCTGGCCGATGGCACCACCGTATGACCTCGTTGAGAAAAAAAGTCGGTATAGGCGCGACGGAGCTGGTTGGCTTGCATGATGCCCCCATGCTACCGAAACGGCCTAAGCCGACGGTCAGTGAATTTTGCCGCGCATTTCGATCTGCTTAGCGGCTGCAGTATCGCGTCCGATTTGGAGCGCATCACGAACTCGATCACCCTGCTTACGCACCTTCGTCACTGCTTGGGTAGCAACGTTGGATGGCGTCAATTTTGCTTGCACAACCGCCACTTTGCGTTTAACAAATCGGTTCCCGCTCACGGCACCAATCGCACCGAGTCCGACCCAGAAAATTCGCCGAATCATGCCTCTACACGCCGGAGTTTTCGGGCCGCTGCTTTAGTGCCGCTTGCGAACGAGGCCACCTTGATCACAGGGGCGCTCAAGGCCACCTGCGTGACACGAGACGCCGAATCGATGCGGGCGCTAATGGCCTCTGCCGTGCCTACCAATGCGTCGACCCGGCCTACCTGCGCCTGCGATTGCGCCACCGCATCTCGCAGCTCGGCCAGAACGACAGGAATTCCAGACAGCTCCTGCTTCACAGCTCGCAGGGCTTTGCTGACCTGCAAAAGGACCACCAACGTGAGGGTGGCAGCAATGGTGGCCACGATGGCCACAGTGATGGCCGCGAAGTCAGCTGCTCTCATGGGTGCCCATCATATTGCCCTCGGCACCATTGGCACTGGGCGCGTAAAATTTCGGAATGCCCTCCGGTAGGTATTTCTGGTCGACCCAACCGTCCGGCGAGTCGTGCGGGTAGTCGTAACCCTTGCCGTGGCCGAGCTTGGCAGCACCCTTGTAATGGGCGTCACGCAAGTGCATTGGAACCTCGCCCCGAGGATGTTCCCGCACCCATGCTCTAGCGTTCCAAATCCCCAGCGCGGTACGGTTCGACTTTGGCGCGTTTGCCAAGTACACCACCACTTGAGCCAGGTTCAGTTGCGCTTCGGGTAGGCCAACGAACTCCAAAGCCTGGGCACCAGCAGAGGCCACCACCAGCCCATTGGGATCGGCCATGCCCACATCTTCACTGGCCAAAATAACCAATCGACGGGCGATAAATCGAGCGTCTTCGCCGGCTTCGAGCATCACAGCCAACCAGTACAAACCGGCGTCGGCATCTGAGCCCCGAATGCTCTTGATGAACGCAGAAATCACGTCGTAGTGATCATCACGTCCGTAGCGAATGACCTTCATGCTCATTGCTGCTTCGGCATGACTCAGATCGACAGGCCCGGGATGAGCCAACGCCACCGCCACCTCGAGTGCCGTGAGAGCTTGACGTCCGTCACCGTCGGCCCGCTCGGCCAGAAAGGCCACCGCATCATCGGAACCCGTAGTGCCCTCCGCCTGCAACCCTCGCCGCAACAACACCTCGGTGGCCTCATGGCTCAGCAACTCCAAGCGAAACAATGTGGACCGACTCAGGAGGGGCGGATTTACTTCGAAATACGGATTCTCGGTGGTGGCGCCAATGAGCGTGAGCAAGCCCTCCTCCACGGCCGGCAGCAAGGCATCTTGTTGCGCTTTGTTGAATCGGTGTACTTCGTCGAGGAAAAGAATCGTGCCCCGCTGATGTTGCCCAAGACGCATGCGGGCGCCTTCGATTTCCTCTCGCACGTCTTTTACGGTGGCGTTGACGGCCGACAACTGCACGAAATGCTTCTTGGTGTGGTTAGCAATGAGCTGACTTAAACTCGTTTTACCAACGCCGGGCGGACCCCACAAAATAACGCTCTGCAGTCGATCGGCTTCGATGAGTTTTCGCAATGGTTTGCCGGGGCCGAGCACATGCTCCTGGCCTACTACCTCGTCGAGCGTACGCGGCCGAAGCCGAGCCGCCAGCGGGGCTTGCGCTTTGAGCCGTTGCTCGGCAGCACTGGCAAACAGATCCACGACGCCTGCTAACTGATTTTGGGCGGCAGGACCCGAATACCAAGCTCGATGAGTTGACTATCGGCCACTGGTGTCGGCGCTTCAGTCATGGGATCCATGCCCGTCTGCGTTTTGGGGAACGCTATGACCTGGCGGATGTTTTCTTCGCCCGCCAAGATAGCCACCAGACGATCGATGCCGAACGCGAAACCGCCGTGGGGAGGTGCTCCATACTTGAACGGATTCAGGAAGAAACCAAACTTCTTCTGGGCCATTTCAGGAGTGATGCCAAGCAGATTGAAGACCCGTTGTTGCATTTCGTGTTCGTGAATTCTGATCGAGCCGGAGCCCAATTCCCAACCGTTGAGCACCAAATCGTAGGCACGACTGCGGACCGACATGGGATCGGTTTCGAGCCGGTCGATGTCGTCGGAGTGCGGCTGGGTGAACGGATGATGACCAGGCTTCGGAACCCCGGTGACGGCGTCTCGCCCCACGAACATCGGAAAGTCGACGACCCACACATACTCGTATGGGCCCTCATACACCGGGGGGCGGCCGAGGTCGTTACGGAGTTGGCCGAGCACTTCACAGGTGGTCATCCATTCATCGGCCACTATGAGAATCAGATCGCCAGCCTGAGCATCAAACTCGGCCACCAGGGCGGTCGATTCTGCGGGCGAGAGGAACTTGGCTACTGGAGACTCGAGCGTGCCATCGGCGGTTACCTTGAGCCACACCAAGCCATTGGCACCCATCTTCTTGGCTTTATCCGTCATGCCATCAAGTTTGTTGCGACCGAAGTCTTCTGCTCTGCCGGTAGCACAGATGCCCTTGATCGATTCTGCTCCGGCGAAGGCTTTGAATTCGGTGGCAGAGAAAATCGGTGTGAGTTCGTGTAGTTCCATCGCGAAACGGAGATCGGGTTTGTCGACGCCGAAACGATTCATAGCGTCATGCCAGGTGATGCGGGGAATCACACCGGGGCGCACACCCGTAGCGGCCTGTGCGGCATCGAGCACTGCTTCACCAATGGCGGCGAACACGTCGTCTTCATCCACAAACGACATCTCGGCATCGAGCTGGGTGAATTCATACTGGCGATCGGCACGTAAATCTTCATCGCGTAAGCATCGGGCCAACTGGTAGTAGCGGTCGATGCCGGCCACCATCAACAGTTGCTTAAACAGTTGCGGTGATTGCGGCAACGCGTAAAAAGAGCCCGGCTGTTGGCGTGACGGCACGATGAATTCGCGGGCGCCTTCTGGAGTGCTTGGCACCAGGGTGGGCGTCTCCACTTCGACGAAGCCCTGGCGTTCCATGGCTGTACGAATGGCAGAGTTGACCTTGGACCGGAGTCGCAAATTGCGTTGCATACGCTCGCGACGGATATCCAAATAACGGAACTTCAGACGCAAATTTTCGTCCACGTCGTCGGCGCGGGAATCCACAGGGAATGGCGGCGGCTCAGCAGATCTCAACACCTCCACAACGCAATCTTGCACTTCGATTTTCCCCGTCGGCAGGCCGGCGTTCACGGTGCCTTCTGGGCGAGCAGCCACAGTGCCAGTAATGCGCACCACGTACTCGCTGCGCACATCCACCGCATTGTCGACAACACATTGCACGATGCCCGTGTAGTCACGAACGTCCACGAAAGCCAGATGTTCTCCGTGTTCGCGACGCCGCGACACCCACCCGCACAGCGACACCGTGCGGCCAATATCAGCCGACGTGAGACGACCCGAATAATCAGTACGCATACTCATTGCAGAAATTTCTCCACTTCAATCAGAATTTGTTCTCGGGCCACGGCCCGTTGTACAGCATTGGTTTCGCCTACCGGATCGCCGATGGAATGACCTCTCATCGGTCGCATGGTGACGACGCCATCAGCGAGCTCATTGGATCCCACGAGCAAAGCCAACCGGGCGCCCGAACGATCGGCGGCTTTCATTTGGCTTTTCATCGACCTGTTGTCGTAGGCGCGGGTGGCCCGCACCCCTGCCGATTGCAATTGGGAACACAGTTTGAGTGCTTCAAGCCCGCCGGTGGTATCCACCACGAACACATCTGCCGAACGGTCAGGTGCATCAAAAACGCCCTCCGCGTCGCATGCCATCAGAATACGATCGACACCCAAACCGAAGCCCACGCCGGGCACATCATCGCCGCCCAATTCGGCCACGAGACCGTCGTATCGGCCGCCACCACCGATGGCATTTTGGGCAGAATCCAACGAATCGGCCACGAACTCAAACAACGTGTACCGGTAATAGTCGAGCCCGCGCACCAAGCGGGTATCTATCTCAAACGGGATATCGAGCGCAGTCAGGCCTGCTCGAACGGCGTCGAAATGGGCACGCGCTTCCTCCGATAGCGAATCCAGCATGGTGGGAGCATTGACCACCACGGCCACGTCTTGGTCGCGTTTCGAATCGAGGACTCGAAGCGGATTGAGTGCCAGCGTGGCGCGACCCTCTTCACTCAATTCACCCAGGTGTGCCGTGAAATACTCGGTGAGCGCCGCCAGATACACGGGACGGCACTGGGCGTCGCCAAGCGAGTTGATCACCAGGCGCACGTTGGTCAGCCCAATGGCCCGGTAGAACTGCCATCCCAAGGCAATCACTTCCACGTCGATCATCGGGTCGGCAGTTCCGAGTACTTCCACGTCGACTTGATTGAACTGGCGATAGCGACCCTTTTGCGGCTTCTCGTATCGAAATACCGATCCCTCTGCCCACGCCTTCCACGGCAGCGCCGGGTTGTGTTGCACGAACGCCCGAATCATGCCGGCCGTGAACTCGGGGCGCAGCGTGATTCGACGACCGCCCTTGTCTTCGAAGTCGTACATCTGCTTGGTAACAACGTCGCTGGATTCACCCAAACGCAGGAACACTCCGAGGTCTTCAAACAGTGGCGTCCGAATCTCGCCGAAGCCCGCCGATCCGGCGACCTGGGCGAAGACGTCGATCAAGGCGCGCCAGCGGGCGCTTTGAGGATCGAGAATGTCGCGGGTGCCGGGGGCGGCTTGAAACACGGCCATATCGCCCCAGGTTACTGGGCCGCTCGTGCAGCCCTACGACCATTTGCGTTTGACGGGCTCGAATCGGCGAGACTATGCGAATGATTGGTTCGCCCGACTCGCTCTTCGATCACATTCGCGCCCTCGATTTGCCGTGGCTACAGAAGCAATATGCGGCCGGTTCGCTCAGTTTTGCCGCCGACCACGTGGGTGCCGACAACTACGCAGAATTGGGCCGCCGGATCGCGGTCGGTGACTTCGAGTGGGTTCACCACTTGCTCAGCCAGGTGCCTGGCGCCGATGCGTCGACGGCTGCCGCCATCACAGCCACGCTTCCCGACCCCGTAGCGAAACGCAATTCGATGTTGCAATGGGCTATTCCATTGCTGATCGCCGTGGCCATCGGCGCCATGTTCGTCATTAAAGCGCTCGTGTAGCAGAGCTCATCCTGAGCGAATATTTGCGGTACATCGTCGAGGTAGATTGCGGAGAGGCCGACACTGAATCGGTGAGCGACCGAATGTGGATCGCGGGCTGTGAAGCGATCGAAGAGGTTTCCACAGGCCCTGGATACGTCACATTGCGGGCCAGTTTTGTGGATGATCCATCACCGTTTGGCCTCGGAGGCGTACTCACCACAATCACCGACGACTCATGGATGGATCAGTGGCGAGCCCACGCACAGCCATACAACGTCGGGCGCTTGACGGTATGGCCCTCGTGGATCCTTTCGCCGTCGACGTCAGCCACTGTCTTGCTGATCGACCCTCGGCGGGCGTTCGGATTCGACCACCCGACCACGAGGCTGGTGTTGGCCGATGTTGACCGTCTGGTCGTGCCTGGCGATTCGGTGCTCGACGTGGGGTGCGGGTCAGGGATATTGGGTATTGGTGCTCTCCTACTCGGTGCACGAACGGCAATAGGAATCGACATTGAATCCGACGCCATGATTGCCACCCACGAAAATGCAGTTCTCAACGACATGGATGACCGCTTCGCGGCGTCGCTCGAATGGCCTGCCACATCGGCCACCTACAACCTCGTCTTGGCCAATTTATTGGCCCCGATTTTGCGGGAATTGGCTCCCCTGATCACCGAATCGATGGCTCCGAATTCCATTCTCGTAGCCAGCGGGCTACTTGTGGGCCAATGGGAAACCGTGGCCGATTGGTACCCCAGCTTGTGCGTTCAGGATCGTCACCAACTCGAAGGTTGGGAATCGATCACCCTCGCGCTTCGCTAGCGACGGCGGACACTAGAACTGCCTAGCTATGGCCGTGGACGGTGGCTTTGCCCGGCAGTACCCGATAAGCGTCATACACGGCATCGATACGTTTGACGAGCGAGATCACCGACGCCAAATGGCTTGGATCACCAAGTTCGAAATCGAATCGCATCACCGCAATTCGGTCGTTGCCCGTAAACGTGGAACACCCCACGATGTTCACGTGATGGTCGCTCAAAGAGTTGGCCACATCGCGTAGTAGGTGCGAACGATCAAGCGCTTTCACTTCGATCGAGGCAACAAACGTCCCGTGCGAATCCCGATCCCATTCGACTTCCACGACTCGATCGCCGGCGCCGCCGGCCAATGACGTGGCATTGGCGCAGTCGGTTCGATGCACAGACAAGCCCCGCCCGCGCGTCACAAAGCCAATAATCTCGTCGCCCGGCACCGGCGTGCAGCACCGGCTCAGGCGAATCATGACGTCTTCCAAACCCTCGACGTGAATGCCGACGTTCTCCCCGCGCCGACCGCGCTTGTGGGATTGTACGCCAGATGAAATTTGTTCTTCGGCCGCGGCCTCATGGAGATAATTGCCGACTCTGTGGGCCACAACCTCTGCGCCAAGGTGACCTTCACCAATAGCGATATACAACGTTTCTAAGTCGTCGTAATGCATCTGTTTGGCAACAATCTTTAGCGTGTCGGAGCCATCCAATTCGTTGGGCGGAAGGCCTTGTGCCCGTAATGCTGCCATCAAATCTTCATGCCCGGTGTCGCGTGTGTCTTCCCGCTTTTCGCGACTGAACCACTGTTTGATTTTGTTACGCGCTTTTGGTGTAACCGCCGAATCCAGCCATTCCATCGACGGCCCTGCGCCACCAACTTTCGATGTAAAAATTTCGACAGAGTCACCAGAGCTGAGCTTGGTGTCGAGCGGCATTAATCGTCCCGTGACACGCGCCCCGATACATGTGTGCCCAATTTCGGTGTGAATGGCGTATGCAAAATCGACAGGCGTAGCCCCAAGCGGCAAGGTAATGACTGATCCGTTGGGAGTAAAGACAAAGACCTCGTCTTGCTCAAGATCAGTCTTGAGGGCGGCCATGAATTCGGCGGGGTCTTGAGTTTCGGCTTGCCAATCAATAATTCGATTGAGCCACACCATGTCGTCGTTAGAGCCGGAGCCAGAAGCCTTGTATGCCCAGTGCGAAGCCACGCCATGCTCAGCACGTGAATGCATTTCTTTGGTCCGGATCTGGACTTCAATGGGCTTGCCGTTTGGACCTACAACTGTGGTGTGCAGAGATTGATACAGGTTGAATTTGGGCATCGCGATGTAGTCCTTGAAACGCCCTTGCACCGGCCGCCAAAGAGCGTGGATAGAACCCAAAGCGCCGTAGCAATCCTTCACAGAATCCACAATCACGCGGATCGCAATGAGATCAAAAATGTCGCCGAACTCGCGACCCTTGATGACCATCTTTTCGTAGATGCTCCACAGATGTTTCGGACGCCCAGACACATCGGCGGAAATCTGTAGCTCCACCAGGCGAGCCTTTACCTTCGTGGTGACGTCATCGATAATCCGTTCGCGTTCTGGCAAACGAGTAGTCACCATCTGGCTAATTTCGGCGTAGCGCCGCGGATGCAATGAGGCGAACGCCAAATCTTCAAGTTGGCACTTGATTTCTTGCATGCCCAATCGGTGAGCAAGTGGAGCGTAAATCTCCATGGTCTCTTGGGCGATACGGCGTTGCTTGGCAGGGGCCATTCCGCCGATAGTGCGCATGTTGTGCAACCGGTCGGCCAGCTTGATAATCAACACTCGGAGGTCTTTGGCAATAGCCACCAAGAGCTTTCGCATGGTGGCTGCATGCTGGGCTTCCTTGGAATCGAAATGAATTCGTTCCAGTTTTGTGACGCCGTCCACTATAAGCGCCACATCGGCATGCAACGCTTTACGCACGTCGTCGAGCGTTACTCCAGTGTCTTCGACGGCGTCATGTAAGAGCGCGGCGGCAATGGTGATGTCGTCAAGGCCAAGTTCGGCCACGATCCGAGCCACAGCCAACGGATGGTGGATGTATCCCTCTCCGCTATTTCGCATTTGCCCGGAATGAGCCTCAGCGGCCATGTCGTACGCTTTGGCAATCATGGTGGTACTCGCCTTGGGATGCCTGGCCCGATAGGCGCTCAACACGGGGGCGATCTCGTCGGTAGGCACACCACTTCTACGCCATGGCAGTACCCGGTCGACAGTTGCCGAGGCCATCAGTTACCAGCGACCTCAATGAGTGAATGAATCGGCACAGCACCCAGTGTGCCACGGCCAGACAGAAATGTGAGCTCGATAAGGAAGCTGGTGCCCACTACTTCGACGCCCAAACGGCGCACGAGATCGACGGCAGCCTTAGCGGTCCCTCCGGTGGCCAACACATCGTCCACGATAAGTACCCGCGCTGGCTGGCTGCCGCTGGCAAACGCGTCGGCATGAATTTCCAACGTGTCGGTGCCGTACTCGAGCGCATACGTTTCCCGTTCGATAGTGAAAGGAAGTTTGCCTGGCTTGCGTACCGGCACGAAGCCGGCTCCCAGGGCCAGGGCTACTGGCGCAGCCACAATGAATCCACGAGCTTCTATGCCCACCACGTGTGTAATTTTGGCGTCACGATACGGTTCCGCCAGTTGATTTACAGCATCAGTAAAGGCACTGTGGTCGCCCAGCAGTGGGGTGATGTCCTTGAACACCACACCCGGCTTGGGAAAGTCGACTACGTCTCGCAAAAAATGGGAGAGATCAAGGCGAGAATCGGACATCTGCCGACCTTAGCCGCCTTGTTCAATCGGTCAGCGAGTGCGGCCCTTCTTGCGGGGACGGGGAGGAATCGGCGTCGCTGTTGAAGCCACAGTGCGAGCGACGCCATCGGCGCCCATCGTGTTCTTGACCGAAGCGCTTGACGCACCAGATGCCATGGCCATGCCAGCAGCTACTGAAACATCAAGACCCTTGCGCGCTTGGGCCAACGCCCGGTAGCGAGGCTCGCGTTCCTTGAGCACGGCCAACACCGGGGTGGCGATGAAAATCGACGAGTACGAGCCAGTGATCAAACCAACGAGCAGGGCCAAGGCAAAGTCTTGCAGTGCACTAGCACCCATGATTCCAGCACCCACGACGAGCAAGCTAAGCACCGGCAAGATGGCGCTCAGTGTGGTGTTTATGGAACGCATCAACACTTGGTTCATCGACAAGTTGACCATGTCGCCATAAGTGAAGCGGGCAGCGCCGCCCACCCGTTTGGTGTTCTCATGCACTTTGTCAAACACCACGATGGTGTCGTATAAGGAGAAACCCAAAATAGTGAGAAAAGCGATGACCGTGGCCGGGCTCACCGAAAATCCGAACACTGAATACACGCCCACCGAGATGCCGACGTCGTGCACCATGGCCAGCAGCGCGGCAACAGCCATGCGCCACTCGAATCGCAACGAAATGTAGGCCGTGATGGCAATGAAGAAGTAGATCAGAGCCTTGACAGCCTTGTCAGTGATCTGCTTGCCCCAGCTCGGTCCAATCGAATTTCGGTCGACGGGGAACGTAGCCGGATCACCTGCCTGCTTTTGCAGAACGGCCGTAATGGCCAGAATTTTTGCTTCGTCCTGGGGGCCCACTTTGACGCGAATTCGGCGAGCACCGGAATCTTGATTGGTGACCGTTTGCACGCTGGCTTCGGTAAGGCCGTTGGCCTTCATGGTGTCTTGGACGGCGGTGACAGAGAGGTCCTTGCTAGCGAACTCCCACACCACACCACCCTTAAACTCAATACCCAGATTCAGGCCGCTGATCAATAGTGAAACAATGCTTATAAGTACTGCGATTCCCGAAACCAGGAAACCGATGTTGCGTTTGCCGACGAAGTCAAACGTGGTTTCGCCGTGATACAGACGGTGACGCAGCGACGAATCCGGGGTAGTAATTTGTGTATCGGTCATCGTGTTGCTCCTGCCACGCGTTGAGCTTGGACGACTGGAATTCCAAGAACCGTGTCTTTCGCGAAGGCCTTAGTTCTGGTCACCAGAATGACCAGCGGCCGAGTGAATACAAATGCGGTGAGCATGTCGAGCAGGGTGGATACGCCGAGGAAGAATGCGAACCCTCGCACCGACCCTTCAGTGAGCCAATACAACAATGCGGCGCCAATAAACGACGACAGGTCGGCGGCGATGATAGTGCGATAGGCCGATTTGAATCCTCGTTCCGCACTGCTGCGAATGGTCTTTCCAAGACGGACTTCGTCTTTCAATTTTTCAAAATACACGACATACGAGTCGACAGTGACGCCAATCGAAACAATGATGCCGGCGATACCCGACAGCGTCATCGTGGCGTCGAAATAGACCACGAGCGAGTAGAGCAGCGAGCTGGAAATAAGCAACCCGCCCAACACCACGAGGCCCAATATTCGGTAGTACAGCAACATGAAGACGACCACAAGTGCCAACCCAATAAGGCCGGAAATGATGCCTGCCCGCAGTGAGTCTTTCCCAAGGGTTGCCGACACGGTGGTGACCGACTGCGGCGTGAGCTTCACTGGCAATGCGCCGTACTTCAGCACCAAGGCAAGATCGTTGGCCTCGCTTCTGGTCATACCAGCGCCACCACCAGAAATCTGAACTCCATTGGACGTAAAGGGTTCGAAGGCTGACTTGTCGGGCTGGATGCGCGGTGCCGACTTCACGACACCGTCAAGGACAATGGCCACTGACCGGCTCGGACAGGTGGCCCCGCCGGCGAAACACGTCGACGCGATCTGGTTGAACGCCGTGAGACCACCACTGGTGAAGCTCAAGCTGACAACGGGTTCTGCTCCATTGTTGAACACCACTGACGCATCGGAAACAGCGTTACCAACGAGCTGTGACGGACCGAGGCAATAACGGCTCACAATGTTGCGTTTGGAGTCGAGCTGGGGCAATACCACTGTCTTGGTGGGATCATCTTCGGCCGCGGTGGTGGTGGCGATTTTGAAGCCTTGGGTAGTGGCACACTCAGAGGCTGGCACGACAACGCTGGTATCAACCGCCGTGGTGGTAGTCGTGGCGCCGACCGCCGTGGTCGTCGTGACGCCAGCCACGCCGGTTGTGGTGGTAACGCCGCTGGCTGTAGTGGTACTTGCGGCCGTCGTCGCTGTGGTCGTAGAGCCGGGCGTCGTGGTAGTCGATGCGCCGGTGGTAGTCGTAGCCCCGGCTGCCGTAGTAGTTGTTGCGCCGGCCACCGTGGTCGTTGTGGCGGGGGTGAAATCGGCTGTCACCGGGACTTGCCGGAGCACGGGCCGGAACCGCAGTTCTGCAGTAGTGCCGACTTGCTCAAGCGCCTTTTGTTGATCCTTTACACCTGGCAACTGGATAAGAATGTTGTTGCCTTCCTTGGTGATGTCGGGTTCGGAAACGCCAAGTCCATCAACCCGATTGCGAATGATGTTGATGGCGGTATCGAGCACTTTGCCATCAACGGGTTTGTCGGGAGCCAGCACCACAGAGGCGCCGCCCTGCAAATCAAGGCCCAACAATGGTTTGTTGCCCGACGCGATGGTGCCAATAATTGCGCTCAACGTCACGACGAGGGTGATCACCAAGGTGATCAGCAGAGATTTACGCATCGTTACTTCTTCGCCCATCCAAATTTCTTCGGGGCCTGATCTGCAGGCCGTCCTGATTCAAGTGCTGCCTTGAGTGCGCTGGTTTTGGGTTTCGCGGGAGTCGAAGCAGTCGTAGTACCTACATCGGTCGTTTCCGTCGCCTGTTGAGACACAACCTTCGAAATTGCTGCCCGTTGAACCTTGATCTCGATATCGGGAGCGATTTCCACAAACGCCACGTCACCGTCAATTTCAGTAATCACGCCATAAATCCCTGAGGTCATCATGATTTCATCATCGACCTGAGCGCGTTGCACTAGGGCTCGCTGATCCTTCAACTTTTTTTGCTGCGGACGGATCATCAAAAAATAGAGACCGATTGAGATGGCAATGAGGGGAATAAATTGCACGGCGTTACTCCTTAGGCGCGACATCTTGAGCCGCGAACCAGTTCGACCGGAAAACCCTAGTCGTTTGGACCCAATTGGCCCAGATATACCGACATGAACGATTGGTGCACGCCTGTTACGGCCACACGGCGCCAACCTGGGCGCGGTAGTCGTCAAACGTGCCAGCCTCGATCGCCATCCGCGCTCCATCGATGAGTCGGAACATAAACGCCAGATTGTGGATACTGGCCAGCCGCAACGCCGTTGGTTCGCTCACGTTCATAAGGTGGCGCAAATAGCCCCGCGAATACCTCGCGCACACGGAGCATTGGCACTGGTCATCAAGTGGTCCTGTGTCGCGGGCGTACTTCGCATTCTTGATATGTAGCTTCCCATAGCTGGTCATAATTCCGCCGTGGCGGGCAACCCGGGTAGGGGCCACGCAATCGAACATGTCAGCCCCTCGAGCGATCGACTCAATCACTCCCACTGGGTCACCCAAACCCATCACATAGCGAGGTTTGTCGACCGGCAGATAGGCCACCGCAGCCTCTAAAGCGGGGAGCATTTCGTGGCGAGGCTCGCCCACGCTCAGCCCGCCGATGCCGTAGCCGGCAAAGCCAATGTCGACGGTGCGCTGTGCCGATTCGGCGCGCATGATTTCGTCGACACCACCCTGCACGATGCCAAACAGATTTTGGTCCTTCACGACGGTGCCATCCTGGTAGTCGAAATGATCGCGGGCCCGACGAGCCCAGGCACTCGTGCGTTCCAACGCCAGCCGGATTGCCTCTGGCGGGCTCGGCAGTGGGGCACACACATCGAGCACCATCTGAATGTCGGCCCCAATGAGCGCCTGCACATCGACAGCTCGTTCTGGCGTAAACCGATGAGCTGACCCGTCGTACACACTCTTAAATGTGACTCCGTCATCATCGACCTTCGGGTCAAGGCTGAATACTTGGAAGCCGCCAGAGTCGGTGAGCATGTTGCCTTCGAATCCCGAGAATCCGTGCAGCCCCCCCAGATCGAGCACCACATCAGCGCCCGGCCGCAACATCAAGTGGTAGGTATTTCCCAGCACAACCTCAGCACCAAGGAACGCCAAGTCGCCGGCATCAAGCGATTTGACGGCTCCCCTAGTACCCACCGGCATGAAACACGGCGTAGTGAACGTGCCCCGAGCTGTCGTGATTCGGGTACGGCGAGCCTGGCCGTCAGTGGCCAAAATTTCTTGAGTGAGTGACCATGTCATGGTTGACGTCCTAACAACATGCAGTCTCCGAAAGACAAAAATCGATAGCCCTCTGCCTGAGCTAGTGAATACAAATCTCGCCACCGCGGTCCGCCGAAGGCGTCGATGAGTAGGAGCAGCGAACTCCGAGGCAGGTGGAAATTGGTCATCATGATGTCGACGACGGCGAAGCGGTACGACCCATGAATAAACAGGTTTGTGTGCCCGTCAAGCTCTCCGGTCGCCGCCGCCGATTCTAGGGCCCGAGTGGTAGTAGTACCCACGGCAATCACCCGATGGCCATGAGCCTTCGCGGTACGGCAGGCATCGATCGTCTCGGCGGGAACGCGGTATCGCTCGGTGTGGATCACATGGTCCTGCGGCACGGCAGCAGTCACCGGCCGAAATGTGTCGAGGCCGACAACCAGTTCGACTTCGGCAATAACAACTCCCGTGCGACGCAATTCGTCGAGCAACGATGGCGTGAAGTGGAGCCCCGCAGTCGGAGCGGCAGCAGACCCTGGCTGTTGCGCGTACACCGTTTGATAGCGGCTCTGGTCGTCGAGTCGCTCGTGAATGTACGGAGGCAACGGCATAGTGCCCGACGCCGCCAGCGCGGTGCTCGCTGAGGTGGCGTCGCTGATGGCGCCGGGGCCGTATTCCAATTTGACTCGTCGACGACCGTCGCCGAAGTCGTCGCCCATCTCGATGCGCAGGTCACCGTTGGCACTCATCACCAAGGTGCCAGGGGGCAACTTTTTGCTGGGCCGGGCCAGCGCATTCCACCAGCAATCTCCCACAGGATCTAGTAGTAATACCTCTCCCCCGCCGCCTGTCTCCCGGAGAACAGCGATTCGGGCGGGAAGCACCTTGGTGGTATTGATCACCAACACGTCGCCAGCATTCAACAACGATGGAAGGTCGCTCACGTGGGAATGAGTTGGCGGAAGAGTTGTATCCAAGGCCACCAGCATGCGAGCGGAATCGCGAGGTTCGATAGGAGTTTGGGCTATCAACGACTCCGGTAAGTCGTAGTCAAAGTCGTCCATTGTTGCGCCCATACCAAACACAGTCTTACCGGCACGACGCTCATCACGGCAATCATTCATGGTCGGCGATATGGTGCACCCATGTCGTTCCCCACTCGGCCCTACGGTCGCACAGGCCACCATTCGACGCTGGCCGTTCTGGGCGGAGCTACCTATTGGGAAAGCGATCCCCAGTCCACCCAGGAGTCCTTCAACGCCGCAATTGCCGCTGGCGTCAATCATCTCGACATTGCCCCCACGTACGGACGAGCCGAGGCATTAGCTGGTCCGTACGTGCCCGCAGTACGCGACAGGCTGTTCGTGGGATGCAAAACCGCTCGTCGAAACTCCGCAGGTGTGCGAGCCCAACTTGAGAAATCGCTTGGACTTTTGGGATGTGACTATTTCGACCTGTACCAAGCCCACGGTGTGATTTCAATGGCCGATTTGGCAACTCGGGCCGACGCATTTGAGGCAATTTTGGCCGCTCGCAGCGAAGGGCTGTGCCAATTCGTTGGCATTACTGGCCACGGCCCTGAAACGCCCAAGGCACAAGCAGAAGCTGTGCGTCGATACGACCTCGACACTGTGATGTTTCCTATCAACGCCCGCTTGTGGGGCAATGCCGAGTACCGCCGTGACGCAGAGGCATTGTTGACATTGTGCATTGATCGCAATGTGGGAGTGCTGGCCATCAAAGCCGGTGCCGCCCGGCCTTACGCTACCGATCCCGAGCCAGGGACGTGGCGCGTGCCGTGGTACGAGCCCATCGAGGAATTCGACGCCATAGTTACCAGCGTCCGCTTCGTGTTGAGCGTGCCCGGTGTGACTGGCGTGTGCACCCCCAGCCGCCTCGACCTCACCGCAGCGGTCATTCAGGCGGCCAAAAACTACACGCCGATGGACAGCGATGAGTTCAATGCCACTATCGCCGCATCGATGCACGAACCGTTGCTCGGATTGCCAGCTTCTGATTTGTAGCGTGGCACTTGCCCTGCGACGAACAAGCCTTACTCGAAGAGTGAATTGACTGGTGCTACACCGATGACCGGCGCGTCGAGGCCCATGTGTTGCCATGCCGCCGGCGTGGCCACCCGGCCGCGGGGCGTACGCATCAACAACCCGCATTGAATCAAAAACGGCTCGTACACGTCTTCAACGGTCTCGGGTTGTTCGCCAATGGAAATGGCAATAGTGGTGAGCCCTACAGGACCCCCGCCAAAGCGCTCACACATGGCACTCAAAATGGCGCGGTCCACCTTGTCGAGACCTAGCGGGTCCACACCGAACACCTTGAGCCCGGCCTTGGCCGTGGCCACGTCCACGATGCCGTTGCCCCGCACTTCGGCGTAGTCGCGTACCCGGCGCAACAAGCGGTTAGCGATTCGTGGCGTGCCTCTGCTTCGTCGGGCTACTTCGCTGGATCCAGCGGCGTCGATCTGTACATCAAGGATCGTGGCCGCACGACCGACAATCAACCCGAGATCGCTTGCCGTGTAGTAATCGAGGCGAGCCACGAGCCCGAACCGATCACGCAATGGCCCCGTGATCAATCCCGTGCGCGTGGTGGCGCCGACCAACGTAAATTCGGGTAACTCCAAACGGATCGAACGAGCGGCAGGACCCTTGCCAATCACGATGTCGAGTTGGAAATCCTCCATTGCGGGGTACAAAACTTCTTCCACTGCTCGGCTCAAGCGATGAATCTCGTCCACGAACAGCACATCGCCGGGTTCAAGCTTGGTGAGGATCGCCGCCAAGTCGCCAGCGCGCTCGATAGCAGGGCCACTGGTCACGTGGAGACCAGCGTTCATCTCGGTGGCGATGATGTTGCTGAGCGTCGTTTTACCGAGGCCTGGCGGGCCCGCGAACAGCAAATGATCGGCCGCCCGACCCCTCAATTTGGCGGCCTCCAGAATGATAGCGAGGTGCTCTTTCAGCTCGGCCTGACCCACAAATTCGGCCAACGACTTCGGCCGCAACGACGTTTCTATGGATGTTTCTTCGTCGGCGGGAGTCACGACCACCGACAGGATTTCGTCACGAGCCACGGCTATCGAGCCAATCGTTGCAGAGCTGCTCGCAACATGGCCGACGTGTCACCATCGGTAGCCAAATCGGAGGTGGCCTCCCGAATTTCCTCGATCGAATACCCCAATGCACCAAGGGCCTCGCGCACCTCGGCTTTCGAGCCTCCGCTTGCTTTCGTTGCCGTCCGAGTACCGCTTGTTGCGGCGTTGGTGGCGATCTCGATGGTGTCGGCGTCGAGCTTGATATCGGCCAATTTAGCTTTCAAATCGATCAACAATTTGGCTGCCGTTTTCTTGCCCACACCAGGCACTAAACACAACGCGGCAATGTCGTCTTCGGCGAGAGCTTCCCGCAGTGCCATCGGGGAATGGACGCCTAAAATTGCCTGTGCCAACGAAGGGACAACGCCGTGCACTGATCGCAATGTCTCAAAACAAACCCGCTCATCGCGAGTCAAAAAACCGTACAGTTCCTGGTCGGTTTCTCGAAATATTTGACTGGTGAACATGAAAACTTCAGCGCCCGAACCGGCTTGTACGAAGGCAGCAATAGTGCTTGGCGTGACCGTTACTCGGTAGCCGATCCCCCCTATTTCGATGATCACCTCGTCGGAAAAACGATCAATAATTCTGCCCCGCAAACTGCCGATCATGCGCGCACTGTACGGGAAATTGCTGGCGTGCCGAAACCGGCGTGGGCAAAATGAGTCAGCGCCAACGCCAGCGCGTCGGCGGCGTCGACTGGCTGCAAAGGCCCATCAATTTTCAACAGTGTGCGTACCATTTGCTCCATCTGGTCCTTGGATGCAGCACCCCATCCGGCAACCGCTTGCTTGACCTGATTCGGGGTGTACTGGGCCACAGCACAACCTGCATTGACGGCTTCGGCGAGCGCGATTCCACTGGCCTGGCCAACGCTCATGGCAGTGCGAACGTTGACCTGAAAAAACACTCGTTCCACCGCCACCACAGCAGGGCGGTACTCGCAAATCAGGCCGCGAATTTCGAGTTGCAACTCCGCGAGGCGGGCTGGCAGTTCGTCGTCTTTCGACGTGCGTATCACCCCTGCAGCAACTGCTTTCATTGCCCCCGACGACCTCTCGACCACGCCATAACCGCACCGAGTGAGTCCGGGATCGATGCCAAGTACGAACATAAGTACGATCCTAGCCGTTTGCGAGCTTCGCCTTGAGCATATGTTTCACGCCCGCCCACTCACCGGGCATGATCGAAAAGTAGGCCGAATCGCGAGGCCCTAGGTCGTTATACCGGGGCATGCTCGACCGCAAAACACCCTCAAACTGTGCCCCAATGCGCAGAATGGCGGCACGCGATTGCATGTTGCGGGCATCGGTCTTGAGCTGCAACCGCTGTACGCCCCACGCCTCAAAAGCATGAGTGAGCAACAGCAGTTTGGCCTCAGTGTTGATTGGCGATCGTTGAGCTGATTTGGCGAGCCACGTGCTGCCGATTTCGGCGGCGTCTGGCATGTCGGTCACGTGGTTGCCAGCGTGGGCACTACGCCAATATTCGATGTTGAGAAACCGTGTGCTGCCAACAATGCGGCCCGTCGCCGCTGCCACGGTAACGAAGGGCAGCGATATCCCTGCCTCCCAGTCACTTAATGCGCTGTGTACGTACCGCTCACTGTCTCGTTCGTCGGCCGGCACCCAGGTGTAGTCGAACGTGGAACGGTCACGGTCTGCGCAAACCAGTAGCTGCGCAGCATGGTCGGGCGTCATTGGCTCGAGCCGCACATGTTGGCCAACCAGGGTTACCGACTCAAGAGATTTCATTTTTACATTCTTATACGACGTCATTGTTGGTCGCTGTGCTCTGTTAGGTTCAGGCCAACTTAGATATCGGTTACCGGGGGGTTTTCGATGACGGACGTAGTTATTGGCCATGACGACGGCGTAACGCCCGAGGAATTGCACCGCGTGGTTTTACGATTTGCCGGGGACTCCGGCGATGGCATGCAACTCACTGGCGATCGGTTCACCAGTGTGAGTGCCTCCTTCGGCAACGACCTTTCGACGCTGCCCGATTTCCCCGCCGAGATCCGGGCCCCAGCCGGCACCGTCAACGGCGTGTCGAGCTTCCAAGTTCACATCAGCGATCACGACATCACCACACCTGGCGACGCCCCCAGCGTGTTGGTTGCTATGAACCCCGCCGCCTTGAAGGCCGACCTTCACCGCCTTGAGCCGGGTGGCACGCTCATCGTGAACAGTGACAATTTCGAGCCCCGCGATCTATTGAAAGCTGAGTACACGTCGCACCCGCTTGAGGACGGTTCGCTCGATAGTTACAACCTCATCAAGGTGCCCATGACGATGCTCACTAAAGAGGCCACGCTGCCTCTTGGCATCAAAATGCGTGACGCAGAGCGCAGCAAAAACTTCTTTGCCCTTGGTCTCATTTCGTGGTTGTACACCAGACCCATCGACGGCACGTTGAAGTGGATCGATGATCGCTTCGCCAAAAACGAAATGGTGCGCAACTCCAACCGCGCCGCCTTTATGGCGGGGCACGCCTTCGGCGAGACCACCGACGCTTTCCCTCGCCCATACATTGTGCGCCCTGCCAAATTGCCGGCTGGCGAGTACACGAACGTCAGCGGCAACACCGCACTGGCGTGGGGTCTCATTGCTGCCGGGCAATTGGCGAAGCTTCCCATCATGCTCGGCTCATACCCAATCACACCGGCCAGCGACATCTTGCACGAGTTGAGTAAGCACAAGAATTTTGGCGTGCGTACTTTTCAGGCCGAGGACGAAATTGCCGCCATTGGTTCTGCCCTTGGCGCCGCGTTTGCTGGCCATCTGGGCATCACCTCGACCTCTGGTCCTGGCGTTGCTCTCAAGAGCGAAACCATGTCGTTGGCCATCAGCTTGGAGCTTCCGCTCATCATTGTGGACATCCAACGCGGTGGCCCGTCCACTGGCTTGCCCACCAAAACTGAGGCCGCCGATCTCAACATTGCTCTCTATGGTCGCCACGGAGAAGCACCCCTTCCCGTGGTGGCTGCCTACTCGCCGAGTCAATGCTTCCATGCTGCAATCGAGGCCGTCCGGATTGCAGTCAAATACCGCACGCCGGTCGTGCTGTTGAGTGATGGATATTTGGCCAACGGGTCAGAGCCATGGCTGCTGCCCGATGTGGATTCTTTACCCGATATCAGCGTGCCGTTCGCCACCGAAATGAACCACACGCTCGACGACGGCACAGAGGTTTTCTTTCCCTACAAGCGCGATCCCGAAACGCTCGCACGACCGTGGGCCATTCCCGGCACACCAAAACTCATGCATCGTGTTGGCGGCATCGAGAAAGAGGACGGATCGGGAAATATCAGCTACACGCCCGACAATCACGACAAAATGGTGCGCCTTCGGGCCGCAAAAATTGCCGGAATCGCCAACGACATCCCGCCCGCAGAGGTCGTCGGAGACGCCGATGCCACATTGTGCGTGGTCTCGTGGGGCTCCACATGGGGCGCAGTTGGAGAGGCAGCCAAGCGAGTGCGCGCTGATGGTCACAAACTGGCGTGGATCCACCTCACTCACCTGAGCCCGCTCGCTCCCAACTTGGGCGAGTTGCTGGCAAAGTATCCGAAAATTCTGGTGCCGGAAATGAACCTCGGCCAGCTATGTCGCTTGCTGCGAGCCGAATTTTTGGTGCCCGCTCAATCGCTCAGCAAAGTGCAGGGCACGCCATTTACCGCACGCGAATTGCAAACCGCCATCATGAAAGAGCTGTCATGACTGAGACTGTCGCACTCACCACGAAGAAGGATTGGACGTCTGACCAGGAAGTGCGGTGGTGCCCAGGTTGTGGCGACTACGGCATATTGCAGGCCGTCCAAACTCTCATGCCTGAATTCGGCGTCGACCCTCACAACACCGTTTTTATTTCAGGTATTGGTTGTTCGAGCAGATTCCCGTACTACATGAATACGTACGGCATGCACAGCATTCATGGGCGAGCGCCTGCCATCGCCACCGGTGTTGCTCTTGCCCGACCAGACCTCGATGTGTGGGTTATCACCGGCGATGGTGACGGGCTATCCATTGGCGGCAACCATCTCATTCACGCCCTACGTCGAAACGTGAACCTCACCATCTTGATGTTCAACAATCAGATCTACGGGCTAACCAAAGGCCAATTTTCGCCGACAAGCGAGGTTGGCAAAGTCACCAAGTCAACGCCCATGGGCTCCCTCGACGCGCCGTTTAACCCACTGTCGGTGGCACTTGGCGCAGAAGCATCTTTTGTGGCTCGCACCCATGACACCGACCGAAAACACATGACTGAAATCTTTCGTCGAGCCCACGACCATCAAGGTGCAGCATTCGTGGAAATTTATCAGAATTGCAATGTGTTCAATGATGGGGCGTTCGACGACCTCCTAGTGAAAGATCGCCGTGCCGACATGTTGATCAACCTGAAGCACGGCCAACCCGTTCGATTCGGGTCCGATGACGACAAGGGCGTGGTCATGGGTTCCGACGGCCAACTTCGCATTGTGTCCATTGCCGATGTTGGCGAAGATGCGTTACTTATTCATGATGAGCAACGGGCAGACCCGTCACTGGCGTTCGCTTTGGCTCGCCTAAGCCACGACGTTCACTCCCCCACTCCAATCGGCGTTTTCCGCGCCGTGGAACGTCGAGAATACGCAGGAGCGGTGGCAGCCCAGCTTGCAGAAGCCAGTGCTCGCAAAGGGCCAGGCGATCTCGGAGCACTGCTCCGCAGCGCCGGCACCTGGCACGTGGGATAGCGCCTATTTGGCGTTTCGGATTGCTTCAATTAGTTCGTCGGTGGGGCGGAACGTCAACCCCGCCACCGCTCGATGTACATATCGGATGATTCCCGAGCCGTCGATCACGAAGGCGCTGCGACGGGCGAAACCCAAGGGTCCTAAACAGCCATACAGCCCGAACACCTTCTTGTCCTCGTCGGCCAGCAGAGGAAACTTGAAGCCGCCCTGTTTGGTCGAAAATCCCTCATGGCTGTCGACGCTTTGCGGACTGATAGCCAGCACCTGGGCACCGACCGATTCAAACGTGCTCAAATTGTCGTTGTAACTGCACAGTTGCTTGGTACACACCGGAGTGTTGTCGCCAGGATAAAATGCCAGCACAACTGGGCTACCTGCGTATTCAGCCAGCGAATACAGGCGACCTGATGTGCCCGGCAAGGTGAATTCTGGGGCCTTATCGCCGATTCCTACTGCCATCTCAAACCTCCACCATGTCCAGAATTGACTCCGGAATATCGAAATTGGTGTACACATCTTGCACATCGTCGTGATCGTCGAGAAGGTCCATCAACCGCAAGATCTTCTTGGCGTCCTCCACGTTGTCGACCTCGATCGTATTCGATGGCACCATTGCCAAGTCGGCAGAATCAACGGTAAATTCTGCAGCTTCTAAGGCGTCCTTGACCGCCATCGTGACTGACGGATCGCATAACACTCGCCAGAACTCTCCATCGTTGTCGATGTCATCGGCACCTGCTTCGATGGCGGTCATCATCACATCATCCTCCGAGAAGGTCATAGGCACTGTCACCACGCCGCTGCGTTTGAACTGCCATGCCACCGCACCCGGCTCAGCCATCGAGCCACCGGCCTTGGAAAAGATGCTGCGAATTTCGGCACCAGTACGATTGCGATTGTCGCTCAACACGTCAACCAAAATGGCCACCCCAGCGGAGCCGTACCCCTCGTACATAATCATTTCGTAATTGACGCCTTCAAGCTCGCCAGTGCCGCGCTTAATGGCCTTTTCAATGGTGTCAATCGGGACCGACGACGAACGAGCCTTGGTGAACATGGTGCGCAGCGTGGCATTGGATTCCATATCCCCTCCACCTGCCCGCGCTGCCACTTCAATTTGGCGGATCAGCTTGGCGAAGAGCTTGCCACGCGCTTTATCCTTTGCCCCTTTTTGGTGCTTGATTGTTGCCCATTTGGAATGACCTGACACTGCAAACTCCTTGTGGCTATTGCTGATGTGTTGCGGCTATGTGCGCGTCTACATACCGCAAAAACAATTGATGGATTCTGACATCTCCGGTCAGTTCGGGGTGGAACGCGGCCACCAAAACATTGCCCTGGCGGCACAACGCAGGGTGCCCATTCAACGATGCCAACACGTCAACATCGGGGCCAACCGAATCGACGATCGGCGCCCGAATAAACACCACTGGAAATTCCGGTTCGCCAAACCCGGCCACGGGTATGGATTGTTCAAACGAATCGATTTGGCGACCATATCCGTTGCGACGAGCGGCGATGTCGATAGCACCGAAAAACCGTTGATCGGTACGGCCATCAAACACTGTGCTGGCCAAAAGAATCAGCCCTGCACACGTGCCAAAGGCAGGCATGCCGTCATGGAGCCGAGCATTTACGGCGTCAAACATGCCGGAGGACTCCAGCAACATCGACATGGTGGACGACTCTCCGCCGGGAAAGACCATGGCGTCCACGTGAGCCAGCTGGTCGAGTGTTCGTACGCACACTGCCTCAACATCGAGACGGCGAAACATCGCTACGTGGGCGTCAAACGCCCCTTGAAGGGCGAGCACACCAATCCGTGGTGCCAAAGCGGCGTTGGTCATAGTGACCAGCTCCTGGGGGTTGCATGACGGAAGTCACCAACCCCGCTCAGCGAACTTCATGGCGTCGTCCATACCAATGCCCGTCATTGGGGCACCCAGATTTCGCGACACTTTGGCCAACAGGTCGGCATCGCGAAAATGGGTCGTGGCCTCCACAATGGCGCGAGCCCGAGGGGCAGGATCGTTGCTTTTGAAGATGCCAGATCCCACAAACACAGCCTCCGCGCCCAGTTGCATCGCCAACGCCGCATCGGCCGGGGTAGCAATACCACCAGCGCAAAACAACGGGACTTGCAACTTGCCCGTCTCGGCGATTTCTTGAACTAGCGGCAGCGGCGCCTGCAGTCGCTTGGCCCATTCGAACAACTCGGCAGCATCGGCCTGAGTGATCTTGCGAATGTCGCCCAAAATGGAACGCAGATGACGAACAGCCTCCACGATATTGCCGGTGCCGGCTTCACCTTTGGAGCGGATCAAGCATGCGCCCTCGCTGATGCGACGCAACGCTTCGCCCAAGTTGGTGGCGCCACACACAAACGGCACTGTGAACGCGAACTTGTCGATGTGATGCGTCTCATCGGCGGGCGTGAGCACTTCGGATTCATCGACATAGTCGACGCCCAAGGCTTGCAATATTTGCGCTTCAACGAAGTGGCCGATGCGGGCCTTCGCCATCACGGGGATAGTGGTGACAGCCTTAATGCCCTCGATCATCTCAGGGTCACTCATGCGCGCTACGCCGCCATCTCGACGGATGTCGGCGGGCACTCGCTCGAGGGCCATTACGGCAACCGCGCCAGCATCCTCTGCGATCTTCGCTTGGTCGGGGGTGACGACGTCCATAATGACGCCGCCTTTGAGCATTTCAGCCAATCCGCGTTTGATGCGAATGGTTCCGGTGGTTTGGTCGTCAGCCATGGCTTGAGTCTAGGTCTCTGCTATCCGACAATCTTCACGGAATTCGAACGAGTCAACTCCACAAGAGCCTGTCCTGGAAGAATTTTGATCTCTTTGCCCTTGGGGTCGGTGAAGTGCCACCGGTCCGAGACTGATTTGCGGGTCCATGTGCCGTGAATCGCTGCCCCTCCGCTGAAGACCCACACGTCACCGCTGCCCACCCCATCGGCTTCTGGGCTCTTGGGCTCGTAGGAGGCATACGCGTACGGCGTTGCGGCCACAATGACCGTCGTTGGTGAGATGGCGTTTCCGGCCTCGTCTTCGTGCACGACACCATCGCGGCGGAACCGCTTATAGCTGTTGGTGACCTTGTCGTACTCATAGCGGATGGTGTATCCGCCGACCTGTACCTCGACTTTACTGACGGGCAGGCCACCATCGCCTTCCGGCAATTTCTTGCCCGGATCCACGTAGGTGAAGATGGCTGTCGGTGCCTTGGAGTCCTTCTCGGCTTGGGACCACAGGTCGCCAGCTTTCACAAATTCAGTATTGGCGTTACAACGCGAACCGGCACGGAAATAGCCAGATGCGTTTGATTCAGCGCCCCGGTCTTGCACGTTGGTGCCCCGAATTATTCCCTGCACAGATGGGTTGCCACCTGACCACGCGAAAATCGGCCGAGTGTACATTTCGACGTATTGAGCATCTGTCCCACGTCCGGAACGGATCGGGCCAATTGTGCCCGGGTCTTTGGAGTGAAATGCCACAAAGAAACGAGTGATATCGCCTTCCACAATTTCCTCGGTTATGACATCAGCTTGCGAAAGTCCGACCTGAGGCCATGCGCATTGATCGTTCGAAATTTTGGCCACGATCGCGGGCCGGCCGGTGTTGCCGATGTCGGTCAAATTCACGGGAAGGCCAGTAAGGGGCCATACAGGCGCTGGTGCACCCGTCGTTGTCGTTGGCGGCGCGGTCGTCGAGGAAGCCGTCGACGTGGTCGTTGGCGCCGTGGTGGTCGTGGTAGTTGCGGGCTTCGCCGTCGTGGTGGTGACAGCTTTGGAGCTGCCGCTACACGCCGAAATGGCAAATGGAATCACCGCGGCGATGAGTACAAGCTTTTTAGGGTTCAAGATATTTCCTAACTGTGGGGCGCAGGAAGCCGCGCCTTTATGATCTATGCGACGCTCGAGATATCTACATCTCTCGCAGCGCAGCGATCCGTTCCTCTAACGGAGGGTGGGTGTCAAACAAGCGGTTGAGGCGAGAAAGTTTGCCTTCTTCGTCGACGCGTGCAAGAGGCGATTCGATCCACATGTGAGCCGTGGCCCGTGACGCAGACGACGTAACCGTGGTGTCGTCACGAAGCTTTTCGAGAGCCGAAATAAGCCCTGGAGGGAACCGAGTGATTTCGATCGCACTGGCGTCGGCCAACGATTCACGGCGACGACTTATGGCGAATTGCATTGCTCTGGCGATGATTGGCGAAACGAGTAACAGTATGAAACCCAAAATGGCGATCGGCACGAACGAACTGTCGTTGTCGCGGTTATCACGCTTGGTGCGTCCGCCGCCCCACCACATCATGCGGATAGCAAAGTCGCTCATCAAGGCAATGATGCCCACCATCGTGACGGCCAGGGTATTGACCAACGTGTCGTAATTCTTGATGTGGCTCAACTCGTGGGCCAACACGCCTTCAAGCTCAACCCGATTCATCAAATTCAGCAAGCCTGTCGTGACCGCAATAGCACCATGCTCCGGATTTCGACCGGTAGCAAACGCGTTGGGCGCCGAATCTTCCACAATAAAGACACGAGGCTTGGGTATGCCTGCCCCAATGCACAGACCATCGACGAGGTTGTGCAATCGAGGGTATTCAGAAGGGTCTGCAGGTATCGCCCTACTCATAGCAAGCGCTATGGAATCAGACTTCCAATAGCTCAAAAATGCCGAGCCGATTGCGAAGACTGCCGCTATCACGAACGCAATGGGACCGACACCCATGAGGTACTGCACGACCGTAGCGATCAGCAACACAAAGGCGACGAAACCAAGCGTTAGGAGGGCCGAGCGGCGCTTGTTGGAATTGACTTGGTCGTACACGAAACAGAGAGCCTAGAACTGGACCTTCACAGGCCCGCGTTCTGCTTCGTCGGTCTTGAAATATTCCCTCGCCGTGGCCTTCGCCATTCCGGCTACGAGCGACGTGGGGAAGACCTGGATTTTAGTGTTGAGTTCCTGCACCGCGCCGTTGTAAAACTGCCGTGAATAAGCGATTTTGTCTTCGGTAGCTGTGAGCTCTTCCTGCAAGTTCAAGAAGTTGGTATTGGCCTTGAGGTCGGGATAAGCCTCGGAAAGAGCGAAGAGGCTCTTCAGGGTGCCCGACAGCGCATTTTCCGCACCAGATTGTGCGGCCGGTCCAGAGCCGCTTGCCGTCATTGCCGAATTGCGGGCGGCTACCACGGCTTCAAAGGTGTCCTTTTCATGGGCTGCGTAGCCCTTTACGGTCTCGACCAGGTTGGGGATGAGGTCGTAGCGGCGCTTGAGCTGCACCTCAACCTGAGCCCATGCGGCATCGACCTTGTTTTTCAGCCGGATGAGCCCGTTGTAGGCCATGACGAGGAACAGCCCGATCAGCACGATGACAGCAATGGCAATGATTACGCCCATGAAGAATCCTTAACTCTCAAGAGGGTGTGGCACGAACAGGTCAGAGTCTATGACGCCGATTGATGGCTTGGTCGTACAGGTCGAGGTATTTCATGGCCAACTGGTCCATGTCGAACTCTCTGGCCCGAGACCTCCCTGATGCCACAAGCCGGTCGGCCAACTCGGAATCTTCCAGCACTCGAGTGAGGCCGAGCGCCAACGCGGTGGCATCCCCAGCTGGCACGAGTAGGGCATCAACGCCATCTCGCGCCACCCGGGCAAATGCTCCCAAATCGCTGGCCACGATCGGCGTCCCTGCCGCCATACCTTCCAGCAATATCACACCAAAACTCTCACCGCCCAGATTTGGCGCACAGTACACATCGGCGCCTGCGAACAGGCTGAGGCGCTCCTCATCGGTCACCCGACCCAGCCAACTAATCCGAGAGCCGCACTCCAAGGCATCCATTTTTTTGCGCAACGAGTCGGTCTGTTTGCCGTATCCGGCCACCCACAGATGGGTGTTGGCCGGGAGGTGCGGAAACGCGTCGAGTAACACATCGAGCCCCTTTCGAGGTTCGTGGCGGCCCAAAAATAGCACCGTGGGGTTCGTGGTGGGCCTCGGCGTTGCGTTGGCAAAACGGTCGAACTCGATGCCATTAAACAGCGGCGTGTAGGTGCCCCGAAGATATTTTCGGGCCAGCTCCTGGGCATCAGGCGACACGGCGGCTCTGACGTGTACAAGCTTGGCAAAGAGGTACACAAACGGGTGCAAAATTCGATACGGCGTGTTGTTACCTGCCGCATGGAACGTACCGACCTTTGGCAATCGTGAAAACACCAGGGCGGCCAAGGTGGTTCCAGGGGCCAGCGGTTCGTGCAGATGCAACACATCGAACTTGCCGTTTTTTATGGCTTTTCGCGTGCGCCACACCGACGAAAAATTGAGCGCCAGTGGAGCGACCGATCCGTTTGTGGATGTAGGAATGCTCCTGCCAAGGGGCACCACAAAATTGGGGTAGTGGTCGTCGTCACATGGTGCGAGCACTATGGCATCGTGGCCCAGTCGTTGCAGCGAACGAGCCAAACCAAGGACTTGTTCTTGAACCCCGCCAGGTACCGAGAGGCTGTATGGACACACCAAGCCGATTCGCACCCGTGAACGGTAGCGTGCCGATTGCCTGGCACAACGAGCGGCGCGCCGATAGGGTGGGACGGTGGCTATGTGCAAACGAGGTCCGAATCACCGGACCCACGTTGTTTTCGCAGCTCTGTTTGTGACGGCCACGATGGTTATCACCACTTTTGGATTTACGCCAGCAGCACACGCTGACGAGGGTGAGATCGCCGCCGCTCGGGCCCGTGCCAATAAAGCTTCGCAAGCACTGTCCGACGCCGAAACCGAACTTGCGAACGCACTCGATTCAATCGACAATCTGGCCGCTCGACGCGAGCAATTAATTGCCCGCCAACAGTCATTGGCCGATGAAGCTAAACGCGTCATTGTCCAACGCTATGTGCGCCCTGCCTCGAGTAGCGTGTTCGATGAAGACATCTCCCGATCAGCGCGGGTGGCGGTCTTGACCGCTGTTGCGCTCGGCACAACAACAGATGCGGTTGCCGAATTTAAAGCCACGTTGAGCGATCTCGCCTCTGTTGCTAAGCAACTCGATTCGGCGAGTAAGCAGCGCGACGAACTGCGCAAGAGCCTCGTCACAAAACGGGCCAACGTAGAACGCGAGCTTGCGCTACTCGAAGAAGCAGAGGCCAAGCGCCAAGAGGCTGCGGCTGTCCAACGTCAGCGAGAGGCAGCACTGCAAGACGCTCGGGACCGTCTATCGAAAGGCGATTTCGGCGCCGGAAATTCACCGATCGCCTCCGGTGATTGGATATGCCCCGTGCAAGGAGCTGTGAGCTTTGTTGACGATTTCGGTGTGCCGCGCCCCGGTGGACGCAAGCATCACGGCGTCGACATGATGGCCCAACAAGGCACACTCTTAGTGTCCCCCGTCTCGGGAGAACTTTCGTACGCAAGCGAAGACCTAGGCGGCAACACATATTGGCTTCAGGGCGATGACGGGCTCGTGTATTTCGGTGCCCATCTCGAAAATTTGGGCACAGGCGGACGCGTTGATGCTGGAGTGGTGATTGGCACGGTAGGTATCACCGGCGACGCCACCGCGTATCACTTGCATTTCCAAATCGGCGAGCCGGGCGGCGGCTGGTACAACCCGTACTCCACCCTCACCCAGTACTGCTAGGCCTCGTTTACCGGTTGCGTCTATCGGGCTGGTAGCAGCAGCCGCACGTCGGTGTCGAGGACCGATCCCGCCATGCGATCACGAGCCCTAGCTGGCGTATTGGTGAAGGCAATTTCGCGATGGAGCGCGGCCAACGAGCCCGCCGGAGCATGGTGATCGACCATGGTGCACGCCAACTCTATAGAACCATCTGCATGCATTTTGACGTCGATTGACCGCATCTGGCTGGGGTAGTCGATTACAGAACAGGTGGTGATTTCCCAGTAACCGCCCGATGGGGTGGGCCGGGGCACAACAGCGTTGATATGACGATGCCCAACCAGCCACGCTACGACGCATCCATAGCGCGAAATCACCTCGCTCGGACCATAAGCGAGGTCGCGATCGGCAGGGTTACCGCGCGAGTTAGTGAGTGATTCGCTGCCATGGTGGCTCGCCACGACGGCTAATCGCCCGGGGATCGAGGCCACCTCATCCAGACGAGCTTCGAGCCAGTCCATCTGGAGGCGGCTGGTGCTTCCCTGAAAATCACCTTGTGGGTGATTGGTGTCAAAGATCACGATCCGGACGTATTCGAGATCGATAATCGTATCGCCGGGTGCGGGGGCCGAGGAGGCAAGGTCGTAGCCACGTGCGCCGTGCAGCCGGTGGGCCGCAACCCATTCGGGGGCATCAATTGCTCGACGATCAGGGTACGCCTCAATCGGGTTGCCGGGACCTGCAGAGAAGCGGTCGGGGAAGTCTAAAAACTCGGCCAGAGGGTCCTCGGCAACGACTGTTGACGACCGACCAAATCCCTTGTGGTCGCCCACAGCAATTGCTTCGAGTTCGGCATTGGTGATCGCCGTTCCTTGGCGCAACACGTCGTGGTTACCAATCACGCTCGTCCACGGAACGGGAATTCCAGGCGACGTCACTGGCTCGCTTGCGGCCTCGACAAACGGTTGCCCAGCCGGCCAACTCGCCCGCCAACGCCCAGCGTTGGCACCGGTGTCGGGGAGCCAAAACGGCCACTCCGGCGACGAATGTATCCGGTGGTCATGCACGCCACCACGGGCATCAAACTGGGCGACGCCCCCCGTCATCACGGCGAGGTAGGCATCAAGTTCATTGCGTTGGGCATTGTCAATGTTGTCGCCAGTCGAAATCACCAGGTCGCACGGACGTCCTATATCCCCATTGAAATCTGACTCGTTGAGGCGCTCAATATGGGCAGCCAACGCAGGCAACGTGAGCGCCTCGTATGGGCGGTGCATATGGATGAGCGGCTTCCAAATTGGTTCGTTGGCGAGGAGTTCAACCCACTCACTACGAGCTGGCGAGACCGTGTCCATTACATGTAAATCACTCATATGCACGAGTCGACACAAGATTTCGCCTGCATCGATACCGTGATCGACGCCGCCGAGCTCGCCTCGCACTAGCACTGTTAGTTGCCTTGTGCCCCGAGGTGCTTATCGAACTCGTCGACTACCAATCCTGCGCCGTATGGGACCGACCGCAAGCCATTCATCACGGCCACTAAACACTTGTCGCGTAGACGTTCCAGATCACGAACGTCCATACCATTGGCTTGAGTATCGGATTGGTCGCACAGTGTGTCGAGGAGCTCATCAGTGAGTTCCGGGACATCAGTGAGCTTGGTCCAAGGCCATTGCAAGGTGGGGCCGAATTGGGCCATGAAGTGGCGCATTCCCGCTTCTCCTCCCGCAATTCGGTACGTTAAAAATGTTCCCATAAAGCTCCACCGAAGCCCAGCGCCATATCGAATGGCGTCGTCGATCTGCTCTACGGTCGCTACACCGTCATTGACCAACCACAAAGCCTCACGCCACAACGCTTCCAGCAATCGGTCGGCCACGAAGCCGTCGATTTCTTTGTTGAGACGCAAGGGTTTCATGCCGACTGATGCATAGACCGCCACTGCTCTATCGAGCGCGGCACTCGTGGTCTGCGACCCTCCCACGACCTCCACGAGCGGCAACAAATACACCGGATTGAATGGATGGCCGACCACCAGCCGACCGGGATGCGTCATCTCCGATTGGATGGCGCTGGGCAGCAACCCAGACGTGGACGAGCCGATTACTACATGGTCAGCGGCGGTTTCACTGGCGGCGGCCAAAATCGATTGCTTGAGTTCAAGGCGCTCAGGTGCTGATTCCTGAATGAAGTCCACGCCCTCGCAAGCGGCTTCGATTTCACGTACGACGGTCACCGCGCCAGTTGCTGGCAACGGTGACGTGTACAACAACGCCGTCGCCTGCCGAGCGTTGGCCATCATTTCGGCGACTTTGCGCTCGGCTTGGGGATCGGGGTCGTACAGCTTCACGTCGATGCCGTTGAGAGCAAACCGAGCAGCCCATCCCCCGCCGATTACACCGCCCCCCAAAAGACCAATCGTATTGACACCAGCAGAATTCATCAGCGCTTCACCAATTTCAACTTCTCGCGCACGGCCTGTGGGCCCATGATCGACACGTTCATGCCGTCCAGAATCTTGGTTGCTTTTTCGACCAACTGGGCGTTGGTGGCGAGCTGGCCGCGCCCGGAATACAAGTTGTCTTCAAGACCGACCCGCACATTGCCACCGTGCATCACGGCCATGGCCACGAACGGCAGCTGCATGCGGCCAATTGAAAATGCCGAGAACGTGCTGCCGGCCGGCAGTCCATTGACCATGGCAGCGAACGTGAGCGGATCATCTGGCGCTCCGTACGCTATTCCCATGCACAGCTGGATCATTACGGGATCATCGATAAGACCCTGAGCGACCATTTCTTTCACGCTGATCAGATGGCCGGTATCGAACACTTCGAGCTCGGGACGCACGCCCAATTCCTGAACGCGACGAGCCATCGTGCGCAACACAGCTGGCGTATTGACCATCACATAATCACCACCCGAACCGAAATTCATCGAGCCGCAGTCCAACGTGCAAATTTCGGGGAGTAGCGCCTCAACATGGTTGAGCCGCTCGGTGGCGCCAGCCATATCGGTACCCACCTCGTCGAGCGGGAGCGGCTTCTCGTCGCTACCCAACACCAAATCGCCGCCCATACCGGCGGTGAGATTGATCACCACATCGACATCGCTGGCCCGAATGCGTTCGACAACTTCTGCGTACAGCCCAACATCACGAGAGCCGACTCCCGTTTGAGGGTCGCGCACATGTATGTGCACGATGGCCGCTCCTGCTCGAGCGGCATCAAGGGCTGAGTTGGCGATCTGTTCTGGCGTTACTGGTACGTGCTCGCTCTTGCGAGTGGTGTCGCCAGAGCCAGTGACGGCACACGTGATGAACGTTTCCCAATTCATAATTACTCCCCTATCTCAAGTGCCTCAGGTTAGCCGTGCGGGCGTGATCTTTCGACGACGTCCATCCCCATCGAAGCGTGCCACGCAAACATGGCCCGGCTCACCCTGAGCCGATCCAAACGTTGCCCCCACTCGCTCCCCGCAATCATCGACTCGCCGCTTAGCGGTGCCTCTACGGTCACGCTGAATTGATCTGGCAGTGGTGCAGCCCTACGAGCAATTTCGACAAGACCTTCAAGGTCGCGTTCCCACGAATGCACGTTGACGCCATCTGCCGTGCGGCCAGCTACCGCCGCCATTCGAGGACCGTTGGCACCGACAATGATTTGCGGCACACGACATGGATTGGCCAGGCCGACGGGCTGGCGAAATGTGGCTGTTGACGATTCGTATGCGGTGTCGCCACCCCACAACGCTTTGAGATAACCAACAGTGTCGGCCATCTGTTGACGACGTTGTGCCGCGCTGCTCGTGGCCACACCAAGCATGGTGAGTTCAAGCGAGTACGGGGATTCTGGCCCCGCGCCGGCACCCAAACCGAGGAGGAATCGCCCGTCGCTCAAGTTGGCCAATGTGGTCGATGCCGTTGCAATATGGGCTCCTAGACGAGTCGCTGCGTTAATCACCAACGGGCCAAATTCGACACGTGACGTCGACATGGCAATCATGGTGAGAGCGCTCCACACATCGAGCGATGAATGGCCACCAAGCACAGAGCCTGACAAATGGTCGTAGGTCCAAACGCCATCGAAACCGACCTCCTCAGCGAGGCCGACAGCATCAATAAATTGCTGCGGCGACAGATCAACTGGATTGATGACAATATCGATTTTCACTCCCAGATTCTCCACGATTCGCTGCACATGTTCGCGACTCTCGTACGGTCGCCGTCGCCAAAATATCGTTATGCAGCATTCGCGGAAGTGACTTGCACACGTACCACCGGCACGGATTTTCCACGGATGCTCGCTACACCGTTGGCCATGAAGCGGTCGGAGAAGTCGTCGAGATCGGCAGTTCGGTATGCAAATTCAAGATCGGCGATCGAGTACTCGTCGCCGGCTCGAAGCGAGCCCGGCTCGATCCGATCCATCGGCAGATAGCCACGCGTAAACGCCATTCAGCCAATCGTGGCCATTACCGGCGATCTCTCACGTCTTGTCGTAGATGCGGGCTGCTACGGTGTGGTGATCGTGTGATCGAGTGGAGGACGAACATGGGAGAGAAGGGGCTTGCGGACGCTGCTAGTTCCATGGTGCCCACCGCATCGCCGGGCGTGGCCCAACAGGCGGCATCTTTTGTGGCGCGCGGCGCCGCGGATTTCGGCACCGACGTCGCCACGGCCGTCAAGACCGTTGCGGTAGTGGCTGTGGCCGAGAAAGTGGTGACTACGTCGCGCGGACGTATGCATGGTGACGGCACCGCCGACGACGACGCCGAGACTACGGCTGACGGCGCCGGCGATGTCGGCTCTGGCGCGGAGACCACCCCGCCAACTGCGCACAACTCGACCAATGGTGAGCCCCAAGCCTGACGTGCTTCGTTCGGCCCGATCAGCTCGATCCCGCCGGTCGCCACGCGATCGGCGGCTCGGCGTAGAGCACGAGTACCGGCTGCTGCGCGGCTCCGAGGTGGTTGACGCCCGGCAGCTCATCCCGACGCTGCCGCTCGATGGCTCTCTGCTCGATCCGGGGGATCCACTTGCCGTGCGGGGAGAATGGGGTGGCGTCATCACCGCCGACGGCATGGAAGCGGAGATCGTGACGCCGCCATGCCGTCTCGGCGTCGATAGCCTTCGTCGAGTGGTCGACGCGGCGGCGACTGGCCATGCCGTGCTGACCTCGGCGCTACCTGCCGACGTCTGCCTGCAGGGCTACTCGACGCATTTGAACGTCGAGGTGACCGACAAGGCCTGCCGGTCGACCGCACTGCTCGTCGCGCGACGGTTCGCACCTGCACTGATGCTATTCGATCGTCAGGATTCGCCGGGGCTGTTAATCCGACCGCGGCACCGGCGCCTTGAGCTTGGATACGACCACATTGATGGCGAGGCGCTTCATGCCGCGCTGGTGCTGGCGATCGGGGCGGCCGCAATGTGCGAACGCGCTGCCCGGTCGCGCGCGGCGCGCAGGGTGCTTCCGCCCGAGCTCCGGCTGCACGTGGTGCCGTCGCCGCAGCGCTACGGCTGGTACGTCGACCGCCGCGCCGGTGGCCAGGACCTGTACGAGTGCGGTCGCGCCACTGTCTTCCAAACGATATCGGGCTCCAGCATTACTGCCCAGGAGTTACTTGAGGAGGTGTGGACGTGCGCTCGCGCCGCATTGGACGCACTACTGCCGCACGCGGACGTTGCTCTCGTTGACGAGATGGTGGAGGGCCGACACCCGTTGCGATCTGAGGTCACTACGGTCGAGCCCTACGTGGTCGCCGCCAACCCACGGGTAGAGTATGCCCCGTCGGTTCTGGCCCGCCGTGATCGAGGGGAGGTAGTGCTCACGACAGTCGCCGCCACCTGGCACGCATTGGTGCTCCGTGCCGAACGGGGCGCCGACGTGCGCTGGATCCGCGTGCCCGGCGAGCACGTCGACGACTTCCTGCGTTCGGTCGACTCGGGTCATATCGATGCATGGCTGGCGGGGCAGTTCGGGCGCACGATCATGCGTGGGGGAATGGCGTGAGCCGGGCAACTCCTTTTGACGCGGTGGTCAGCACGGCGCCGCCGCGCCGACGCGACGTGCTGGCACCGGAACGCGACGTCAGTCGCGGGCGCTACGGGGGCGAGCGAGGCCGCGATGCGAAGCGCACGCACCACGACGACCGTCGCCGGCTGCGTCGCTTCCGCCCCTGGCACGCTGTCGCCGGTTTAGCCGTCGTCGCGGTGGGTACGGCTGGGGTGGTCGTTGCCAGCTCGCGTGGCAGCTCGAGCGCGGTCGTCACCACCAGCAGCGCACCGCCGACGACCGTGACCCCGACCACCACCATGAGCCCCGAGAGCCAGCTGGCCAAGTCGCTCGCTGCCACCTATCACGCAGTCCAGACGTTCACCGATGGCAACTCCAACTTCCCGGTCGGGACAGTCAGAAACTTCGACATCATTTTCACGACGGCCTGTGTCGACACCGTCTGCACCATGCGCTCCAAAGGGTTGTACGACGTCGGCGCAGTGATCTCAGGTGAGCAAGTGACCATCGATGCCACTCCGACCGAGCCGTGCCCGGTGGCCTCTGGCGTGACGGGCCAAATCACCGACATCTTCCACATGGTGTTGCGAGTCACGCATACGCAGAACGGCACCCCGGACCAGTTGACCGGCATTATCGCCGTGTCGTCGCCGGATGCCGCGAAGTGCAACACGACGAACGATCCAGTCGCCTCGTCGATCGTCCTCACACGGGTTGCGTGACGTCCGCGCATTCGGGCAGTCCTCCCGTCGGCGACACTACGACCGCTCGCCGGTAGGCACCCAGGCGCGCAATCGAGTCAGCCAGCGCAACCCCCAATGGCCATTAGCGGATTCGGTCGTTTGGACCGTCGACGCGCTGTTTGTTCAGTCACAAGCGAACCATTGCACGACATAGGTGGGTCAATGTGAAGCTCGGCTCATCATCGGCGCCTAGCCATGCTCAGTCGAACTGGTCGAACCACGCGGTGTCAAGAACTGTCTTTGTGCGCAAGCCCAAACCCTTTGCCTCGACGAGCTCCCATATTCGTTGCCCGTCAATCAGGTTCACGTGTGGCGTGGTGTCCGTCGCTGCCTTGCGTGCCGCTTGCGAAAACGATCCGAGTGTCACAAAGACCGCCCGCTCGGCTCCCTTTGACGCGGCGTCCCGCTGGAACAGGGCGACGTCCCTGCGCTCAATGTTCGAACGCGACCCCTCCAGGTTGTATCGCTTGATTTGTACGGCGACCCTGTCGGCAAGTATTTCGCTGACGAGAGCGAGCCCGATCGCATCAACGCCCTCATCAGCTGGGCCACCAGTGCGGACGAGTTCCATTCCGTAGCTCTTCAAGAGATACACGACGAAGTCCTCGAAACCCCGGGGTGTGAGCGCGTGCAGGCGGGCGAGCGGTCTGGTCGATCATCACCGCTGTTGGCTTCTGTCGAGCGCGAGCCCTACGGACGCGGCGGTCATCTCGTCGACTGCGTCGCGTGCCTCCGCGTCGGGCAGGGAGAGCACGCGCTTGCCGTCGGCGGACAGGACGTAAAGGCCACGCTGCGGCGTCTCGACGAGCCCTCCGAGCTTGTTGTACGAGCGCGCCCAAGCCATACGATCGAGCAAGATCGAGTCGCCCGGCCGGTTTGGATACTCGACGGAGACGGCGACGTCATCGAACGCCATGTTCTCCACAATCCAGGCGGTGATCTCCCTGGCATGAGCGGTTCCACCAAACGCCTGCACGGCTCGGAGGGCTGGAAGAAGAAAGTCCTTGTACGGCGGCAGGTCTGAAGGCTCCACGCGAGGAACGCCAAACGATGAACCGTGCAGGTATCGACTCCCGTATCACCACTCTGTGGTGGCCATCCCTTCGACCAATTTCAGTATGTGGCGCCGAATCCCGTGCCGGTGCGATTCACCGATGACCATCGCCGAATGCCACGCGAACATTGCCCGGCTGGCCCTGAGCCGATCGAGACGTTGCCGCCATTCGCTCCGTGGACGAACCGACTCGCGAAAATTCCCCTCAGCAATGGCACGACGAATCAGAACGCCGCTCGTCGGTCGAAAACCGGGCGTCTCTATTCTTCTGAGAACCGTCTGGACTTGGTGGCCTTACCCCGAATTGTGGCGCTCTTGAGCGCATCGAGAACCGTGTCGACAGCACCTGACGGCACGCCGACAACGGAGAACCGATCCGAAATGCTGATGGGGCCAATCTGGCGTCCTGACAGGTTGGATTCGTTGGCGATCGCCCCCACAAGGTCATTGGGACGGATGCCGTCTTTGCGGCCCAGCGCAATATAAATGCGCGCCACATCGCCATCGTTTTCGTGGCGCGGGCGTGCGGCTCCATCGCGTGGGCCACGATCCGAAAACTCGCGTGGCTTTCGATCTTCACTACCGCCGGAGCGACCCCGATCTTCACTTCCACCGGAGCGACCCCGGTCGTCGCTATTCCCTGAACGACCCCGGTCGTCATACGACTTGCCCTTTGGCCCCTTGCGATCGGAGTACATCGTGGGGTCGGGGATCTCGCGCTCGTCGACTGTGGCACCGGTGGCCAAATGCGCCAGTTTGATAGCAGCCAACGCGATATCGGCCATGTCGTGCTCGCCCGTCAACGCATCGAGCACGCCCGAGTAATCACCAAGGTCGTCGGCGGCCAGCGCCTCCTTGATGGTCCCAATAGTGATTTCGATTTGCCGCTTACGAAGGTCGGCAACCGTCGGCACTTTCTCCACGGAGATCTTCTGCTTCGTGAGGCGCTCGATGTTGCCAAGCAGCCGTTGCTCGCGGGGCTCCGCCAACGTGATGGCAACACCCAAACGACCAGCGCGTCCAACGCGACCAATGCGATGCACATACGACTCAGGAGCAGACGGCACGTCGTAGTTGACCACGTGACTTAGCTGCTCTATATCGAGACCGCGAGCAGCCACATCGGTGGCCACCAACAGGTCGGTGACGCCGTTGCGCAAGCGAGTCATCACCTTGTCACGCATCTCTTGGGTCATGCCACCGTGCAACGATTCAGCTCGGTAACCGCGGCCGTTCATTGTCTCGGTGAGCTCGTCGACCTCTGTGCGGGTACGGCAAAACACGATTGCAGCCACGGGTGATTCAACATCCAGAATGCGGCCCAACGCAGCGGGCTTGTGTGAGCGCTGCACGATATACACGCTCTGCCTGACCAGTTGTTTGCCCGGCTTCGAATCACCCAAACCAATTTGAATTTTTAGCGGGTCATTGAGGTGGCGTTTGGCAATAGAGTTGATGCGTGGCGGCATGGTGGCCGAAAACAGCACGGTCTGGCGTTCGCTTGGCGTGGCTTTGAGGATTGCTTCAATGTCGTCGGCGAAGCCCATGTCGAGCATTTCGTCGGCTTCGTCGAGCACCACAATTTCGATGTCATCGAGGGGCAACGTGTTGCGAGCAATATGGTCGAGCGCCCGGCCGGGTGTAGCCACCACGATGTGAACGCCGGCCGCCAGTTCCTTAAGTTGACGAAAAATCGGCTGGCCACCGTAGATCGGCAGCACCTTGGCGCCGAGGTCGCGACCGTATTTGTAAATTGCTTCCGACACCTGCATCGCCAGCTCACGAGTAGGTACGAGCACCAACGCCATTGGCACCGCTGGCTTAGCGGATTTACCAGTCGAGCGCTGCAAACGCTGCAAGATCGGCAATGCAAATGCAGCAGTTTTGCCAGTGCCCGTGGCCGCTTGCCCGATCAGATCGCGCCCGTCGATCATGAGCGGAATCGTCTCGCGCTGGATCGGAGTCGGTTCTTCGTAGCCAAGCGTGTGCAATGCACTCAAAAGTTCTTTGCGGAGACCAAGATCCTCAAACGTGGTGAGGACTTCGGGTTCATCGGTTATTTCGCGAGGGGGATTCACCGTGCCAGGTTAATGGTTTTGGTAGCCAGGCACGCCGATAGCCGCTTCACATCGAAAAACGTCGAACTCGATGCTTGTTCAATTCAGCAGCCAACTCAGCCGGTGACCATCGTTGGTCAAGGGCGCGCCGCACAACATCGGATTGCGCATCTGGCGTCAAGCCGCCAACAGGCGGATCGAAATCCAGGTTGGTGGGAAAGGCATATCCTTCTGCGCTGGCTGCGACCACGTTGTCGACATCGCGAGGCGTGAATCCTCGTTGTTGGGCATCCAACAACGCTGGATAAATCGCATCGATCATTCGATAGCGGTCGACCGATTCCATCGCCCTTCCGAACGCGGACGACACTTGAAGGAGGTTGGCCATACGGCGGGTATTGGGGGTGAGGTTGGTGCCCGCTCCGTGCAGAACTGCTGGATTGAAGAAGGCCACATCGCCATTCTGAAGTGGAACCTGAACAAAGTTTTTAGCGAAATAATTTTCGAATTCAGGCAACCGCCACGCCACATACCCAAACAAATACTTGTGCGAATGCGGCAAATACATCGTAGGCCCGGTCTCAATCGGCATGTCGCAGTGGGCCACGGCACCTTGCAGGGTGAGCAGCGGGCTCATCGCGTGAACCTGCGATGGGAATCGCTCGGCAACAGGTTGGGTGAGAAATCCAAGGTGGTAATCGCGATGCGGCTTTTGCGCTTCGCCGCCCGGATTCACCACATTTAGTTGCGAGGTAATTTGATAGTTCGGGCCTAACCAAGCTTCGGAAACAATCGCCAAAATGTCGTTGCGGTAATAATCCACAAATACTTCGGGGGCCTGTACGGCTAGGCGTTCGAGGGCATTCCACACGCGGTCGTTGCCTCCCGGCTTGGCGAAATGATCTCCCGACTGTGCACCACTATGATGTTGATCGTCGACCATTTTCTGAAACTCGATCGTGGCCCGATCCACCACACTGCGATCGGGAAATGCGTTCCTGAAAATCACTACTCCTGGCCCATCACCAAGCGCCATCGCGAGTTCTGACTGGACGGCACGTCGACCAATGTAAGTGGCGGCCATCGCCACGACATGCGCCGATTCATACGTCACCACGCCGTTGTCCAGACATGAAGCATTGGGGTAGTCGGCTATGTCCGTCGAAATCGAACAAATATCGTTAAGATCGGCCACGTGGCAGTCCGTGGCTGCGATCCACTGAGGCGAAACCTTCTTGCCGTTCACCAGCCGAATGCTAGCCGCAGCGCCCGTCCTGAAGTTCTCGCCAACTACATTCGACGGGGTGAACGCGCGACGGTCCGGTGATGGCTTTATTCGGTGCAGTGATGGACACGTGCGGTGGGGCGTCTACGGCGCGGCAGGCGTTGTCTTTGTGTGGCGCGATGCCGACAACGTGGACCGAGTGATGCTCCAACTGCGTTCCCAATTTTCCCACGAGGGAGGCACATGGTCGTGTGCGGGTGGCGCTTTGGACGAGGGTGAAACGCCGTACCAAGGAGCATTGCGAGAAGCATCCGAAGAAGTCGGTTTTGCCCCCGACGACCATACTGTCCTCGGCGACTATGAGTTCGTGCCCGCTACCGATTGGACCTACACGACAATCGTCATTCAAGTAGGCGCGCCATTCGGCGAGTCGATGAACTTTGAAACCGACGCCGTGATGTGGACGGCGGTTGACGAGGTGTCAACACTCCCACTTCACGCCGGGTTCGCTGCCGCTTGGCCGCACGTCCACGCCATTATCACGGCTGACCGCTAACGGCGCTGGCCAGTCACTCGGACTTGCGTGGGCGGCGAATCGCGGTGCCAGAATTCAGCGAAGCTTTGTCGCCTGCGGCACGCCCAGCGTGCCACCCCGCAGCGTTACTCATGCGAGGCCTGACCGTTTTCATTTTCGGAAACGCATGTGTCACCGCTTCATCTACGTCGGCTTCACGTTGATGCAACACCACCACAAACGCAGTACCAAACTCGGCTTCGGCTTCCGTCGCAGATGCATTCACAACCTCGGCCAATCGTTCGCCGATCCGGCTAGCGAATGCGACAAGAAACGTGCTCCGAAACGACCTCGTGCGGGTGACCCCCGCCTCGTTGATAAGGCGACCAGCGATCACCATGGCATGAGTGGCCTGGGCTAGAAGAGATGTAAACAACATGTCGACAACCGCGAGATCAGTGGGAAATCCGAACACGGTGACAAACCCGAAATCCGACTGCAGCACCACTCGGCATCGATTGGCACGAGCCACCGCATTGACCAACGACGACTTTGCATCGATGTACGGCGGATCGAGATGAATACGCACAGCCGCGGCGCCAGCACTGGCACCGTGGTTGCTGGCAGCCAGCATTGCTACATCGATTGAAAATCGCGTCATCAATTGTTGCGCTTTTTCGGTAAACGCGTCGGCCTCTTCAACGAAATCAGTGGATTCAGCTTTGGCCAACAACGCCCGAATTCGGGCCAACAATTTGGCATCAATCGATTGCGATCCATCTGATGCCCTGGAAGCCGCAGCACCGGGACCCGGCGGCGGGATCAGAGTCGGCAAAACAGGCAGATAAGTTAGGCGTGCCAATAACTCCATGGCCTGTTCGACGACAGTGCGCACGTTCAGGCCAGTGGCATTGACCACCACCGCCAGCCAACCGTTGCGCAGCTGGTGTCGCTTTTCCCACCAAGCTCCCAATTCCTCAAGTTGTGAAACCCACTCTGGGTGCATTGGCACGTCGTTGTCGAGCACGGCGTCACTGCCGATGGCAGCCGCCGCAACGATTGCGTGGCTGGGCGAGTCAAGCCGTCGCACAACGCTGCACACATCGGCTGGCTGCCAACCGGACCGCCACAGCCGCCGCAACGCTAGTGACATCTGCCCTTCGAGCTCGCTCGATAACTCGTTGCCACGCTCCCCTGTACCACTGTCGGTCGCCACGATGTGATCAATCCACACGTCGTAGCTATCGAGGTCATGAGTGAGGTAAGCCGACACTGCCGTAGCGATCATGTCGGCCATCGATGGCAGTTCCCGTTGCGAGGTGAACGGAGGCAGGTTACGCGCCACTTCTACGACGTGTAGCCAGGGTCGCTTGGCCAGTTGGGTTGAAAGAGGTGCCACTGCTCGGGCGCCTGGCGGATCAAAAATTCGAGTTCGTTGGCCAGGCTTTGCGTGACCCTGGCCACGTCTTCGCGTAACGATCCTGTGCGAGTGAGATCCAGAGGTGGCCGAATGATGGCGTGATGGTGTTTGCGTCCCCGGAAATAACAGGCTACGGGCAAGATCGGCGCCCCCGATCGCAACGCCAGCATGGCGGGGCCTGATGGCAACGTGGTGCGTTCGCCAAAAAACTCGACCGACGTGCCGCCTTTGCTGATATCTCGATCGCACAATAGACATACGATCTCGTTGTCTTTCAAAGCTTTGGCGATAACCGCTCCCGCACTGGGTCCCAGAGGCACAACTCGCATGCCGTAGTTTTCGCGAAGGCCCTTGAACCAATCAAAGAGATCCGGCGGCTCCAACGCTTCCACGACAACGGTAATTTTGTACCCCTGATCGGCAATCCACCGCCCAGCACACTCCCATCCGCCGAGGTGCGGCAACGCGAAAATTACGCCGTTGCCCTTGGCCAATGCATCGTCAATATGGTGGGTCCCATCACGGGTGAAATTTGCATCAATCTCCAGTTTCGAGGCGTCGGTTATTCGAAATGCCTCCACCCAATACCTGGTGTAACTCTCAAACGATTCGGCCACCAACGACCGCATTCGGGCTGGGGAAACATCGGCTCCAACTACCCGCTTGATATTGCGTTCGACCACGTGGCGCTTTTCGCGCAGCATTGGCGCCAGTGATGCTCCAACCACATTGGGCAACACGTTGGCTAGCGGCCCTGGCAACAGGCGGGCAGCGAGCGCCCCCGACCGATACAGCGCGGTAATCCCGCTAGGAAATGTGTTGTTACGCTCCATCACTTACTCAGAATCGGTGCCAGAAACAGAGCTTGTTACTTACGGCGAGCTGCAGCCCGTTGCCGCACTGTTCGAGAAACAGTCGACGACGGCCGGTACTGGCGACGCTTGATGGCTAACGCCTCTAGCAGCGGCGGCACATTGGACGCTTGACGCCACACCTTTACGAACCGTTGAATAGCGGTGATGGTGCTGAGCACCAACATGACCCACAACACTTGGTAGAGAAACCGGTCAAATAGCAAGCCGAGGGCCAATACGATGATTCGTTCGGCCCGTTCCATAAGGCCGCCTTTGGCGTCGTACCCCAGCGATTCGGCCTTGGCCCGCATGTATGAGATCGTGGCCGATACAGCCAAAATTGCGAACGGCAACAGCGCATAGTGGGGGCCCTTGACGGTATCGAGATGCCACGCCACACCACCAAGCAACAATGAGTCGGTGATTCGATCAGCTGTCGAATCGAAGAAGGCTCCCCGAGGTGAAGCGCTACCTGAAGCCTTGGCTACTGCTCCATCGAGCAAGTCAGGTAAAGCGGAAAGCACCAACAACAGCAGGCCCAATTTCAGAGCGCCACTTCCGATAGCGACGGCGGCGCCACACGCCACCACGAGGCCGAGGGCAGTGAGATGATCGGCAGTAATACCTGTCCGTTTCAGGCCGTGACCCACGGGGACAAGACCCTTCTCGATACCTACTTTGAAGCGACCGTCAAACATGGATCAAAGGCTAGCCGCCTCAGGCACGGATGCCGAGAATCGACATGCTCCCGAAGATCGCAACGGCGCGCCAGAAACTCAGTCGTATTCCGACCAGTCTTCCGGGTTGGCCTCAACGAGGTGATCCACAACATGGCCATCGACACCATCGATAAGCGCGAATCCTCGTTGCGTGGGCGGCTCGTCGGCCGAGTAGCACAACACACGCCACGTCGGGCGGCTACGAAACCCTCTGCCTGACAGCTGGGCAGAAGCATGGCCTACCGGGAATCCAACGGCCTTCGATGCTTCGACCAACGCACTTGTCTCGGTAATGGTGAGGTCCCATGCCGTGACAAAATGATGGATCCCCATAGCCGCCAACGCGATCGCTCCCCACAACGTGCCGTTGTTGACCAACACGGGCGACGAATTTCGCGTGGCGATGTACAAGGCCAACAGAACTACTGCTGATCCCAGATACATCATTGCTGGGCCTCGACGACGCTTCACATTGGGGAACTGGTACGGCCCCACGAAGGCGCTCAGATCGAGATCCTGCGGCAGTGAGTCAACGTGGTCGGGAGCTACCGTTTCGGGCTCGCTCGGCGTTTGGGTCATTTCCCAACCTTAGTTGAAGCACCCTCGACCGCCGCCCAGGCTGAGCGCAGTTTGCTCAGAGTGAGGGGCAACGACTCTGGCATCACTCGTGTGGTGGCGGTGGCGGTCATGAAATTGGAATCAGCGCTCCAACGAGGCACCACATGTACATGCAGATGACCTGGCACGCCAGCCCCGGCCGCCTCGCCGAGGTTCATCCCAAGGTTGACGCCCTCTGGCTTGTAGGCATGCTTGATCGCTTTGACGGATGTGGTAGTCAAAGAAAATAATTCGTAATGTTCGCTTGGCGTAAGAGATTCAAGGTCGCCAATTTCCCGATACGGCATGATCAATACGTGCCCGGAGTTATACGGATAGGCGTTCAAAATCACGAAGCACATTTCCCCGCGATACAGAATGTACGTGTCGTCATCCGGCATGCCCGACGCCAGGATTCGGGTAAACACGGATCCCGTTTGATCGGGTCCTGGCAAGTTGCCACCTTGGCTAGCCGAAGCAATGTACTCAGCCCGCCATCCAGCCCACATCTGTTGCCATGTCATCTAGCTCAACGACCCGATACTCACGAACGAGCGGCGATCTCGGCCGTAGCCCGAGCCACAAAATCAGCAAGCGGCACACCTCGCTCGACTTCGCCGCCTCTCGGGTTCACGCCCACCGATTTCCCGGCCACATCGTCGTCGCCGACCACCAGTATGTACGGAATTTTCTGTGTTTTCGCTTTTCGAATCCGATTGCCCAGCTTCTCATCGGCGGCATCAATTTCAACGCGCACACCAGCCGATTTGAGCGTGGAAGTTACTGACGCCGCGTACTCTTCGTGAGCCTCAGTGACCGCCAACACGGATACCTGTACAGGCGCCAGCCACATGGGGAATGCACCGGCGAAGTGTTCTACCAATACGCCGAAGAACCGTTCCACAGAGCCGAAAAGGGCCCGATGCAACATGATTGGCCGATGGGGTTTGTTGTCGGCACCTACGTACTCCAAATCGAATCGTTCGGGAAGGTTGAAGTCGTACTGAATTGTGGACAGCTGCCACTTACGACCAATGGCGTCTTGCACCTTGATGTCGATCTTGGGGCCGTAAAATGCGGCCCCACCTTCATCGACTGTAAACGGAATTTCTTCGGATACCAAGGCCTCGCGCAGGAACTCTGTGGCGTTGGCCCAACCTTCATCTGTGCCCACCGATTTTTTGGGATCGCGTGTCGACAGCATGGCTTCGAATGAGTCAAAGCCAAACGCCCGCAACACTGAGGTAACGAATGCCAATAGGCCTTTGATTTCGCCACCTGCTTGTTCTTGGGTGCAGAAAATATGGCTGTCATCTTGCGTGAACCCACGAATGCGCAGCAACCCGTGAAGGGTGCCCGCCCGCTCGTAGCGATACACCGTCCCCAGCTCAAACAAACGCACAGGTAGCTCGCGATAACTGCGATGCCGGCTGCGATAAATCAACGTGTGCATTGGGCAGTTCATGGGCTTGGGGTAGTACACCCCATTGTCCATTTCCATCGGCGGATACATGCCGTCTGCATAGAAGTCGAGATGTCCAGATGTCTGAAAAAGTCTTGCGTTAGCCAGGTGAGGGGTGAATACGAAGTCGTAGCCACCATTCTCGTGACGGTCCCGGCTGTAGTCCTCCATGTGTTTGCGAATCAACGCACCCTTGGGGTGCCATACGCACAATCCGCCACCCAACTCCTCCGGGAAACTCAAAAGGTCGAGTTCGACGGCCAGTTTGCGATGGTCGCGTTTGGCGGCCTCTTCTAGCCGTACTAGGTGCTCGGTGAGCTCTGTTTTGGTAGCCCAAGCCGTGCCATAAATACGTTGCAGCATGGGGCCTTTCTCGTTACCTCGCCAGTAGGCACCAGCCACCTTCATGAGCTTGAAATGACCCAGTTTCGCGGTCGATGGCACGTGGGGGCCAAGACATAAATCCACGAACGAATCACTGTTGCGATACACGCTGACCACGCCGTCGCTACTCACCTCGCCAGAATCCACTGCATCGGCAGCGGCCGACGCGGCACGCTCAATGATCTCGCATTTGTAGGGCTGATCGCCGAAGAGCGCCATCGCATCGGCAGCCGACATGTCGGACCGCACGAATGGTTGATCAGCCTTCACAATTTCGGTCATACGGGCCTCAATGCGCTCGAGGTCTGTTTCAGAGAATGTGCCCTTGTTGGGCAGTTCAAAGTCGTAGTAAAAGCCATCCTCAATCGCTGGACCAATGGAGAATTTCGCCCCCGGCCACAGCTGGATCACCGCTTGAGCCAACACATGGGCCGTGGAGTGTCGCAAAACATGCCGGCCACCATCGGACTCTGCTGTGATAATCGAGACCACTGCCCCATCGGCCAACGGCCTGGTCAGATCCCATTCCTCACCATTCACAACAGCGGCGACAGCGGCTTTGGCTAGGCCACGGCCGATCGAGGCGGCCAGGTCACCAGCGGTGGCGCCGTCATCGAGTGATCGCTGCGAGCCGTCGGGAAGGGAAATGAGCAATGACATGCCGCCAGGGTAATGGCCCACACCATTTCAACCTCGCAAATTGTGGGCCCATGCCGATTTTGGCAAGCTCGTCAGGCGATTTTTGCTAGCTCGGCAGGCAGTGCCTCGGCCTTTTTTGTGGCGTACTCGTGAACATACACCTGGTCCGTCAGCTCACGGATTTGGTACATCAATTCGTCGGTTATCGAACGCAATAACAACGGGTTGTCGTTACCGTGGCGGCGACGATGACGATCCACATCGATCGGTGCGCCAATTTTGATGGTTGCCCGTTTGAATGGCCTCGGCATACGGGCGTCAGGTGGTTGTATTTCGCGTGTACCCACTATGCCGATCGGGATAATCGGGGAATTCGTTCGTAACGCCAATCGGGCAGCACCGGTGTGGCCTTTGTACAAAAGTCCCGTCCGCGAGCGAGTGCCCTCGGGAAAAATCCCAAACAGCTGGTTGCGTTCGAGCACCTGCTGAGCCGCACTTAGGGCCGCTTCGGCAGAATCGCCACCCGATCGATCAATAGGAATCATCCCGACGGCCGGAAAGAGGTATTTCGTCTGCCAAGAATCCATGTATTCCGCTTTACCTACAAACGTGATTTGGCGCGGCAGTCGCATGAGCAAAAACGCCGAATCGAGAAAGCTCACATGATTCGGGCACAAAACAGCGCCGCCGTGAGCTGGGAGGTTTTCCAGCCCTTCAAACTTGATGCGCCAAAACGCATGGGTAAGCGGCTTGCCGATTGCTCTGGCAAGTTTGTAACCCCGGCCGATCTGCGCGTTGCCCATACCCGCGCATTCTTACCTAGTTGGTCGCCCTCCGCATGCGCGCACGGCGATTTTCACCGGCCGCTAACAGTTTGCTCAATGAAATATGATGCCGAGCAGCTCAGCAGCGGCCACAACGTCGTATCCAATGGCTGCACCCTGATCGATGGCAGCAACCGCTCCGGGGCCATCAAGATCATTGTCAAGACATGCTCGAACCTCATCGAGCACGTTGCCGCCAACACCATGGCGACCAGAAATCCACCTATGCAGGCGAGCTGTAGCTTCGGGCATGAGGTCGTTGTTCCATTCCCATTCGTCGCGGTAGTGCTTGTTCAAAATCACTAGGCGAATAGCGCGGGCGTCCCACTCCTTGCGCAACTCACTCACGAACACCAAGTTGCCAAGACTCTTCGACATTTTTTCGCCGTCCATGCTGACCATGGCGATGTGCATCCAGTGCTTCACAAATGGCGCACCGGTGGCCGCTTCGGATTGAGCGCGCTCACATTCATGGTGGGGAAAAATGAGGTCTGATCCCCCGCCGTGCAGATCGATGGTGGGTCCCAAATCACGAAGCGCCAAGGCAGAGCATTCGATGTGCCAGCCGGGCCGCCCTGGACCCCATGGGGTGTCCCAGCTTGGTTCGTCGGCGGCGCTTGGATGCCAGAGAACAAAATCCAGCGGATGGCGTTTGTTGGGGTCGTCCACGTTGCCACCGCGCTGGCGGGCGTAGTCAAGCATTTGCTCCTGCGAGTAGTTACTGATCTCGCCAAATGTCGTGATGGTACTGATGTCGAAATAAACGCTCCCGCCCGCCACGTAGGCGTTTCCCGCTTGGATGACGCCGGCGATGAGCTTGCGAATTTCCGAGATCGCCGACGAGGCACGGGGCTCCGAAAACACGGGAAGATTGTTGAGAGCAATCATGTCGCTATTGAATCGAGCCTCTTCGGCAGCCGCCAGATCCAGATAATGAACGCCGAGCTGGCGGGCCTTAGCGAACAAGGGATCATCCACATCGGTGACGTTGCGTACGCACTTAATGGTGTGTCCACGATCGATCAGGCGGCGTTGTAGTACGTCATATTGGGTGTATACCGTGGCGTGCCCAAAATGGGTGGCGTCATATGGGGTAATCCCGCACGTGTACATCAGCACTTCAGCGCTGGGCGTGAAATCGACGATTTCGCGGCGTGCCGTATCGAACAGACGCATGTGTTGATTCACGTCGTTTTGATGCCGTTCAGTTTGGGAGCAACACGAGTCTTATAACGCACGTTGAGTTGAAGTAGCACGGCAGTGAACGCCTCAATGGCAGTGGCATTCGACAGTTCTCCAGCGTCAAGCGGGCGGCACCCGGGAATTTTGCGGACAATTTCGCTGACTTCGTTGGTCGCATCTGGGTCGTCCGAGCAGATCAAAACATCGGAGTCGATCGGCTCGCCGAGGTGGCCGAGCTCGGTCGCAGGCAGGTGATGAAACGCGGCCACAACACGACACGATGGGACTGCAGCTTGGACGTGCGCAGCCACTGAACCACGTGGCGGCAACAACGGCTGGAACTCAGACCCCACGCGCACCAGCGCGTTCGCCATCGAAATCACGATCTTGCCCCGAAGCTGTGGCTCCAATGACCGAGCGGTTGTGGCCGCGGAATCCCATGGGGTAGCCAGCACGATCAGATCACATTCGGCAGCAGCCAGGTTGTCGCCATAACCGACGCTCAACGTGGCATCCGGCCAGCGCTCTAGGACACTATCGCGGGCTTCGAGTGCTTTGTATTTGGAGCGAGATCCAATGATCACGTCGTATCCCACCGACGCTAAACGAGCGCCAAGCGCCGTGCCCGCAGGACCAGTTCCACCAACAATTCCAATGCGCATGCGCCAACATTTGCACACTGCGCGAGCCAAGGCCGACTCGGGGTGACCATGCCCACCGCCATAGAGCGGCCATTATGGGGACATGGCGTTTTTTCTTCGGGTGCGTGGCTGGTTCGCGCACTCGTTCTGGCACATCGCCGGGTGGATGGCGATCGTGCCGTGCTCGTTGGTGCTGGTGTGCCGGTTCACGGGCTACATGCCCAGGACGTTGATCATCGGGCTTGTCGCAGTCACATTGATTGTGGTGCTCCCCGCCTATCTGGTACTTGTCGTTGCTGTGTTCGGCCGCCACCGCGTGCTCGCGATTGCCGCTGCTGCAGTATGTCTTGTGCACGCCGGACTTTTTTTCTCGCGACTGGGTTTTGGCGATGCGCCATCGCACACACCCGGCAGGGCCACAATTCGCGTTTTCGAAGCCAACGTGTTGTATCTCAACAAGGATCTCACCCAGATCGGCCGTGAAATTTCGATGGCGGCGCCCGATGTGTTGGTGATCGAAGAGCTGACGCCGCGCGGCCTCGCTCAGTTACGCGACAGTGGTGCGCTCAGCGCTTTCCCTTTTTCGGTGGAACGCGAGGAAAATAGCCCCTCCGGAACAGCCATCTTCGCCAAATGGCCGCTCGTGGATCGCCGTGATCCGCTGTATACATTGAATGCGCTACTGGGGGCAACGTTGAAACACCCCAGCGGCGATATCGAGGTCTACTCGGTGCACGTCCACTCGCCGACCAGCAGCCGCCAATCGTGGGCCACACAACTCGCCGACCTCAAACGGCTGTTTGCCACGTACACGGGTAAGCCAACAATCATGGCCGGCGACTACAACGCAACCGTTGACCACAAACCGCTTCGCGACCTACTTGATATTGGCGTGTTCGACGCCAATGAAGCTACCGGGCGGGAATTAGCTGGCTCGTGGCCGAACCACACCGCCCTGTGGCCAGTGATGTTGATCGATCACATCATCGTGACCGGCGGCATCAAACCGTTGCATACCTTTGAAGGGCAGGGCGTCGGAAGCGACCACCGTCCGCTGATTGCCGACGTGGAGTTGCCTGGTTGAGTACGGTTAGCGCCATGGGAATTCTGGATGGCAAAAACCTACTGATCACCGGCGTCCTGACCGACGCGTCATTGGCATTTGGCGTGGCCGAGATGGCACAAAACCAAGGTGCCAACGTAATCTTGACCGGAGCAGGGCGCGGACTGTCGCTCACCCAACGCACGGCGCGCAAGCTTCCCCGCCCCGCAGAAGTGTTCGAGTTAGATGTCACGAACGATGAACAACTGGGCGCCATTGCCGGTCTGATCGGCCAGCATTGGGACCATGTTGATGGCGTGTTGCATGCCATTGGCTTTGCTCCCGCCGCCTGTTTGGGTGGCGATTTCATGGTCGCTCAATGGCCAGATGTGGCCACGGCGATGCAAATCTCGGCCTATTCGCTCAAGGCTCTCACCGAATCGGTTTTGCCTCTCATGACCACCCATGGCGGCAGCATTGTGGGTTTGGATTTCGACGCCACTGTGGCCTATCCCGCCTACGACTGGATGGGCGTGTGTAAAGCGGCTCTTGAATCTTGCTCGCGGTATTTGGCCCGCGACCTTGGTAAGTATCAGATCCGAGTCAACATGGTGGCTGCCGGCCCTATTCGCACGATGGCTGCCAAATCGATACCTGGATTCTCGGCATTCGAAGACGCCTGGAATGGTCGTTCGCCGCTTGGCTGGGACGTCAATGATTCATCTGCGGTAGCTAAAGCGTGCGTGGCCATGATGAGCGACTGGTTCCCTATGACCACTGGTGAAATGGTGCACGTCGACGGCGGCTATCACGCCATCGGGGCGTAGCGCTTCATGCGCCTACGGGTATTTGAACAGACTGTTCATTAGTCGGCGAAGTACTTTGGATTGGCCACCGCGAGCTTGTCGGCCACGCTCAGTTTGACCGAGGCCAACACCTCTGTCCATCGGTCATCGAGCTCGCCACTACGAATTGCGTGTGCCAATTCTGCGTCGGAAGTGCATCCGAATTGAGCCAGCCGCCCTATGTGCTCGGCGTTATGAACTTCGCCGCTTTCAAGTTCACGTTCCACTATTTTGAGGACATTGATGGCCACTCTGGTGTGAAAATTCACACGTCCTTGCGTCGATGCCATCACATCTAATTCGAGAAATTCTCGAACGGCTTCGACCAATTGCGAAGCGCTGGGGACGTCATGAACTGTCACGACAAAAGCTCCAGAAGGTCATATTCGTTTTCGCACACTCGACGGCCAATCGCTGCCAATTCCACCGAACGACGGAGCCCGGTGAGGTGAGCGTTGGTCTGCATGATGCACATAATCCCCCACTTGAGCGTGCCCAAAATTTCCCACCAACGCACAACATCTGGATCGACTGCCATACCGGAAGCTTCGCGGTAGGAGTCGAAGAGTGTTTGATATTCGCCAAGCCCTGCCACGGGTGCTCTGCCACCGAATCGCCATGCCCGCACACACAGCCAACCGAGATCTTCCATGGGGTCACCCAAGTGCGCCAATTCCCAGTCGATGATCGCCGCCAATCCTTCATTGCCGACGATTACGTTGCCGAGCCGCAAATCGCCGTGCACGAGTGACGCCTCTCGTGCCGGTGGCTTGTTGCCGGCGAGGTATTTGAATCCCAGCTCAAAAGCGGGATGGGCGTAGCCGAGCGTGTCGAGCACCAAGCGGTAATTCTCGACCTGATCAACCTCCGCCAAGTGACCGACCTGCGACGTGGGAACGGCGTGCAATTTCGCAGCCGCCCGACCCAAATCACCCACCAGATTTTGCCGAGCAACTGCGAATTGGGGGTCGCGTTGAATCTTGCGAGCAATAGTTTCACCGGCCACGAACGAGGTGAGCAGAAACGGCGCGCCGAGCACCTCCACGCCGCCATCACAGGCGTACATATGGGCCACTGGCACCCCGGCAGCTTCGACTGCTGCCAACACGGCTCCCTCGGCCTTCATCCCCGCCCCAGAGCCTCCCGCTCCTTCCAGCACAACACGGCCTCGCTGCAAAATCATCTCATGCTCTACGCCGTCGGCAACAGCAACACATCGCCACGTCTCCCGACTGGCACCGCCCGACAGTTGTGTCAAGGTCGTGAGCTCGATATCCGACTTTTCCAGGGCAAGAGCAACAACTGGCAAGAGCCGATCACGCAGGTCACTTGGTGGATGGGTCACCGCTGCAATCTACGCGTCGCCTCACCACGGCGCGCCGTTGGACTAGCAGTACTTGCTAATCGTTTCGAAGGGATCGATTTTGCCGTTGGGGGTGCGGATCTCGAAATGAAGATGGGTACCGGATCCCTTGGCATCGCCGTCGTCGCCCACGTAACCAATCACAGTGCCCGCCTTCACAAAACCATCTGGACCTTCGTAGCCCTCCAGATGTGTTCCGAAATACACGTTGCCGTCGACACCACGCAAGAAGAACGACCGGCCGCCAACGTTGACTGAACGATGTTGCACATCGCCATCCACGACAGCCACCACTGGTGTGCCTCGAGGGGCAAACATGTCATTGCCTTGATGACGCCAACCTTGTGGCCTTGGCTCGCCATAATCGTCGGAGAACGCCACGGGGCCTTGCACGGGGCACACCCATTCCCCACCGCCACCAATGATGATCGGAGGAGAAGGTTGGCTTGCCCCGCCACCCGAAGAGTTGCCACTGCCTGACGAGCTACCGCTGCTCCCCGAATTCGAAGGACCGCTCTCGGCTGCCGCCCGACGCGCTGCCGCTTCCTTGGCGGCCGCTTGGCGTTGACGCTCGGCTTCATCGGCACGACGTTGCTGCGCCAGTTCAAGACCGGCCAGCTCAGTTTCGACTTCAGCCTGGCGTTCTCCAAGCAAGAATTCGTTGTTGGCCTCTTCGCGTTTCAGGTCGGCCAATCTTTTCTCCCGACGGTCGCGATCGGCCGTGAGAGCCTTAAATTCCGAGACCGATTCTGCGGACTGTGATCCAACTACTTCGAGCAACACATCCCGGCGGGCGCCCTTTGTGAGGTCGTCGGTGGCCAACACGCTCGCCCCTGAGCCGCCGCGCACGTATTGGTTCACCAACGTATTGCGAACCGAATCACGAATCTCAGCCACCCGGGCGTCGACCGTCTTTTGTTGAGATTCCAGTTCTGCAATTTGCTGGGCCAACACACCGCCCCTATTTTCGGCGGCGGCTCGCTCTCGTGCCGCCTGAGCAGCCCGGTTTCGGGCATCTGATACGCCTCCATCATCGGCGTGGGCGATACCGGGTGTCCACACGAAACCAAGCGCGACGACAAGACATATGACAGCAAAACGGCGCATGAGTCGCCAAGGCTACCCCCTCACGTGGCACAGTGCTGCTCGTGCCTGCTGTAGCCAACCCGCCCTTCGGCGCGGTCGCCCCTACCCAGACGGCCGTCAATGAGCCAGCGCCAGAGCATCCGTTCGAGCCCGTCAACGTTCGATTGAATAGCCACGAGCCACGAGCGAACATCGATCCTGATCGATCCAAGAAGTGGATCCGTCGAGTAATGCCAATACTTTTGGCCCATAAATTGCTGTTTTTCTCCAGCATTTTTGCCGCCGTCATCGCGTTAGGCAGCCAGGTCGCTATTCCACGAATAATGGGCGCTGCCATCGATCATGCGCTCACCAAAAAGACCGTGGGACTCAGCGTGTACGTGACGGCGATTTTGATCGTGGGCACTACTCGTGCCGTGTTGACGTTCGCCTACCGGCAAGGCATGTACCGCATGGCGTGGGAAATCGAGACTGATCTCCGAAGCCTGATGTATCGCCACATGTCGAAGCTCAGCTTCGATTTCTACGATCGAGTGCAATCGGGCCAACTCATTTCGCGGGCCAACTCCGACATTCGCAGCATGCAGCTATTTCTCAGTTTTGCCCCGTTCTTAAGCCTGTCGATTATCAGCTTTTTCGGGGCATTGGTGTACATGTTGAGCATCCACGTGGGGCTCACGTTTGTGGCGATCGCCACCGTGCCGCTCGTGTATTGGAGCGGCGTGAAGCTACGAAATCTCAGCTTTCCCGTCAGTTGGATCGTGCAATCCAGGATGGCCGAAATCACCACGGTGGTCGATGAAAACATCACGGGCATGCGGGTGGTGCGAAGTTTCGCCGCCGAGAAATCTCAGATCAAGGTGCTCGCAGCCGCCGCCCGAAAACTGCGGTGGGCCACCGTCTTACAAAACAATGCGCGAGCAAAATACGGGCCGTTCATGGAGAATCTGCCTCGCCTCGGACTGGCTGCAGTGCTGCTCTACGGCGGTCGACTGGCTATCGACGGCACAGTCACAATCGGTCAAATTGTGGCCTTCAACGCCTATGTGGTGATGCTGCAAGCACCATTTCGAATGCTGGGTTTCATGCTCATGTTGGGTCAACGAGCAGCTGCTTCGGCTGAACGAATTTACGAAGTGCTCGACGAGGTTCCTACTATCGCCGAGCGGCTCGGCGCCATTGATCTCATCTCACCGCGTGGCGCTGTCACGTACAGTGATGTCAGTTTCGGGTATAACTCGACCGATCCAGCCAGTGCCATTTTGCGACACTTTTCTCTTCACATCGAGCCGGGAGAATTTGTGGCCATCGTGGGCAGAACGGGAAGCGGGAAATCTACAATCGCTCGCCTTATGCCCCGTTTTTACGACGTCAACACGGGGTCCATCAGTATCGATGGACACGATGTACGCCAGCTCACGCTTCCCAGTTTGCGGGCCGCAGTCAACGTGGTTCTCGACGAAGCATTTCTGTTTTCGGCCACCATTCACGACAACATTGCCTATGGCCGCCCGGGCGCCAATCGAAGCGACGTGATCGCCGCCGCTACCGCCGCGCAAGCTCACGATTTCGTGACCGATTTGCCGGACGGTTACGACACGATCATCGGTGAGCGGGGATACACATTGTCGGGCGGCCAGCGTCAACGACTAGCGATCGCCCGCACTCTGCTCATCAACCCAGCCATCGTGGTGTTCGACGACTCGACAAGCGCCATCGACGTCACCGTGGAGGAACGCATCCACGAAGCAATCACCAAATTGTCGGCCAATCGCACCACGATCGTCATAGCCCACCGGCTTTCCACGATTGCCATGGCCCGACGAGTGATTCTGCTCGAAGATGGACGAGTTGCGGCCGACGGAACGCATAGCGAATTGATGGAATCGTCGTCGGTATATCGCGAAATTCTCATGGCAAGCAGCGCCGACTAATGGGTATGGGAGGCCCTCCGGCTGGATCGCCCTTCTCTGCCCCGAACGGCGGCTCCGGCTTGCCTTTTGGCGGTATACCGACAGAGATGCAAGAACGAGTCGAACGGCTCCTCGCTCATGAACCACACCACGAGGAGCCAGCTGTCACGTTTGCAGCTGTCGATCCCGACCAACGCCCGTTCACATTGCTGAATTTCTTGAGGCCTCACAAGAAGCCGATCGCTGTCGCCCTTGGTTTGGTGGTCGTGGAAACCCTGGCCTCACAGGCTGGTCCGTTCCTCACCCAGCTCGGCATCGACAACGGCATCCGAGCCAAATCTTTGTCGACTTTGTGGACCGTGACGCTGATCTATGTGGGCACCGTCGTGCTCGCAACGATTGTCGGCACCGTGCGTTTGCGATTCACCGGTCGATTTAGCGAGGCGCTCATGGAGTCACTGCGCATCAGAGTGTTCTCCCACCTCCAACGCCTCAGCATTGATTACTTCACAGAGGAAAAATCGGGCCGCATTCTGACTCGCATGACCTCCGACATCGAAGCCCTCAACGTGCTCTTTCAAGAGGGCCTCCTGTCGCTTGCGGTGCAGGGACTGTCGTTGCTCGTGGTGACAGTCATGCTGCTGCGTATCAACGTGGGTTTGGCGTTCCTGGTGATCGGCATCATTTTGCCGACGATGTTGGCCCTTACGTGGTGGTTCCGCACGGCTAGCGAACGGGGCAATGCCGTGGTGCGTGACCGCATCGCCGACGTGATGGCCGATCTATCCGAGAGCCTGGCCGGTATCAGAATTGTGACTGCGTTTAACCGACGCCGACACAACATCGTCAACCACCAAAACGTATTGGGTGACTACCGGGCCGCCAGCTTGCACGTGGCCAGAATCGGTGCCGCGTACGCTCCCGGCGCTGAGTTTGTGGGCATCATCGGGCAAGCCGTCGTGCTGGCCGTAGGCGGCCGAATGGTGATTCGCGGCCAACTCACGCTTGGCCAATTCACGGCATTGGTGTTGTATCTCGGAAACTTCTTTGCCCCTATTCAACAACTTGTACAGCTGTACACGACGTACCAACAAGGCCAAGCGGCTGTGGCAAAATTGCGTGATTTACTCGCTATTTCGCCTTCTGTTCCAGAGTCACCAGATGCCGTCGAATTGCCGCCCATTTCGGGCGCAATCACGATCGACGACGTCACCTTCGGGTATCAGCCAGATCGCCCTGTACTGCATAATTTGACGCTCAACATTGCTCCAGGGGAGGTCGTCGCGTTTGTCGGCGCAACAGGCGCGGGGAAATCCACGATCGCCAAATTGGTCACCCGTTTTTACGACGTCACGAGTGGCTCGATCACCGTCGACGGCTTTGATGTGCGCGACGTCACCTTCGAGTCGTTGCGTCGCCAACTTGGTGTAGTGCCTCAGGAACCGTTCCTGTTCGCCGGTTCAATACGAGATAATTTGTCGTTTGGGCGCCGAAACGTGTCAGAAGCCGATCTCAACGATGCCGTCGATGCAGTAGGGCTCCGAGACCTCGTAAACCGTCTTCCCGACGGCCTCGACGCACCGTGTCACGAGCGGGGCAGTTCCCTGTCGGCCGGCGAACGTCAGCTATTGGCATTGGCAAGAGCATTCCTTTCCCGACCAAGAGTACTCATCTTGGACGAGGCCACGTCGAACCTCGACCTGGCATCAGAATCGTTGATCGAGAAGGCTCTTGACGTGGTCCTCGCCGGCAGAACAGCCATCGTGATTGCCCACCGGCTGGCCACAGCAATGCGCGCCGACCGGATTGCGGTAATCGACGTCGGACGCCTAGTCGAACTTGGAACACACACCGAATTGGTGAGACTCGGCGGCAAATATGCCGCCATGTATGCCACCTACATGCAGCACACCCAACTTGCACCTGGGATCAACGAACTATCACCGCAGGGGCAATTTGAAAATGATTGAATCTCATTACATACAAACGGCTGACCTTCGCGTGCATTACCTTGCAAGTGGTCCACTCGATGGGAAACCTGTTGTTTTCGTCCATGGCTTCCCTCAAACTTCGCATCAATGGCGCCATCAACTCCAGGCGTGCGGGGAGGCCGGCTTTCGGGCGTACGCTCCCGACAATCGCGGTTTCGGGCGTACCGAAAAACCTAGAATACGCATCAGCAGAGCGCTTCTCGGTGACGACGTCGTACGTTTTCTCGATGCCGTAGGGATCGAGAGTTGCCACCTTGTGGGCCACGATTGGGGTGGCATCATTGCCTTCAAAGCGGCGATCGATCATCAAGCAAGATTCGAAACAATTTCTCTTCTCGACACTCTGTGCACGATGTGGTCGCCCATGGCCGTTCATGGCTATTGGTTCAAAGCCCACGGCTACTCCGAACGATTTTTCGAGAGTCACGCCAGCGACTTCATCAACGTGCTTTTTGGCGGAGCCGACGCCTCAGCGCTGGGGTCGATGCCGGATTCTCCGTGGATTATTCCGGCAGGTATCCGTGATCAGCCCACCTGGATTAGCAACAATGACCTTGCCCACTATGCGGACAGTTTCGCTGACCCCGACGTGTGGTTTCACGCCATTCAGTACTACCGCTATGGCCTGCCGTTCCACCGCGTAGTCGCCGATTCAGACGCCCCTCGGGGCGAGGCTTACGTGGCTCTCGACGAAGCCGAAGTGGGAGCCATTTGGCTTCACGACGGCAGCATATTTACCTCGCCCGGCTACACCATCGATTCCGGCCCCGTGTTTTACGACTTCGGCCCCGAAGATCGTCACAAGCAATTCGCGGCACCAGCACTCTGGTTGTACGGAAGTTACCTGGGCGGAAATAGCGGCCAACCGGAAGGCCAAACGGTTGCGCCCACAGGCAATCCATTTGTGGATCAATTTCCTCGGTACTTCCCCGACCTTCGCACCCGATCGGTGAATGGCGGCCACTTCCTCGGTGAAGAGTCACCAGAGTTCGTGAGTGCCACCCTCGTGGATTTTTTTAATGGCACCATCTGATTCCGTTCCCGCGCTCATTTTGCGCGACGTCACGTTGATCCGAGACAACATAACAATCGTGCACGAGTTGAATTGGGAGGTGCGCGCGGATCAGCGCTGGGTAGTTCTCGGCGCCAATGGGTCAGGCAAAACCAGCCTGGTGAGCATGGCGTCGCTCTATACCCATCCGTCGTCTGGAGAAATTGAAATTTTGGGCGAACGTCTCGGCCATACCGACGTTCGCGTGCTCCGGCGTTCAATCGGCCTCGCATCATCGACACTGCGCGATCAACTTCGCCCCGACCTGACGTGCGCTGATGTTGTGATGACGCAAAAATATGCCGCACTCGAGCCGTGGTGGCACACGTACACACCAGACGATCGAGAACGAGCCCACCATCTGCTTGAACAAATGGGGCTGGCCAATATGGGCGCCCGCACCATCTCCTCGCTGAGCTCAGGAGAGCAGCAACGGGTACTTCTGGCCCGAAGCCTCATGAATCAGCCCGGCCTCGTGCTCCTGGACGAACCAACGGCGGGGTTGGATCTGGGCGGACGAGAGCAGCTCGTAACCACGTTGGCAACTCTTGCAGCCGACCCCCACGCCGCACCTGTGGTTCTCGTGACCCATCACGTGGACGAGATCCCTCCCGGCTTCACTCACCTGCTGTGTCTACGCAAGGGCCACGTTGTGGCCAGCGGCTCGCTTGCCCAAACGCTCACTGAGGCCACGTTGGAAGCCACCTATGACATGCCACTACGCCTGGAAAAACGGGATGAACGATACGTGGCTTGGCTGCCGCGCTAACAGCGAGTGAAGTTCAACGTCAAAGATTTCAACCCACGCAAGATAAAGCTGGGTTCATATTCAAGCGCGTTGCCCGCCGCCAATTCGATCGATTCGACTCTGTTCGCCAAACACTCAACCGCCACAATGGCCTCTGCCCGAGCCAATGCCGCGCCCAAGCAAAAATGAATTCCTGAGCCAAAGGCAATGTTGCGTTTGAGGTTCGCTCGGCTAGGCGAGAATGCATCGGGGTCGGTAAATAGCGATTCATCGCGATTCGCAGAGCAGTACATCAACACCGCCATTGAGCCTTTGGGTATAAGGGTTCCCGCCACTTCGACGTCTTCTGTCACAGCCCGAAACATCCCTTGGGTGGGAGTGGAAAGCCGTAGCGCCTCTTCGACCACATCGGCGGCACGGCCAGGCTCCGCACGTAACCTTGCCCACTCGGCAGGGTGCTCAGCCAACAGGCGAAGCGACTCGGTAATCAACTTGGTGGTGGTTTCATTTCCGGCCACCAAAATCTGTTGCAAGATAGAAAGCAGCTCGGCCGTCGTCAGCAGTTGGGCCTCGCCAGCATCGTTGTCAATGGTGGCGTTCACCAGATCGCTGAGCAGGTCACCAGTGGGGTGCGCACGTCGAATTTCTAACTCAGCGGCGAAATAGTGCTGGAACTCCACAATGCCCAACGCCGCTTCGATACGGCGGTCGTCGTCGGGCATAGCCCCAATGGTGGCAATCGAGTCGTCGCTCCACCTTTTGAAATCGCCCTTGCGATCGCGGGGCACGCCGAGAGCGTCGGCGATCACCTGAACAGGCAAACCCACTGCGAATTGTTTGACCACTTCCACGACGCCGTCATCGATGAACTCGTCGATGAGTGCCTCGGTAACAGCCACCATGGTGGGCCGCAAAGCAGCGACTCGAGACGGCGTGAACGCCTTGTTCACGGTGCTGCGGTATCGGGTGTGCTCAGGAGGGTCGGCGGTAAGCATGGTCGACACTGGCGGATAACCCGTCTTGGCGATCTCAACCAACCTGGTGTTCACAGGGCCATCGGCACCAGGGCCAAAACTGCTGAATCGATTCGAGAACGCCTTGGTATTTCGAGCGCAGGCAACCACGTCTTCGTATCGGGTCACTAGATAGATCGGCATTCCCGACACTTGAAACACCGGTTGCGTCGATCGCATGGCCTCATAGAAAGGAAATGGGCATTGCTGCGTCTGGGCGTCAAACAGGTTGAACTGGGCCAAATCGGTCATAAGGCGGAAACTAGCTCAACCAATCGGCTTTTGGCCTTGTTGATCTCGCTTTGTAACACAGGTTCCATCAACGGACCGAAAAGCGATCCCGAATATTCCAGACGCATCGTGACGTCGGTGTGCGGCGACGTGGCATCTTGCGCTTGCAACGAAACGCTGAGTCGCCACATTCCATGACTACGCCCGTCGAGCTCGTGGCGCTCGAATATCACCGACTCATCGCGCAATTCTGTACGAGTCATGCGAAGCCGTTTCGACCGGGCCAGAGGGCCCAGGCGTGCCTGCAAAACCACCTGCCACGCATCATCGCCTTCTGGTTCCACTGCCTTCACGATGTCGAGCCAGTTGGGATAGCTCGACAAATCGTCGACGACTGTATGGACTACACGCCGCTGGCGAGGAATGACCACTGATGCCACAACATTCACGCCCAAAGTATGCCCGCTTCCGGGTCGTCACTTTGCAATGAGCAAACGCACCGGGCCAATAGCTCGCCCGGAGCTAGCCAGCTGTCGTGGTGGTGGTGGTTTGGCCTACAACAGTGGTGGTCACACCGGTAATCGCATCTTTGATGGTAGGAGCCAATGTGCCGAGTTCATAGGGAGGCAGACCGGCGGCCACTCGTTTGGCCACCTCGTCGGCGATGCGCAAAATGGGGTATGGGTTAATCGCTACTCCGCCGCCCGGATGGATTTCGAAATGCAAGTGAGGTCCTTCAGCATTGCCAGTAGTGCCACAGTAACCGACGACCTCACCGCCTTTGATGGCCTGTTGTTGGTGAAGTCCCACGGCGTACTCGCTCAAATGGGCGTAGTAGTAATAGGTGCCAGAAACGCCGGCCAACCAAATCGAGTTGCCGCCAAGTGGATTCACCCAAACCTTCTCGATGATTCCGGTCTCGGAGGCCAACAGAGCAGTACCCAACTCGCAATTTATATCAGTTCCTTGGTGCACATGGGCGAACGGCGTGCCGATCATGCGTGGGGCCCCAAATGTGTCGGTGAACGTATGCTCACCTGCCACAGGGAACACAAATCCGTCGACGGCAACTTCGCCGCCTGCCTCAAGCGACAGGACCGTTTGCCGCAAAACGCCAAGGTATTTGTCTTCATCAGCAAGGTGGATCCGCAACATCTGCACCTGGCGGCTCACGTGACGGCTTGTGTCGTACATCGCCAATTGCGCTTCTTCAACTTTGACGAGTGCGGCCTGGTAGGTCTTCAGGGCCCGATGATCGCCATCGAGTACGGCGCCAAACATGGTGCGGCGGGTTTGGGCTTGCAACGGGCTGGCCGCGTCGAGAGTTGAGTTCACTTCCAACGAGGAGCCTCTGACATACGACATCACGGATCGGTCAATGAATACTTGTTTTGCCTCGTCAACCTTGTGTTGTAACGCCAAAATCGCATTGTTGGCGGTAACACGTTCGACGCCGAGTAACCGATACCGCTCCTGCATCGCAATAACGTCATGGGCTGAAATCTCACGCGCAGCCAGTGCATCGTCAAGGTTTTTTTTGGCCTTCTTCAGCAATGCAGCACTTACCTCCGGGTTGACCACGGCCACCTGCGGCAGCGTCGAAGCAATGGGGTTCGTCGCAATTGGAGGGGCCTCGGCAATGGCGTCGCCGTGCTTGTTGGGGTCACAGGGGTCGACTGGCAGCGTCGTCGCAGGCGCCAACGGATCGACAGTCGTGCTCGCAGTACTCGTGGTGCTCGTGGTGGATGGGGTGCTCGTCACTTCGGTGGTCGTCGTCGTTGATGCGGAAGTTGACGACGCGCCGGCATCTACATTGGGACCACCAGTCGTTGACACAACTGGCACCGCAACAGTGGTTGTAGTGGTCGAAGTGGTACTCGATGTTGTCGTCGTACTCGTAGCCACCGGCGAAAGGCACGGCACAGTGGTGGTCGTCGTATCGCCAACCAAAGTTGATGACGAAGACAGAGCGACTGACGTGGTCGAGGTGGATTCCGCTGCAGTGGCGGAGGAACTTGCAACGATCAGAAGGACAGCAACGCCAACGGCGTGCCACGCTTGCACACCACGCCGTCGATTGTTCACATGTGCTCTATCGGTCATTACTACCCCAACATCAAAACGCTTTACCAAAAATTCGTTAGAACTCACCGTAGTTGGCAAACAATTCGAAAATCATCCAAGCAAGAAATAACCCACTTAGCGAGACAACGTTAGTCACTTTAGGTGTTTTTGATTGCGCTCCAAGTCTTTCGTAAAGGTTTGTCTCACGCCACCGATGACTCGGGCCCGGTCGTTGACGCTACGTTCTCAGAACAGGTCAGTGGTAGCCGAGTTCGGTGCGCCATGAGTGGCGCGGAGCGAATCCAACAAGGCGCTTGGCCTTGTCGTTGGCGTAAAACGTGGCGTCGCGACCCATCTCGCCACGACGGGGCACACCGGCGTAGAAACGTTCGTAGACCTCGTCGCTCGTCATGCCGACCGACATGTCGTCGTTGGCGACGTTGAAGACCTCGTAGCCGAGGCCATCGGTTCCCAAGCAGCAGTCGACCATGTGTCCCAGATCACGAGCATCGATGTAGGCAAAGATGTTGCGGCGCCGAAGGCCAGGGTCGGCGAGAAACGCTGGGAAGTTGATTTCGTACTCGTGCGGCTCGATCACGTTGTTGATCCGCAACCCGTAGATGTCGATACCGGTGCGGGCCTGGAAAGATCGCGCCGTCGCCTCGTTGACGACTTTCGACATCGCGTAGCTGTCGTGCGGAACAGTTGGGTGGTCCTCATCGATCGGGACGTATTCGGGCCGAACCTCGCCGTCAGCGAAGCAGATCCCGTACGTGGTCTCGGAGCTCGCGAATACCACCTTGCGGATCCCCAACTTCACCGCCGCGTCGATGACGTTGTACGTGCTAAGCGTGTTGACTCGGAAGGTCTCGTTGTCGGGCCGAACCAGGATCGCCGGGATCGCCGCGAAGTGGACGACAGCGTCGTACCTCGGGACACCAGTGCCGGCTTCCAGCTCGTCGAAGCCCGCATACCCGGAAAGAGCGTTGAACACCTGACCGGCGTCGGTCAGATCGATGCGAAGGTCGGCGACGCCCTGGTGTCCGAGCGCCACCAGGTCTCCGTTGACCACCCGGTGTCCCTGCTCAACGAGATGGCGGATCGCATGCCGACCGGCTTTGCCGCTGCCACCAGTGAAGAAGACTCGCACACCCCAGACGCTAACACGGCGGACTGACAATCGGTCACCAAGTCAAATCTTGGTCTGGGCCAGTCGGCCACGTCAGTTGTGCATCGAGGCTACGGTGCAACCATGTCTACTGAGCTTCCGGTGCTGTTCTTCGATCGCGATCTGCCTGAGGACTTCCGCGATCTCGTCCACGGTCGCGCCGTACCCGTCGGGCCCGATCCCTCCGACCTCGCTCGAGCCGACGCTGTCGTCGCCGGAATGCATCGGTGGGATGCCCAGTCGATGGCCGCCGGCCCGCGCCTGCGAGTGATCTCGCGGACCGGCGTGGGCTACGACACGGTAGACGTCGCCGCAGCTACGGCGGCCGGCATTACCGTGTGCTACGCCCCGATGGCACCGACGGTGTCGACGGCCGAGCACACAATCGCCCTAATGATGGCCGTCACCAAGTTCCTGCGCTCAGCGCATGACAGAGCCCGCGACGGCCTCGGCGGCGGCCCGGCAACCGCACTGGAACTCGACGGACGGACGTTGGGGCTGCTCGGTTACGGACGCATCGCTCGCCGTGTCGCGGTCGTGGGCAAGGCACTGGGCATGACCGTGATCGCTCATGATCCGCTCGTCGCCCACGACGATTCTGGCGTCACGCGACTCGTGGCCTTCAACGAACTCTTCGAAGGCAGCGACGTGCTGTCGCTGCACGCACCGGCCACGTTGGCGACGCGTCATGTGGTGAACACCTCGACCCTCGCGATGATGCGGCCAGGCGGCTACGTGATCAACTGCGCCCGCGGTGGCCTAGTCGATCAGGACGCGCTGCTGCTCGCGCTCGACACCGACCACCTCGCCGGCGCCGGTCTCGACGTCACAGAACCCGAACCACTGCCACTCGGACATCCTCTGCTCACCCATCCCCGAGTGATAATCACGCCGCACATAGCGTCGGGCACGGTAGCTGGGCGCCGCCGCTTGTACGAGCACGCGATCGACAACGCGCTCACTACATTGGCGGGCACACCCACCAACGTCGTACCCGAACAGGTTGACCGGCAAAGCGCCGCTCCGACCGACCGGACCGGCTGACACTGGTCACGTGGCCGTGGTAGAACAGTTCCTATGAACCTTCGAGAACTGTGGTCCGACCAGCAACCGACCTTTGGAGCATGGCTCACCGTCGCCTCGCCCGTCAGCGCCGAAGCAACGGCACGGGTCGGGTTCGACTACGTGTGCGCCGACAACCAACACGGGGCGATGGACTACCAGGCGACGGTCGGCATCGTGCAGGCCGTGCTGCTCGCAGGATCACGCCCGATTGCCCGGGTCCCGTGGAACGAGCCAGGAGTCATCGGCAAAATGTTCGATGCCGGATGCGAAGGCGTCGTGGTCCCAATGGTCAACACAGTCGCCGAAGCCGAGGCCGTGGTGCACGCCAGCCGCTACCCACCACTGGGCGAGCGAAGCTTCGGGCCAGTGATGGCGAGCATGCGCGTTGCAGACTACTCAGCCACGGCCAACGACCAACTTGCCGTAATCCCGATGATCGAAACTTCGCAGGCAGTGCGCAACATCGACGACATCCTTGCCGTTCCCGGCATCGACGCCATCTACGTCGGGCCAGCCGATCTCTCACTCAGCCTCGGGTTGCCACCCGGTAACAACGACGACCGGGAAGAGTTCACCGAGGCACTGCTGACCATCGTCGCAGCATGCCGGCGCGCTGGCGTGGTGCCAGGAATCCACTCCACCGGTGCTCTGGCCGAGCGCCGGCTACAGCAGGGATTTCACATGATCACCGTGTGTGGGGACATGCTGGCCATGCGGACGCGCATGGCCGAGGAACTCGCCCAGGCTCGCGGCGCTGAACGCCCCGACGGCACCAAGTCGATCTACTGACGCTCTGTGGGGTGCGACGCAATGAAGGCGGACAATCCTCGTGCTTTGAAAAAGAGACACACACATTGACCGAGCAGGCTCGCAAACAATTCCCTGAGCCGGTCAAAGGTCGTATTTTTGGCAACGAGAGCGGATCCTTTGGGAGGGCTTACAAACCCTCCCGAACACCTGAAACACTTGTTGAATGTCGGTGCTGAGAAGTCCATACGCGAGCTACACGTCGGTGGCATTAGCCGGACCGCCGCCCTCCGCTTGCCGCCGACAGATCAGATCTCGGCGATGACGTCGATCTCGATCAGGCTCCGTGGATCGAAAAGCGACTGCACGCCGTACATCGTTGTGCTGGCGGTGGGCCAGTTTTCACCGAACACCTCTCCCAGGCCAGCGAACAGGCCCTCTGCCATCGACGGTTCCCAGCCCACAATGAGAAGGTTCATCCTCACGACATCGTCCCATGTGGCACCACCGGCAGCCAACGCTATTTCGACATTGCGCAGAGCCTTCGCAGCTTGCGACGCGAGGTCCGACCCAACGACTACACCGTCGGCGCCGACACCGGTCTGCCCAGCGATATACACACGACGAGTGTCAGACGCAATGACAACGTGCGCGTAGCCCACAGGCTTCACAAGCCCAGCAGGACGGATTATTTTCTCGATGCTCATTCCCGCAGTGTAATCACGGGCGTGAAGCGGTTCGTCGAGTAGCTCGGAGTCTCGCGGGTTGATCCGGGTCTGCGAGGCTACGTACATGCGCTATCGACGACTGGGCCGGACCGCTCTCCAGGTCAGCGAGCTGTGCCTCGGCACGATGAACTTCGGGCCCCAGACGCCCGAGGAAGAGTCGTTCGCGATCATGGACCGCGCCGTTGAGCTCGGAATCAACTTCTTCGACACCGCGAACCGGTACGGCGGTGACAAGGGTGCCGGTGCCACCGAGTCGATTATCGGACGTTGGTTCGCCCAGGGCGGCGGCCGGCGGAACAAGATCGTCCTGGCGACGAAGCTATTCGGAGCAATGTCCGAGTGGCCCAATGACGGCCGACTCTCAGCGCGTCACATCCGCATGGCCTGTGAGGAGAGTCTGCGGCGGATGCAGACCGACCACATCGACCTTTACCAGATGCACCACGTTGATCGGACGGCACCATGGGAAGAGGTCTGGCAGGCGATGGACACCTTGATCCAGCAGGGCAAGATCACCTATGTCGGAAGCAGCAATTTCGCCGGCTGGCACATCGCTCGAGCCAACGAGGCTGCTGCCCGCCTCCACACGCTCGGACTGGTCAGCGAGCAGAGCCACTACAACCTCCTCGTCCGGACCGTCGAACTCGAGGTGCTGCCGGCGTGTCGCGAATACGGCGTTGGCGTCATCCCGTGGAGCCCGCTCTCGAGTGGCCTGCTCGGCGGCGTGCTTGGCGACTCGGACCGCGCTCGACGCCAGTCCCCCCAATCGTTGAAGCGGATCGACAAGCTGCGCCCGCAGCTGGAGCGATGGGAGATGCTGTGCGCTGACCTCGCTGAGGAGCCCGCAGCTGTGGCGTTGGCTTGGCTTCTCGCCCAAGATGGCGTCACCTGCCCGATCATCGGCCCCCGCACCGTTGGCCAGCTCGACGGCGCGTCGCTGCGCTCTTTGGAAGTCACGCTTGATCCCGACACGCTACAAGCGATCGACGCCATCTTCCCCGGCCCCGGCGGCACTGCGCCCGAAGCGTACGCCTGGTAGCCGGTTCAACCGCGGCGAGCATCTGCTTCCCCGATTTCGCAGCGCCCCGGCGACCGTAACTGATGTGGCTACCGGCGAGCATGCCGTTTATGGTGACCAGCATGAACAGCCACTATCTTCCGTCGTTCTCCCTCGCGGGTCGGGTGGCTCTTGTCACCGGTGCGAGTCGCGGTATCGGGCGCGGGTTGGCCGAGGCGTTGGCTGCGGCCGGAGCGACGGTCGCCGTCACGGCCCGTGCGCGTGAAGACGCCCACGCTGTCGCAGATTCCATCGTCACGGCGGGCGGTGTCGCCTCATCGCACACCCTCGATGTTCGCGATGTGGGGTCCATTCGGGCAGCGATCGAGGAGGTGGTCGATCGCTTCGGACGGCTCGACATTCTTGTCGCCAACGCAGGGCTCGGAGCCAACCATGCTGCCACCGACGTTACCGAGAACGACTGGGACGAGATGATGGCGGTCAACTCGAAAGGTCTGTTCTTCACGGCCCAAGCTGCTGGCAGGGTGATGGTCAACCAGGGGTGGGGCCGCATCATTGCGATTAGCTCCCAGGCTTCGTTAGTCGGCATTCGCGATCACGTCGTCTACTGCGCGTCGAAGGGTGCGGTGAACCAGATGGTGAGGGTTCTCGCCCTCGAATGGGGCGCGAGCGGAGTGACGGTGAACGCAGTCGCCCCCACGTTCATCTACACGCCGGGCACCGCCGATCGCCTCGATGACCCTGCGTACAGACGTACAGTCGTCGAACGGATTCCAATGGGCAAGGTCGGTGAGATTGCCGATGTCGCGGGGGCGGTGGTCTTCCTCGCGTCAGACGCGGCAGCCATGGTCAACGGTGTGATCCTGCCCGTCGACGGAGGTTGGACAGCGCAGTAGATCCCCACCCTCGGTTTTGATCGGGAAGGGTTACCGCACACCTGGAACAACTCGGGATCCCGCTTCGAGCAAACGAGCTCAAAATAGCCGTTCACGACGTTGTCGAAGTATTACGTCGGTATGACACATGGCAGTCCCCCGGCTGCCCTAGCAGGCGCCTTCAGCGTCGCCGACTCGGCCCCCGATAGCCGTCCCATGTCCTTGGACCGGCGATCTGGGAAGAGAATGATGTCGATCTCGGCCCGGTTCCGCGCTCACGCAAGCGTCGATAGGTCCGCTCATTCCCGCACGATCCGATCGCTCCGGACCATCTCTTGACAATCCGAAAACGTCGTTCGAGTCGCTAGCACAGCCAGGTACGGGGTCTCGTTCGGTCTGCTGGCGGTCGGCGTGGCGGGATAGTGGTGATCCGTGTAAATGTCAGGCAGGATGCGTTCGCGCGATGATGCTTCCCGCCCTCGTGCCACTACGTACAGCTTCACCGCCGGCAACTGGATCGTCTACGACTTCGACTGGGCCAACGCCAACTGATGCCAGGATTGCCCGTCGTACTTCAGCCCCTAATGCCAATCCCTACCTTGACGCCAGCCGACCTTCGCTGCTAGCCGCGAAGTAGCAGGGGTACATGGCGGCTAGTTGGTCGGTGCCGCAATATTTGCACTTCGTCGCTGCTGGCACCAGGTCGTTGGACAAGCATGCCGGACACGTCTTGACCGGGGCTGGCGAGCCGAACACAGTGACGCCTCGCTTCGCCGAGATTGCCTTGTACGGGATCACGATGGCGAAATACAACACGGCCACGAACACGATGAAGTAGATGACCGCAGAAATAAACGAGCCGAAATCCAAGAAGGTCTTGGCGTTGCCAGCGTCGCCTAGTTGTACGCCAAGCCCTGCCGCACTTTTACCCTGAACACGGTTCAGCAATGGATTGATCATGAAATCTGTGAAACGCCTTGATCAGCGTGCTGACTGCTAGCGCAACCATCAAGCCGATCGCGATGACAATGACGTCACCGCGCAACAGAAAGTTCTTGAAACCCTTGATGATCGAATTTCTCCCTACTGTGAGGTACTCGGGAATACGCACCTCAGCAGTACCCCAACTACACATCAACCTGGCTGTGGGGATGGAGCTTGGTGGGGCTTCGAACTTATTCAAGGTCTTCTTCATCGCCAAAAGAACGGGCATGAGCGACACCATGACCGGGTGGTTTGCCGCGTCGGCCTCCTGACCGGGCAAGGGGCCAACTTCCAACTTCCCACCTGACACAAACACCCGTCCCAGCATCCGCCCAGTTGCTGAGCAACTCGACGGCCAGAATTTCCACTGAGCAGATCAAACGTTGCAAATTTGGCAACGATCAGTGGACCTTATGGAACAGCTTTCAAACCCCACTCGCCGACCAGTACAACATCGCAGATGGCTTCAAACGAGGAACCGCTCGTCCGTCAATGAGTTTTGAATGCTCCGACACCGTTTGGGAATATTACGTGTCCGCTGTCGATGGGTTCGTGACGGTCACACCAGAGTACAACTACTCGACGTCCGGAGCGCTCAAAAATGCGCTGGACTACCTGTATCGAGAGTGGAACGACAAGGCGGTCGGTTTCGTGTCCTACGGCAGCACTGGTGGAACTTGAGCTGTAGCACACCTCCGCCTCATCGCCGCTGAGCTCAAGCTTGCCGACGTGCGTGGGCAGGTTGCGTTGACGCTCGGCAGCGACTTCGAGGAGTACCGCACGTTCGTCCCAAACGAACGTGCTCGGCGATCGCCAGACGCCGTGCTCAGCGAGGTCCTCGCCTGGTCAACCGCACTCGCTGGTCTCCGCACAGCCCAGGAGAAATGACGCTCGTCCACCTCGACCCGATCGGAAGCGTGTCAGTTCGCAGCCCCGGCCGGCCTTGGCGCTGCCTGGGAACCAGCAGCGTTACATTACGGACAGTTGATCGGTAACGCAGTATTTGCATTTCGTCGCGGCCGGCGCTGGATGGGGTGCAGCGAGACACCGAGCCCCAACCCCGAATTATGCGCGAACGTAGACGAGAATGGACTGCTCCTTTGGGTTTGAAACAAGCGACGAACGTTATGTGGCGATCGAACACGCGCCACATACTCTGAACAGGTAAAACGTTGCAAATTTGGCAACAACTGGTGGGCCTTTTGGGACGACGTTCAAACCCCACTCCCCGACCGGTCCAACGTCGGATTCACCGGCCGGACGTCGAGTTCTTAGTTGTTGAGTACAAGGGTGGAAGTGCGAAGCCGGTCGTCGGGACCTCCGATTCACGGACGTCGCCCGAGTTACCCATCGTCGATGTAATGCTTGCTATACCGCAACTATTGCTATGGTGCACGACGTGGCGAGAGAAGCGAGAGGCGATCCGATGTCGATCGACAAGAACGCCGAGGACGCAGTTGTTTCCCTGGTGCTGACCACATCGAGGGCGTTGGTCGGTGTTGCAGCCCGATCGCTGAGCACACTCGGCGACGATGTCACGCTGCCGCAGTATCGGGGCCTCGTTATCTTGGCGGCCCGCGGCCCCCAGGGCGTCGGCGCACTCGCCCAGGCCCTGTCCATCCATCCGTCGAACGCAACCCGATTGTGCGATCGGCTTGCCCGCAAGCAGTTGATCGAACGTCACGTCTCGCAGGAGAGTCGCCGGGAAGTCACGGTGGCTGTGACCAGCGCTGGGAGGCAGCTACTGGCGGCAGTGACGAAACAGCGAGCGTCCGAGATCCGTGCGATCGTGCGCCTCATGCCGGTTGGTCAGTGGCCGCAAGTGGTCGGCGCTCTCGGTGTCTTTGCGGACGCTGCCGGCGAAGCGCCCGACGATGCGTGGAAGCTGGGTTGGACATGAACTCCTCAAACTGGCTGCCTACGCACCGGCGCGAGGAACTTAGGGCGATAGCCACCCGCTCGCATCAGGTGGTGACCTTCGCGGCCGCGGTCGGCGTCATCACGGGATTGCTGGTCGCAGGGTTCGACCGCCTCGTCGTCGACGTTTTGATCGATCGGGTGCTGAAACTGTCGCCGTGGCTGATCGCATTCCTCCCCGGCATCGGTCTACTCGTTGCGTTCGCGTCACGTCGGTTCATAGGTGGTGGGGTTTCGGCATCCACAGCCGATGAGTATCTGCACGCGTTCCATGACAGGGAATATGTACTTGGGTGGCGGCCGTTCGTGGCCCGCATGGTCGCGGCCGTCGCAACACTCGGTGCGGGCGGTCCAATGGGTTTGGAAGGCCCATCTATGTACTCCGGCGCCGTTTTCGGTTCCGCGCTGCAACGGCGTTTCCCGAGAGTTTTTGGGCAAGCAGACCGACGGATTCTGCTGGTCGCCGGCGCAGCGGCAGGAGTGGCGGCAATCTTCAAGGCGCCCGCCACTGGCGCCGTCTTCGCACTCGAAGTCCCCTACCAGGACGACTTGGCCCGTCGGATGTTGCTCCCCGCTTTGGTCGCCAGCGCGACCGGCTACCTCACGTTCGCCGCAATCAACGGCACTACGCCGCTGTTCCACATCGAGAGTACCGCAGGGTTCGTTCTCCGTGACTTGCTCGGCGCGGTCGGGGTTGGATTGATCGCCGGTGTCGGCGCCCGCGGGTTCTCATGGATGCTCCGCAGGGCCAAGTCCTTGGCCGGCAAACCCCATCCAGTGTTCGGTGCCGTCGCCGCCGGCGTCGGGTTCGCAGGGATGTTTGGCCTCGGACGCCTGCTCACCGGGCAGTCGCTGATGGTCGGCGCCGGCTATCAGGTCGTCGCCTGGGCATCGATCCCAGGACGCACAATCTGGCTGCTACTGGCGGTGCTTGCCCTTCGTTGCCTTGCGACCTCGGTCACCGTCGCAGGCGGCGGAGTCGGTGGTCTATTCATCCCGCTCGTGGTGAGCGGAGCGCTTACCGGTGCCGTCATCGGTACTGCGATCGACCAGTTCGACCTCAACCTGTTCATAATCGTCGGCGTCGCCGCGTTCCTGGGCGCCGGATACCGGGTCCCGCTGGCGGCGGTCGTGTTCATCGCCGAAACCACCGGACGACCCACCTTCGTCGTGCCCGGTCTTCTTGCGGCCGTCGCCGCGGAGTTGATGATGGGTACCTCCTCGGTCACCAAGTATCAGCGGATCACCACCGTCACACTCTCAAGATCCCCCACGGAGGAGACCGCCAGGCTCGACGACGAACTGGAGAGCGGCCACGACTCGTAAGGCGCCACACAGACGAGCACGGACCTTCCACCGATCGATCCGACCAACCCGGTGGGGCGATTCACGCACCGACAACCCGATGCAGACCGCCAGCGGATCCTTAACTCGTTGGCGGTCGGACAACATAGGCATTGGCTAGGTCGGGTCTGCACTTAAAACACCTGCCAGGTGGGTTGATGCGGCGGTCGCTCGTGACCCCAAGCGCCGTTCGCATCGGTCTGGACCCGTGCCAAGGACCGCCAGCCTGTTCACCCCGGAGGAAACGGGACAGCTTTCAAAACCCGCTCTCCGAACAGCGCAACGCTGGCATCGCCCGTCGGCATCCCCGACCACACTGCCGCTGCCCACCTACAGCACCACGGGATAGCCCGACGTCCCTCGACCCGCGCAAGATGATCGACGTGGAGGTAGATGCACTCCCCACGACAATGCTCGGCAGTACAGATTGCGCTGCGCTCGTGGCGCAATGTTGCGACAACGCTCGCGGGGTATGGGTCTGTGAGCACCGCATCACCATCACGGACGCAGCCGGCACCATCATCGAGAGCGATGAAGAGACTGGGGCAGCGGATGCGGGCATCTCAGTCCGCACAGGAGGCACGGTTCGATATCGGTCGAATCCATCGCCGGGTTCTGGACGTTCGCGATCGTCCGTCGGAGGCTCTGGTGTCTTCGAATTGGGGGATTAGCGAGACTAGCGTCGCTGGCATGAGCGAAATCGATCACGCCGCGATACACCGAGGTGTACGTGTCCGCATCACAGCTCTCGTGTGCGAGCTTTCGGAGGAGATGCTTGATTTCGTTGCGCCCGCAACCCCGGAGTGGCGGGTTCGCGATGTTGTGGCCCACCTCGCGGGTGGCGCGGCTGACGTTGTATCCGGCAACCTCGCCGATGTGGCGAGCGATTCCTGGACCGGCGCTCAGGTAGATGCCCGGAGGAACCTGACGGTCGGCGAGGTACTCGATGAGTGGGCACGTTGCAGTGCGATCGTCGAGCCGCTCATCGCGACGTTCGACCCGCTTCTGCGCGCCATGCTGCTGACAGACGCGGTTACGCACGAGCATGATCTGCGCGGTGCGCTCGGGGTTGCAGGTGAGCGCGAATCCGATGCGATTGCGTACGCATTCCGCGGTGTTTCCGGTGGTATCGGAGCGCAACGCGGCGATACAGGCGCGCTGCGCATCCTGCACGAGGCTGGCGAGTCGGTCGTCGGAACCGGCGCACCGACGGCCACGGTGCACACGACGCGTTTCGAGATCGTTCGGGCGAGCGTCGGTCGCCGCTCCTACGAGCAGATCAAGGCGTGGGATTGGGAGGGCAATAGTCAACCAGAAACCGTGGTGCTCGCACGGTTCGCTCCCGCGCGGCTCACCCCGCTCGAGGAGTAGATCCATCCCCGGATCGAGCACCGTTCATGACGTCCCACTCAGCGAGTTTGCAGGCCCGACTTCGCATAGACCAGCACGCAGAGCCGGCGTTATACGAGTGGTCTGTGCCTTTGAAACGCGCCGGGCGGGTACATCGACGGCGCCGACCCCCTGAACCCCGAATCGAGCGAGAGACGCAGTGAGGAAGCGACTCGGTCGGCGATCTGCGCAAGCCCGATCGAGTCGAGACGGAACTGTTGCGTTGTCGGATTGCGTCAGCCGCCGGAGTCGGTATGTGGTGTCGATGTCGAATTCGTAGTGATTGCGGCGAATGTTCTGGATCAATTCTTGGCCCCTGACGACGGTGCTCGCGGTGCCGTGGCGTGTCAACCTGCGCGTCATTCGGAGTATTGTGACACGCGTCCAGTACCAGCTCGTCAATCGCTCTCACCAAACCCGCTGGCCGGTCGGTGACCACCTCACTCGGTTGGCCACGCAAACGCCGGTGGCCAATGCTGGTCGATCGCCACCGTGGAGGAGACCAATGCAAGAGCACCGAGGACGAAAGGGAAGGGACGAACCACAAGCCGGTGCGCAACGAATCGCGAAGCCGAGCCACTCCCACGCTTCCCCGTTCGCAAGTTGAGGTTCGGTCGCATTCCACACCGCAACTATCAACCATCCATAGCGCACCCAGAAGAGGCACTTCGGCACCGGACTCGACCGTGCCGGCGGAGTAGCGTTTCGTCCAGAGGGTTGTCCTCACGAAACGGAGTAACGACATGACTAGTTTCCGCCAACTGCACACCGGCGCCATGGCCGTCGCGAGCGACGGCGACGTCGGGTCGGTCGTGGCGCTCGTAGTCGATCCAACCACTCGGACCGTGACCCACCTCCTCGTAAAGAACGCGAACGTCCCCGCAAGCAGCCGGGTCGTCCCCGTAGAATACATACGATCAACCGAGCACGAGCGCGTCCTGCTCGACCTCACACGGGCGGAAGTGCTCGACGAGCAGCGATTTATTCAACCCGAGTGGATCCCTGTCGAGCCCTACCCGAAGGGCTTCATGAGCTACTGGCTACAGGGCGGCCAGTCGTTCGCGGTTAGCGAGCACCTGCCAAGCCAGGGCGACCTCGCTCTCCGCAAGGGGGTCGAGGTCCGTTCGAGCGACGGCCACCACCTCGGAACGGTCGACGAGATCCTCGTCGACGACACCGGCTCTATCAAGCAGTTCGCCCTCCGCGAAGGACACCTCTTCGGCCACCGTACCGTCATCGTCCCGATCGATCAGGTGCAAGCGATGAACGAGCATTTCATCCAGCTCGGCATCGACCGCTCAACTGCCGAGCAACTGGCCAGCGAGAACCTGGGCGGGCCTGCTACCAGCCGTTAGTGAACATTTGGTGCCACCACAAAGACCGGTCGATCAGTAAACTCGAGGAGGTGTTCGGTCTGGCTCCCGACGTGGCGGCTCCCCAGCCGTCGGCCATCCGGGCGACCTATGATGATCAAATCCGCGCACTCTGTACGGCATTGGCCAGGACGGTCCTACCGAATACAAGTACACACCCGCGCCCTGGTTGGCGGGATCGACGTGAACGCGATCGACCGATTGGACCTGCCATCACTGTGTCACATAACGCCGGATCGGGCGCTCGTGCCACGCTGTCGAGGACGGCCGGCGGCGGAACTCCGAGGGCGCAGCGTTCCTAGGCTCGTGTGACCGGCAGTACCGTCGGGCCACGGATCGATAGCGATCGCTTCCATTCTGTCGTTGCCGGATCGAGCTGGTAGTCGCCGAACGCTTCCAGGAATGCGGGGATTGCGACCCGGAGCTCGAGGCGGGCGAGTGAAGCGCCCAGGCAGTGGTGAATACCATGACCGAACGACAGCGGCTTAGGGTCGGGGCGGTCGAGTCGGAGCTTGTCGGCGTCGGGCCAGCGTCGGACAGTTGAGAATAGGGCCGGACGTCCATCAAAACGTTCACCGCCGAACTGACCGACAACTCCGGCGAACGGAGCAGTTCGAGCGCCTCGTCGTACCCGACCACGAACCACCGGCGAAACACCTTGTGGTAATAAACCTGGCCGTACTTTTGGCGCACCGCCTCGAGCGATCGATACGGATCGACGTAGTAGTCCGGGTCGAACGGACTCTCATCGTGCGTCAGCCGGAACAGCGCATGCGCAAGCCGAGGCCGTTTGGCCAAAAGTCGAACAGCAGGAATGGCGATCTGTTCGATGCGCATCGTCAACTGACTCCCTGCGTCTCAGCGTCGCCTCGGCGGCGGCGTCCTAGCCCTACCAACGGCAGACGATCAGCCAGGTCGGCCTTAGCTCTTCCTCCGCGATTGCGGTGTTGCCTCGAATGGTCAGCTGGGCTCATATCGGGACGTCAGCCGTATCGCGATCGATGCGACCAAGTGGTTGGTGCTGGTGCGTGGCATGCTGACCGGGCTGGCTTCTGCCCGACGGTGTAGGTGGTTGCGTGATGACAACGAGGTCAAGCCGCTGTCCGACGTCTGATATCACCGCCTCTCGGCTCGCCTCGACTGCGATAGACCTCGCAGAATGAGAAGCATCTGGTAGCGCAGATAGCTCGCCGGAAGCGAGCGCGCATCCGGCGATCTGCGCCGAGAGGATGCGCTGGGCGGCTGCGGCGCCGGGGCCGGCTCCCCGAACCTGAGACTAGGCAGACATCAGTGGCGGAGGACCAATCCTCAGGGTTTGAAAGAAGCGACAGACAACATCACTACCGGACTCGGGACATAGGATCTGAGTAGGTACCACGTTGTAATTTTGACAACGATCGGTGGACTTTACGGGACGGCTTTCAAACCCTTCCGAACACCTAAACAAACTGGTAGGTGGGGGTGTCGAACGTCTCGCCGCCCGCCATTCGGGCCTTCGGAATCCATCACGATGCCGCACCGCGCCCGCGGCCAACAACACCCGGCAGCTCACCGGAGCGCTGCCACGCAACGACGCGATCTCACGATTCAGCTGCTCGCCAAGAACCCACGCGGTGACGAGTTCAGTCATGGGTCGACGTCTTTCTGGCGGCGGGGATTCGACAGGTATAGTAAAGATCGTGTTCGCGACCCACGCCTGCAAAACCAAACGTCGGTGACTTGCGGCATGTTGATCCGAGAGCTGCAGGACAAGGTCGTCGCGTCGACGGTGGCGCTGTTCTCGCACGGTCCCCAACCACTCGCCAACACCCTTGACTTCCGTGGCGATCCTGGACTGCTCGGCCCGGACTCAGTGTCATGGCGAGTCATCGGCGACGCCGCCGCATTCGTTGGCGGCATCCGCGCGCTACTCGTTCAGACAGCCCATCCCGAAGTGGTCGCAGGGGTGGAACAGCATTCACGGTACCGATCCGACCCGCTCGGCCGCTTGTCACGAACCTCGGTGTACGTCACCGAAACCACCTACGGCGCGCTCCCCGAAGTCAACGCGGCGGTCGCCGCCGTCCGGCGAGCTCACGGACCGGTGCATGGTCAATCCGAACGCGACCGGGCCTATAGCGCCGGGAACCCAGCGATGGCGGCCTGGGTGCACAACGTGCTGACCGATTCTTTCCTCTCGGCGTACCAAACGTTTGGGCCGTGCCCGCTCAGCGTGAACGAGGCCGACCGGTTCGTCGCCGAGCAGACGCGGATCGGGGCATTGCTCGGCGCTTCGCCGCTCCCATCCACCGCCGACGAGCTCGCTTGTTGGATCGTCGAGCACCCGGCACTCGCAAGTACCCGCGACCAGTCAGCGGCGGTCGAGTTCCTGCGCAATCCGCCGCTTCCCATCCCGGTGCGAGTCGGCTACCGCCTGCTCTTCCAGGCTGCGGTAACAACCATCCCTACCGTCATTCGCAACATCACCGGGTTGACCCCGGCCCGGGGTGCGACCCCGGTCGGGACCGCCGCCGTTCGCAGCTTGCGATGGGCCCTCGGTTCTTCGCCTTCGTGGCATCTTGCGCTCGTACGGACCGGGGCACCGGTGCCTGCGGGCATGTTCCGTCAACCACTGCCCGCCGCTCGAGACATTGAGTAGGGTATTTTGACTCGGGAGGTGCAGGCCGTGTCACGGGAACCGAAGGCGGTAGCAGAAGGCCAGGACGAGCGGTTGCAACGAGCGATCGGCATGGCTGTAGAGGTGCGGGCGAGCGCTTACGCCCGCTACTCCGGGTTCGCGATGGGCGCCGCAGTGGTCGGCATCGACGGGCGCACGACGCGCGGCGTGCTCGTGGAGAACGTGTCCCTCGGTCTGTCTATGTGCGCCGAGCGCGTTGCGATGTTCTCTGCGGTCACCGAGGCGATCGCGCCTGTGGTGCTCGCCTTGTGCGCGCCGAGAACGGGAGGCCAACTCACGTTTCCTTGCGGGGCGTGCCTGCAGGTCGGTCTCGAGGTCGCCGGCACAGAGCTACTGGTCGTTGCTGTCGATCCCGACGGCGCTTATGACTGGGCGCCACTCGTGACGTTGCTGACTCGAGCGCCGAAGCGGCACACCCCGGTCACGGGACCGAGGGCCCCGACAAAATGATCGGTCGCCGGGCAACCGGCTACGCTCCACGACCAGGAGCGCCCTTCCTCGAAGCGCGGCGGTTGCGGCAAGGTGCAGCGCGTCGTCGGAGGGCGAGGGGCTCAAGAAGCAACCGATCCACCGCGAGTTCGGTCTCGGCAGCTTCGATAGCGACCATGTCCGATGGGCGCCCACCTACCCATCTTGCCGCGACATCCCGGCGATACGACACGGACCCTTCGTATCTTTCGAACCCTGCCTCCGAATAGGTCAAATAGGCCGATCTCGTTTTGATTTCTACGACACCGAGTGGACCTTATGGGACGGCTCTCACGCCCCATTCCCCGACATGTGCAACGTCGCCTCGGCTGCGCTGAGATCGACACCATTATCAGCAATTATCAATCCGGGCGCTCGTCCCGCGCGATCGCCAAACTCATAGGCGTCCACCGATCGCGAAAGCGCTCCAATCACGGGCATAAGCGCAGATATGGGTACGTAGGCCGAGAGACCGATGGCGCAGATCTGTGGGAGGGTGTTCTGCACGGAAACCCGACGCCACTTTCTCCCGGGGCGCATAGCCGGGTCTGTTTAAGGCAGCTGGCTCAATCGCAGCACATGGGTGTCCAGTGAGACGACCTCGTCAGCCCGTGCGGCGAGTTCGTGCCAGTCGTCGACCGCTGCCCTGATGTAGCGGCCCGAGAGGGCGTCCAACATCCCAGAGTCGATATCCGTGATCAGATCCAAGGACTTGTCGACCGGCGTCCATGTGTCCGCGTCGTCCCACACGTGGGCGAAGGCGGCCGCGGTCATGTCGGTCTTCACCATTCCAGGAGAAATCGCGAAAACCCGGACCCCAGCACTGTGACATTCACCGGCAACCGCTTCGGTAAAGCGGTTCACCGCGGCTTTGCTCGCCATGTAGGCAGAGGTGAGAAGCCCGTCGTTGTCGAGTCCCACCGGAAAGGTTGCCGCACCGGAGGAAAGGTTGATGATCCTGCCGCTGCCTCGCGCCATCATCGGCGCAAGCACTGCTCGGGTGCACAAGTAGGTGCCCCGCACGTTGATTTCGAACACCTGCCACCAATCCGACTCCGTCAGCTCCCAAGTCTTGCCGCTGCCCCCTGACACGGCCGCGTTGTTCACCAGCAGATCCGGCACACCCAACTCGTCCATAATATGCCCGAATACTGCCTCGACGGCGACGGGATCGGCGACGTCCAGGACGAATGGAACGGCACCGGATCGACCCGCGACCTCGTTGAGATCGGTCTCCGAGCGCCCGATCGCCGCCACCGTCAGGCCCGCTGCCGTCAGGCGCTCTGTCAGAGCTCTCCCGATCCCGCGACTGGCGCCCGTCACCACTGCTACTCGACTCGTCACCGGCTCAAACTACCAGTGAGTTGCCACCCACGTCATTGTGTGCTTTCCGGAGTCGACGCCTCCGTTGATCAGGCTTCAGTAGGTCACGGGCCGGAGGCCAGGCGAGCTGCCGAGGCGGCCACAAGTCGTGTCCTGACGCGATCCGCGATCGGGCGCGTCACGGCTGATCGAGCCGTCACGCGATGACCCCCGGCAAGGTGGTCCAGGCTTCCCAGCGGCGAGGTTCGGATAAGTCCGCCGGCGCTGCGCACGTCGAACTGGCGAATCACCTGGGGCGTTCCGGTCGGCGTGCAGCGGCAAACCGCCACTTCAACGACTGCCACTGTCTTCAGCCGGAGAACTGGACACACAGGCGTCAGACTTGGTCGCTGGTCGGCAACGAGCGCTCGAACGGTGGCGACTTCGGCCGGTTCGACCAGTACCAGCGGCTGGCCACGAAGCGGACTGGCCGTTCGCCTCCAACTTCGAAGCTGACGTCGCCTGCAGTGAACCGGGCCGGTAGTACCCGAACACCATCACGTAGGTCATCGAACTCACGCAAGTGGAGCTCAGCGATGCAGCTCGTCGGGCTTGGACCTCGCTGCGTGGCCTTTTCCAGTTTGGCCGGCTTGTGAACGCTACGCGGTACGTGACGTATCTGGAGGGTTGAGTAGATCGGTGCGGCCATGGTGGCGAGGGGCGCTGTTGCATTAAGGGCGCGCCGCAACGTTGATGAACACAGCACTAGACTCACGACGAGTACTAATCGACCCACGGAGGCCTCGGCCCCTTGTGCGCTTGGGCGCTCGCGACTAGCCCCCGGAGGACTCTATTGAAGGCGATCGTGTTGCTTGTGCACGAGTTTGCTCTTCCCGAAGTCGGTCCGCGTGGCCGTCGGGGCCAGCATTCGAACGTGGCACTCGTGCTGTCCTTTATCGCGGCAGTGGGGTATGGCGGCGGCGCAGTGTTGCAGGCGGCAGGTGTCCGGCGTGCCAATGCTAAGGGTTCCGAAGGCTTGGTCGGACTCGTCCAGCAACCGCTGTTCCTGATCGGGCTCTTGGCTGATTTTGGAAGCTGGCTCGTGTCGCGGTTCGCCTTGCATTCGTTGCCTCTGTTCGTCGTTCAGTCGATCCTCGCGGGAAGCCTCGCGGTCACTGTTTTGCTCGCACGACTCGTGCTCGGCGTCGCGCTTCGCACGCCTGAACGGCTCGCGATCGCTGCGACTGTCGTCGGTATCGCAATCGTCGGCGTCTCTGCCGGCGACGGGCCGGCCCAGGACATTACCCAGGTTCTCAAAATCAGTATCCTGCTCGGCATACCGGCCATTGGTGCGCTTGGGTTCATCGCGGTGAGGATGAAAAAATCGGTCCTACTCGCCGTACTGGCTGGTACCGGCTTCACGGGTAGCGCCTTGGCCGCACGGGCAGTGCGCATCGACGATGTGTCGATCGTAGGCGTGCTCACAGAGCCGCTGTTGTGGGCGGTGCTCGTGTACGCGATCCTTGCCCTGGCCATGCACGCAATCGCGCTGATCAACGGCACCGTCGGTGCGGTCACCGCCACGATGTGGTCGACAGAAGTGCTGATCGCAGCGGTCATTGGGTTTGTCGCGCTCGGCGATCATGTCCGCCCCCACTTCCTCGTTCCGGCGCTGTTCGGCATCGCCTTGATGCTCGCGGCGACGATCGTGATGTCGCGCTCTCCCGCACAGGACCTCGAGCACCTCTCGTTACCATACGACGGTGAACTCCGGCACGGGTGACCACCGCTGTTGGCGTGGGATTTGCCAAGAATCATCGAATCGCCCCTTACCTCCGAAGGCGTCTAGTTCGATCATTCCGGACAGAACGCAGCAGTCACGCTGGCAGCGTCTCGGTGTGCGTTCGTGCCGCCTCGATCTGATGTCGATTTGGTCAGAGCGTCCACGCGAGTTACCGGCTCACTCCTGCACGGGTCGGCGGTGACGCGTCCTGGCTGGATGAGCGTTGGTACACCCCACGTTACCGCTCCTGAAAAGCGGCGCCGATGATCGCGTAAACCTGACCGATCGCGGGGGAACGAGACTGCGCTCGCGTCCGAGATGCTCGCACGACTAATCGAGGATCCGAGCGGCGAACTCCGGCAACTCCGCCCGATCGACAGCCGGACGTGTGCTCCGGCACGGCGTGGTACTCAGCGGTCGTTTCGAGACTGAACCCCGGATGGCGGCACACCGAGCACAGCGTCGCCAACAAATCGATGAGCGCCTAACACACAATTTGGGCGCCAACAAAAAGTTCGACCGCGGACGACAAGCAAGCACCGAGCCGGCGATCTACGCACTCGAGACACGCTCGACGAGTGTAGGGACGACACCCACTCCCCTACCCCGGATCGTGCGCGATCACAGGACACGAGAACCGGATGGTGGGCGATACAGGACTCGAACCTGTGACCTCTGCCGTGTGAAGGCAGCGCTCTAACCAACTGAGCTAATCGCCCCTATGCGGTGCCGACACCCGACAACCATTGTGATCGCCGCCGAAATCTGATACCCCGTTAGAAACGTCGGCGAATCCTAGCGCGCCGCCTGGTGCGCTTTGCGAAACCGCCAACGTAGAAAACAATCCCGCCGGACCTTGGGCAGGTTTGACTACATAGCGAAGCCCTTTCACAACAATTCCAATATGTTGACCGGCTATGGGGGCGAGCTCGTCGCCCGGATATGTGTGCACGGACGTAGTGGCGAGCCGTGCCAAACCCCTGGCCATACCCGGAACCAGTACAGGACCATCGGTACGTCGTTGCAGCCCTCGGGCAGGGATCACCATGGGCATCGCCACATGGCGGGTATCGGCGGCCATCGAAAGCGACCGTTTTCCCCACCTCAACTCCATGTGTTGATCTCGGTCGATCCACGTCAGATCCGCAATGTCAGCAGGCACTCCCCAATTCAATCGCAGGCCGACCTGAGCGCCGATTGAATCGGTGGCCGCCAGCGACGCGTGCCACCCCAAATGGCCTCGCACCCGGGCGGGGTCGGCAATTACGAAGGTCAGAAACGGGCCAACGGGACTGTCGTAGTAGCGGGCGGCCATCACCAAACACGGGCCTGGCATGCGTCGAATTCCGGGCGGCAATTCAGGCAACGTGGACCGGTCGCGCCAACGCGCCAAACACAGCATGGCGTCGCCGAGCAACGCCCACGGAGCAACAGGTGCCGTTGTCACAATTGCACTCTAGGACCTTCGATCCGAATTCAGCCGTAAGACCAGCAGTATTGTGAACAGACTTAGCTATCGGCCACAATGCACTGTGCAATTTGATCTCGACCATGTGGCAGTCGCCGCCGAAACAACGCAAGAACTTTGGCAACGATACGCCGGCGACCTGAGCGGAAAATTTGTAGCATTTGGAGTCAACTCAGGCTTTCGATCGGGCCAGGTTCAATTTGCCAATGGCATGAAGGTGGAGGTGCTCGAACCATTCGAGCCTCACAACAACGACTTCTTGCGCCGCTTCATCGACAGCAACGGCGCCGGCCCCCATCACCTCACGTTCAAGGTCACTCCCACCATTGATAAAGCCATCGAACGTGCCATACAGCTTGGTTTTCCTGTCGTTGGTATCAATACCGCGTTCCCAGAATGGCAAGAAGCGTTCATTCATCCCAAGGGCGCACACGGGATTGTGGTGCAAATAGCATGCACCGGCACCGGAGACGACGACTGGGGCATCAACAAGCCGGCACCGTTTCCCACAGCTGTATTGGATCAACCGGTGGACTTCCAAACCGTGGTGCATGTGGTGGCCAATCTGGATGGCGCACTTCGCTTGTTTAGCGATCTATTGGGCGGCGTAGTTACTGGGCGCTCGACAGGATTTTCGTTATGGGACGCCGATGCTGCCGTAGTCGAATTGGCATGGCCGGGGCCGGGACGAATCACGCTTATAGAGCCGAGCAGCGACTCGACGCTGCTCGGCCAATGGCTCGGGTCGCGACCCGGACGCCTTCATCATTTGGCGTTCGCTCACCCCTCGCCAGCCGCCGAGCGCGATGCCAAACCACTCAGCGATGGAACCTATGAAGTCGCCCCCGAACACAACCTCGGTGTACGACTCATCCTTCGTTAGTTTGGCCGCACACACAACCGGCCTGAGATTCCCGGCGCCACGTAAGAATCCTCGTTGGTCATGCATGGCCCAAAGTTCGCGATCTGTTGCGTGATCACACCGTCGTGGGGACCGCCGCAATCGACGGCATGCAAGCCGTTTCCCGCCGCCGCCTGAACAACAAGAACGCATGTGCCGACCTGCAACCGAAGTGCGGGGCCGTTGCCTTGATTTGGATCCGTGTTAGTGATCACCAAAATGGCAACGACCCCCATGATGAACCCGATCACCGAAACCCACACAAACGGTCGCGACGTGGGTGGCTGAGAACTAACGCCAACTGATTCTCGCGTGGGGCGGGCAGCAGGAAATCCCGAACCTGCGTGCGGCCGCGCTTGCGGACCAGGGGTCTGGGGACGACGAAATTGCGTTTGGGCGAGGTCGTACTCCAACCTTCGGGCGGGATCGTTGAGTACCCGCCATGCTTCAGAAACCTTGGCTAGCTCGGCGGTAGCTGCTTGCTGGTTAGCCAGCGATTTTTGAGAATTATTATCCGAGTGCAGCTCTCTGGCGCGGGCACGAAACGCAGTCCGTATCTCATCGATCGACGCCAATTGGTTGACACCCAGCAATTGATAATGCGATCGACGGTCAGCCAAGAGCCACCGTCAAGTGGACGTAGATGACGGTCGGAGTCCAACGCGTCATACGTCGACCTGCCCACCCGTGCGCCAGTACACGCCATTTTCTCGCCCCATCAGACCGGCATCCACGAGGTAGCGGCGGACCATGGCCGTGTCGCTGTGGCGCAATCCCAAAATGAGATTGATCATTTTTTCAGAATATTGCACACCAATCTCGAAATCCTGCACGACTATTTCCAGGATCAACTGACGTCGCGAGGCCTTGGCGGGCATGACAAGAATGCGACCATCGGCAAAAAATGGGCGCAAAACACGAGGGACTTCCGGAGCGGAGGGTGTCGCCGTCGTATTGGAATCATTGGTCAGCATGGCTAGTACCCCGAATCAAGGTCGATAGGTCCAATAAGCGGTTCGCCAGCAATAAACCGGCGTATGTTTGTGACAATTCTGGCTCGCAGCAGTGGGATTCCCATCTCCGGCGTATTGCCAATATGGGGAGTAATTATTACGTTCTCCATATGCCAGAGTGGATGATCGTCTGGTAGCGGTTCGGGGTCTGTGACGTCCATACCGGCTCCACCAATCTCGTTTGCACGCAACGCGGCTACCAACGCGTCGGTGTCGATATGACGCCCGCGCCCGACGTTGATAACCCACGAATCGCTCTTCATCAACGAGAGCTGGCGAGCGCCGATCACATTCTCGGTTTCCGGTGTGAGCGATAAAGCAACCACCACGGCATCAACTCGAGGTAGCAATTCGTCGAGCGATTCGAGACCCAGCACACGATCCACGCCCGCCATTGATGCGCCGCTTTTGCGAAGTACCGTGATCGTGCAGTCGAAGGGCGCCAACATGCGGACAAGTGATTCGGCAATGCCACCGCCGCCCAAAATAAGCACGTGGGCATGCTGCAAATTTCGGCCCGCCGGTCCTTGCCACGAGGTGGCCTGGGCATAGCGATGCACGTTGCGAAATCCAGCCAATAGTACAGCTAAAGCCAGCTCGGCCACGGGTTCGGCGTACACGCCCTTTCCGCACGTCCACAAATACCTGTTGCCACTCGCTTGACGAGCGTCGAATACACCGGTTTGCAAAAAGTTTTCGACCCCGGCAAATGGGACTTGTATCCATTCCAAATTTCGTGGGTTGGTGGCCAGTAGGTCGACCAACGCGTCGGGGTTCCGAGCATCGGTCCACACCAATCCTTGGGCCTCTTCAATGTCACACAACTGGCCGCCACCTTCGACGACGGCATCGTGAACCCACGAACTTTTAGTGCCAGGACATACCGCGATATTGGTCATTCACTGGCCGCCTTGGAAAACAATTTGCCGAGATCCAATGACCCAAAAACTTCGAACCGGTCGCCAGATGAGGCCAATGAAACAGACCCCTGCACTAGGGCCAACAGATCACTAGCTGTTCCTCGTATTGCAATGGTGCCCTTGCCATGCTCACTGGTGATGGCCAACCGGCCGGTGTCGGCGTCGGATCGGATCATCCATTCACCATGCGCATCTGTGCAGTGAAGGTGCACCGAATCGCCAGCCCCGAAAGTCGAGCCGCTACCACTTTCGCCCGCCGCGATTTCGGCCAAGCGGACGGCAATGGCGCCAACAGCCTCGTCGGAAGAGTCGGGACTTGATGGACTGAGATGCGAAGACGTCACGCCCACAGATTATGGGTTTGATGCGCCGCTCGGTGACCCGATTCCAAAGCACCCTCCATATACCCCGTCGTGATCGCGGTGTGTTCGCCGGCGAACGTCACGCGGCCGTGAGGTTCTCGCAATACTCGCCAGTACTTCATCACCTGACCTGGCCCATACACGGCGTACGCACCCCGTGCATACGGGTCGTCCGGCCACGCTTGCGAGCTCGACGCAATAAGGTGGTTGGTAGCATCCGGGACAATCGAATCGATCTGCCGCACAACATCGTTTTGGCGTTGTTCGGCAGTTTGAGAAGCCACCAGAGCCCCATGATCGCCACCAATGTACGAGGTGAGGATGCCACTGGCTCCCGATTGCATCGATGTCGGCTCATAGATCCGCTGCATAGGTAAATCGGTTTGGATGTAGGCATCGAGCCCGGCAGCGACCCAAACTTTTTCATCGTATTGGCTGAAAACTTTGGTGACCATGCCCATGCCTAAACGCTGGATCGCACCATCGAGAGCCTCTGGCAAAGGCGGGCTAAAGGCTACAGACCGCAGAGCCGTTAGCGGGGCAGTGATCACCACTGCCTCGGTCTGTATCACTCTCCCGTCGTCGATCGTGACAGTCACACCATTTTCGTCTTCGGCAACGGCAACTACGACTGCCCCATAGGTGATGACTCCGGCAAGTGCGTCGGCCATCGACGCGGGAATCTGGCTCAGACCTCCTATGAGCCGTCGGCTCCAGCCTTGGGTCGCACCGTTCATGTGTGTGAATAGTGCTTCCTGTTGGGCCACAAAGAGCACGCTGATATCGCTCGGCTCACAGGCAAACTCGCCTTGCATGTGGCGCGTTATTGCCAGGCATGCTTCGGCATTCAATGTACATCGAGCCATCAGATCGGCAATGGATAACTCGTCGAGCGCCTCGGCCTCAGGCGATGTCGTTGGGTCGTCCGGTTCGATACGCGACGCACAGTCCGTAATAAATGCGTAAAACGCATCGAGTTGGGCACCAGTTTCAGTGGCCATCACGTCGTCGTATGGCCTTATCGTGCCCTCAAAATGCAGGAACCGCCTCGTCGATGTCCACGGTCCTGTGGTGTCATCAAGCGCCAAACCAAACCGCTCAACAAGCCCACGGACTAACAGATGCGAGTGGTCCACCCACTCGGCACCGCTATCTGCATATTGACCATGGGCAAAGGAGTCGAACTCCGTGTGTACTCGTCCACCTGGCCTTGTTCGGGCCTCAACAATCTGGACAGTCCACCCCAACGCAACTAACTCTTCGGCAGCGCTCAGACCTGCCAACCCTGCGCCGATGACCAAACACTTCGGCATCGCAGTACGTGCCTACTGGCCCGTGATTGTGGCTGCAATATCGCTCGACGAATCGCCTGACCGTTTCAGTACAACGACCACCAACACCAAAGCCAGGAGCGTGACGCCCAACATCATGGTGGACGCAGCTGCGATATCAGGTTTGAGGACTGACTTCGTCTTGCCGAACACGTATGCAGGCAAGGTGGAGTTGCCGGTGGTGTTGACGAAATTGCTCACGATGGTGTTGTCGAGGCTGAGTGTGAAGGCAAGCAATGCAGATGCCACCACGGCTGGCGACACCAACGGCAAAGTGATCTGCATGAATGCACGCCTGGGTGTGGCATACAGATCTTCCGCAGCCTGCTCCAACGACTCATCGAGACCCTCCATCCGGGCCCGAACGATGAGAATCACAACCGCTGTTGAGAAGAGCGACTGACCAATCACGAGCGGCAAAAGACCCGAACGCAACGAGAACCATGTGTTTGCCAAATTCAATTTGAGCTCCGACGCCACGAACCACCGCAATAACCCAATGGCATCAACAATCTCGGGCGTCACAAGTACCAGAAGCACCAGCACGATGAACGGTTTTGTCCACCGACCCTTACGGCGAGCCAGTGTGATACCCGCCATTGAACCAATGATGGTGGCCACGATCGTGGAGCCCAACGCAGCCTTAAACGACGCCCTGATCGCGCTCATTAGCTGCTTGTTTTCGAACACTTTCGGATACCACCTGAAACTCGGTGGTCCGGCCCAAACCTCAAACGCCGATGACTTTGTGAGCGAATGGGCGATCAAGAATCCAATGGGAATGAACAGGAATATGTAAACCACAACGCACCACACACCAAGCCCAAAACTCATCCACTCGAACTTTCGTTTCGATGGCGCAGGCACAGAGATCGCTGTCATATCGAGTCGCCCGTGTCGACATACACGCTACGACGAATCTGAGACATTTTCGCTATAGCCAATCCGATCCCGCCGACTGCCAAAATCGTTCCCAGAATAAGCAGAATCAGAATCACAGCCATGGCCGCGCCCGCAGGTAGGTTTTGAGCGTCAATCACCTGACTAGCAATGAATGCACCGGCCATATTTCCCTGCGCCTTGCCCAAGATCTTGGCCGTCAAATAATCGCCGGCCAAAGGTATGTACACGAGCAACAATCCAGCGATGATTCCGGGCATTGCCAACGGACCTGTCACCTGAAGGAACGTACGGCCGGGAGTGGCGCCGAGGTCTTTGCTTGCCTCGCGTAGCGATGGGTCAAGGCGATCGAGAGCAACAAAGAGCGGGAAAATCATGAGTGGCAAGTAGTTGTACACCACGCCAATTTGCACTGCAGTTTTTGTGGCCAACAGATGGATCGGACCTCCCAAAATGCCCCACGACTGAAGCTGGTGGGAGAGATAACCCTCTGGCGACAGAACGATCGTCCACGAAAGGGTTCGAATAAGAAAGTTCGTCCAGAATGGAATGATCACCAGGCCGAGCATGACGCCCTTGAGGCGGGCCGAGGCCCGTGTAGCCAGCCAATACGCCACAGGAAATCCGATCACCAAACACAACACCGTGCCGATCACTGCGATCTTCAGCGTGGTTTCGAACACCGTAAAAAAAGTGCCCGTGAGCGCTTCCCGGTAACGACCGAGCGACGGTGATGCCATGGAGACATTGCCGACAGATTGCGGAACTTTTGATCCGAAGGAGTTGTACACTACCAGTCCCAATGGGGCGGCGAAGAACGCTAAGAACCAAAACCAAGCCGGAAATGCAAGTATCGACCGAGGCAGACGTAGACGACGACGGGCGTGCATAGGCGAATTCGCAGGAGTCGAGACTGCTGTCATCGATTACCTCGCACAATTCCCGTCGTCGTCAACATTGATAGTTACTTGCCAGCTGCGGCTTTGGCTTTGTTGTAAATCGCCACAAGTCGATCCTGGGCTGAGTTGACGGCACCGGTTTCGAGTTGCTTTTGCTGGTCGGCGGTGATCCAAATCATGTCTTGCAATGTCACCGTGTCGGGAACAAGTTTTTCGATTCCCACCAAACCGGTGTTGTAACCGTGAAAGGCGACGTCTTTCGCTGAGTTGACCGGGTCGAGAATGAAATTCATGAAATTGTAAGATGCGTCAAGATTCTTGGCGCCCTTCACGATGCACCAATTGTCCATAAAGATTTCTGTCTTCGGTGCGCCCATCCCCCACTTGTAGCGCTTGGGGTCTTTGCCGGCTTCCACGAGCTTCAACAAGCCTTGGCGAGCATCACCATTCCATACTTGACTCAGGGCGTAGTCACCCTTGGTGAGGTTGATTCCGGGATAGGAGTCGAATGCTTTCAAGTTCGGAGCAAGCTTCTCAACGATGAACTTCTCGCACGCGTCGAGCTCATCGGCCTTCTCGGTCGTCCAATTGATTCCATTGGCCCAGAAATACACACCACAAAGGTTGGGCGCCGTGTCGAGCACGGAACAATTGCCCTTGGCAACGGTTTGGCAGGCGGTGATGAAGTCGTTCCAGGTCTTAATTTCCGTCGTGACAATCTGCGTGTCATAGATCCAACCGGTGGTACCAAAGTTCTTACAGACCGAATACTTGTTGCCCTGATCCCATGCCTGGTTGGTATAGGCCACATCGAGGTTCTTAAAGTTAGGAATGCGGCTCAGATCAAGCGTCTCGAGCAGGCCGGCATCTGCCATTTGCGGAATATATCCGCCCGTAGGCACGACCATGTCGTAGCCCGAGGTGCCTTTGGCGCCGGCCAACTTGGCCACAGCCTCTTCGTTAGAGTTGAAGATGTCGATGGTGATGTTGCCGAAGCTCTCCATCAAGGCCGGGTCGTCGTATTCGGCCCACGTGTACAGGTTGAAGGTTTTTGCTCCAGCCACGGGCGCAGCTGTAGATGCGGCAGAGGTGGAAGAAACCCCCGCCCCAGACGTGGTCGAGCCACCCGTTGTTGTCGCTGCACTCTTAGACGAGCTGCCGCATGCAGCCAGGAAAGCAGCCATGCCGGCGCCGGCAGAAACCATCAGGAATCCCCGACGGCTCATTTCATTACGCAGATTCATAGCACCTTGCGGCGTGGTCAGAATACGGACTTCGTTGTTGTCAGACATTTATGTTGAGCTCCTGGTTGCTGGGTCGGTTTGGCGGAATAGTGAACTAATGAGGTACCTCGGCGGCAGGGTCGGCCATCACGAGGTTGGATTGTTGTGCTGAAAATATCTGGGCCAATTCCGCCGGCCATGAGACATAAACCGTCTGCCCTACATCAAATTTTGGTGCCGCATGGCGGGGCGTCCGCACCAATACATCTCGCCCAGCTGCTCGCACCACAAATTGGATGACGTCACCCAAGGGCGACACGCCCGCCAACTTGCCTGTTGCCACGTTGTACTCCTGTTCAGGCATGGTGGCCGACATCGACATGGCTTCGGGACGCACTGTTACGAGCGCTGTTTCGTGGTGATCCAGTGGCTCGCGAAACACCCCGCGCACGAACATTCCTTCGCATGACACCTCGCCGGCGGTCAGAGTCGCTGTGCCTCTGAAGATGTTGTTTTGTCCAATGAATCCGGCCACAAAAGCTGAAACTGGTTGGTCGTAAATCGTGTCAGCATCGGCCAATTGCTCGACATGCCCATCCAGCATGACGGCGATGCGGTCAGACATCGAGAGCGCTTCTTCCTGATCGTGAGTCACGAACACGAACGTGATCCCCACTTCGCGCTGAAGCAGCTTGAGCTCGATCTGCATTTCTTGACGCAGCTTGCGATCAAGAGCACCGAGAGGCTCATCAAGCAACAACACGCTTGGCCGATTGACGAGTGCTCGAGCCAATGCCACGCGTTGCTGCTGGCCGCCCGACATTTGTTTCGGCTTGCGCTTGGCCAACTTGGTCATCTTGACCATGTCGAGTACCTCACCAACTTGCCGGTTGATGCCAGCCTTATCAACCCCTTTTTGACGCAAGCCATATGCCACATTTTCAGCCACTGTCATGTGGGGAAACAAGGAGTAGTGCTGGAAAACCGTGTTGACGTCGCGCCGGTATGGCGGCACTCCTTGCACAAACTTGCCGGAGATGCTGATGACGCCTTCATCGGGTTGTTCAAAACCGGCCAACATGCGCAACGTGGTGGTCTTACCGCAGCCAGATGGGCCCAGCAGTGACAAGAATTCGCCCGGTCGTACATCAAGATTGAGACGGTCGACAGCCACCATTGTGCCAAAACGCTTGGTGACGTCGGTCAGTGTTACTGATCCACGTTCATCTGACATACGAAGACGATCCCCAGTCGGTCGAAATACGGCGGGTAGGCGGCGCGGAGGCACCGCCTGACACTATTTGCGGTGCGAAACTATGCCCCCAGGCACCTCTAAAGCAAGGAAAACGTCAAAAAATCGATGAATTTCTGCGAATTCCCTCGTTTGGCGCTTGCACCAGTGCGATTCCCACGGCAAAGATGAGCCGGTAATCTCGCGACCCTGCGGCAAAGGAGCCCCGATGAGCGTCATCAATCAACCAGCCAACTTTATCAACAACGAATGGGTGAACTCAGCAGACGGCCAACAAGACGACGTTTTGGCCCCTTCCACTGGCCAGATCATCGCCCGCGTGGCGTCATCAAAGGAGGTCGATGTTGACCTTGCCGTCGCCGCCGCCGGCGCCGCATTCGAAGGATGGTCCACCGCATCACCCGGGGCTCGATCAGTCGCTATGAACAAGTTCGCCGACGCCATTGCCGAACATGCCGACGAGCTCATTGCCCTAGAAAGCCTTAACGCCGGCAAGCCAATCGCCGCTGTGCCCGGCGAAATCGACGTGTTGATTGACAACATCCGATTTTTCGCCGGTGCCGCCCGGGCCATGACCGTACAAGCACCAGGCGAGTACCTCACCGGATACACCTCGATTCTGCGCCGCGAACCTCTCGGCGTAGCCGCCCTCATCGCCCCGTGGAACTACCCGATGATGATGGCAGGCTGGAAAGTTGGTCCCTCACTAGCGGCTGGCAATACCATCGTGCTCAAGCCATCAGAGCTCACTCCTCTCACCGCTCTGAAGTTGGCCGAGTTGGCAGCAGAGTGTTTCCCCGCTGGTGTGTTCAACGTGGTCACCGGCGATGGTGAGCATTGCGGAGCCCGCCTGGTGTCGCATCCCGATGTGCGCATTGTTTCCCTCACCGGAGAGACAACTACCGGAAAAATCATCATGAAATCGGCTTCGGATACCCTCAAGCGAGTTCATCTCGAATTGGGCGGCAAAGCCCCGGTCGTGATCTTTGATGACGCCGACCTCGAAGCAGCCATTGCCGGTGTGCGTACGTTCGGTTATTGGAACGCTGGCCAGGATTGCACAGCCGCCACACGGGTTATCGCAGGACCCGGCATCTACAACGATTTCGTGAACGGGCTCGCCGAAGCCGCTGCTTCACTTGACCGCGGCGATATTGCCGACGACAGCACTGAACTCGGGCCAGTCATTTCAGAAGAACAGCTCGGCCGGGTGGCTGGATTCGTGGAACGAGCAGCCAACTACGGCGGCCGTATCGCCACTGGCGGTGCTATCGAATCGCGAAATGGTTTCTACTATCAGCCGACCGTTGTGTGTGACCTGAAACAATCAGACGAGATCATCCAACGCGAGGTTTTCGGTCCCGTTGTTACGGTGCAAAAGTTTTCCGACGAGGCCGAAGCGCTCCGGTGGGCCAATGGCGTCGACTACGGCTTGGCCGCCTCGGTGTGGACGAAGGACGTCGGCCGCGCCCACCGCATGGCCAACGCTATGCAATTCGGCACCGTGTGGGTCAACGATCACGGACCGCTCGTGAGTGAAATGCCTCACGGTGGCTTCAAGCAATCGGGTGTTGGCAAGGATCTTTCGATCTATGCCATCGAGGCGTACACGGAACTCAAGCACGTCATGATCAAGACCGGTCTGTAGCGGGTCGATGGCCAATACCCGCGCTGTCGACCTTTCCGTCGACGATCTCGACCGAGCAATCATCGAACAACTCCAAGAAGACGGCCGTCGCACCTATACCCGAATCGGCCACACCGTTGGCTTAAGCGAAGCAGCTGTTCGTCAACGGGTACAACGGTTGCTCGATGGCAATGCCATGCAAGTGGTGGCCGTTACAGACCCCATGGCATTGGGCTTCAAACGCATGGGCATGATCGGCGTGCGCACAGAGGGCGACGTCGTGAAGCTGGCCGAAACTCTTGGCTCATGGCCAGAGGTGTCCTACGTGGTGCTCACTGCTGGATCGTTTGACCTCATGGTCGAAGTGGTTGTTGAAGACGATTCGGCGCTGTTGGAACTATTGAACGGCAAACTGCGCTCGCTAGCCGGCGTGCGAAGTACCGAAACATTCGTATATCTGCGTCTGTATAAACAGGCCTTCACTTGGGGAGTCCGCTAGAAATTGCTGGAAACCACTGAATTGCAAATAGCTGCGAAACGATCGTTGTGGGGTCATTTCAGCCGCCTGTCAGTTCAGCAAAGGACAGAAATTCCCATCATCACGCGTGGTGAAGGAGCGTGGATTTACGACCAGCACGGCAAGCGATACCTCGACGGCCTATCGGGCCTTTTCGTAGTGCAAGTCGGCCACGGCCGCCCGGAATTGGCAGAGGCCATGGCGAAGCAAAGCAACTCGTTGGCCTATTTCCCGTTGTGGACGTTTGGCCACGAACCAGCCATCGAGCTGGCCGATCGACTCGCCAAGCTGGCCCCTGGCGATCTGAATCGGGTGTTCTTCACCACCGGCGGCTCTGAGGCCGTCGAATCGGCGTGGAAGTTGGCAGTGCAATATTTCCGCGCCATTGGCCAGCCTGGCCGTCACAAAGTGATCTCTCGAAACCTGGCCTATCACGGCACCACCATGGGGGCTCTAGCCATCACAGGGCTCCCGTCGATAAAGAACGTGTTTGATCCCATCTTGCCGCCGGCAATTAAGGCGGCAACGCCGTATCAATATCGTTGTCGCGACTGTGCCCACCTCGACAGATGCACGTTGCGATGCGCTGACGACATCGAAGATCGCATCTTGATGGAAGGCCCAGAATCGGTGGCCGCTGTGTTCCTAGAGCCCATGCAAAATGCGGGCGGTGGTTTCGTGCCCCCGCCTGGATACTTCGAACGAGCGCGAGAAATCTGTGATCAGTATGGAGTGTTGCTGATTTCCGACGAGGTCATTTGCGCCTTCGGCCGCCTCGGTGAGTGGTTCGGTTCGCAACGGTACGACTACCAGCCCGACATGATCACCTTCGCCAAGGGCGTCACGTCTGGGTACGCGCCACTCGGTGGCGTGATCGTGTCGGACCGAATCGCGGGGCCGTTCCTCGAGAATGACGACACGTCATTTATGCATGGGCTCACTTTTGGCGGGCACCCCGTGGCGTGCGCCGTGGCGCTTGCCAACCTCGACCTTTTCGACAAGCTCGACGTGCTCGAAAATGTGCGCACAAATATGGCCACATTCGACGCCGCACTTGCGCCTTTGAATGACTTGCCGATTGTGGGCGAGATCAGAGGAGACGGGTTTTTCCGGGCCATCGAGCTCACTCCCGACAAATCCACCAAAGCACTCTTCGACGATGCCGAAGGCAAACGTCTCTTGGCCGGGTTAGTGTCACCGCGGATGTGGGAACTCGGTTTGTATTGCCGGGCCGACGACCGGGGCGAGCCGGTCATCACGTTGGCTCCTCCACTGATTTGCGGACCAGAAGAATTCGATTTCATTGGGAACGTATTACACACCGTGTTAACCGAAGCCAGCGCATCACTGAGAGGCTAAAACCATGACGAACCACCCACCTTCCAAGCCCATGAAGTCGGTCGGCGTGCCCACAGAAGTCAAGGCGTCTGAGGGCCGCGTAGCCATGACCCCCGATGGTGTGCGAGAACTCGAACGGGCTGGAATCGACGTGCTCGTACAGGCCGGTGCGGGCGTCAACTCGTCGATTAGCGATGCTGAATATTTGGCGGCAGGTGCCACCATCGTGCCCACCGCTGCCGACGCGTGGGGTGCCGACATGGTCGTCAAAGTCAAAGAGCCGTACGCGTCTGAATTCCCCTACCTGCGGGCCGACCTCACATTGTTTACGTACCTGCATCTCGCTGCCTACCCCGATGTTGCCAACGCCTTACTCGCTGCTGGCACCACCGCCATTGCCTACGAAACAGTGCAACTGGCTTCTGGCACATTGCCTCTCCTGGCACCAATGAGCGAAGTAGCAGGCCGTTTGGCTCCCCAAATGGGAGCCCACTTTTTGGAACGCCACAACGGTGGTCGTGGTGTGCTGCTGGGCGGAGCGCCTGGCGTGCGGCCTGCCAAAGTCGTGGTGTTAGGTGCCGGCAATGTGGGATGGAACTCGGCGTGGATCGCGGCGGGAATGGAAGCCGAAGTGGTGCTGCTCGACCGAAATTTGGATCGGCTCCGATACGTCGATCAGATCCATCGCGGGCGCATCATCACTATTGCTTCCAACCGAGGTTCTGTCGAGCGTGCCGTCGCTGAAGCTGATCTGGTGATTGGCGCTGTGCTGGTCGCTGGCGCTCGAGCTCCCATCGTGGTCACCGACGATATGGTGCGCACCATGAGGCCGGGAGCCGTAATTGTGGACGTGGCTGTCGACCAAGGCGGCTGCATCGAGACTATTCACGAGACCACCCACAGCGACCCGGTGTACGAGCTGCACGGCGTGATTCATTACGCGGTGGGCAATATGCCCGGCGCGGTGCCGCACACGTCCACCTACGCCCTCACCAACGCCACCTTGCCGTATCAAATCGAAGTGGCAATTCACGGCGTCGCCGCTGCGGTGGAGCGTGACAAGGCATTGACGTTGGGCGTGAACTGTGTGGGCGGATCAGTCACCTTGGCCCCCGTTGCCGAGGCGCTTGGCCTCCCGGCGGTATCGTTGGCCACCGCATTGGCTGCGAATTCATAGCCACCCCACAACCTCAGATCGGTAGCGCAATGAAACTTGGACTCAACACCGGATATTGGTCGGCTGGCGTGCCCGCTGGGGCAGCAGAAGCAGTTGCCGAGGCCGACCGTCTCGGCTTCGATTCTGTGTGGACGGCCGAAGCGTATGGATCTGACGCCCTCACTCCCCTGGCATGGTGGGGAGCTGCCACCCAACAAATTCGCCTGGGCACAGCCATCGTGCAAATGTCGGCCCGCACACCAGCAGCCACTGCTATGGCCGCCATCACCCTTGACCATCTCTCGGGAGGACGCTTTATTTTAGGGCTTGGAGCTTCTGGCCCGCAGGTCGTCGAAGGCTGGTACGGCCAACCGTACCCTCGCCCACTTGAACGCACACGTGAATATGTCGACATCGTGCGGGCCATCGTGGCGAGGGACAAACCTGTCGAATACTCGGGCAAGCAATACCAAATGCCGTTCGCGGGCGGAGCCGGTTTGGGAAAACCGTTGAAGTCGACGGTGCACCCATTGCGGTCGTCGATCCCCATCTTTTTGGCCGCAGAGGGCCCCAAGAACGTGGCGCTGTCGGCCGAGATTTGTGACGGCTGGTTACCGTTGTTTTTCTCACCGAAAGAAGACGGCTTTTATCGTTCGGCCCTGGCCACTGGTTTCGCCGCCGCTGGCGACCCCACCAAAGCGGAGCGATTCGAAATTGCGTCCAACATGATGATTGTGCCCGGTGACGACGTCGAGCAGTGCGCCAATATGGTGCGCCCCATGTTGGCGCTGTATGCCGGCGGAATGGGCGCTCGCGAAGCCAACTTTCACTTCGAGGTGTTTGCTCGCATGGGTTACGAGGCCGAGTGCATAAAGATCCAAGATTTGTATTTGGCTGGCAAGAAGGCTGAAGCCATTGCTGCCGTGCCGTTGGCAATGGTCGAAGATGTGGCTCTCGTGGGACCGATCGACAAGATCAAGGGCGAGCTCCCCCGGTGGAAAGAAACGTGCCTCACATCCATGCTGGTTTCCGGGCCGGCAAAGATGCTTCCATTTTTTGCTGACCTGATTTTGGGAGCATAGACAACAGGTTTCGTTCGACCGCCGCATTGGCAGTATCACGCTCTAACCTGAGATGCGTATGTCACCTGCTGCCCGCCCCAAAGGAGCAGCCCGTCAAGCTTTTGCCATCCGTGATTTCCGCACCATTTGGATCGGCAACACTGCCAGCAATGTGGGCACGTGGATGCAAAACGTCCTGTTGGGCGCCTACGCGAGAGAGCATTTTGGCACTGCCAACGCTGTCGGGCTCGTGTTGTTTGCCCAGCTGGGCCCGGTGCTTGTACTGGCCATCCCGGGTGGGCTCATCGCCGACCGTGTTCGACGGCGGCCATTCATTGCGCTTATGCAACTCGAACAACTGATTTTCTCGGTCGTGCTCGGGTTTGTGGTTCGAGGAAATCCAAGTCAAATGGCTGTGGCGTTGACCGTGCTCGCCGTGGGCGTGGGGTCGGCCCTGAGTGGACCAAGTTGGCAAAGCGTCATCCCCGCTCTCGTGGGGCGGGAACACTTACCAGCCGCCCTGAGCTTGAACTCAGTAAGTCTCAACGGGTCGCGAGTCGTGGGGCCGATTCTGACAGTGCTGCTGACATCGTTTGGGATCACAACGTCTGGCATCTTTTTCATCAACGCTGGCACCTACCTTTTTGTCATCATGGCGCTCTTCACCGTGACCATGCCATCCACAGTCCGACGGTCGGGCGACGTTGGTTGGAGGTCGTTGGCCGGCGGTATGCGATACGCCCGAGACAACAGAATTGTGGGCGCCATTCTGCTTGGCATGTGCACATTCTCGCTTTTCTGTTTGCCGTACGTGGGTCAGTTTTCATCGATCGCCCACCAAAAATTCAACATCGATACTCGGCGGGCCACCTACCAATGGCTGTATGCCACGTGGGGTCTTGGTGCTTGTTTGGGCGGGCTGAGCTTGGGCACCGTGTTCATTAACGTCAGCAAACGACACATGATCTCGGGCGGGCTTTTCACCTTCATGGCATCGCTGTTTACCTATGCCATGGTCGACAATTTGACTCTTGCATTTCCCATCGTGTTCGTGGTGGGGTTTGCTTATTTCACCATCGCCACATCACTCATGACCGTGCTCCAAACCAACATTTCCGACGAGGTCCGCGGACGCGTCTTGGCGCTGTGGATGATGGCGTTCGGGGGCACAGTGCCCATCGGTATTTGGTTAGCAGGGCCGATCATTCAACACCATGGCTCCCGGCCGTTGATGCTGTTTGGCGCAGCGTGGTCCGGTGTCTTGATCCTGGTCGTAAAGGCCCATCTCCGCCGAGCAGCAATGCCAACCACTACCGAGTTCGACGATGCTCTGCCAAGCGTTTCGATATGACGAACACCGCCTTCGATACCGACAACGAACTCACTTCGCAATTGGCAGTTGCTCGCCAAAAGCGACTTCGAGCCGAGATGGTTCGCCTCAACATTCCGGCCATTCTCACCAGCGATCCAACCAACATTCTGTACGGTTGCGGCGCCCGCAACATGACGGTATTCGGCATGATGGGCCCATCGCGCCTGATGCTTCTGTTTGCAGAAGGCCCGTGTGTACTTTTCGAATTCGCGGGCTGTGATCATTTGGCTGAGGGTCTGCCGACCATCGATGTGATACTCCCCGCCCCGGGGCTCACGTACACCTCTGGGGCCGGCTACATCGCCAACATCGCACAATTTTCGGCCCAAGTCGCAGCGCTGTGCCGACCATATCTCGGCGGGGAATCACGCCTCGCCATCGAGCGTCTCGACTTTCCCGTTACCGATTCGCTGCGTTCACGCGGCTTCGATCTGATCGACGCTGGCCCCATCTTTTCAGCCAGCCGCATCATCAAGTTACCTATCGAAATCGACGTCATGCGCATAGCCGTGGCCCGGGTCCAGACAGCCGTTGAAGAGTTCGAACTTGCCGTTCACGAGTGCCGCACGGAAAATGAAACGTGGGCCACACTGCACCGAGGTTTGATCGCTACGGGTGGCGAATACGTCAGCACCCGCCTCATGCAATCAGGGCCTCGTACCTTCCCCTATTTCCAAGAATCATCTGCCCGCCAGATTGAGCCAGGCGACTTGGTGTGCCTCGATACCGATTGTTTGGGGTACCTCGGTTACGGCGTCGACTTCTCCCGCACTTATGTTGCCGGCGGAGCGCAGGCCACCACGGCGCAGCGACAACTACATGCCATTGCGCGCAATCAGCTCGACCACAACTCAGCGCTCCTGCAACCTGGCACTTCCTATGAGGTGTTCGCCCGCTCTGCATTTTTGGTGCCGGAGAAATTTGCCCCTTACGGCTATTACTGCCTCGGCCACGGCCTCGGTATGAGTGGCGAACATCCCAATATTCCGCTGTACGTACCTGGCGAAAAATACAAATTTGATGGGCAGTTTGAGTCGGGCATGGTGATCTGCATCGAGAGTTACATTGGCGATCCCGAGTCGCGCCAAGGATTCAAAGTCGAGGACCAATTCCTGGTGACGACAACCGGCCACGAACGTTTGACGACCGCCAATTTCGGGATCGCCTCGTAGGTTTGCCTGCTGACTAACGCTCCAAAAGCTGCCGAGCAAATCGATCCAGCCCCGCCGAGCGGCTCGCTTTTACGAGAACAGCAGCGTCGCCATCAAGCACTCCGATTGCTCTCATGGGATCGCTCGTAGGGGCAATGCCGTACCAATCGCAGTCAACGGGAATGAGTTCAATGCCCATCGATTCGGCGAGTTCAGCCATCTCTATATGAAATTCAATCTCATTTTCACCCAGCTCAGCCATGACGCCCACCACTGCAATTTTACGAGAGCCTGGGGCCTCGGCCAGCGATCGCAACGCGGCGGCCATGCTCACTGGATTGGCGTTGTACGAATCATTGATCAGTAGCGCGCCGCCGGGCAACCGATGTACCTCCATCCGCCACGGCGACATCGACGCCCCCGATAAACCATGACCGGCGATGTCAATAGGGACGCCCAGCACCCCCGCCACAGCGAGTGCTGCTGCAGCATTGATTGCCATGTGCGCACCACGAGCTTCCAACCTCACGTTGACAGATCCCCACGGAGTATCGACCACGAACGAGGGGTGCAATTCAGCGTCGAGCGTCACGGATCCAACGCGTACGTCGCCCACACCAACACCAAAACTGACCACCGGCGCTACGGATCGATTCCGGAGCGTGTCAAAGTACTGATCTCCAGCTGGCAACACGGCAAAACCGTTATGGGGCAACGCTTCTAGGAGTTCACTTTTCGCCTTAGCAATACCGACAGGGCCACCCACAAACTCGCCGTGGGCCACGCCAATATTGGTGATGACGCCAACATACGGGTGGGCGACTTCGCACAATCTGGCTATCTGGCCAAAGCCCCTCATACCCATTTCAACTACAACTGCCTGCGATTCTTGGTGGGCATTGGCCAGCGTGAGTGGGAGTCCGATTTCATTGTTGAAGCTACGTTCGTTGGCAGCAACATGAGTAAAACGGCCGCGCAAAACAGCGGCCACGAAATCCTTCACACTCGTTTTGCCGACACTGCCCGTGATGCCCACGATGCGGCCGCCAGCCGTGGTCTCTAGCCGCTGTCGAGCGAGCGAACCTATCGCCATGAGCGCTGCCGCCGTGTCGTCGACAACTATCGCAGGGCCGTTTCCGATGCTCTCTGAACACAGATATCCTCTGGCCCCATTTTTGACGGCATCCGAGATATATTTGTGTCCGTTGCGTTCGCCTTTCAACGGCACAAACAGCGCTCCCGCATGAGTGGACCGAGAATCGGTCGTCACGCCATCGCAGGAAACATCGCCTGCTTCGGCGCCTACGAGTCGCCCGTTGAGAGCGGCCGCTAGTTCGTCAAGCCTGAAATGCATTCGCGAACTCTACGCTTGTGGCGTCTACCGGCACGTCGATCGGCGCCGTGAAGCCAGGGGCAAACACACGGAAACATAGCAATACGATGGCCAGGCCGACGCCGTATATGGCCGTGGCTTTTCGCAAACCAATAGTGTCGCTCAAGCGCCCCTGGATCAAGGAAGACAACGGGTAGAACGCCCCTAAGATGAACGTGTTCACCGCCAATACACGGCCCCGAAATTGAGCCGGCGCCCGCGTTTGGGCAATCGTGGAGTAACAGTTCAAGCTCGCCAGGTAGCACCCACCCAACAGAACCAACGACATCACGCTCAATGGCAGATTTGGCGCTACCGCGTACAAAATCGTGGCCACCGGTAACGACCAAAGCGACCAATTCATCAATTTTCGCGACCCAAATCGTTCCGATAATCGTCCCATGTTCAGTGCGGCAATTACCGCTCCACACCCCTGGGCGGTAACGAGCCAGCTCACGGTGCCACTGCCTCCGTGAAACACCTTTTTGGCCATAGCGGGCAACAATGCAATAAACGGAGCGGCAAATATGGTTCCGAAAAACATCATGGTGCTCATAGCCCGCAAGCCTGGCTCAGTTCTGGTGAATTTTACGCCATGTTGGATCGAACGCCACACCGCCACCTTGACCGTTTTTGCCCGATCGGGAACGGCGATCATCGTGAGGGCAATAATCACGGCCAAGAAGCTCACGGCGTTAATGCCGAATGCCCACGCCGATCCGAGCGCGTAGATCACAATCCCGGCGAACGCGGGCCCCACCACACGTCCCAGGTTCCACTGTGCCGAGTTCAACGAGATGGCTTTCACCAACTCTTCTTTGGGCACGAGATCAGGGACCAACGCCGAGAATGCGGGGAAGGCCAATGCCGATGCGCACCCGGAGCCGAACACGATCACTGCTGCCGCCCACGGTGGCAAATTGTCAGTGGCAAAAAGCACCGTGAGCAAGGCGGCCAGAACTGCCTCGACGACGTTGCCGTAGATCAAAATTTTGCGACGGTTCAACCGGTCGGCCAACGCCCCGCCAACGGGACCAAAGAGTCCGATGGGGATAAACGCGGCCGAGGCAATGATGGCCGCCCACAAACCTTTACCGGTGCGGTTGGTGACGTAATAGCCCAAGGCCACCGTCTCCATCCAGGTGCCTACGTTGGAGACGAAGGCACCTGTCCAATACACGGCGAAACTGCGATGTTTGAAGGGCGTAAACGCTTGCGGCACAAAACCACCCTAGGGCCAATAGCCAGACGCCTAGGATTCCGAAGTGACTGATCAGGCCCCCATCAATCTCATCGTTCTGTTCGGCGGCCAATCTGCCGAACACGATGTGTCGCGAGTGACTGCTACCCACGTGCTGGCTGCTATCGATCAAGCTCGGTACAACGTGGTCCCCATCGCCATCACTCGTGAGGGTCAATGGCTCGTCGCCGACGATGCTGCTGCTGCACTGCGCACTGGCCGTCTGCCCCAGGCCCTCGATGTCGTCGGCACCCCCACCTCGATGACGCCAGTGTTGGCTAACGCTGCCGACGCCGTGACCGTGGTGCTGCCGCTGTTGCACGGCCCAATGGGTGAGGATGGGACTGTACAGGGTGCCTTAGAACTGGCTGGCGTGCCGTACGTGGGATGCGGGGTGCTCTCGAGCGCTCTGACCATGGACAAAGCAGCAGCGAAGGAAATTTTGGCCCACCACGGGATCCCTCAAGCCAAGTGGCACAGCTTTGCCGAGCATCAAATCACGCCGTCACTCGCCGACGAGCTGGTGGCCGAATTGGGCTTACCAATGTTCATTAAGCCAGCCAATATGGGTTCGTCAGTGGGGGTCACGAAGGCGCACGACGAGGCGGAGCTGCGGTCAGCTATCCAACTCGCTCTGACATACGACGAGTGGATCGTGGCCGAAGAGGCCATTGTGGGCAGGGAAATTGAGGTGGCGATTCTGGGCAACCTTTACCCGGAGGCGTCTGTACCGGGCGAGGTGCGAGCCGGTCGCGAGTTTTACGACTACGAAGATAAATACCTTTCCAACTCTGCGCAGCTTCTTATTCCCGCTCCGCTAACGGAAGCCGAAACTGCCGAAATCCAGGCCCTCGCCCTACGAGCATTTCGGGCCTTGCGATGTGATGGGATGGCTCGTGCCGATTTCTTTTACGAAGAAAATGGGCGAGGCTTCCTGTGCAACGAACTCAACACGATTCCTGGTTTCACGCCGATTTCGATGTACCCGAAAATGTGGCAAGCATCGGGAGTGTCGTACCCAGAGCTCATTGATCGCCTCGTGTCGCTAGCGCTAGAGCGCCACCAACGCCGACGCCGGAATACGACGCGCTAAGGCGTCAATCAAACAGGCTCCGGCCGCAACTGAGGCCAGCCAAGGTGGCGCCAACACACAGCGGCCGCCCCAACAAGTGGGCCCTGCGCACCAAGGCCTGCCCGTTGTACCACCCCAGCAGACGCAGAACCAATCGTGGCCAAACGATCAATTTCGCCTTGGGCGGCGTCGAAAAATATGTCCCCGAAACCAAGCGCTACCGAACCGGCGATCACTGCAAAATCAACGTCCAGAAGATTCATTGTGGACGCCAAGGCCTGCCCTACCAGCCGACCAGTGCGCACCTTTGTTTCATGCGTGGCTCGCGCAGCAGGCGCCCCGGTAATTCGTTCGATAGCTCGTCCCGACGCTTCGGCTTCGAGGCAGCCCTGGCCCCCGCAATGACACGGTCGGCCTTCTGGCACGACCACAACGTGGCCAATGTGGCCGGCGTTGCCGGTGACCCCTTCGAGCATCCGCCCGTCGAGCACAATTCCTCCCCCCACTCCAGTGGACACGACCATGGCAATGTAGTTACCGCGTCCCGCCGCGGCACCGATCCACCCTTCGCCGAGAGCCAATGCTTTGGCATCATTGTCAACGAAAATCGGTAGATTCAGCACGCCACCTAAACGGGCGCCAAGCGGAAATTCTCGCCACGGCAAAATTGCCAATGGTGAAACTGTTTCTCCACCTGCAGACATTGGCCCACCACAACCAACGCCAACCCCCTCCAACTGTTCTGGGGATTCATCCCATGACGCGATCACGCCGTTCACCAACGTCATCAGGGAATTAAACAGCTCGTCGCCCGACACATCACGCCGGGTCGGGACCGAACCCGACGTAAGGATCGCGCCCCGGGAATCTACGATGCCGCATGCCATCTTCGTGCCACCAATATCGATTGCCAGCACGCATTGCGAACCGTGCGCTGTGTGGTTCAACATCATCTCTAGACCGTATCGCGGCGTAGTGTTCATGCCAATGGATCCCGATACGTTTGCCGAAACAGCCCAGGCCCTGATCGAGAATATCTCCGAGGTCGTCCAAGGCAAGCAGGACGTCATTCGCATGATGGTTTTGTGCGTGTTGGCCGAAGGGCACCTGCTCCTCGAAGACGTCCCCGGCGTCGGAAAGACCAGCCTGGCCAAGGCGCTTGCCCAGTCGATCGAGGGCACTTGGGGCCGAGTGCAATTCACTCCCGACTTGCTGCCTGCCGATGTGGTCGGCGTGACGGTGTGGAATCGCAACGATGGCACGTTTAGTTTCCGGCGCGGTCCCGTATTCGCCAACATCGTGTTGGGCGACGAAATCAACCGCGCCTCGCCGAAAACACAATCAGCATTGCTGGAAGCAATGGAAGAACGCCAGGTCACTGTTGATGGAGTGACCTACCCGTTGGCATCGCCATTTCTGGTGATCGCCACTCAAAACCCAGTCGAACATGAGGGCACGTTTCCATTGCCCGAGAGCCAGCTCGATCGTTTCCTGATGCGGCTCAGCGTGGGCTACCCCACCCCAGATGCCGAACTTGAAATACTGGAGACGCACGGCCGTAACGACAAGTTGAGCCAGCTCAAACCAGTCACCAGTGCCGAATCTGTGGCCATGATGATCAACTTTGTCACCCGGATCCATGTGGCCCCCAGTATCCGGCAGTATCTGGTTGATATAGCGTTGGCCACTCGAAATTCGGCCACTATTTCACTCGGCATGTCGCCTCGGGCCACGCTCAATTTGCAACGAGCGGCTCGAGCCCAAGCTGCACTGTGCGGCCGCGATTACGTAATCCCCGACGACATAAAGCACGTCGTACTTTCTGTACTTGGGCATCGCATGCTCCTCACCCCCGACGCCCAGTTATCCGGTCATAGCCCCGCTGCCGTGATCACTCAAGTCGTCGAATCAATTCCCGTCCCAACGAGTCGTTAGCCGAGGCTGCAAAAGATGGTCCGGCTCACCAGGGCAGGCTGGGTGGCCATTATTGGGGGCATCGCGGCCATTGCCTTTGGGCGCTTGGTCGCCAGCCGAGAATTCTCCGTGGCCGGCGTGGCGGTGTTGGCATTAGTCATCGCAACGGTCACATATGTGCTCGTCGTATCTCCTCGTTTGTCGGTTAAACGAGATGTTTCGCCACTCATTCTTTCAGCCGGTGCTCCGGCCAGAATTGATCTAAAAGTGGTCAACATGTCGGGCAAGACTGTGCCCTCTTTACGGCTGTACGACCCTGTCACGTCCACCCGTGGTGCAGCGTTGCTCACCAGCCCGCTCGGTGGAGGCAGCGCCACCGTGGCTGCTTATCGCCTCCCCACAACCCGTCGAGGCAAGGTCACTGTTGGCCCGCTGGTGGCCGAATTTTTCGACACGTTTGGACTGGTGTCGCGTACCTGGCAGGCCGCTGGCACCAGCGATGTGTTGGTACTCCCCCGCGTCGACAAAATCGCTCCTGCTCCCCTTGCTACAGGCCGCGACCCGAACGCTGGAGCAGTTAATCGCAACACGCTTGGGCGACTGAATGGCGACTTCTACGCGCTGCGCGAATATCAACCCGGCGACGACTTACGCCGGGTGCACTGGGCGGCAAGCGCTCGTCACGACGACCTGATCATTCGCCAAGACGAAGTTCCGTGGCAAGGGCGCACGACGATCGTGCTCGACACGCGACGATCGGCATACAACTACGAGACCTTCGAAGGCGCCGTGTCGGCAGCGGCCAGCATTGCAAGTGCCTGCATCAAACGGGGGGACCTTGTGCGGTTGTTGACCACAACGCACGCCGACTCCGACTACGGCACTGGCACCACGCATCTTCACGGAATTCTTCGCGATTTGGCAACCATCGACGTGAGCGAAGAGGGCGATTTACGGGCCACCATCGCCTCACTTCAGGGGGCGAGCAACGCCGGAAGTTTGGTGGCAATCGTGGGCGATATTCCGGCGCGCGAATTCGGCCACGTTGCCCTGCTTCGTCGGGCGTTTGATTCGATCACCGTGACCTGGTTTGCCCGCAGCGACGATTCGGTGGCGTCAGTCGGGTCAGCAGCACCGCTTGGAGGCGTGACAGTGCTCCCCGTCGACATCAAAATCGGATTTGTGGCGGCCTGGTCCGCTGCAGTCCGAGCGGCCCCAGGAGCACGATCAGCAGCGAGCGGCAGAACGCGACGGGCAGTATGACAGCCCAGAAAACGCCGGCCAAGAAACCCAAGGTCCCAACGCCGAAACCCAGCGCGGCGGGAGAAGTCGCCCTCGTTGTCGTCACACTCGTGGCCGTCGTGGGAATGGGTCGCTTGTTTGACACCGGCGCCTACTTGCGACCGTTTCTGGTGGCAGCGCTGGCCAGTCACGGAATATCGATCGTCACCCGTCGACTCGGGTGGGGCGTCATTCGATCGTTCCTGGCGTCGATATTCGTGGGCCTCTTGGTGATTACCCATTTGCGATACGGAAAAACCACCAACTTTGGCTTGCCCACCTTTCGTACATGGCATGAGTTCAAACGAGATCTGAGGGAGGCTGGCCAGCAACTCAATCTGGTCTCAGCGCCTGCTCCCGCGCTCCCCGGTTTCTTGAGCCTAGGAGCCACCAGCGTTTGGTTGTTGGCCTTCGTCGCCGATTGGTTTGCCCATCGCCTACGTGTGGGATTCGAAGCCGCTTTGCCAAGTGCAATTTTGGTCGTTACCACATCGTTGTTGGCCGACCGTAGCGAGCCTGGATTGGGCATCATTTGGTACATCGTGGTCGTGCTCGGGTTCTTGGCCGTACACCGTTCTGATCGATTTCGCGCCCCCGCTGGCTGGGTACGTACGGGCCCGGCTGCGCCGTCTGTCAATAGCCTGGGAATCGCAGCGGTTATCGCCGCGTTTGTGGCCGTCACTACCGCGGTGATCAGTCCGAAACTGCCGTGGGCCACGAGTCCTCCGATCGTCAATTTTCGTCACCACACCGGCGACGGCGAATTCACCGTCAGCCCGCTTGTCGACATTCGGACACGACTTACATCTCAGTCAAAAGCCGAGGCGTTCACTGTCACATCTAGCCAACCGTCGTATTGGAAATTGTGGGCCGCAGATAAGTTTGATGGCGTTGTGTGGCGCAGCACGCAATCATTCGGTGACGCACGAAGTGTTCTGCCGAACCAATCCGCAAATGGTGATTCTGTATTCGTTCATCAAGCATTTGTGATGGGAAGTCTGAGCTCTGTATTTCTTCCTACAGCGGCCACTCCGATACGCGTTACCGGCACTTCTGGTGTCAGATATTCGCCCGTCACCGATGGTGTAGTTCTCGAGCGCCCTATGTCGAAAGGATCTCAATACGAAGTCGACTCTCTCTCCAACCGACCAAAGGTGTCGGCGTTGATTGCCAGCGACTACACAGCTCCAAATAGCAACGCCGAATTTTTCACGTCGTTGCCCTCGGATTTCCCGATCACCGTCCGCGACGAGGCGACCAAAATTACTGCCGGCGTTAGGTCCCGATATGAAAAAGCCTTGGCACTCGAAAGGTACTTTCGCGACAATTTCACCTACGACTTGTCTGCACAGAACAGCGGTGGCAAGAAAGCCATGGAACGGTTTCTGTTCGACACCCAACGGGGATATTGCGAACAGTTTTCGGGCACGTTCGCGGCGATGGCCCGATCGATCGGCATACCGGCTCGCGTCGCTGTTGGATTTACTCAAGGTCAGCAAGACGCGGCCGGCGTTTATCACGTGAGCGGTCGCCACGCGCACGCGTGGCCCGAGGTGTACTTCAACGAGATTGGTTGGATCCCTTTCGAACCCACGCCTGGTCGCGGTGCTCCCGGCTTTGAATCGATCACTGGCGTGGCTCCCACACAAGTTGATGACACTCCCGATTTGGGGACCACCACCTCACAATCGGGCCCTACCACCACCCGTGCCCAGCGCCCTGCAACCACTCGTCCTCTCAAAGACGTCAATGATCCAAGTAACAAACCGCTGACGCTCAAGGTCACCACGTCGACGTCGACCGTCACCAAATTTTTCACAGCTGCCATCATGGCAATGGGCGCTTTGCTCGCCACCGTCGGCCTGCTGTGGGGAGCTCGGATCGCCCAACGCCAATATCGTCGCCGAAAATTCAGGACGCCAACACAACGCATTGTTCTGGCGTGGGGCGAACTCACGTTGGCGTTTCGAGCCCGAGGACTCGTAGCCGAGCCGCACGTCACCAGAACAGAGCTCGCTGCTGAAGTAGCCAAACGTGTGCGTCACGTAAAATTGGATGCTGTAAGTCGGGCCCACCTGGTGTCAATCGCCGGTCGTGTCGACAGCGCCACGTTCAGCCCGCACGAACCAACGGCTGAGCAAGTTGAGCTCGTGGTGGCCGATGTGGCAAAGTCGAAGTCGGCCCTTCACGAGCATCGCCGAGCAACCCGCAGGTGGTGGGCCAAAATCACACCTGCAGCTTTGTTCTGGAAACTACCGAAATAATCAGCCTAGGCGTAGGCGTAGAGGAACGGTTTCGGTGCCGTTACTCCCTATCTCTGCGGAATCGATCCCGGAATCCCGAATCAGATTGCGCCTTGCGAATCCTGCTCGTCAGGTCGGCCAGCCCTGCCCTGCCAACTTTGCGGAGATGGTGCTCAAAGATCAGCGCTGACAACATCATGATGGCAAAGCCACCAGCGGCAAGGTAGGTGGAGGAGGCCAGGCTCCACAAAATCAATACCAGGCCAACGAGAAACCCAGCGATCGAGATTTTGATGCGACGCATCGAGTCTGTGTACACAGTGGTGGTGGCCATTTGCTCAGCCAACACGGGGTCGTGTTCGTAAAATTGGCGCTCGATTTGAGACAGAATGTGGTTTCCTTCATCGCTCAATGGCATGCGGCACCCCTTTCAACAACACTGCGTGACTGTTGGCGAACATCGTCAGCGCACTCACGCGTGAAGTGTTGCACATTTATCGGCGTACGACAACCCACCTGGCATAGAGAATTTGAGTGGCCAAGAAGCGGTTATCACGATTCGCGCTTGGGGGTCGCGTTGCGAGCTGGGCCAATCGCGGCGGACCCGAATTTTGCCCGCACTTGATCAATGGCTGAACTTGCGGCGTGCCAGTCAATAGCAGTGGTTTCGATGCGGTCATCGTCAGCCGGCGTATCGGACATATCGAGAGATAATTGCTCGCTCGAAGTGACACCAAACCCGCTCCCACTTACCCCTACTAAACGCACTCCAGGAGACGGGTCGACATCCTTGAGCAGCGCGGTGACCACTCGCAAAATTTCGGGCCCCGTAGCAATGGCCGTGGGCACGGTAAAGGAACGCGTGATGAGACGAAAGTCGGAAAATTTCAATTTGAGTTGGATTGTTTTTGCGGCCACATCGTTGTGGCGTAGACGGCTGGCGACCGAGTCGCTGAGCCGCACTAACTCGTTGCGAATTTCCTCGCGCGTGTACAGATCATGCCCGAAGGTTTCTTCGTGCCCGATCGACTTCACGTGTCGCTCTGGCACTACGGGCCGGTCGTCGCGGCCGTTGGCCAACGCATGTAGGTGCGTTCCTGACGACTTGCCGACCGCGGCCACTACGGCCGCCAACGGGGCGATCGCCAAGTCGCGAACCGTGTTGATGCCAATTCGTTCGAGCCGGGCCAACGTGGCTGGACCCACGCCCCACAACACCCTCACCGGCAACGGGTGTAAGAACGCCAATTCGCCACCCGCTGGTACCTCAAAGACTCCAGAACCAAAGATCGGGCCCCGTGTCGAGGCTTTTGGTTTCGCCGCCTCAGACGCCAGCTTGGCCACGAATTTCGACGACGCCACGCCCACCGAACAGGTCAATCCAACGTGAGTCAAAATTTCGGTTCGAATGTGATGGGCGATCTGTACGGGATCCCCCAACAAGCGCTGGCTCCCCGTCACATCCAAAAACGCTTCATCCAGCGCAATCGGCTCCACTAACGGAGTGACGGAATGAAATACAGCATGAACCTGGGTGGACACTTCGCCGTACAGCGAATGGTTTCCAGGTAGAAACACGAGCGAAGGACAAAGCCGTTTGGCGTGCACAGAGGCCATTGCGGAACGCACGCCATGGGCTCGTGCTTCGTAGCTGGCGGCGGCAATAACTCCCCGGGGGCCGTCGTAGCCAACGACCACCGGCTTGCCCCGTAGGTCGGGCCGCGAACGAAGTTCGACGGACACGTAAAAGGCATCCATATCGACATGCAAAATTGCCCGTTCCCGCACGACACTGATCGCTATGCGTGAAGTCGAGTGACAATAAAGTCGGCCCGGTTGACGCCTTGTACGTGATAGCCATACCGGCGATACCCCACAGGCAACGCGCCGTCTCGCAAAAGGTCGGTCAGCGGCTCGCTCACCCACAATGGTGAATCGACCACTTTGGCGAGGCACTCCTCATGACTCAGATGCACGGCGTCGATCACAATGCCATCAGGGTCGTCAAGCACGATGGCGCCCGTGTGGGCCACTACCGCGTGCACCTCAACGCGCATCTCCCACCCTAGGTCAGCTGCTGTGGTGACCACCTCGTAGATCATAGGCCCCCACTCCGTGACGACGAGGCCGGTTTCTTCTAGGACTTCCCGGGCGAGCCCGTCCAAAATCGGCTCGCCGGGTTCGATCACGCCGCCGGGTGTCGTCCAATCGAGGCGGCCATCACGCCGTTTGTTGCACACCATCAAAACGCCCGCCGACGTCGAAATGAATGCTCCTGCTACTTGCCATTGACGCATGGCACCATTGTCTCACTCGGGTGTCACACCGGTCTGGCGCTGTGTTTAGGACGTCGAAAAATACGATCCCGAATACCCCACCATGTGACCAAGATAAGTGCCTCGACAACAATCCTGCTCGACATTTTTGACTCACCCAACTGGCGTTCACTGAACGAGATCGGCACTTCGCGAATGTCGCCTCGATGGCGTCGAACTTCGTACGCCATTTCGATCTGGAAGCCGTACCCGTCGGCCTTAATGGCGTCAAGATCAAGGGTGCGAAGCATCGTGGCTCGATACGCACGAAAGCCCGATGTGGCGTCCCGCACGCCAATGCCCAATACGATCGACGCGTACTGATTGCCGCCTTTGGAGAGCAGCCGGCGATGCCAAGCCCATTCAGGAATATGGCCTCCAGGCACGTACCGCGAGCCAATCGCCAGGTCGGCTCCCTCTTCGACTTTTTCGATCAGCTTGGGAAGATCGGCGGGATCGTGTTGAAGATCGGAATCCATCTCGATCAACATGTCAAAACCAGCGTCCATAGCGTGCCGGAATCCGGCCCGATAAGCAGAGCCGAGACCCGACTTTCCGGCGCGTCGCAACACCTCAATTTTACCGAGCTGTTCGCCCACTTTGTCGGCCATGTCGGCCGTGCCATCGGGGCTGCCATCATCGACGACCAGAATGTTGGCATCGGGGGCGTGAGTGCGCACCAACTCTAAAATTCGCTCAATATTGGCTGCCTCGTTATATGTCGGCAACACAACCATTACGCGCACCCCGAGAGTGTAGCCATCGCGGCGTTGGCTACGATCGTCTTGTGGCTCAACTACCCAGTGCCGATGGATTCAAAGACTCCGTCCTCCCGCCCAGCAGAATCCGAGCGATCGCCTTTGCCACCATCATTCTTGGCGGTGCGTTCGGCGGCGTTATTGGGTATCTAGCGGTGTCATTGCAGTGCCACGGTGACTGCTCAGTGCCCAACGGTCTAGGTGCCTTCATTGGCTCTACATTGGCCGCAATCGGTTCAGCGGTTATCGCGGTGTTGGTGTTACGGGCCATGACGGAATGGAACAACAACCAACGGTAGACAAGCGTTCTTGCCGATGTGCGCTGTCAGCTAGGAACGCACTAATCGAATTCGGCGAAATCCTTCTGCCAATCGCAGCTTGTGGGCAGCACCGATAACCGCAGAGCCCGCCGAACCAGCCTCGACAGCACGCACCCTAAGAAACTCATACGCCCAATCGGCGTTCTCGCCAAGCTGCGTACGATGCGAACTCAAGGCAGCCACTTTGGCGTCGAGAGATGACGCAATATCGATCCACGCATCGGACGCCTGAGTGCCCGACATCAGCACCGTTGCCACCTGGTGGGGCTCGCCGTCGTCGGGAAAATACAACCGACTGGCGGCAGCGGGAGCAACGGCATCCAAGGCGGCCCACCCGATCATGCGGTGATCGTGATGATTGACATAGGCGTCACCAAAAAATACAGCGGTGGGGTCTGGACACAAAACTACGGCCGGGCGGCGGCGCCGCACGGCAGCGACAAGCATCCGGCGCAGCAACAACGTGTTTTCTACTTCGCCGTCGGGAATACCCAAATTCGTGACAGACGCCAAGCCCATGATCCCTGCCGAAGCTGTGACTTCGCTTGCCCGTTCAGCCACCAAGTCTGGCGCACGCACGGACGGATCGTTGGACCCTTTGTCGCCTTGGGCCGCGATCAGCAAATGTACTAGCGCTCCTTCCGACGCCCACCGAGCTAACGCTCCACCACATGACACTTCAGCGTCATCGGGGTGCGCGTAAATCGCCAGTACTGACGAGGGAGTTTCTGTGAGCAATTGGTCGTTCACAAAACTGAAACCAGAGACATGGGCGGCGAAAAGAGCATCGGCATAGCGCGCCGAAATCTAATGTGTTTCAGTGACTCACGACGCCATTGAAGCCTCATTACCGGCCGATCCCCAATCGCTTCGGCGCTTAGCCGAACAAATAGCCACTGAGGCAGGCGCCCTCATTCGGGAGCACGCTCGCCACGCACGCACCGGTGTCGACACCAAATCGACCGGTACCGACATGGTCACCGCCACCGACAAGGCCAGCGAAGCGCTCATTGTGACCCGAATTCTTGAGGCCAGACCCCATGACGGAATTTTGGGCGAAGAAGGCACAGATCGGCCGAGCACCTCGGGCGTACGGTGGATCATCGACCCGCTCGATGGCACCACCAACTTCCTCTACGACTATCCGGGATACAACGTCTCAATCGCCGTGGCCATCGATGACATCGTGGTTGCCGGAGCGGTGTACGACGTGCGGCACGACGAGCTGTTTTCGGCGTCGGTCGGCGATGGAGCTACCCGCAACACCCAACCGATTTCTTGTGGCTCCCCATCGAGCGTGGCCCACTCGTTGGTCGCTACGGGCTTTGGGTATCAACCAGCTCGCCGCAGGCAACAAGCAGCCGTAGTCGCCAACATCATTGGTGACGTGCGAGATATTAGGCGCGGCGGGGCAGCCGCTACGGACCTGTGCGCCGTGGCATGCGGTCGTGTCGACGCCTACTACGAACGCGGATTGGGGCCGTGGGACTTCGCGGCCGGCTCGCTCATTGCCAGAGAAGCGGGCGCAATGGTGGGAACCATCAATGGTCAACCAGTAACAGGAGACTTTGTCTTGGCCGCAGCTCCTGAGATATTCGAGGAACTACGCCAAATGCTGGCTTTGTACCAAGCAGATGGCGTGGTTTAGGAAGCCCGCGACCCGCCAGGCTTGACGGGTGTGACAGACTGCTCCGCGTGGGGACCCGCATACTGACTGTTGAAGACGACGAACGCATACGAGCATCTGTGCGCCTGGCCCTCGAAGACGAGGGGTGGGTCGTTGATGAGGCAGCCACCGGGGAAGCAGCGATCGACGTTTTCGCCCGCAACCCAGCCGATGTGGTGCTGATCGACATCATGCTTCCCGGTATTGACGGATTCGAGGTGTGCCGCACATTGCGACGCACCTCCGACGTTCCAATTGTGATGCTCACTGCACGCGTCGACACCCACGACGTAGTCGCGGGGCTTGAAGCAGGCGCCGACGACTACCTCACGAAACCGTTCGCTCCCAAAGAATTATCGGCGCGAATTCGAGCTCTGTTGCGCAGGGTTCGCACTGTCGGGCCCGGTTCGCCGAAGTTGAAATTTGGCGATCTCGAGGTACTTCCCGCCGAAGGCATGGTGAAGCGTGGCTCCGAAGAAGTACACCTCACCAAAACCGAATTCCGTCTGCTGTGCGAACTGGCGTCGAGCCCCGGTCGTGTGTTTTCACGCGAGGCCCTGCTTGACGGCGTATGGGGATATGACTACTTCGGCGACGGTCGTTTGGTCGACGTGCACGTACGTCGCTTGCGAACCAAAATCGAGCATGACCCCGCCAATCCACGCCACGTCATCACGGTGCGCGGTTTGGGCTACCGCCTTCAGGCATAGGCGTAGTTGCCCACGTTTCCGGGCCTGTGCGAAGCGGTCACATGAGCACTACTCCCCCCCGACACAAACAGCTTGTGTGGCGGCGCGGCCGCTTACGCCTGCGGGCCAGGATCACCATGGCATTTGCCGTCGGGGCAATGCTTCTGAGCGCGATTTTGGTCGCCACCACATACGCTCTGGTGCGCCAAAACTTGTTGCGAGAGCGAGAGGGCGCCGCCGTGAATCAGGCCTACAACAACGCCCGAATTTTGATTGGGCGCATTAATACCCAAGGGATCGATGTCCAGCAAGTAATCAATAACGCGCTGCAGTTGCCAAAGGGCTCACAAGCCCTCGCCGTGTTTGGATCCAAGAGCGCGGCATCGTCGCTCACCATTACCGCAAACGATCTTCCCGCAGAACTGCGCACACTGTTGCAACAAGGCAAGCCAGCAACACAACGATTCGTAGTCAAAGGAAAGATGTATTTGGCCATCGGCGTCCCGCTACCCCAAGCCGATGCCACGTACTTTGAAGTAGAATCTCTATCGGAATTAGAAGATACACTGCGGTCGATCAGTGTGGCCCTACTGGGCGCCGCCGCACTCACCACAATTGCCGGCGTGATGTTGGGAGTGTGGGCTGGGCGCGGTACTTTGCGGCCGCTCAAGGCCGTTGGCGATGCTGCGGAATCTATTGCCAGCGGAAACCTCAACACCCGTCTAGAAACGGCAGGCGATAAGGATATTGCCCGTCTCACATCCTCCTTCAACGACATGGCTGCTGCCCTCCAGAACCGAGTTGAACGCGATGCCCGCTTCGCGTCTGATGTGAGTCATGAGCTGCGCAGTCCATTAATGACGCTCTCCGCTTCGATCTCGGTACTGGAAGGTCGCCGAGACGAATTATCAGATAAATCATCACAAGCGTTGGACCTACTTGTGGGCGACGTCGACAGGTTCAAAAACCTGGTCGAGGATCTACTAGAAATTTCGAGGTTCGACGCCGGTGCCGTTCGCCTGCAACTCGATGATGTGAACATGCCTGAGCTCGTGGGTTATGCCGCCCGCACCAACGGAGCCGTACCGGTGCCTGTGATCGTGGGGGAAGGCGTCAACGATCTCATTGTGCGGGCCGATAAGCGACGCCTGGTTCGGGCTATTAGCAACCTCATCGACAACGCTCGTAAATACGGTGGCGGAGCAACCGACATCACTATCGAGTGCGAAAAAAATATGGTGCACGTGATGGTCAACGACTCTGGCCCAGGCGTACCCGATGACGACAAAGACATCATCTTCGAACGATTCAATCGCGGGGTCAACAGCAACCGTCGCGGAGGCACACGAGGCGATGGAGTGGGCCTCGGGCTGGCACTCGTAAACGAACACGTGCGCCTGCACGGCGGACGGGTATGGGTTCAAAACCGAGTCGACGGCACCAGCGGGGCATGCTTTGTGATCGAACTACCTGCCATGTCGAGCCGTGCGGCGCGCCGATTGCGCGACGAGTCTGACCATGAAGATCTGTCCGAGGTGCAGGCATGAAACGGTCATCGTTTCGGGCGTTGTGCGGAGCGGTCCTAGCGATTGCCTCCATCGCTGCGTGCGGAGTGCGGCCCCAGGGGTCGCCCACCGCCCTTTCACGCGACCAGATCCCATTCGATCCACAAGCTTCAACAACTTCGTCAACTACCAGCCCGCCATTGCTCAGCGATCGGTCGTTGAGCGTTTTCCTGGTGACGGGTGACGGCACTCGCTTGGTTGAAGTCGAACGTCCCGTAGCAAAAGGCGACAACCCCAGCGCCGACCGGGCCGTGCGATCGCTCGTCGAGCCGCTGTCGTCGGTGGAAAAATTCCGCAGTTACCAATCGCTACTTCCCGAGGGTACCCATATTCAATCCACGTCAATGTCCACCACGAGCGCCAAGACTCTGATCATTGATCTCAATGAATCATTCCGCCAGGTGGCGCCCGGCAGTCAACGCCTTGCTGTCGCCCAATTGGTGTTTACGGCCACTCGCTATTACAGCGTCGACGCAGTGGCCTTTACCATCGACGGCGTGCTCATCAGCGTCCCCGATGAAAAATCGCTGACCGACAAACCACTACGTCGTGATGGCTTTCCCACCCTCCTTGACACTCTGGTGCGCACGTGACACAAACTGAAAGGCCAGCTATGACCAACGGCGTAGTCGTCGCTATCGATGCCGGCACCACGGGGGTACGAGCGTTCGCCATCGACACCAACGGCGTACCGGTCGGACGTTCCTACCGCGAGTTTACGCAATATTTTCCGGAGCCCGGATGGGTCGAACATGACGCCACCGAAATCTGGACGGTCACCCAAACAGTGCTTGCCGAATTGGCAGCGCAACTCAACCGGCCGATCCTCACTATCGGCATCACCAATCAACGCGAAACCATTGTGGTGTGGGACCGGTTGACCGGTCTACCCAAACACCGAGCCATCGTGTGGCAGGATCGCCGCACGGCGGCATATTGCGCCGAGCTCATGGCCGCTGGGCATCTCGACAATGTTCGACGCACCACCGGGCTTGTGCTCGACCCATATTTTTCGGGCACAAAACTGCATTGGCTCTTCAATGAAGGTGCTGTAGCTATTGACGAAAACACGATGGTGGGCACGATTGACAGTTGGCTCGTGTGGAATCTCACGGGCGGGTGTTCGGAGGTGACCCGCTCGGCTGCGGTACACATCACAGACCCCACAAATGCCAGCCGTACGTTGCTCTACGACATTCGCATCGGCGCATGGAGCTCAGAAATGTGCTCACTATTAGCGGTGCCGATGGATGTCCTGCCGACAGTGGTCCCGTCATCAGGACGGATGGGGCTCACCACGGCGTCGATTTCAGTCGGCGCTGGAATCCCCATAAGCGGCATCGCTGGCGACCAACAATCGGCCCTATTCGGACAGACCTGTTTCACGCCCGGTGACGTAAAAAATACGTACGGGACCGGCTCTTTTATACTGATGAACACGGGCACTACATGCCCGGAACCAGTCGAGGGACTGCTCACCACAGTGGCTTGGCAACTCAGCGAAAACGGTACGCCTGGCCCGCACACATACGCCTACGAAGGTGCGGTATTCGTGACAGGTGCTGCTATTCAATGGCTGCGCGACGGACTCGGTATTATTTCATCTTCCGCCGAAATTGGTCCGTTGGCGGCCAGCGTGCCCGACGCCGGTGGCGTGGTGTTCGTGCCCGCGCTCACTGGCTTGGGCACACCGTGGTGGGACCCTCAAGCGCGGGGCACCATCGTGGGTATTACACGGGGCACCACTCGAGCCCACATTGCTCGCGCCACCGTCGAATCCATGAGCTACCAAGTGCGCGACGTCGTAGATCTCATGGCCGCCAGCGCCGGGTTTCCCATTACCTCAATGAAGGTCGATGGCGGCGCATCGGTGATGGACCTGTTGTGTCAGATTCAAGCCAATCAACTCGGCGTGTCAGTGGCTCGGCCCACGATTCAGGAAACGACAGCGCTCGGCGCCGCCTATCTCGCTGGGCTCGCAGAAGGGGTGTGGAGCACGCTCGAAGAGTTACAAAGCAAGTGGCATCTCGACGCCCAATTCGAACCCGACGAGACGCTCAAGACGGCCACCGCGGCGAGCTATGAAACATGGAAACGAGCAGTAGCCCGTTCCCTCAATTGGCAATCGGAATAAAGGGAATAGCCACTTGACGGATCCGGCCGTCGTCTGATCGATGGGCGCTACAGAGCCGACCAAGACTATCCAGCATCGCTCGTTCGCGAGCGCCAAATGGGCGAGCAGCGCGACCGACGACCACGGCAGCGGCGATGCCACACGATGCCCATGCCAAGTCGCTCGGCCGGGTAGAAGGGTGCGGCTCGAGTTGGTCCGATTGTGAATCGGGGCCGACGTGATCGAGGCCACTCAATACTGCCGACAACCAAGGTGCCGAGGGAGGCGTTCCACTCGTGCGGGCTACACGTCCGGTCACACGATCAATGATCACTGCCCAATCGGGAGTCATCATGCGGGCGATTGCTTGCATCAACACGCCGTTGCGCTCTGCCCGAAATCGGGCGTTGGCGAATTGGGCTGCCACCTCGAAGGCATCCAAACGAGGGTCGTAATCAGCTGGCGAATCCACGGCAAGACATGTCTCAACGGCCACGCCTTCAATCGCCCGCAGGCATGCCACTGCGTGTTGGGCCGAACCGAACTCAGTCCCGTCTGCTGCTTCCACCACGATCTCGTCGATGGCCATTGGCCCATTGCGTTCCACGATTTCGATGCCAACCAAATTCACCCCCGCCTCGCCCAGAGCCACAGCCACCGCCCCCAAAGATCCTGGACGATCGGTCAGCCAAATGCGCAACATCCACGTCTTCTTGGAGGTGGCGCTCGTCGGTGTAGCGGAACTCAACTCGGCGGCTGTCATGTCCCGAAGAGTACGTGAAAGTTGTAAACGGAATGTTTCCGAGGAGTCAACGTCGCAAGAACCGTCCAAAAATGTACGACGAGTGAGAAATGATTCGGAGCACGACACGCATAGAACGACGTTTGATCGTTACGGTGCCCACGTGATCGATACCCAAGCGACCCCCAAACGGCTTACCGCCAAGGGCAAACTTCGACGTGCGGAGCTGATCGATTTCGCAGCCCGCCGCTTCGCTGAGCAGGGCTATCACCCCACCTCGGTGGCCGAATTGTGTGAAGGTATCGGCGTCGGCAAAGGCGTCTTCTACTGGTACTTTCCCAGTAAAGAAGCACTATTTGTGGAAATTCTGACCGCCACGCAACGCGATCTGCGTCGATACCAACAAAGCGCAATCGGCGACGAAGCCGACCCCGTGCGCCAGATCGAACAAGGCATAAAGGCGTCGATGGAATGGTACGACCAGCATCGTTACGTGGTCACTCTTTTCCAATTTGCCTATTCAGAAGACACGTGGGCCAGCACATTGAAATTGGGTGCTCAGGTGGCAGTGGCCGACGTGGCCCGCATTGTGCAGCGCGGCATCGACGATGGTCAATTTCAAGACGCCGACCCCACACTTACCGCGCATGCTCTCATCGGCGTAATGGAATATTTGAGTCGTGAGTACCTGGCCGACACCCTCGAACACCGTGACGCTGTGGTGCGAGCGGCAACAAACTTCTGCCTTCGCGGAGTCATTGGCTAGCCCAGTTTGGGAAGAGCCTTTTTGAGGTTTCGGATTCCTTGGCCAATGCGTTGCTCATTTTCGATGAGAGCGAATCGCACATACTCCTCGCCACCAAAACCAAAGCCAATACCGGGGCTCGTAGCGACCTGGGCATCGCGCACCAACATCGACGAAAATTCGACGGAATCAATGTGTGCGTATTGAGGCGGAATTTTGGCCCACACAAACATGGTGCCCTGGGGCCTGGGCACGTTCCAACCGATTCTTTCGAGGCCGTCACACAACACATTTCGGCGGCCCTGATAGATCTCGCACACCTCGGCGGGATAGTCGGGCACTTCGTTCATCGTGACCGTCGCCGCGATTTGAATGGGTTGGAAGGTGCCGTAGTCGAGGTAGCTCTTGAGCTTCACGAGTGCAGCCACGACGTCTTTGTTGCCGAGTAGGAACGCCACTCGCCAGCCTGCCATCGAAAAACTCTTCGTCATCGAATACAACTCGACACAGCATTCTTTGGCACCTTCGGCCTGCAGAATGCTGGGTGGCTGGTAGCCGTCAAATCCCACGTCGGAGTAGGCAAAGTCGTGCACGATGATAATGCCGCGCTCAAGAGCGAAATCGACAACCCGTTGCATGAACGGCAAGTCGACACACGCCCCCGTGGGGTTGTGGGGGAAGCTGAGCACAATCACGCGAGGCTTGGGCCAACCCACCCGATACGCGTTCTCGAGCTCCTCCATGAAATCGACATCTGTCGACATACGGATCTGGCGCAAATCGGCGCCAGCGAACAACGGACCGTAGATATGAATCGGGTAACTCGGCGACGGCACGATGGCGGCATCACCGGGCTGGAGTAACACCCACATAAGGTGACTAAAGCCTTCTTTGGAACCAATCGTGTTGGTGATTTCCGTCTCTGGGTCGAGCGTGACGCCCCATTTACGTTCGTACAGGGCGGCGATGGCCTCGCGCATTTTGGGAATGCCGCGACTCATCGAATACCGATGATTGCGAGCGTTGTGGGCTGCTTCAGCCAGCTTTTCGACTGCGATTTCGGGGCTGGGAATATCGGGGTTACCGAAGCCCAGATCGATCACATCTTCGCCTGCTCGGCGTGCCTCGATCTTCAAACCATTGATGATGGTGAAGACGTACGGCGGCAGGTTGGTGATACGACGAAATTCCATTCGGGCACACTAGCCCGGTACAAAAGTTTTACGACACCAAATCTGAGGCTGCTAGAGCGGCCCCGAGGGCTCCAGCGCGGGCACCCAGCAAGGCAGGCACCATTTCTGGCTCTGGACGTCGCCCTTGGCCGAATACAGCGAGGCGGTGAGCTTGTCGCGCATGGTCAAGCCACAGCTCAGCGCTATTGACCATCCCACCACCCAACACAAACCGAGCAGGATCGAGCACCGCCGTAAGTTGAGCGAGTCCCTGTCCTGCCCAGTAGCCATGATCTTTGAAAGCCATGAGCGCCGCTGGGTGATGTTGCAATGCTGCCGCATAAACCTCAGCACCATTGTGGGCGTCAAGGCCGTGTGATTGAGCGTGAAGGGCCACTGCGGTGCCGCTGGCATATCGCTCCCAACATCCCAAGCGGCCACAGGCGCACTCGCGACCGTCGGGGACCATGATCGTGTGTCCAGGCTCGCCGGCGTAGCCGTGAGCACCTCGACGGACCTCTCCGTCCATCACCAATCCAGCGCCAATGCCGGTGCCAAAGCTGATGAACATCATGTCGTTTATTCCGCGCCCAGCACCCATCCGGTGCTCTGCCAGAGCGGCAAACGTGGCGTCGTTGTCGACTGCCACCGGCACTTCGAGCTGTTCCGTCAGTTCCCTACCTAGCGCCAACGGTTCATTGCTGGGAATGTGCGCAGCAGTGTGCAATACCCCGTCGCGATCCACGGGACCAGGAGCACCAATGCCAAAGGCTATGAGTTGGTGGCCTGGTTCAACGACCAACCGACAGAGGTTGACGAGCACGTCGACAAGGGCACCACTCGTCGGTGTAGGCACTTTGTATTCGTTTACGAGTTCGCCGGCCAACGTGGTGGCAACGGCCCAACATTTGGTGCCGCCAACATCTACGCCCACAACCACGGGCTGATCGACGATAGGGCTACTGCTCAAGCAGAGCCTTCAATTCCTGCAAGGCCGTGTGCACGATGCGAGCCTCGGCTCGGCGTTTCACGAAGCCGGGCAGCGGGACCACCAAATCGACTTCGAGGTGGTAAGCCACGTCGGTCGAGCCGGGGACCGTTTCGCTTGGAGCGAACGTGTACGTGCCATCCAGAGTGCGCATAATGTCGCCAGATTCCAACGACCACGAAACAGTATTGGGAGCGCCGGAAAAGTCGTAGTTCAGAATGTAACGAGTGCTTCTGCCCATGGCGGCGGCGCGAAATTCGACATGGTGTGGGCGGCCATCGTTGTCGCTGGATCGCACATTGGCTTCTTTGATGTCGTGCGCCCAATGCGGATACTGCTCAACATTTGCCACAGCCGAAAAACACTGCTCCGGGCTAGCGGCAATGGAGATCGATTGAGTTGCCTGATCAGACACGTTTGGTACTCCGTTCGCGCGGGGTGGAATTCTCTGCGTTGGCGTTCGAGCGCCCATTCTTCCTTATAGACATGTCTGTCACGGGACGTGGCGGAAAATTCCCGAGCTTCGCTCCATACAACGCCATGGTGCCTATGCCGAACATAGGCGCAAGGATACCGAATGCCACACTGGTAAATGGTCGCATGCCTGCAGTTGTAAATGCCACGGCTAACTGGACCATTTCAAGGCCAATGAACAATCGCTGTTTTTGCTTCGGCACTGACTGGCTGAGGAAGAACACTCCGGGCAATGTGAGCGCCTCAGTGCGACTCCGTTCGGCAAGTACGCCGTATGCCCACATGAAAGTCACTATTCCAGCTACAAACAATCCAACGGCGGTAGCGATCGCTATGGCGCGCACCGGTGTGTTGTCGAAAAGTGCCGCTCCGGCCGTGAGAGCAAACAGGCCAGTGCCGATCCATCCTGCCTTTTCGATGCGTTGACCCATAGGCTGCATTGTTACAAATTCGTCGGTCACGATTCGATCGCAGTCGATATCGCGTGGTGCAAACGGGCGGACAAAATCCGGTAATCGAACTCGGCTTCGGCGCGTTGGCGGGCATTCGCTCCAAGTTGCCTCAACAGGCCTGGGTCTGTAGCCAGCGTCACAATGGTGTCAGCAACAGCCTCGACATCGGACGGGTTATCGAACACAAAGCCGGTCTCTCCATGAACCACTGCTTCGTGAGACCCGCCGCTGCGACCAGCTAATTGGGCAACACCGGCGGCGGCGGCTTCTAAGAACACGATGCCGAACCCCTCCTGTTCAAGGCCCGCCCACCGGTTGCGGCTCAGCATGGCAAACAGGTCACACGACGCGTAACGCAGAGCAAGATCATCGTCACAGACGAAGCCCAGAAATTGGACCTCGAGCGATTTTTCCTTCGCGCGCTGCACTAACCGATTGGCGTCGCGACCTTTTCCACCGATCACTAACTGGATTTTGGGCACGCGAGTGCGAGCCTGCGCTACCGCGTCAATGAGCACATCGAATCCTTTGCGGGGCACCAGTCGGCTCTGCCCATAAACCACGAAAGCGTCTTTGGGGTAGCCAAAGCGTTGGCGGGCCGCAGCTCGGGCCGATCCATTTATTGGCGCAAATCGATCCACATCAACTCCGGGCGGCACGTTAACTGTCGGCAGTGAGCGCCCTGCCGCGCGTTCGGATTCTGCCGCCGGATAGCCGCCGGCGGCAATCACGATTTTGGCTCCCCGCAATGCATGCCCGAGGGCCAGCTTGGAAGGAAGTATTCGCCCGGGGACGGTAATTTCAGCACCGTGAACTACCAGGCCGTAGGGCAGGTCGAGGTGGGGGCCAAGCAAACCAACGGGCGCCACGGGGTCAAGAAGCACGATGCCGGCTTGTGTAGCGGCGGCAAGCTCGTTGATTTGGCGCTTCAATCGTGGGGTCGGCAACAGGACCCGCTCGGACGTACGCACGATTTCAAAAGGTTGCTGGGCGTCCCATGCCGCCGACCCATCGTAGGGCGTGGTCAGAACCACAAAACTTTCGGGCGGCAGCCGACGCCAGAGCTCCCACAAGTAGCTCTGGATGCCGCCCGCTTTGGGTGGAAAATCATTTGTGACGAGTAGATGTTTCATTTGGATTCTCAGGAAGTCGGTTCCGAAAATGTAGGCGATGCCAGCTGATCAAGCGACCACTGAGCATGCTCGGCTAACAGGCTGTCGGCTCCGCGTGCGAACTTTCGCAGCACATCGATGACTATCGGGGCTCGGTCATTCGCGTTGCCAAGGGCCACGAGGGCATTACGGCGCAGGTAGCGCGGGTCGCGTTCGGCGATGTACCATCGGCCGTGGCGATCCAATATTTCAGTATCGCTAAGCCCTAGCAATTCCAGTATCGGGACTGCTGCCGTGTCCCCAGCACGGAACCCGGCGGAACGAATTCGATCTTGACGCCGGTTGGGCGGGCATACTTCCTGGCAATCGTCACAGCCATACAAACGGATTCCGAGGGCCACCCGAAATTCGACAGGAATAGGCCCTGGAGCCTGCACCAGCCAAGCCAAACACCGCCGGGCGTCCACAACGCCTGGACCCACAATCGCGCCCGTGGGACATCCATCAACGCACTGTGTGCACGATCCACAGCCATCGGGCACCGGCACTGCATTGGGCGGCAGCGGAGCGTTAGTTACAACCGAGCCGAGCACATGCCATGACCCTTGGCCTGGTATCAATAAATTTGAACTACGTCCGTACCATCCAATACCCGCCTGGTACGCCGCCTCGCGGTCGACGAGGTGGTTTTGGTCGGCGACCACGACAGCTCGCCATCCCGCTTCTCGTAGCTCGACGGCAATGGTTTCGAGACGTAGCTCGAGCTGTGCGTAGTGATCGGATTGGGCGTATCGGGCCACGGCAGCATCGGGCCCTGCCTCATGCTCGGGTGGGTCAGGCGCGATGCCGTAGCTGTACGCCCCGACCACCAATGCCCGAGCATCGGGAAAATTCGCCCGTGGATCGCACGACCGAGCCGGATTCCTAAACGTGAAACCCATGCCGCCGTGCATGCCAGCGGATTTGCGGCGGCGAATTTCCGTCTCAGCCCTCTCGAATCGGTGGGCAGGAGCAACACCAACTGCCGCCAAGCCGGCCGAGAGACCAGCGGCGATGAGGTGACTGGCGAGTACATCCACGCTGTCATCGTGACACGACCCGCGGCGTTGACTCATAACGGCCTGCGTCAACGGCTCCAACAGAACCATCTGGCGTGCTGACCGCACCGCTCGACCTGACAAGACGACGGTGCCGCAACTCGGGTACCAACCCCTCATCAGACAGCATCCGCCATGCGCGAATTTCCGCCACATCGACCACAACGGCGTCGTCGAATTCGCGACCGCAAATGAAGGTCACAATGCAATCGTCACAAGCTGAGGTGCGCCGCAGAACGCAATCATCGCAGCTAATCGTGAAGGACTCACGCGGTTTCTCAATGGCCTGAGCCAAGGCTAATGGCGCAACGGCGGCGACACTTTTGGTGGTGGAAGCGGTAGAAATTGTGACGGTCATATCGATCTCCTCGTGAACGAATCAAGCTGAAATCAGTATGACTATGGGGTGTGACAGTCAGGCTCGGCACGCCCACCGACCTATAGCGACGCTCGCCAAAAGAGATTCACTACCGAGGCCTCGTGAGCACCGCAGAGACGGTGTACGACCACGTGTACGTCCCGGGCCGCACCATGTACTGCTCAAGGGTGTCGGGTCCGCAGCTGGCCACCCCGAGCCCGCGATGGGCCACATCAATTCGCACGATTGTTTCGGGGCGCGCTACCAACTCCACGTCGTGGGTAGCGGTCGCTAGATCGCGGGCCGTGTAGTGCAACGCCGAAAACTCCAATGGACGATCGCCGGTAATCCGTATCGTTTGATTGCCATCTGAAATTTCGAACCAAGTCGTATCGCAATGCAAACCATGTTCTTGGGGCCGAATGTGGGGCACATATTGCTCGGAAACTGTCGACGAAAATCGCCCGTGCCGCACTCCCCTTCGACGATCGGGATACGACTCCCCTGGCCCCAATCCCAACCAAGAGACTGTCTCAAAACCGGCCGGCAAAACGAATGACACACCCACTCGGGGGAGGTCATCCAAACGCGTGGGGATCACAACGGTTTCTTTCACCCGAATGGAGCCGTCAGCCAACGTGCGCACCTGGCGAACATGGGAGACGTCACTAGGTACACCAGCATCCAGCTTCCACTCGTTCCACTTCAACGCAGGGGGCGACGATGGATCGTGGGCGTGCACTCGATCGTTGTCAATTGGGGCACGATAAAAATCGAGCGTAGGCAGTTGACCCAAAATCGCCAATGGGTCACCGACGACGGACGAGGATGTGGCCGGGCGACCAGTGCGTTTCACGAGTCGAGCGGGCATTGTCAACTGTGCCCAACACGTCTCGAAACCCTTAGCGGCCCACGCCATTTCGCCCGCCGTTTCGAACGTGACTAGCAGTTTCACTGCAGCGCCCATTGGAGCGCTCACGAGTTTGTCGCTGAAAGAAACAACGGCCGATTGCCCTGGCGCGCAACGTGGCAAAGCCAGGCGAGCAGACCGCACAGGCACTCCGTCGACTTCGACCGAGTACGTGGCCCGGAGCCATGCAAGGTCAGTAAAATACTGACGATTTTCGACGACAAGCGTTCCCCCACGGCCCCACTTCATTCGCACCGGAGCGCCGAGTTGTTTGTGCTCATCCATCGCCGGCTTGGGGGTACGATCTGGCCACACCAGCCCATCACATACAAAGTTTCCGTCGTGCGGCTTTTCGCCGAAATCGCCGCCGTACGCCGATCGCACAGAGCCATCAGCGAGGGTCTGATTCAGGCCGTGATCCCAGTACTCCCAGATGAAGCCGCCTTGTAACCCTGGCGTTGCTTCGATGGCATCCCAATAGTCGGCCAATGTACCAAGCGAGTTGCCCATGGCGTGGGCGAATTCGCACATGATCAAGGGCATGGTGTTGGTCGGCCGAGCAGCAGCGGCCACGATCTCAGCGATCGTTGGATACATCGGGCACAGCACGTCCGTGACACCTTGTCGCTTATCAAAATTGACGGTGATAGCACCCTCATAATGCAGCGGACGGGTAGGGTCATACCGGCGAATCCAGGCCGCTTGAGCATCGTGGTTCGCTCCGTACCCTGACTCATTTCCGAGCGACCACATAATGATTGACGGATGATTTTTATCTCGTTGAACCATCCGAGCACCACGCTCAACCCACGCACTCGTGTAACGCGAATCACGGCAGAGAGAACCCCAAAAGGCATGCGTCTCAATGTTCGCTTCGTCGATCACATACATGCCCAATTCATCGCACAGATCCAAGAATCGCGGATCATTCGGGGAGTGCGAGGTACGCACGGCATTGAATCCAAATTGCTTCAATAACACGATGTCGGCCCGCATGTCTTCGACGGCAATTACTCGCCCCGTGCGGCGATCGAAATCGTGACGATTGACCCCACGAATGAACACCCGTGCACCATTGATCAAGAAGTCTTGACCAACAATTTCAACTCGCCGAAATCCAATGAGCTGTTCGACAGAATCGACGATGACGCCATCGGCATTGACAAGTTCGATAGTGGCGCGATAGCGATTCGGTTGTTCGGCTGACCACTTCGCCACGTCTGAAATCTGGCACAGGTGCGTTGTTTCATATCCCGTGAAACCGTAGATGTCGTGACTGGACCGCATTTTTTCCGGCTCGAGCGTAGCCACAACTTTGCCCCTCGAATTTCGCACAATTGCTTGTATGCGGTGACCGCTTTGATAGCCGTTGGCGAACCCGACAGTGGAACGAATCTTGAGCGTGCCTGTATTGAGATCGGAGGCAAGATTGGCATCGATGTGAACGTCGGCCAGATGCACAATTTCAGTGGCAAACAACTCAACGTCACGGTGAATTCCACCATGCCACCATTGATCTTGATCTTCGAGAAAAGTGGCGTCGGACCATTTCACACAGACCGCCGTGAACAGGTTTTTGCCGGCCTTCAGATGTGCTGTCACGTCCCATTCCGAAGCCAATCGGGAGTCTTTCGCCATGCCCACCGCAAGACCGTTGACGAACACCTGTAGAGCGCTCTCAGCTCCACCTACGCGCAACACAACCCGCTTGCCTTTCCAAGCCTTATCGACGGTGAAAAATCGGCGGTAACAACCGGTTGGGTTGGCATCGGGAACCATTGGCGGTTGCTCGGGAAATGGCATCTGAACGTTGGTGTAGTGGGGCTTGTCGAAGGTGTCCTGCATCGTCCAACAATGGGGGACCTCGTGCAGATTCCACGAGCTGTCGTCGAATGACGGCGAATGCATATCCGCCGGAACAGCATATGGCGATGTGGCGAGATGAAAGCGCCATGAACCGTTGAGCGTTTTGGTCAACGGCCGCTCAAATGGTGTCGACATCGTTAGGCGACTTACGTGGGTGAGTTCCGGCGCCTGCCACCACATCGCGAAGGGATTGTTTGAGAGTTTCTGAATTGCCACCGGAGCATTCTTGCCGACTTATGAGCCTCACCGTGGTACGGTCCCCTCACAACCAAACCGGGGAGCTCGTTGGAACGACGGGCTGAGAGGATGCCCGCCGGCATCGACCCACGAACCTGATCTGGGTAATGCCAGCGGAGGGAGAAGTTCATGTTCACACGCATTTTTTGCCGTGCCTTTGTTGCGACAATTGCAGTTTTCGGAATTCTGACGTTGACAAGCTGCAGCGCCTCGAAACCATCAGCCGAGATCACGCCCAAGACCCTAAAACTTGTGGCCTACGATTCATTCACACCGGGCGATGATGCATTTGCGTCCTTCACAAAGCAGACAGGCATTGCCGTGGAAATCGTGAAGGCAGGCGATGCTGGCACGATGATGTCGAAAGCCAATTTGACGGCTGGGAATCCAGAAGGCGACGTGCTGTGGGGTGTTGACAACACGTTGATTTCGCAGGCCGTTGACGCCAAAACGTTTACCTCATTCGCGGCCACGGCAACCGCAACCATGGATCCGATATTGCGGGCCAACATCGCTCAACACATCGTGACCCCAGTCGACTACGGGGATGTGTGCGTCAACTACGACGTTGCCTATTTCTCATCGCACAGCCTTGCGGTGCCTCAGACATTCGACGACTTAACCCAACCCGCTTACAAGGGTTTGTTGGTCGTGGAAAACCCAGCGACATCATCGACCGGTTTGGCCTTTCTACTCGCCACGATCACAGCTAAAACACCCTCTGGATTTGAGGGGTATTGGTCATCGCTCAAGGCCAACGGAGTGAGAGTGGTCGACAGTTGGGACCAAGCGTATTACGAGCAGTTTTCTGGGTCGACAGGCAAAGGCCCCTATCCCCTAGTAGTGAGCTACGGATCGAGTCCGCCTGCCGACGCCATGGCCATCACGCCTGTGCCAGAAACGTCGCCCACGTCGGTGATGGCTTCAACATGTTTTCGCCAAGTTGAATACGCTGGCATTTTGCGGGGTACCGCGTACCCCAAAGCGGCCAGCACGTTGATCGAATTCTTGACGTCAAAGGAATTTCAAGAGCGCCTGCCCCTGTCGTTGTATGTATATCCCGCCCGAGCAGACGCCGTGTTACCTCCCGAATTCGTGAAGTTCACCGTGACCCCTCCCGCTCCGTTGACGTTGCCGCCAACCGATATCGCCAAGAATCGTGCGAAATGGATCGAGGCGTTCACCCAAGCAACGCTGAGATGAGGCGGCTCATTCCTGTCATCCCGGCAACATTTGTGACGCTTTTTTACATTTTCCCGGTACTCACATTATTTCGGCGAGCCCTCACCGTACAAGCGTTCCGTGACATCGCGGCGTCGGAAGCCTTGGCAAATATTGCGTGGTTCACGTTGTGGCAAGCGGTGATGAGCACCGTGCTAACGGTCGCCATCGGCATCGCTCCCGCGTACGTATTGGCCCGATTTTCGTTTGCCGGCCGACGCCTCGCTACCGCTTTGATCACCGTGCCATTTGTACTGCCCACCGTTGTTGTTGGCGCTGCATTCTCATCGATTTTCAACGTACGAGACAGCGTGTGGGCGGTCATCGGCGCCCACATGTTTTTCAATCTGGCAGTAGTCGTGCGCCCACTGGCCGACGCCTGGAGTCAGCTCCCCCGACAGGTCGGCTACGCCAGTCAAACTCTCGGGTCGAGTCCAATAGCCACGATGCGTCGGGTAACGATTCCTCTTCTTCGAGGACCGTTGATCGCAAGCGCCAGCATCGTATTTTTGTTTTCGTTTACTTCGTTTGGTGTCGCAAGATTGTTGGGCGGGCCGTCACATTCCACGATTGAAGTCGAAGTGTGGCGCCAAGCCTCACAGCTAGGAAATGTGGGTACAGGCGCAGCCCTGAGTGCCGTGCAATTGATGGTGTTAGCAACGCTGGGATGGTGGTCAGCCCGCAGCGCTCGCCGATACTCTCCACGACTCATTCGCTCACCAATCGATTCGCGACAACCAGCTCGGTCATCGTGTCAACACGCCGCAGTCGCGAGCGTGTGCGCAGGGTCGATAGTACTGGTGGCAGTCCCGATTTGGGCGTTGATTAATCGCAGTCTGCGGACAGGCGCCCGTCCCCTCTTGGCATGGCGGGCACTGTTTGGATTCAACGTTTCCGCCGGGGTGACCCCCACCACGGTTGCAGCTATTCAGGGGTTGAAACATGCACTGTTGAATTCATTGTCGATAGCTGCCGCGGCGGTCACAATAAGTCTCGTTGTGGGCGTTCTGGCAGCTATCTCCATTGCACGCGGAGCGATCGTGTTAGACGTTTTGATGATGGCTCCCCTGGCCACCAGTGCCGTGTCAATTGGCCTCGGATTCATCATCTCTTTCGACGCCGCTCCAGTCGATTGGCGAGCATCGTGGTGGCTCATTCCCATCGGGCACGCTCTCATCGGCGTTCCATTTGTGGTCCGCGGCTCGTTGCCGATTTTGCGTTCTATCGACCCGCGTCAGCGGTATGCGGCGGCCACGCTTGGCGCCTCACCGCTGCGAGTGTGGCGATCTATTGACGGTCACCGGATCATTCGCCCGGTCATCACCGCAGCAGGGTTCGTAGCCATCATTTCTCTGGGTGAATTCGGAGCCGCATCTGTATTGAGCCGCTCCTCGAATGAGACCTTGCCGATCGTGCTGGCTCGCCTTATCGCACGCCCGGTGCCTATTTTGCATGCCGCTGGTTATGCCATGGCCGGCATGTTGGCGATAGTGGCCACCGCCATCGTCGTCGGCATCGAGTTCGCCCGACCGCATCCTCACCCAAAAAACAAGACACATCACCATGCTTGACATCGTCGATCTGTCTGTTGAAATAGCAGGCAAACAGATACTTTCATCGCTCAGCGCCACCGTTAAGCACGGTGAAATTGTTGCAATACACGGGCCGTCGGGGTGCGGTAAATCGACTCTATTGGGAGCACTCGCAGGTTTCATTCCCACCAATCAAGGTGCGATATTGATCAATGGCGTGGATGTCTCTCACACGCCGACTCATCGACGAAACGTCGGCATGGTTTTTCAAAATGAGCAACTTTTCCCGCATCTCACGGTCGGCGGCAACGTCGGCTACGGTCTCCCTGCCGGTCGCAAAAGCCGCCGCGAACGTCATGCCCGCGTGATCGAGTTGCTCAATCTGGTGGGCCTGGCCGGGTTCCAAAATCGAGCTGTCTTCGATTTGTCGGGCGGCGAAGCAAAACGGGTGGCGTTAGCCCGATCGCTCGCTCCTACACCAAAATTTCTGTTGCTCGATGAGCCGCTGACCGGACTTGACGCAGATTTACGAGACGAGTTGGGCCGATCTGTGACTGCCGTTCTTCGATCTACCGGCACAACTGCGTTGTGGGTCACCCACGACGGCGCAGAAGCCCGACTCGTAGCCGACCGGGTCGTCAATTTCGCCGACCTTCACAAACCTCTTCACTAGCCAATCAAGCGTGCGTGCAATACTTTGCCGATGCCTCGCCAGTTGGATATTCAGAAGATTACGTCCCACTTTGGTGCCGAAATCTTGCACTTCGATGCCCGCGAAGCGGATCATCTGGCATGCCTCAGCAAGCAGCTTTGTGATCACGCAGTTGTGGTCTTGCGTTCCGCCTTTCTCAGCCACGCTCAACAAGTCGCGGTCGCCCAGACCCTCGGTCAACCAACGCCCGCTCATCCAGTTGTCCCTGGTCATCCAGATCATCCTGAAATACTTCAGCTCGACGGTGCCAACGGCGGCAAGAACGCCCTGTGGCACACTGACGTAACTTTTGTCGCCGCGCCGGCGGCTTCGGTGCTCGTGGCAGACGTGCTTCCCGAAGTGGGCGGCGACACGATGTTTTGCGACATGCGCATCGCTCTGGCCACACTCAGTCCACCCTTGCGCACAATGGTCAACGACCTCACCGCTGTGCATCGAATCACACCGTTGGCATATTGGGGAGATCCATTTGATTCTGGGTTGGCTCGCGACGACGCGTTAGATCTGTTGCGGCAATCTGAATCGGTTCCTCCTGTTGTGCATCCCGTAGTACGCGTTCATCCCGTCACTGGAGTGCCGAGCCTTTTTGTCAACCCGGGATTCACATCTCACATCGTTGGCATGGCACGACACGAGAGTCGGCATATTTTGGACCTGCTTTTTGCCCATGCCACGCAACCTGAATTTTGTCTTCGCCACCGGTGGAAAGATGGCGACGTGGTGATGTGGGACAATCGGGCCACTATGCATTACGCCATCGACGATTACGGCGCAACGCCAAGGAAGATGCGACGGGTAACGGTCCGCGGCGACAATCCCATCGGTCCGAGCGGATTCATCAGCCAAGTGGTCACCGACCCCCGGATCAGCATGATTGGCTCGCCGACTCGGTAATCCCGTCCGCGAAATGGTGCCGAAAAACACAAAACCCTCCCCGAAGGGAGGGCGTGCGGTGGGCGTAACCGGGCTCGAACCGGGGACCTCTACCATGTCAAGGTAGCGCTCTAACCAACTGAGCTATACGCCCTCACGTGGCCGAGATGCTACCCGACGCAGCCTGGCTGGCCGAAACCATTGCCAGCAATTCGTCCTAGCTACGAAACTCGCTCAAGCTTTTTGATAGGCGATTCTGGAGCGACTTCAAAAACGATGTCGAGATCACTCGAAGTCAACACCAAAGGCTCAAAGTGGTCGGCACGCAAGATTGTCGGTGTTAACAACAACGAACAAATGACGGCGACCGCCAACACCGAGGCGTAGATACCGAGGTACTGAACCATCGTGAGATGGGCAGTTTTCCAGGTGCCCAAAATCACGGCGGTGTACCACGACACACCAGACACGGCCGCGGCCACGCTGAGCTGATTGAGAAACGGCAAGCTGAGGTGAACCTCTCCGTCACGCATTGCCTTGGACAAGCGGGGAAAAGTCAACAAGTGAGCACATGCCCCGTTAGCGGCAATCACGATTACAACAACCATTTTGGACCAGAATCGGTCGCTCGTATGAGTACCGGTAGCGAGCAACACAAATCCGCTCACCGTCAGTAGAGCCAGCCCAGCTGTGACGAGCTTGCTGGCAAGGTCGAGGACGGTTTCCAGTGTGTGGTCGATGCACCGCTTACGCAGGCATCGAACGAAAACCATGTCGGTGGCGGTCGCTCCGCCGACCCCAAACGCCACACCGACGATATGACCGACGAGGGCAAGGGTGTGAAGGCTGCTTGGTGCAGCCACTGCTGTTAGATGTGTCATGGGTATTCCTTTCGACGGGAAGATGTTACGAACACGTGTCATCCAACGGCCACCAATCCCAGATATTTGGGCAGCTCATAACCCTATATTGACGAATTGTTGTAATAATGTGACGGAACGTGACCGTGAGCCACACACAAAAATGCCCCTGGCTGAATAAACAGCGCAGGGGCATTTAGGGGAGGCGACGAGCGGAATCGAACCGCTATAGAGGGCTTTGCAGGCCCTTGCCTGAGCCATTCGGCCACGTCGCCAGGTCGGATTAGCGTAGCCGACGGCTTGTCCCTCGCAGGGATCGCATTACTGCCCCCGGCAATGATCTGGCGCCGGTTGCTGAAGCACGGCCCGCCGAGTGGGCAAAGCGATCGACGCGCAAAACGTCGGCTGCACTGTCGTCGATCGGGTCAAGTTCATGGCCCACAACCCACGCCAAAATCAGATCAGCCAATGCTGGGTTTCGGGCCAACACCGGTCCGTGACAATACGTGCCGACCATTCGACCAACGCTGAACCCGTCAACCCGAGAGGTCGGCCCGTTGCCAACTCCCACGGTCACATGACCGAATGGTTGAACGCCAGTGCCGAGCTCGGTGTCACCCTGGTGATTTTCGTAGCCGGAAACTGTTGGCAACGCCGAGCCGCCTAGCGAAAGGCCCGCAGCGGGCGTGGCGACCAATTCCCCAACACGTCGAGGGCCCACGCCAGTGGTGGTTCGTGCGTCAACGAGGCCGAGCCCCGGCAACACTGCCTTGTTGAGACCTACGAAGGATTCGCCCAGAATTTGCAGCCCTGCACAAATCGACAGCACAGCAGCCCCGCTCCCGACAGCCCGATGCAACGCACCAGATTGCCGTAATTCGTTTGCTGCCAATGCCTGAGGGCCATCTTCGCCACCACCGAGGAGGTACACATCGAGCGAATCAGGAATTGTGTCGCCGGGCCGCACGTCGACGAGATCCACACCAATCCCCCGCCACCGCAATCGCTGGGCCAGAATCACGGCGTTGCCACCGTCGCCGTATGTGCCAAGTAGCTCTGGGTAGAGCACCCCAATTCCAATGGCGCTGAGGCGGCTCATACGATGCCGCCGATGTGCTTGGCGGCCACCCGCATTTGTTGAAAGTTGGAGTAGTTGGCGGCCACCTCAAATTCGGTGCCCAGCTTGGCCGCCGCCGCCAACGCGTCGGCGGCCGATTCCACGAACTCGTGATCCACATCGGCGTACCGCAGTCGCACAGCAAGGTCACGACCGCGTTCACCAGTGGCAATGACTCGCCGACCCTGCAATCGCTCAAATGGCACATCCCACAACCACGACGGATCTCGACCATCGACCACTCGGGCGTTGATACCCACCACCACCGGCATTGGCGAAGGACGCAACACATCGAAAAGTTCATTCCAGCCAGCCGGATTTTTGGCCAACAACAAGCGGGCACGGGAGCCATATACCGCAACCCTTTCATAGCGGCCTGCGACCCCGCCCACTGAGCGCATGGCGGCCAAAGCTTGCGGGATGGACACCCCAACGATCTCGCTGGCAGCGGCGGCCATGGTGGCGTTGGCCAAATTGGCCCACCCGGGCAAGCCAAGCGATACGGGATACTCGAGGCCATCACCCCGATGATCAATCACTACCGAACCCGCCAAACCGACGTGCGCTCGGGGACGAGTAAACGAACACGATCCACAAGCCCAAACTCCATCGATCGCCCACACGATCTCGCCGGCACACGACGGACACGAAGTGGCGTCGGCGCGCCATTGCTGGCCAGTTGCCACCCAAGTGACCGATGCGTGCGCCATCGCGGCCCACACGATCAACGGGTCATCGACGTTGGCGACCACATGAGTGTCTGACAATCTGGTCAAGGCGTCCCGCCACTTGTTGGCATGTCGAGACACCTCGCCGACGCGATCGAGTTGATCGCGAGACAGATTCAAAAGCACCACAACACTTGGCAATATCTCGGCCATCACCCGGGGAAGATGCCCCTCGTCGACTTCGAGCACGGCGTCGTTGGGGCTCGATGCCAACACGCTGACTACGCCGGTGGGCAAGTTGGCGCCGGTGACGTTGGACACGATCGGTGTTGCTGTGGCCCACGCTGCCGCCAAAAGACTCGTCGTGGTGGTCTTGCCATTCGTTCCGCTTACCAACGCCACCCGCCGGCTGCCGACGAGGTACTTGATAGCGAGAGGATCAATCGCCAAAGTCACCTTGCCGCCCACTGCCGAGCCGCCACCGCGACCCAATTTCCTGGACAACGCAGCCACCCCTTGGCCAGTTGCCACCGCCGTTTTCGTTCTAAGTGATTGCGCCATGAGTTAAAAATTCTACAGAGTTGATGGGATTTCTGGATTCCTGCACGGAAGTTGCCGATAGGTCTAGTAGCTAGCCGCAGGGCTGGCGTTGATTTTGGAGGAAATCATGGCACTTACCGGCTCAACCGAAATGTTTTCGCTGCCCGACATCATGCGTTTTTTGGGCACCACACGCAAGACCGGGTGCCTACGCCTCGTTTCTCCCACCGGGTCGGGATCAATCTTCATTGAGCAGGGCGCCATTTCTGGGCTCGATACGTCGGCCACGCTGCCATCAATACCGGTGCCCGAAAAAATGTTTGCACTACTTCGTATGGGTGACGCCGACTTCTCGTTTCAGACCGACGAAACCACTATGTCGACGTCGCACATCGATATCGAGCCGCTGCTTGACCAAGTGGCAAACCTCATCGAACAATGGCCCTCGATTTCCAAAGTAATCCCATCGATGGACGCCACCATTCGACTCGTACAAAGGTTGCCAACGGCATCTGTCACATTGCGAGCCGATCAGTGGGATTTCATTGCCGTGATAGGCAACGGGGTCAGCGCACGAGCACTTGGCGCACACCTGTGCCTGGGCGAATTTTCAATCAGTCGGGCAGTGAAGGAATTGCACGATGTTGGTGTGGTGTCGATTAGCGCTGCCGCGGGAAACGCGCTGGCGCCGGCCATCGTCGAAGCGCCGGCACCCGCCCCTGCCGCTGCTGCCCCTGAAGCGGCGCCCGCTCGCCCAAAACGAGCACCGACGCAACTCGAAACTATCGCCGCGGCCGCCGCCGCAGCTATGACGTCCACGGTCGGCGCACCAGCCGACTCGGTGTCGTTTGACCCTGAAGCAAAGCCGGTTGAAGAACTGATCAAAAATCCGTGGGGCGGCACGCCGCCAGTGCTCTCAGCAGGGTCAGTTCAAGCCGGCGATGAGACCTCGCAAATCAATCGCAGCCGATTCTTCAAGCTGCTCCAGAACGCCAAGCAATAGAAATTCCGGGCAATAGCGTTTCAGGAGGCTTTAAAAGTTCTCAGCGACCTTGGCTGCAATACCGCTCACAGGACCTTCACTCGACCACGGAAACAACACCCATGCGTCGGTACGCTGCCACACGTAGTCGCATTTCACAACAGAGTGTGACTTTTCGTAAATGACGGCGGTGCGAACTTCAGCGACTTTGCCTTCACAAAATTGGCGGACGGTTTCCAACGTGTGACCGGTGTCGGCCACGTCGTCGACGATGAGTACATGCGCCTGCAATTGATCTACGAGATCTGGTGCAGGAGGAAGGATCAGCGGCACGTCGAGACGCTCGTCGATGCCGGTGTAGTACTCCACGTTCATCACATAGAGATTCTTCACGTCAAGCGCGTAACCCATTGATCCACCGATCACCAGGCCACCACGAGCGATCGACAAAATCATGTCGGGCCGGAAACCGTCATCGGCCACCATTGCGGCCAGCTCGCGGGCGGCTGTGCCGTACGTCGACCAATTCAAATCCAACTTCTCAGGAGCCATCCCGAGACGTTACTCAGTGGACTCAATCGACGGGAAGGTTGCCACGGCGATTGATGCTCACATGGCTGAATCCAAACCGACCCTTGATGCACAAGTTGCCATGAGTCACAGAGTGATCGCTTGGTGACGTGACCTTGAAAATCTCGTTGTCCTGTACGTGCAAGGTGAGGTTGCAGCCAACGCCGCAGTACGGGCACACGGTGGTCGTTTCCGTTTGCCGTTCGGGGGCGAATGTACCCACTTTGCGCATGTGATATTCGGTCATCGGTGTGAGCGCGCCTGTGGGACAAACCGCCACGCAATTGCCGCAGTACACGCACGCCGAGTCGGTCATCGGTGCATCAAATTCGACAGAAATTCGTGATTTGAACCCACGGCCGGCCACCGAAATAGCGAATGTGTTTTGCCATTGTTCACCGCAAGCGTCGACGCACTTGTAACACAAAATGCACTTCGAATAGTCACGGCCGTACAGGTCGTTGTCGAGCTTTGGATCTTCGTAGACCCTGGTGTGGGCGTCTGGCGAAATGAGCCGCTCAGGATGGGCGTCGTAGCGGTCGCACCACTCTTCGAAATGATCGGTCTGGCTCATGTCGACGCTTGAACCGAGCAGTTCGAGCACCATTTTACGACTTTGGTTGACCCGGTCGGATTCAGTGTGAATGACCATGCCAGGCTCTGCCTTACGGCTGCATGCTGGCACCAAAACACGGGAACCTTCGAGCTCAACCATGCACACTCTGCACGCATTTTTTGGTGTCAACGTATCGCCGTAGCACAGCGTTGGCGTGTCGATCCCTTGGCTTGAGCAACCAGCCAGAATGGTCTGGCCGGACTCCATCGCCACGTCCATGCCGTCAATCGAAATGTTAAATTCACTCATAGCAAGCCCTTGGCGATTGCAGATCGAATAGCGCTGGCCGCGGTTTGGCCGAGGCCGCAAATTGAGGAGTCAGTCATAACTTGATCAACCTCTTTCAACAACGCCCGATCACCGACGCTCAACAACTCAACTTGACGCACAGTACCCACGCGACACGGCACGCATTGGCCGCAACTTTCGTGTTGAAAAAACTCCGCGATGCGGCCCGCGAAATCGGCCATGTTCACCGAGTGGTCGAGCACCATCACCACACCAGACCCCAGCGTGGCGTTGATTGAGCGCATGCCCTCTGCAGTAAGCGGCGTGGCGAATTCGGCTGGTGTGGCGAATGCTCCCGCCGACCCGCCCATCAACACTGCTTGTACATCGCTGTGTTCTGCGCCGGACATGGTGATGATCTCGCCCAAGGTGGTGCCCACTGGCACCTCATACATGCCCGGTCGCGCAACATGGCCAGACAAACAAAACAGTTTCGTGGATACCCCATCGCCACGGCAGATGGCCAAAGCGGCCACCAGGGTTTCGATGTTGTTCACCGCAGTGGGTTTGCCGAACAGGCCGACTTCGACAGGGAACGGTGGCTTGCTGCGGGGCTCGCCCCGAAAGCCTTCGATGGAGTTGAAAATGGCCGTCTCTTCGCCACAAATGTAGGCGCCAGCGCCACGTCGAATTTCGATTCGCAGCTCGCCCAACAGCCCGGCCGATGTCGAAGAATCGATGGCATTCTGGAGGCGCTCGTTCGCAACGGCGTACTCACCGCGCAGATAGATAAACGCGTGATCGGCACCCGCGGCCAGGCAAGCCAACGCCACCGCTTCGATCACTGAGAACGGATCGCCTTCCATCACGATGCGATCCTTGAAGGTGCCCGGTTCGCTCTCGTCGGCATTTGCCACTACGTAATGCTGGGACACTGTTTGCCCAAGTACTGCTCGCCATTTGCGGGCGGTGGGGAACGCGGCGCCACCACGTCCCATAAGCCCTGCAGTATCGACTTGGTCGCTGATCCATGCGGGTCCATTGACCCGTGCCGTAGCGAGCGTCTCAAATCCGCCGGAGGTCCGGTAGGCATCGAGCGAAGCGGGATCTAGAACGCCGATGCGGGCGCTCAGAGGCCCTCGAATCTGCACTGGTACTTCGGGCTCTGCCACGAGCATCAGCGATGGCACTTCGCCGGCGCTACGTATTGCGATAGCCGGCGCTCGTTCGCACAATCCAAGGCATGGTGACTCGATCACGTGCATTCCCTCGGGGGCGACGGCGGGCACCGCCACAATGCGGCACGCCAAGTCGACGCATCGCATTGCCACCACAGGCGGCAACTCGTCGACGCTCAGCAAGTCGTAAAAAGTAGCGACCGCGTATGCATCGGCAGGAGCAACATTGAGTGAACGACAAATGTGATTCAACGCCCCAGGCGAGACCCAACCCATGAGATCGTTGGCCGCGTGCAACGCGGGCAACAAAAGGTCGCGGCGACCACGTGCGTCGGCAGGCAAGGCGGCATCGATGGCTGCAACCTCGTGCGGAGTTGCCACCTCATTTCGAAAACGAAGGTCAGACACTGACAAGCACTTTTTCAATGCGCACCGCAGTGGCTTTGAATTCGCTCGTGCCGCTGCGGGGATCTGCAGCTTCGATAGTGATCAAGTTCACGTCGACCTGTTCAGGGAAATGAAAGGTCATGAAAGCCAAGCCGGGGCGTAGCCCTTCGTCGAGTCGTACCGGAGCTTCGACGGCCCCGCGACGCGAACTCACCCGAGCCATGTCGCCGGCTACGACGCCAAGCGCCGCAGCATCAGCTGGGTGCACGTCGATCGTCTCACCAAAGCGCAACGGCGAGGCAAACGAGGCCGATTGCACGCCGGTGTTGTACGAATCCAGGCGTCGTCCGGTGGTCAAACGGATGGGATATTCCGATGTGCATTCATCGACAGGAAGCTCGTGTTGTACCACGCTGAATGGGGCCGGGCGGCCACGCTCATCAGCGTTGGTGGCCCACAAACGACCGTGGAGGAACGTGGGACCAAGCTCTGTGTCACTGGGGCATGGCCATTGGAGGCCGCCCTCGTTGGCAATGCGTTCGTAGCTCATCCCGTGATGCATTGGCGACAGCGGTCGGAGCTCGTCCCACACTGCCTCTGCCACAATTTCGACAGGTGCTGAACGGTCATGCGGCCAACCGCCGTAGTTCCATTCGGCACCCATCAAGCGGGCCATTTCCAAAATGATCCACATGTCGTCGCGCGCTTCGCCGGGTGAATCGACGGCCTTGCGAACGCGTTGTACACGACGCTCGGAGTTGGTAACAGTCCCTGCCGATTCGCACCACGCGGCGGCTGCAGGCAACACCACGTCGGCCAGCTCGGCCGTCTTGGTCAGGAAAATATCTTGCACCACAAGGTGATCCAGGTTGGTGAGCAGATGACGAGTGTGGGCCACATCGGCTTCGCTTTGCGCCGGATTCTCACCAATTACGTAGGCGGCGCGCAGGTCACCACGGTCCATGGCTTCAAACATTTGCGTGAGGTGCCAACCGTATTCGGGCATGATGTCGCGGCCGTACGCAGTTTCAAATTTGGCCCGAATTTCGGGATCCAAAATGTCTTGGAAGCCCACGAAGCGGTTGGGAATGGCGCCCATGTCGCCGCCGCCCTGCACATTGTTCTGGCCCCGCAACGGCGACAGGCCCGAGCCATGACGCCCAACGTGCCCAGTGAGCAACGCCAAATTGATGAGGCTCACCACGTTGTCGACGGCGTTGTGGTGCTCCGTAATGCCGAGTGTCCAACACAGTTGTGCCCGATCCGCTCCGGCATAGGCGTGTGCCAGGTCGGAGATCAGACTCGCATCGACACCCGTCTCAGCGGACGCTTTTTCGAGCGTCCACTCCATGGCTGCTTCGCGATATTCGGCGAATCCTGTGGTTGCCGAATTGATGAATGCTGCGTTGTCGAGCTCGTTAACGATGATCTCACGGCCAATGGCGTACGCCAGTGCAATGTCGGTACCCACGTGCAGTTGCAAATGTTCTCCGAAGGCAGCCGTGGTGGTACGGCGGGGGTCGATGGTAAATAATTGGGCGCCGTTGTTGATGGCTTTGAGAACGTGATGAAAGAAAATTGGGTGCGCTTCACGAGCGTTGGAACCCCACATAATGATGACGTTGGCCGTCTCAACTTCAGCGTACGACGAGGTGCCGCCGCCGGCTCCAAACACAGTGGCCAGACCGACCACAGAAGGAGCGTGTCAAGTTCGGTTACAGCTATCGATGTTGTTGTTGCCCAACACCGCCCGAGTGAATCGCTGGGCCAAATAATTCATTTCATTGGTGCTTTTCGAACACGAAAAAACGCCAACGCTTTGACGTCCAAACGCATCGAGCGTCGAACGGAATCCGGCCGCAGCACGGGCCATAGCTTCATCCCATGTCGCTTCGCGCAGCACGCCGTAGTCTCGCACTAATGGTGTGGTGATGCGTTCGAGGGCGTTTGAGGAATTGTGCTTCTTTTCCTTCATTACTCACCTCCCAAGTGAAACGATCGTTCCAGTAATGACCACAGGCTACCCCACCGGCCAAATTCAGTTCCGCATAGCGGACAAAGTCCATATTGCGGAAAAACCCTAGGTCAATCGAAAATCTAGCCGCTGTCACCATCGACACGATGACCCGATACCGTTGAGCAATGGCCAGGGCACGAACGCAACAATTTCTGGTGCGCAGGGTCACAGCTTCTGGGTCGGTACGACAGCCCGATTTTGTCATCGTCGAAGAGCCGCTCGAGATGCGCCTCGACGACACGACTATCAACACCACCATGCGAACGCCAGGCCACGACTACGAATTGACGGCCGGATTCTGTTTCACAGAAGGACTTCTCGCCGGCGCGCCGATCACTGAAATTCGCTATTGCGCCACAGGCTCTGCGGTCGACACAGAGTTCAACGTAGTGACCGTTTCCACGGGCGGCGCAGCACCCACAGCCACACCTCGCTTGGGTACCGCCACGTCGTCGTGCGGAATCTGCGGCACGGCATCGCTCGATTTGTTGACCCAACGTCTCGACCCACTTGGACCCTATGCCCAGTGGGATTTGCCTGCATTGCTCAGCGCCCCCTCCCGCATCCTTGCCACGCAAGGACTCTTTGAGGCGACGGGCGGAGTACACGCCGCGGCGATCATAGACCGAGATGGCACGCCGTCAATTTTGAGAGAAGACGTCGGACGTCACAATGCTGTCGACAAGGTGGTAGGCCGCATGTTGCTCGATGATCAACTGCCGGCCACCGATCTGGCGTTGTTTGTGAGCGGCCGCGCCAGTTTCGAAATTGTGCAGAAGGCGTGGGCTGCTGGATTCACTGCACTGGTTGCCGTAAGTGCGCCCACGCAACTTGCCGTGCTCACCGCCCGTGCCGCCGGTATGACGTTGATCGGATTCGTGCGAGGCGAGGGCCCCAACGTGCGGGCCAACCACTACTCACCGGTATAACGGAGCCCAACACAGCACAAGGCGTCGGTCTCATCAGACTTGCCTGTAGCGTCGTGGCCATGACTCAAGCATCGTCACCAGAATCCATTGACGCCCCTGTATCGAATGTCGATTTCTACTTCGACCCGTTGTGTCCGTTTGCGTGGATTTCGTCGCGTTGGATTCTCGAGGTCGAGAGACTCCGCCCCATCAATCTTCGGTTTCGAGTGATGAGCCTCGCTCTTCTTAACGAGGGGCGCGATCTGTCCGAGGGATACATGGAAATGATGTCCAGAGCATGGGCTCCAGTGCGAGTCGTTATCGCCGCAGCAGCACAGCATGGCGAGGAGATCATTCTGCCGCTCTACACGGCGATGGGCAGCCGGATTCATATCGGCGGCGAAAAAGACTTCGAAATAGCGATTGCCGGCGCTCTGGCCGAGCTTGGCCTTCCCGCAGAACTCATCGAGGCGGGCCGCTCGACCGATTGGGACGATGCTCTGCGCACTAGCCATCACGAAGGCATGGATCCCGTGGGCATGGACGTGGGCACGCCAACCATCCACATCGATGGCGTGGCGTTCTTCGGCCCAGTTCTGTCCGACATTCCTCGTGGTGCCGACGCCCTGAATATCTTCGAAGGCGCTCGACTACTGGCCTCGTACCCGAAGTTCTTCGAACTCAAGCGCAGCCGCACCGGAGACCTCACCTTCGTCTAGAAACCCGTGCGGTATTCGCCCACATATGGGCGGTTACCGAGGCCCTCGGATGAGGCGTCCGGGAAGTTCACCAGTGAACTCGTCGTGGTCGATGGTTTGTGCGCCAGCACACCAAGTGCCCACGTATCCGTTAGCCCGTTGCACAAGGCGGCGAGCATTGGCGGGAAAGTCGAAGACCATCTGGGCTGGACCAATCGTCAACGCATCGAAGTCGATGATATTGATGTCGGCGCGCAACCCGGGCCGCAGAAGTCCTCGGTCACCAAGGCCATACAGTTCAGCCGTCTGAGCTGTTTGGCGGTGGACTACGTGTTCGAGTCCTAGTTGGCCACCGATGGCGTCGGCTGATCGATCACGGGCCCAGTGCGTGAGCATGAAACTGGGCATTGCTCCGTCGCAAATCACCCCGCAGTGGGCACCAGCATCCGACAGACCCATGCGCGTATTCGGGTGCCGATGCAATTCGGCGAGATGTCCTAGATGTCCGTTGGCGTAGTTAAACAACGGCGCGTACACCATGCCTCTGCCACCATCAGCGCACAATGACTCGACGAGCTTTTGCCGCGCGGTGACGCCCGCTACAACGGCCTGCGCTTGGATGCTGGATGAAGCATCTGGTTCGTAGTCGATCACGCCCCCCTGGGCCGCGAAATATTTGTGGGCATTGCCCATCATGTGGTCGCTGAGTCCGCTTGGCTCGGCAATTAGCCGCTCCCGAAAGGCGCTGCTGCTCACAGCCGCTCGGCGTTGATCAATGGGCAGCGCGGCGATCTCTAGCCATGCGGGATGATCCAAGAACGGGTGAACGGAGCCGTCGAAACACAACACCATGCCAATAGCTCGGCCCGCCACCTGGGCTACCAATCGACCATTGCCAGCATCGGCTGACGTCATGGCTTCCAAGACTTCGCGCCAAATGTCAGGAGCGGCATCGGTTTGGTTCAGATTGATGCTGACCGTGCATCCGCTTCGACGAGCCAGTTCGATCATCCACGGCATTTCGTCAATCGCTCGCACGTGCTCGGGGGCGAATTGAAACACTCGGCCACCACAGGCGGCCAACGCTTCGCCGATGCCGAAAATTTCGTCGTCCGCTGCCGTGGTGCCGGGCACCAACTTGCCCCAAATTGATCGATGAATCGGCGTCCGGCTCGTGGAAAATCCGAGTGCTCCCGCCGCCAAACCTTCGGCGACAAGCGCTCGCATCGACTCAATATCGTGAATCGTGGCGGGAGAATTGTCGGCCCCACTATCCCCCATCACAAATGCTCGCAACGCTCCGTGGGTCATCATCGATCCCACGTCGAGCACCCGAGGGTGCCCAGCCAGTGCGTCTAAATATTCGGGATACGTGGTCCAGTCCCACGAGATACCAGCCGTGAGGGCTGCGCCGGGGATGTCTTCGACACCCTCCATTAGTCCAATGAGCCACTCGTGACGATCTGCGGCAGCTGGAGCAAATCCGACGCCACAATTTCCCATCACCGCGGTAGTGACGCCATGCCAACTTGATGGCGTGAGCCATGCGTCCCACGTCGCCTGCGCGTCGTAATGGGTGTGCACATCCACAAAGCCAGGCGTGATCAACAGGCCGTTGGCCATCACCTCACGGTGGCCGCGACCAATCGTGCCCGGTTCCGAAGAAACGCTTGTGATTCGACCATTGTCGACGGCCACATCACCAGTGAAAGATTCCGCGCCAGACCCGTCGACGATCGTGCCTCCACGAATCACCAAATCATGCACGAGCTTGCCGTACTAGCCCAGAAGTTTGCCGAGATCGAAGCCTTTGAGAAGGCCGCCGATTTGATCCATGCCGGGGATTGAACCTTCGGGCGTGGCGCGATTGATCAGCTGGGGCAACAACGACGCCAAACCGGTCTTTGCTTGATCGTGTGTGATGCCGGCCTCTGCTGCCACTTGGGCGACGGTGTCGGTGCCCAACGCTGCTTCGAGTTGGTCGGGATGCACTGCCTCGTTAGGGCCGGTGCCCACCCATGAATTTGCTTGTGCCCCAAGGCCACCGCCCGTGAGTTTGCCGATGATGCCGCTCAACCCGCCCAAGTGTGCCAAAGCTCCCGATCCAGCCAACATCGGCATGACTGTTGCAGCAAGGCTGGCCAGATCGAGGCCGTTACTGGCACCTTTTTTCTTGCCCAAAAGTCCGGTGATGGTGTCCATGATGCCCATGAGGCTCTCCGATTTCTGCCCGCCCGTCCGGGCCAGGCGATTGACTTAGGCGTTGACGCTAGCTGGCGCTGGAGACGGGGCAGATGAACTCACGGCGGCGCCGGTCGAGCGAGTTCGCTTCCACCACAGTCGACCCACCTTTTGCATGCCCATGACCACGAACATGATCACCACCGAAACCACGCCGTCCAACCAAAAATGGTTGCCTGTGGCCACGACAGCGAAAATGGTGAGCGACGCATGAAGTACGGCAATCCATCGCCATTTCCCGCGGGACACCAGCAACGTGCCGGTAGCAATCAACACTGCCCAACCAACGTGCACGCTCGGCATCGCTGACAGTTGATCGGCAACACCAGTGCCCACCGCGCCGTACACCGATTGGTCATATAACGCGGGCGTGTCAACGACTCCGATGCCAACCACGAGTCGGGGCGGGGCCACCGGTATGAGCTGAATGGCCAAACAGATCCCCGTAAGCATGGCCAACGTATTACGAATCGAGCCATACCTAGAGCGGTGTTTTACGAACAGCCATACCAAAAAAAACACCAGAGATGGCACGTGCATGATGGCGTAGTAGCCATTGCAAAACTGCACAAGCCATCGGTGAGGAAGCACCCACTGTTGCACCGTGCGTTCGCTGAGAAAATGAAGATCACGCTCAAGATCCCAAATTTGTTGGCCCCGCTCTAAGGCGTGATCGATTTTCAATACCGACGCCTGCCCTGCGATCTGCCAGATGGCGTACAGGGCGAAAATCAGTGACGTCTCGATTCCAAACGGACGGGCCTTGATGAGAAACGGTTGTTTCACATCGCGAGCTGCAGCCGTTGCGACACCAATGACCGCGGCCAACATCACGGCGTATGTCCAATCGAGCCACATGGTGTCGAAAGTCTGCCCTACCGTCACAAATCGTGTGATATCGCACGGGCCTTGCGCCGAAACGCAAGTGTCACAGCGAGTAAACCGGCGGTGAGATGTCGGTGAGAACCGGCGTAGAGAACCGGCAGGCCACCGCCGAATCAGGTAAACAAGTATCCGTGGGATCACATGTGCTGTTAGCTGAAGATGACCGGGCTGTTCGAGAGGCCGTAACCATGGCTCTAGAACTCGAGGGTCACGTCGTCACCGCCGTTAACGACGGCAACGCTGCCCTTGAGGCAATGGCTACTGCTCGCCCCGATGTGATCGTGATGGACGTGATGATGCCCGTGATGGATGGCCTCACGGCGTGCCGTCGTTTGCGCAGCAAAGGCGACCACACGCCCATCTTGATGTTGACAGCGCGCACTGAAGTGAGCGACCGTGTCTCGGGCTTGGACGCCGGTGCCGATGACTACCTTCCCAAGCCGTTCAGCGTCGACGAGTTACTGGCCCGCATTCGAGCCCTCGTGCGTCGCAGCTCCTTCGACGATAACGGTGTCGACATTCGCATTGCCGATCTGCGCATCGAAGAATTGTCGCGGCGCGTGTGGCGTGGCGAACGCGAAGTAGAGCTCACCAAAACCGAATTCGAGCTGCTGTCGGTGCTGGCCCGAAACGTGAATGTGGTCCTCACCCAAACCACGATCTATGAGCGCGTGTGGCAATACGACTTTGGGCCTGATTCAAAAACGCTGGCCGTCTACATCGGGTATTTGCGCCGCAAACTCGAAGAGGTCGGCGAAGAACGCCTGATTCATAACGTACGTGGCGTGGGTTACGTACTTCGTCGATCGTGAAGCTTTCCACCAAGCTGGCACTGTCGTTTGGCGTGACGGCAGTCGTGGTCGCCGGCGCCATCACTCTGGTCAATTTTCGGGTCACGGCGAACAGCCTGGAGGCAGAAATTGATCGCACGCTGAGCACATACGCCAAGGCGGCCCGCCTGTCGGATGGCGATGGCCGGGAGTCAACCCGATTCTGTCTCTACGTAAAACAGGCCGCCGAGCGCAGCCTCTCTGCTGAAGTTGGTGGATTGCCGTTCACAACTGCCCGTTGCCTAGATCGCGCGGGAGCCGTGACAACAACGCTCGTCGACGACGACTTGAGGGTTGACGACGAGGATCACTCAATAGCCGCAGGCGCAAACGACGTAGCGCGTTTTCATAACGAACGATTCGGCCGTGAGGAGTATCGACTCCTTACCGTGCCTACACCTTTTGGGGCCATTCAGCTGGCCAGAAATCTTGGCGAAGAACAACGTGTGCTTCGATCACTAGCTTTGCGATCAACTATTGCCGCCGGTATCGCGGCCTTAACGGCGTCGTTCGCAGGGTGGTTTATTGCCCGACGGTCGACCCGCCAAGTGGTCGCGTTAACAGGCGCCGCCGAACAGATTGCCACCACTGGTCGGCTCGATATCGCCGTGCCGAAGGCGGGCAAGGATGAGACTGGACGCCTGACCCGCAGCTTCACAACCATGGTTGACGCTTTGGGCCGCAGCCGCGAACAACAGCAGCGCCTCGCTCAAGACGCCGGGCACGAATTACGCACCCCCCTCACAAGCTTGCGCACCAATGTGGACACGCTTCGCAGGTATCCCCAACTCGATGACGAACGAAAACAACGTGTCCTGATCGCTCTCGACACAGAGCTGCGCGAACTCACCACCCTCACGAACGAACTGGTCAGCTTGGCGAGTGCATCTAACGACGACGAGGTACCAGAAACTCTGGATCTGGCCGAGCTCGCTCAACGGTCTGCCCGCCGGGCTGAGCGTCGCACGGGACGGATCTTTGCCGTCGACACCACCGCCACACCCGTCGTGGGTCAATCCCGCCAATTGCTGCGCGTGATCGACAACCTGCTCGAGAACGCGGCGAAATTTTCGCCGGCGCCGCTGCCCATCGAAGTGATCGTGCGCAATAGCCAAGTAGTCGTTCGCGATCACGGTCCGGGAATTCCCTCAGAAGACCTGCCGAAAATTTTCGAGCGCTTCTATCGGTCGACCACATCGCGCACCATGCCCGGAAGCGGCTTGGGTTTGTCGATAGTGCACGACATCGTGGCCCACCATGGTGGCTCCGTTACCGCCGCCAATCATCCCGATGGTGGAGCTGTGTTCGCAGTAACTCTTTCCCTACCGCCAGCCCCTGAGAACGAGGAGATCACACCGTTCGGAGACAACTAGTCCATGTCGTGCTCTCGGCCCCATAGGGCAGCACCCACCGCGCCCGCAAAAGGCCCAAGTGTAGGAGTCACGATGTCGTACCAGTCGGGCGGCACCGTAATTTGGTAACGATGGGTGGCTTCACGAATGGCGTTCATCAATAGGTCACCCGCTTGAGCGATACCGCCACCGATCACCACCCGTTCGGGCAAACACGCAGTGATCATGTTGGCAATAGCGATACCGAGATAGTCGGCAACCGTTGCAATTGCTTTCAACGCCACTGCGTCGCCGGCCTCGGCGGCGGCCACGGCGTCGGCTGGCGTTGCCTGATGAGCAAACCGAGCGAACGGAGCCGCGCTGGCGTACGTTTCAATACAACCGTGACGCCCACACCCACACAAGGGGCCATTGGCGTCCACGATGAGGTGACCAAGTTCGCCGGCTCTGCCATGACGTCCGTAACGCAGACGGCCGTCAATCACCATGCCACCACCAATTCCGGTGCCGAGCACAAAACACACCACATTGCGACATCCAATGGCAGCGCCCATACGCGTCTCGGCCAACGTGAACGCACGGCAGTCGTTCACCAATGCCACGTGTTGGCCGCCAACCCCTGCCATCACCTTGGCCACTATGGGGTACCCCCGCCATGCTCCAGGCAGGTTGGGGAACAGCTCGATTGTTCCATCGTCGGCGTTGAAGAATCCGGGGACGCCCAACCCAATCGAGTCGGGACTCCCCCATTTTCGCTCGGCCATCTGCGCTGCTTCAATAAGTCGCTGCGTTACGTGGTCGGGGCCATCGTGTGACTCTGTTTCCAGAGAGTCACTCCCTAAGATGCTCAGCGACTCGCCATCGCTAGACAGCATCGTAAATTTTATGTTCGTGCCCCCGAGATCGAGACCCAAATGTCGTGCCATAACCAACCCCAGAATTGTGAACAATGACTGTCTCCCACCCTACTAGCGACCACCAATCGGCCAACGTCAAGCAGTCATTCAATGTGGCGTGGGCGTACCTCGGCGCCTTCATCGTGTTGGGGCTGTCGAATACCTTTTTGGGCCCATCGGTGACGGCGTTGACTCACCAGACCAATTCAACTGTGGGCGAAGTAGGCGTGCTGTTTTCAGCACAATCCGTCGGGTACTTTTTCGGCGCGCTTCTGGGCGGGAGTGCGTACGACAGGGGTGCTGGTCACAGGGCCATGTCAGCGTCATTTGTAGGCATGGCATTTTCTGTGGTGCTCGTGCCGGAATTCTCGTCGCTGATTGCACTTTTCGGGGTCTTTACGATGATTGGCATGGCATCGGCCGCAATGGACGTTGGCGCCAACACCCTCATTGTGTGGAACCACTCGGAACGTAATCTCCACAACAACAAACCAGTCGACGCGTGGCTCAATTCGTTGCACGCGTTCTTCGGCATAGGGGCCTTCATTGCGCCGTCGATAGTGGCGTGGTCGTTGCGTGGCAACGGCTCGCTGCGACCCATGGTATGGGTCGCAGCTGGTATGTGTTTGATCGCTTCCGTTGTGTTAGTTCGCCTTCCCAACCCCAGCCCCGTGCATCATGCCAAAGAGCCAAACCACGGCGATCAGTCCACTCTCGGACTGGCAGTAATTGCCTTCTTCTTCGTGTTGTACGTGGGATCCGAAGTGGGATTTGGAGGCTGGATTACGACATACGCGAAAGAGGTCCACATCGCCCACCCTGAACGTGTGGCGACTCTGTTTTGGGGTGCATTCACTGTTGGAAGGGTGCTGTCAATTTTTGTGGCCAAACGGGTGTCGTCGGGTCGATTGATGGCTGGAGCGTGCGTCAGCACCGCAGTGGTGAGCGGACTGTTCGCGCTGGGCAATGGCAATCACGTCGCTGTGTGGGTCTTTACCGGAATCCTCGGCGTCATGATTGCCCCCCAATTCGCGTCAATGGTGAATTTTGCATCGGCAAAAATGACGCTTACCTCGCAAGCCACTAGTTGGTTTCTCGGCGCCTCAGCAATTGGCGCCCTGACCATCCCTTACCTCATTGGCAAACTGATCGACCACAATGGGCCCTCAGCGATGCCAATAGTGGTCACCGTTGGATCGTCTTTGACAGTGCTTTGGCTGATTGTCATCGCACGAGTGCATCGGCCCCGGCCATCGCAGCAGCCATAAGTCCCAAGGTGGCCGGAGCAATCTGTTCACAGAAAAATTCTGCGGCATGGTTCCGTGCTTGCCCAGCCGCGTCCGTGACAGGAACTGCGAGTTGTTGGGCCATGAAACCGCCAGCGATAGCGGTAGCCAGCATCCGCAAGTAGGGAGTCGCTCCTGCCAAAACGTCGGCTACGTTGGTCGACAGCCGCTCTTGCATGTAGTTGGTCACTTCGCGCGCTGCTCCGATGGCATGGGTGAGCCCTCGTGAGTTGGCCGCCGTGGCCGCTGACTCTGCGTTGTCGAGCACTCTGTGCACAAATTCGCCGCCATCGATGGTGATTTTTCGGGTCACGAGATCGATTGCTTGTATGGCATTTGTACCTTCATAAATTGGGGCGATCCGGATGTCGCGATACAGCTGAGCCACACCAGTCTCTTCCACGAAACCCATTCCACCAAAAACCTGAAGCGCCATCGACGTCATCTCGACACCCAAATCGGTGCAGAACGATTTTGAAAGAGGCGTCAATAGCTCTGCCGTCTTGCGAGCCGAGTCACGCATGTCGGGATCTGGATGAGCTCGCGCCACATCAAGGGCATATGCATTGGTGTAAATCAAGGCTCGCATAGCACCGATATTGGCCCGCATAGTGAGCAACATGCGTTGCACGTCTGGGTGCTGAGAAATCGGTGACACCGCCCCGGGTGCCCCACCAATCACCCGCCCCTGCACACGCTCAGCCGCATAGGTGTGAGCCATTTGCGACGCCCTGTCGGCAAGCGACAACCCTTGTGTGCCTACGCTCAAACGGGCGTTGTTCATCATCGTGAACATGGTGCGCATGCCGTCGTTTGGTTCGCCCAACAGCTCGCCAATAGCTCCGATACCGTCGTCGCCATACACCATCACGCACGTAGGGCTGCCGTGAATTCCCAACTTATGCTCGATGGAAACCACATACGCGTCGTTGCGATCTCCCAGGCTGCCATCGGCATTCACCGCAAATTTGGGCACCAAAAAGCAGGAGATGCCTTTCGTGCCAGGGGCTGCCCCATCGATGCGAGCGAGCACCAAATGCACGATGTTGTCGGCCATGTCATGTTCGCCGTATGTGATGAAAATCTTTTGGCCGAATATGCGCCATGTGCCGTCGGCTGCCTGTACGGCTCGCGTGCGCAAGGCACCTACATCACTCCCCGCCTCTGGCTCTGTGAGATTCATGGTGCCTGTCCACTCGCCGCTGATGAGCTTGGCCAGATACATCTCTTTTTGCGAGACGTTTCCATGGTGGCTGATGGCATCGATAGCGCCCTGACCCAACAAAGGGCACAGTGAGAATGCCAGGTTGGCGGCGCCCAGAATTTCGTTCATCGCAATGGCAACAGCCCACGGGAATCCACCGCCGCCAAACTCGGGATCAAACGGGACGCTCGGCCAACCGGCGTCTACGAATTGATGGTACGCGTCCTTAAATCCAGGAGGGGTGGTTACGGTCTTAGCGACCGAGTCACAAGTGGCTGGATTGCGATCGCCTACCACGTTGAGCGGTGCCACCTCCTCGGCCACCCACCGTCCAAACTCGCCAAGTAACTCACCCACAGTGGATTCGTCGGCATGGGCAATCTCTGGAATCTCGGAGGTGGCATTGAGCCCCCCGAAGAGTTTTAGGGCGGCCAAAATATCGTCTATCGGAGGCTGGTAAGCAGTCACCACCGCAGTCTTACAGTTCGGCGGCTCGCTCGAAATGGCCCTCTGCTGGTTCCACGAAAATGCCAGAGGCTGACGCCAGCTTTACGCCCGTGTCGGCGAGCACCACTTCACCAGCGATCCGCCACCGATCGCCCATGTGCTCGACCAATCGACTACGTACGATAAGTGGACGATTGATCGGTATTGGTCGCAGAAATCGCACGTCCAAGTTTTTCGTCACATTCCAGCGATCGGCGTACAGCATCAAGAATCCGCATGCGTCATCCAAAATAGACGCCGTCCACCCGCCGTGGGCGATGCCCTCGGCGCCCGAATTTGCGACGTTGCACTCAACATCCAGTTCCATCGACACCGTGTCGGCATCGAATCGAGCATTTTTCAAACCCAATCGGCATCGTCCTTGCTCGGTACATGGACTACACAAAACTTGGTCAACTGATATCACCACCTCATTATCGCCTGACGCCCTAAAACGGTAAGAGTTGGACGGGCTTCCGGTTTGTCTACCTACCGGTAGGTAGACTGAAGGGATGACGCCAGAAACACTCCTTGCTGAACTCGAGCCCAAAGCCGCTGAGCTGCTCGAACGTCACCTATCGACGGCAAAAGAGTGGTTTCCCCACGAACTCGTTCCGTACTCCCGGGGCCGTGATTTCACTAAGGGTGAGGTATGGACTGAGGAACAAAGCGACATCGGCGGCGTTGAACTGTCGCCCGCCGTGCGTAGCGCCTTGTTTCTCAACCTGCTCACCGAAGACAACCTCCCGTACTATTTTCGCGATATCGAGCGCACGTTTGGCGTGGATGGCGCGTTCGGCACATGGGTCCGTCGGTGGACGGCCGAAGAGGGACGCCACTCAATCGTGATGCGTGACTACATGACCGCCACCCGGGCGATCAATCCCATCGAGCTAGAACGGGGCCGAATGATTCAGGTCTCAGGAGGCGAGGCCCCGGCCCCCTCATCACCAATGCAAGGCATGGTGTACGTGACCCTTCAGGAACTTGCCACCCGCATCTCGCACCGCAACACCGGCAAGCTGCTTGGCGATACCGCGGGTTACGAAATTATGGCTCGCGTCGCAGCCGATGAGAATTTGCATTTCTTGTTTTATCGCGACCTCACAACGGCGGCCATGGAACTCGATCCCTCCGGGTTCGTAGAAGCAGTCGAAGACGTCGTGCAGAACTTCGCCATGCCCGGCTTGGGAATCCCCAACTTCGCCGCTCATAGCAAGCTCATCGCGGCAGCGGGTATCTACGATGCCCAACTTCATCACGACCAGATCTTGGTTCCCGTGATTTTGAACTTTTGGAAGATTGAATCCCTTACCGGCCTTTCAGCCGTGGCAGAAGCAGCTCGCGATCGGTTGTTGACCCGCATCAGTCGTATTGGCAAGTTGGCTCGCACTTTGGCCGAACGCCGCGAACGATCGCTAGCACCCGCCTAGGCGTTCCGCAGGCGTTTACCGAACTAAGTAGGCCGCCACTGCTCGGGCCGCACGCTGGCCTTCGACCGCACAACTGTCGGCCGACTTCACCCGATGCGCCACATTGCCGACAGCAAACACCCCGTCGAGCGAGGTGGCGAAATTCTCGTCGATCACGGGCGACGGGTAGTCGAGAGCCAGCGCCACTCCCATATGACGGGCCAGTTCGTTTTCGGGAATCCAGTCTCCAGTGAATACCACGGTGTCACAGGCAATCATCTGGCCGTTGCTCAGGGCAACTTCGGCGACGCGACCATGGCCGCGAATCTCCTCCACGTCGGTACCGGTAATGATGGGCACTCGATGGCGAGTGGCGGTCATCCATTTCAGCGGAGGATAGGTCTGGTGGCGATCGTGATTGGTGACCAATCCAACGGCTCGGCAGCCTCCGTGACTCAACGTCATTATTGCAGAAAAACTTACATGTTCAGCACCGACGATGAGTGCCCTTCGTCCCACAGGAAACCCGCGCTGAACCAGTTGTTGTAGCGCCCCCGTGGTCAGAATCCCAGCCGGCCGATCACCGGGAATTAGCCGAGCCGAGCGAGGACGTTCACGTACGCCGGTCGCCACCACAAGGGCATTGCAATCGGGGCGCTCGAACACAGTCGATTCGAGGCGTAGATCCACTCGGGCTGCTAACGCCATCTCCACCAGCCGAGCGGCGTACCGGGGGCCCGACATCACCCGATGCAGGTCTCGAATTCCAAACCCGAGATGCTCAGTATGGCGCGGCGCACCTCCGGCCTTGGGCTCGCGTTCGTGCACAATGACCTCCGCAACACCGAGCCGCTTGAGGGTGATGGCAGCACTCAATCCGGAGGGGCCGCCGCCCACAATTTCAACCCGTTTCGCAGTCATGATTGCAGGCCTGTGAGCGAGCAGATTTCGGCCGTGCAGTAGAAACCTTGACAGCGACCGGCTGTGGCCCGGGTCCGTCGTCGTAGACCATCGAAACTGACTGCCGGAACGCTCGACGTGACGGCGCCGGCGATTTCTGAAGCTGTCACTCGTTCGCAATGGCACACAATTCGGCCACCGCTTTGGTATGGGCGGTCGTCGACTTCGCCAAGCGGTATCAACGTAATTTTGGCAACTTCATCTGATCGTTTCGGCATGAAATCGCAGGCAGACAGGAATATTACAGTTTCTTCGGCCAGCGCCATTGAGGAGGTGAGCCCCGTGCTACGAATGCCACCGAGGCACACGTAACGGGCGGCGGCGTCACTACTGAGGTGATAGTCGCTGTGCTCCGTCGCTGCCCGCAGACCGGCGTACACCGCTGTCACTTCTTCGTTCATCAGCCCAGGGAAAATTCGCCGACCCTTGTCGATGAGGGCAGCGATGCCAGCCTTGGTGGAGCCGGTAGCGCGCTTGTCGTCGATGTTGTCAGCGGTAGGCCCGAGCATCACGTTGCCGAACACCGTCGGAGCAACCAACACCCCTTTGGTATGCGCCGTAGGCACAGGCAAGATCGTGCGATTGACGAGCGACCGGGCGAACTTGTCGAACACGATGAGCTCGCCCCGTCGGGGCACAATAGTGAAGCCATCGAAGCCAAATTGGCGGTGTACTTCGTCGCCGTATAATCCAGCCGAGTTGACCACGTACCGAGCCAGAATCATCTGCCCGTCGGCAGTTTGCAACTCGGTATATTCGGCGCCGACGTGTACCCGTGTCACCGGAAAATTTCGCATGATCACAGCGCCATTTGCCACAGCTTCAGTGGCAAAAGCGATCGGCGTACTCCATGGATCAATGATGTGTTCATCGGGCACGACCAAGCCCGCTACGACCCCTGGCCCAAGATGTGGTTCGAGGTCGTACACAGTGTTCGAATCAATGATATTAGCTCGGTTATACCCGTTTGATTGCGCCTTAGTGATGAGTGACGGCAAAGCTTGCGCCTGCTCATCTGTCCATGCCACAAGCACGGCTCCGACCTTCTCAATCGAGACGCCGACGGTCGGCGCGTATGCGCTCAGTAGCTCATAACCACGAGCCACGAGCCGCGATTCCAGCGTGCCGGGAGTGGCATCGAAACCAGTATGCAGAATCGCGGTATTGGCTTTGCTTGTCCCGGCCCCAATGTCGGTGCCTGCCTCCAACAGCACTACCGAACAGTCGTGGAGCGCCAGCAACCGAGCCACGGCACAGCCAACGACCCCACCCCCGACAACGGCGACCTCAAACATCGGGTTCATAGGTCACACGTGGCTGCCGCCACGACCTGCCACGCAGCCAACCGATCGGCGGCCTCATGCGATGAGATCAACGGGTCCACCTGGCCGACGTAGGCCGGAGAATTTGCGAAGTGGGCAACGCCAACGCCGATACCTGCCATTGCCCCCACACCCAAGGCTGTGGCATGGGGCGAGGGATATACCTCGACGGGGCATTGCAACAAATCGGCCTGTGTTTGCAACAGCAACGAACTCCTCGTGAGGCCACCGTCAACGCGCAGTAGTGCCAAAGGGGCACCCAAATCAGCACCGGCGGCATGCGCCAACAAGGTCACCTGGGTCGCGATGCCGTCGATCACAGCCCGTACTAAATGCCCTCGTTCGGTGCTCAACGACATCCCCGTGAACGCCGCTTTAGCCGACGGTTTCCAAAAAGGTGCCGCCAGCCCAGCGAGCGCTGGCACGAAGGTGACGCCTCCTGCATCGGGGACTGTGGCACCCAATCGGTCGAGATCGCCCGCCTCATTGATGATGCCCATGGCGATCAGCCACGAGACCGCAGCGCCCACCGTGTACACCTGACCATCCAGGCACCACGACGTGGCGCCATTGATGCGCCATGCCGTACACCCCACCAACCCGTGTGTGGAACGAGTCGGCGTGGCCCCGGTGCTGGCCAAAAGAAATGCTCCGGTACCGTAGGTGCATTTTGCTTCGCCTGCGGCATGGCACCGTTCGGCAAACAGAGCGGCCTGTTGATCCACACATGCTCCCGAAACAGGCACCGACCCGCCAAAGAGTGAGCAGTGCCCGAGAACTTCGGCGTTGCCCACCACAGCCGGCAACGCTGAAATTTCAAGTCCGAAAATGTCGCAGGCTTCTTGGCTCCATTCGACAGTTTCCAGGTCGAGCAAAAGCGATCGCCCTGCCGTAGCCACATCAGTCACGAAGGCGCCACACAAGCGATGCAGGAGCCATGTGTCGGTCGTGGTGATGGCCAGCGAGTAGTCAACCTGGTCTCTAAGCCAACGCATTTTGGGAGCCACAAAATAGGGATCGAGTTCGAGCCCCGTGATGTGAGCTAACCGATCGCGATTGGGCATCAACACATCGCAGACGGCCGAACTACGCCGGTCTTGCCACACGATCGCCGGGCCCGACGGCTCGCCAGTAGCAGCATTCCACGCCATGACCGTCTCGCCCTGATTGGCTACACCGATCGCGTCCAACCGCGGGTTTCCGCACGCGGCCAGAGCCTGTTCGCATGCGGCCACGACTGACTCCCACATCTGCGCGGGATCAAGTTCTACGCCACCATTTGCGGTGGCCCTCACATCAAGCGCCATTTCAGCGAGGGACACGATTGTCCCTGCCTCGTCGATCACGGCCGCCTTAGTGGCAGAGGTCCCTTGGTCGATTGCCAACACGGTCATGACGGTTCGCTTACCTGCCAGCCTCGACGCACGAGCTCATCGGCCAACAGTTGCCCCGGTATTCCGCGCAGGATTTCGATGCGGGGATCCACTTCGTAGATGGCTTCGCCCGACGCCCGAGGTACCTCTGGCACTGGTTCGAGGGGCTCGTTCCCCAAAAGTCGATCAATCAACGCGGATGCCTCTTTGGTGGAAAACTTTCCGCCTGCCTGGCGTTGCGTGAGGTCGAATTCTCGACGAGCCGACCGAAAGTCGGGATGTCCGGTCTGCTTCATGAGCGACGTGAGATAGGCCAATTGCTTGGCCGATGCGGGTGGTCCTGATTGTTGTCCAAATGACATGAGACCAGCCTTGCAGAAACTCCCCCCCTCGGGCTCGACGGCTGGGTCGGGTGGGCGTAAGGTGCGCGAATGGATCCCACAATCGCCCGTCGCACATTCCGCACGCTCGAGCCAATCCACGGCATGATCTACTTCACGCCTGATGCCGTGGAGCAATACGCGCACCTCGGAGTGACAAATCCCCGGATGGGATATTTCGCCTCGCGAGTGGCCGCAATCGGTGAAGCCAGTGCCGACGTGACGATCAGTACTTTTTACAATTTCAATCCCGCGTTGGTGCGTTCGGTGGTGCCGAGTGTGTGGTCGATTACGTCGGCCGCCCAAATGCTCGCTGCCCGTCACCGAGCTGTCGATTCATCTTTGCGAAGGGCGTTCGGCGACCTCGTCAGTTCGGCCCACCTCCTCGAGGCAGCCGAGTTGGCGAAACAGGCTGCCATGGTCGCCATTGAGCATCCCCAAGGCCGTGATCTCTTCGCCGCCCACGCCGCCCTTGAATGGCCAACTGAGCCTCACATGGTTTTGTGGCATGCCCAATCCCTTTTGCGCGAATTCCGCGGTGACGGTCACATTGCTGCGCTGCTCGTCGAAAATTTGAGTGGTATCGAAGCCCTCGTGTCACATGCAGCATCGGGGGATGTGCCTGCCGAGGTGTTGCGTCGATCACGAGGTTGGAGCGAAGAAGAGTGGGAGACCGCTATCGAAGACATGCGCATCGACGGCATCCTCACTGACGACGAAGCTCCCACCTTTACGCTGCAAGGAAAAGACCAACGCGAGTGGATCGAACACCGCACAGACACCCTTGCCCTGTTGCCCTACGTTGCGTTGGGTGTCGATGGTTGCGAACGCCTGCGAGAGCTTGGGCGGCCACTTAGCAAGGCAGTCATCGATGCCGGCTTGATGAATGTGGACCCCGCCCGCTTCCTGGGCGAAGGCTAAGCCTCGTCGCGTAGCGGATGTAGCGGCGGGTCGAGCGATACGACCTCGATGCCATAGCTCTGAATCAATGGAACACGATGTGGCGTGAGCATCACGTCGACCAACAGTTTTGTGCCTGAAATTGCCCCCACCACGGTGGCAATGCCCATTGAACCGCTCTCGATTTCGATGCTATCGATACGCAGGGGACCATGATCGGCAACTATTTTGTGGGCGGCGGCTCGACGCCGATCAAGCGACTCGTCTAAGAAAATGTTGTCGGCCATCAGAATGCTGATGGCGTCGTCGTCCCACGAATTTAGGCAAGAGATCAAAGTCGTGAGGGCCAAAGCAACCGGGCCTCGGGCGGGAATTCCACCTATGGGCGCCGCGACGCCACTGACCACTCCCGCATCGGCGAGAGCATCCAAAATGTCATACGTGAGATACCCCATGGGGGCGTAACGCTCGTTGCCAAATGCCATGATGCCGATACCCTTTCCGGGCACCCAACGCATATTGGAACCATACCCAGGCAAGCCGCCGGAGTGATTGACTACGCGACCCAACCGGGTGTCCATAGTCACGTTGACACCCATCCCATATCCGGCCACACTCAGACGAGTGCGTTGGGCCACCTCGGCCTCCATGATCATGATGGGCATGTCGGTATGCACACGCTGTTGTTCACGACGAGACGCCCGAGACAGCGGTGCATTGTCGGGTTCGTCGCTCGCCGGCCACGCGTCGCCCATGAAGGCAACCCATTTAGCGAGATCGTAAATCGTGGTCCAGATACCGCCCATAGGGGCAATGCATCCGTCGTCGATTGGGGCTGGTTCCGGTGTCCATTCGCCGTCGATTGTGAAGAACCCGTTGGCCACACGCGTAGCTGCTGTGACATCGGCCAGCGACCACACAGTCGACAACATGCCCAACGGTCGCAACAGGTGGCGGGTGATATACGTCTGCGCCCGTAGACCTGTGGAGGCCTCAATAACTTGACCCAACAACCCGTAACCCAGGTTGGAATATTGGAATGCTTCTCCGGGAGTGAAGGCGAAAGAAACACCTTGGGCGACAAATGCCCTGAGCTCGCTTTTACTGATGTCCATATGGCGGTCAGCCCACGGATCGTCGGTGGCCAACCCTGCCGACATGGTGAGCAGATGGCGGACCGTGACCAATGGCGAATCAGCAGTGGGCATGACCCACTCTGCAACCTCTGGCACAAACTTTTCGACCAGGTCATCGAGGCGTAGACGCCCAGCATCGCGGGCGTGCAAGACCGCAGCGGCGGTAAAACTCTTGGTCATCGAGGCAATGCGAAACAACGAATGTTCGTCGGGGACGCCTTGGCCTTCGCCCAGCTCGCCAATGCCACCCACAGCCACCAAATCGTCGTGGGCCACAATCCCCCACGCGATCGAACGCACGTGATCTTTGGCCGCAGCATTGGTGACAAGGGAATCAATTCGAGAACGAAGTTCTGGAGAAATTTCGACGCTCATGATGCGGCATGCAGTCGCAACCGGGCCAGATCGATGAACTCCAAAGCGCGCACGTGCGTCGATTCAAGGACGACCAGCGGGGCCATATTGGCCTCATCAGCCTCAGCCCATCTGGCTGCGCACAGGCACCATTTATCGCCTTCCTTGAGGCCGGGAAAACCGTACTGCGGCATTGGCGTCGACAGGTCGTTGCCAACACTCTTGGAGTACGCCAAAAAGTCGGTAGTCACGAGTACGCACACCGCGTGCACGCCGATGTCGTCGCCACCAGATTCACAGCAGCCGGTGCGATAAAACCCGGTCATCGGTGAGGTGCAACACACACCGAGTTCAGTTCCCAATACGTTTGTTTGCATGCCCCATTTGAGCACGCATGTCGTCTCAACTCACGCGTTTGGCGGCATCTGCGAACATTTGAGCGGTCGGCAACATTTGCAACGAGGCTCCACCGTCGACGCACAACGTTTGTCCAGTGACGAATGCACCTTCATCGGAGCACAGGAAATACGCGGCGTTGGCGATGTCGGCCGGCACGCCCATTCGACGCAACGGTGTCACGTCAAGCATGGCGTCAATTGCCGGTTTGAAGGAGAACACCCGGTGTGTCATAGGGGTATCGATCAGCGAAGCCGCCACCGAATTCACCCGTACCTGAGCCCCTCCATATTCGACAGCGGCAATCTTGGCGGCATATTCCAGACCCGCCTTTGCGCTCCCGTATGCCGTCAATCCGGCAGCCGGGTTGTGGGCCGTAAGTGACGACAGGTTGAGGTAGGCCCCCCCGCCAGTGGCGGCCATGGCATTGCACAGATGGCGCATGGCATACAACGCCCCATGGAGTTGCACGGCCATCATGGCGTCTAACTTGTCGGGAGTGAGTTCACTCAACAAGGTCGATTGCTCGAACCCCGCGCAGTTGACAGCAATGCTGATCCGTCCGGTGACTCGCTGGGCAGCAGCCACCATCGCCTGAACCGATTCGTCGTCAGTGATGTCACAAACCTCGCCTGTTCCGGAAAGGCGAGCAGCCACTTCGTTGACAAGTTCTTCACGACGGGCGGCGATTACGACGTGCGCTCCGTGGGCCGCAAAACGCTCACTAATGGCCAATCCCAATCCGGAGTGTCCGCCGATCACCACGGCGACGTTCCCGGCCAAAGTTTGGGGCACTGTCATATTTCTCCTTCAGTTGTGAGGATCTCGTCGACCCATCGATGAACATGTTGTAGGGCAATTTCATTACGGCCAAACACAAATTCCTTGTTGGCTCCCGACCGCAATGCGCTTGTAATGCGAAAGCCAGTTGCGTAGTCCTCATCACGCACCACCTTGTGCAAGAAATCGGCCCGCTGCGTCCCCGACAGCTTTTCGTTATCGGTTAGCAGCGGGTCCCGAGAAATGAACGTCTGCACCGTTCGTGATCGATCTGGCGTCGGGCCGGGAAGCAGTTGCGAAACCATTGCTTGACCTTTCCAACCACCGGCCAAGGACAACATCGGGAAGATAATGTGCACATCGGCAATGCGATCTTCTACGTCCCAATTTTCTTGAGGGATGGTATGCAATTCAGCAATTCCCTGGCGAGGAAATCCGAGGCGCAGATGAGGCCCATGCGGCTCGTACGTCATGGTATTACTCATCACCGTGGGGAACAGGCTCGTCGTATGCAGAGAGGCAAAGTGATAGCTCTCTACATAACCATCGAATGCCGCTTTCCACGCCGGGCTGGGGAGCTCTCGACGTTCGTACACATGCCAATCGGCCAGGCCCAAACCGTCGAGCACGTCACCATAAGAGCCGAGCCAGTCGTCGATGTTTCGCGGGCCACGGGGCAGCTCGGCGGCAGGGGTGAGCGTCACAAAAATCACCCCCGCGCGCTCCTCACACGGGAGCTGAACCAGCCCCCGCTCGTCGCGATCGAATTCGCCGAAAGTGGCATCGCCATACACGCCGACAAGTGCACCAACGCCGTTGTACACCCACGCGTGATATGGGCACGAAAATCGACGAGCAGTGCCGCACCCGTCAGCAACCACCACCATGCCACGGTGGCGACACACGTTGAGGAATGCACGCGCCACACCATCTGCTGATCGGGTGATGAGCACCGGCGTGCCGCAGGCGTCCATGGCCTTGAAGCTATTGGGCTCACGCATCTCGCACGTGAGCGCTAACGGCAGCGGCACACGTCGAAACAACAACGCCATTTCGGTTTCCCAATGAGCAGGATCGTGATATTTAAAGCTCGCAACGCGCATAGTGGCGGGAGCTTGATCGGTGGTGCCGGCGTCAACGTGCGCCAAAAGCTTCGTCGTAAGATCGAGCAAATCGGCTCGGGTGGCCATTACGAGCCGCCCTGTGTCTCGACCGAGTTGGTCGGTCCCGTAGTGGTCAGGATGTGGTCACGGACTTGTACCGTGAGCTCGTGTACTTGCATCGTGAGTGAATGAATGGCGGCCACCACATCGCCAAGATCGTGCACCATCTGCTTCGTTTCGACATCGGCCTCGTAATCATGCTGCGCTAGTTCAGAGCTGATCTGATCCGCTCGTTTGGCGGCAATCAGCAAGATGGCTCCCTGCATGGCCGCCAGGCAACTCAGCACCAAATTGAGCAAAATAAACGGATACTTGTCGAACCCGGTGTTTCGGTTGTACAGCATCCACACTGTCAAAAATATGAGCGCCGTAAACACGAAATTCCACGAACCCAGGCCATTGCGCATGGCGTCGGCCGCTCGTTCGCCCTTGGTGAGTTGCTCCATCGAACGCACCGCCTTAATTGACTCCCAGCGGTCGGGCCACCACCATCGCTTTTTGACTTGTTTCATGTGCTCTGCCTCCTACGAAATTCGATGGGATCGATACCCAATGCCGTGAGACGTCGCACCATCGGCAACGGCACTCCGATATCAACCCCATTGGCGGCCATAGTGGACACTTCGCCACCGTCCTCCCACACGTGACACGTATTGGACATGAGGCTGGCTCCGGTATTTTGAATCACGTCGGTTCGCTCCTCGAACGAACCGTCATTCATGCGCGCTGATCGCATTGACCACAAACTTTGCATGGCAATTGGCCCCATTGCCTGAAGCAGCGCTGTGGTGTGGCTACAGCCGCGTGGCCCGCCAAACAGCTCACGCACCTTGTGCGAGTAACCGCGGGCGATGCTGATGCCCACAAGCTGTTGGTACCGGGTGGTGATTCCTGGGCATTCAACGTGCGGGTACTCCGAGAACAACACCCTCGCCGCGGTGATCACCATGGAGCCAAACGTAACATCGAGCTCGACTGCCATGTGGTGAATCACCAACGAGTCGGGATCTGTTGGCCAATACAAGAACGGCGGTTTCGTGTCGCGCACCGCGCCCCGGATCACCATGTTGTTGTCGGGAGTTCGGAACGCGTGCACTTGATAATCGCGGGTGTGAATGAGTTGCAGATCAACGTTCGGAGCCAAGAGGTCGTCGGCCACGGTGATGTCGGTCGTCACAAGACGGTCCCAAAATCATTGAGGAGGCGAGCCAATTCGACGGGCTGATCACCTTGGATTGAATGACCTGCGGCAGCCACCACTTCCACGCGAGCAGTGGGTTGCCGGCGTTGGAATTCAGCGACATCGGCATCATCCACGACGGGTGATGTAGAACCGCGCAAGAGCATGATCGGTCGCGAAATCTCGCTGACTTTGTCCCACAGCGGATTGAATTCCGTCGACCCAGTGTCGGGTGCGTCAGCGGTCGACTCCTCTGGTGCGGCAGCCAGTTCGAGACGGTCGTACACCCACTGCCACCGTCCGTCATCGAGTTCGCGGGCATTGTGCAAAATGCCGCGCCGCAGCGATGTCTCCGAACGGGTCGGGTTGTGCTCGATCGTGCGTTTCAACAATTCGTCAAACGAATCGAAATACTGCGGACCTCGAATGAAATCGGCAATGGCCTTAGCCTTGGCGTGATTCGTACCCGGCGTCACATCCACGACCGCCAACCGATTGATGAGTTCAGGCGCCTGAGCCGCAACGCAAATTGAGGTAAGGCCGCCCAATGACATGCCCACCAAATTCACTGCGCCAACGCCGAGTTGTCGGATGACCGAAATCACAGCCACCGCATTCGTAGCGGGGTCGTACATTTGGTCAGTTCGCCACGAGCTGCGGCCGTGGCCGGGCAGGTCGATGGCCACCGCGTTGATGGGCGCACCGCTCGCCGCGCCCATGGCCAAAATTGTGGTGTCCCACGTGTGGGCGTTTTGCGCTCCGCCATGACAAAACAGCCATTCAGGTTCAGAATCACCCCACCACAAAGCGGCAATAGTTTGACCGTTACCAACACTAAAGGTGCTCCGCTTCACGGCAGGTTGGCCATTCCACTCGATGCCAGCCTCCTGGGCGTTGTGAACGAGTAAGGAGAACTCATCGGCCAAATTGGGCATCCCCGGAACCTAGCCGCACGTGGATGGCCTGTACCGTACTCAACGAACACTTACTGTCGCCGCAGTTCTGGCCTTGGTCGACTTCGCTAACCTAGAGCCACTATGCCTGGCCACGTCCAGCCTGCGAAAGGTTTTCTCTTGAAACGACAATTTCTAGCCGCGTTGTGTTTGGTGGCCACAGCGACAGCTTGCTCGAGCGGTAGCGACGTCAACAAGGCTGCTATTACCACGAAGGCCACAAACGGTTCATTGGCCTCAACCACAGGCCCGCTCATTGGCGGCGGCTCCACCACTGCACCGGCCTCCGCAGGGATCGACCCCGCTATGAAGCCGTTCTGCGATGCCATCGACGCATCATCGGTGACCTCCACGGTCAAACTGGGAGACCCCGCCGCATCATTGGCCGACAAAGACGCAGAAGCCAAGCAACTGCTCGATGCATACGACGCCATTCCAGCAAAGGCACCAGCCGAAATTCGGGCCGAGGTGCAGCTGGTGGTCGACTTCGAGCACAAATTGATCGATTTGCTTCGCCCCGTTAACTACGACAATACCAAGCTGCTGCCCACGTCACCCGATGGCCTCAAGCTTGAAGCTCTGCGTAAAGAACTCACCCCCACACAGACAAAAGTGTCGGCGTACATCACGGCAAAGTGCACGCCACCTACCCCCGCCACCACGACACCGAACACCACACCAACCAGCATTGTTCCCGCCAAGCTGGCGTTTGGTGAATCACCATGCCCAGCTCCATCGGGTACCGATACTCCGGTACTTACCTTCAAGTCACCGCCCCAATTGTGTATCAGCCTGAAGGCCAAATATACGGCGACCTTCGATACCACTGAAGGCACAATCGTTGTCGAACTGGACCCCATGCGCTCACCAGTGGGCACCAACAACTTCGTGTTTCTGGTGCGTAATCACTATTACGACAACACCGATATTTTCCGCACTGATCCGGGTATCGACATCATTCAAGGCGGGTCGCCACACACCCAATCCCCAAGCGATCCGGGCCCCGGTTACACATTTGCCGACGATACGCTCGGCTTCAAATATCAGGCTGGCGACTTGGTGTACGGCAACGAAGACCAGCCCAACACGTCAGGAGCCATGTTCTTCTTCGCCACCGGCCCCAAGGTGTCGGTGCTCAATGACAAAGGCATTTACATCACCTTTGGGCACACCACAAAAGGTCTGGACGTGTTGCAAAAAATCATTGCGCTCAACTCCGGCGACGGACCAGTTGGCGGTAAACCGTCACGCTCCGTTACTGTCAAAACTGTGACCGTCGAAGAGTCGATCGGCTAGCGCTTCAGCGTGCGGATGCTTCCCAAGCAATTTCATTTGGAGACGTTCGTTTGCGCCGTCAAGGGGCATGTAACGCCAGCCCACAACGCCGGAACCCTCACCGCCGACGACGCCCACCTGGGCTTTGATCGCGAACAATATCGCCATGCTCGTTGCCTACGTTGTGACGCGTGGCTGCATGCCGATATCGCCACGCTCAAGGTCACACACGATGGAGTCCCAGACCTGGTAGGCAACGCCCGACCGCGCCGAGGCCAGGAACTCAAGGACGCCGTGGTACTCCGTTGCATATCGGTGAGCAGAGGCATGCACTCGTTGTTTTTTGCTTTCGTCGCACTTGCCCTGTTTGCCCTCGACCGCAGACTCCCGGGGTTGCAACGACAAGCCACGCGCATCCAAGATGCACTGCATCTGGGGGGCGGTACACAGGGGCAGATCGCCAGCAGCGACGCTATTGCCCGCACCATCAATCGAGTCCTCGGGGTGCACAAATCCAGCCTGCACACGTTGATACTTACGTCAGTCGCCTACTCAGTCGTTGAGGGCATCGAGGCGGCCGGATTGTGGAAGGAAAAGCGATGGGCCGAGTACCTTACGGCCGTCGCACTAGTTGGATTTTTGCCCTTCGAAATCAACGAACTCACCAAGAAGATCAGTGTGATCCGCGTAGGTGCTCTCGTGATCAACCTGGCCATGTTGGCGTACCTCGTGTGGAGCAAAAGCTTGTTCGGCATCAAACGCAAACCACAACCAGTTTGACCCCCTTTCGGTTGGGCTGCCCCACGCAAAATATCGCCTTACCGGTTTACCGACTAATGACCGAGACCGACTGATCCGCGCTGTCGAGTGATGCTGCTTTCACGGTGCCATGCAGCGCTGGATTTACACATCCGTTGGCAGCACCAACGACCCGCAAGCCATACAAGTCGCCTGCACCATATGTGCGCATTTGCTCGGAAAAGTTAGAGGTTGTTTCCATCAGGTTGAAAGTATTGGCGGGAACGTGACCGAGGCCCACGCCATGCCCAAGTTCGTGCATCAGCACAGGGCCGAGACCCTCGTAACTCCAAGGGTCCACGGTGCCAACATACGACATGTTGATCATTACGGTCGCCAGCGTGATTTCACCAGTCCCTTGACGAGTGAACATTGTTTGCGTCACGCCAAGTTCGCCAGGACTCGAGAATGCATGAGAGGCGTTACCGGAGTCGAGAATGATGATCACTTCGTAGTCGCCAGAACGGTTGAATCCCTGAAGTGGCGTCGACTGCGACCACACAGTCGAAGAGTCAAAGGCGTTGATATTCGGCATGTACGTCGATGGCCCTACGTAAACGAACTCAAGGCCGGTAGCAGTCGACAACCGCTTCATGGCCTCGTCCACAACGCTTTGATCGTTCGGATACGACGTGAGGTTCACCCGGTATCTGACTGGCCGGCACGGATCCCAGCGCACAGTTTGCGCGCCGTCCAAAAACGCATAACTCCCGCCGCCAGGGGCCGCCAGCCAACTGTCGATCGGCACCGGTTTCGGGAACGTGCCGGGTGCAGGAGTACCCGTGAAATAGCCGGTGATGTCTGAGATGAGATATGCGCCTGCATAGGTGTACAAATCGAATCCCCGGGCCGACACTTGAGTGATTACATGGTTGGCGAACGTCTGGCCGGTCATCGAAACATTTGAGCTCGACGTGCCAGGTACCGCCCCGCCCGCCGGATAGGCCAGAAAATAGCCACCGGTTGTTGCGCCGGTAACCGTGAGATTCATCACCACCGAACCGACTCTCGGGATCATGCCCGACGGAAGGTCCACGCTTGGGCGCATCGCTACTTCGACCGTGCGATCGCCATGAACAAGGCGTGGTGCAAGAGCGGTATCGGTGCGCATATCTAACCACCGATCGGGAGACACCGGATGGAACTCTCCTTCGACTCCGACGGGTGCCGTTGACGATGTGAAATAACCAACGATGTCCACAATGAGGTGGCCACCCTGTTCGCTATACACCGTGAATTGGTCGTTGGTGAGCCTGGTGATCACTTGATTTGGCACCACGTCGCCCGGCGAATTGACGTTGATGTTGCTGGAGTTTGGCTGCGTGGTGTTGGCGGGGTACACCGTCCAATATCCGCCATTGGTCGCATCGGCCACGGTCACTTTGAGTACGGCGGCAATGGCATCGACGCCACCGATCCACGGACGCACATCCACGGTCACGGATGCGCCGGCACCTACGCGAGCAGCGCCTGGGGACAATCGCGTGTCGAGCATGCGGTTGGTTACAGGCATAAATCGACCGGCATGATCGAACGGATTGACGCCATCGAAACTGGATGATGCGTAGTACCCCTGCACATCGGCGATGAGATGCATCGACGTTGCAGTGAAAAGCGAAACCCCACCACCTATGCCAAGGGGAACCGTTACCAAGTTGGCCAGCGTCTGGCCCGCTCGTTCAATATTGATAATCGATGTGTTGGGCTTCGGTTGGCCTTGTGGCCATGCTGTAACGAAACCCGATCCCGTTGCTTGGGTGGCCGTAACGTTTACCACCACAGCCACCGCGTCGACTGGCACAGCCGCGCTCGACGACGCAAAATTGAGATTGAACGTCTCCCCCGTGGCGGGCTGATGATCGAGACCGAGACCGAGCCGGGTATCCAAAATTCGAGTGGGATTCATTGGCACATACACGCCAAACCCGAAGCCGGTTGCTGCCGAGGCGGGAGGTTGAGTGAAGGCGATGGCACTCCCGGCGGCGATCACCGCCAGGCACGCCCCCATCGATACGGGCCGCGAAATTCGTCGCAGAAGATTAATGGCCGCACGTTAGCGTTGCCCTGTGACGACACACTCCTCACCTCCGGCCGATACCTATACCCACGGCCATCACGAGAGCGTGTTGCGCTCACACCGATGGCGCACCGCTGAAAATTCGGCGGCGTATCTCCTGCCCCATTTGCACGCCGGCCAGCGTCTGCTCGACATTGGTTGCGGCCCGGGAAATATCACGTGGGACCTCGCCCGCCGAGTAGCTCCCGGCCCCACAGTCGGCGCCGATTTGGCGGCTGACGTCATCGCACAAGCAACAGCGGCAACGCCGGCCGATGTCACCAACGTGCGATTTGAGACGGCCGACATTTACGCGCTCTGGTACCCCGATGCCAGCTTTGATGTGGTGCACGCCCACCAAGTGCTGCAACACGTGAGCGACCCCGTGGCAGCGCTGCGAGAGATGAGGCGTGTCGTGGCTCCCGGTGGCGTCGTTGCGGCGCGAGACTCCGACTACGAAGCATTCACGTGGGCGCCAAGCGACCTTTCGCTCACTAGGTGGCTCGACATCTATCGGGCTACTGCCGTGGGCAACAACGCCAAGCCCGACGCCGGCCGCTATCTATTGGGATGGGCACAGCAAGCCGGTTTCACCGACGTGACGGCGAGCGCGTCGGTGTGGTGTTACGCCGACACCGAATCGCGCTCGTGGTGGGGTGGCTTGTGGGCCGACCGAGTGGTGCATTCCGCCTTCGCCGTCCAATCGGTCGCCCAAGGCCACACGACAACACAAGAACTCAACGACATCAGCGACGCATGGCGTCGGTGGAGTACCGCTGCCGACGGTTGGTTCGCCGTGCTTCACGGCGAAATTTTGTGCCGCAACTGACACGCTGCATCGAGACCTCCATGGCGGCTCTCGGTTATGGTCAGCACATGACTGACCTCATCGATTTTCGATCCACGCCGCTAAGTGTTTTGGCAGCCAATGTGCGTTCTGGGGTCGTGACAGCAGAACAGCTCACGCGGCATGCGTTGGCCCAAATCGACATGCGCAATGGGCGAGTCAATGCCTTCGTGGCCGTCGACGGACCGGCCGCAATTGCCCAAGCCATAACGATCGATGCCGCCGTTGCCCGAGGCGAAAATCCGGGACCGCTAGCGGGCATTCCCATCGGTGTGAAAGACCTCGAACACGCGGCAGGTTTCCGCACCACATTCGGCTCGTTGCATCACGTCGATGACCCAATTCAAGTCGACGATTCGATCGAAGTGGCACGGCTGCGAGCAGCTGGTTGCGTGATCGTAGGAAAGACAAATACCCCAGAACATGGCCACAAGGGCGACACCGACAATCGCGTCTTTGGCCCGACATTTAATCCCTACGACCTCGCCCGATCGGCGGGCGGATCAAGTGGCGGCAGCGGCGCCGCGGTAGCAGCCGGAATGGTGCCGTTGTGCACGGGATCTGATGGTGGCGGATCGATCCGAATTCCATCGGGCATTAATGGCCTATTTGGCATGAAGTGCTCATTGGGTCGGGTGGCCATTGGCGGCCCCCAAGGCTCTGCATGGGCCGACCTATCGGTGCGTGGCCCTATGGCCCATCGTGTGGCCGACGTGGCATTGGCACTCGATGTGGTGGCAGGGTCGCACCCCAGCGACTTGCGATGCCTGCCCGGCCGCGTCGACTTCATGGCCGCCGCCATGGCAGCCACCCGACCGCAACGAATTGGTTACTCCCCCACTTTGGGGTTCGCGCCCGTGGATTCCGGAGTCGCCGCCCTAACCCGCTCGGCAGTCGAAAAGTTGGCAGACGCCGGCGCTGACATCGTGGAAATTCCGACCGTTTGGGACACAGATCCATTGAGTGCGTTCTTAGTATTTTCCAACGTGGGCACGCTCTACGAAATGCAGCAGTATCGAGCCAACGGCGGCTGGGATCTCCTCGATCAGGGGCTACGCGCAATGTTGGAACGGGCCGAAAATACGATCACCGCAACCGGCTTTGCGGGGGCGCTTTCCGCCGCCCATCGCCTCAATTTCCAACTCACCGCCGCTATGGAAAACGTCGACATACTCATTACGCCACTATTCGCTGCCCCCACACCGTTGCAGGGTCAGTTCGGGATCCTGAACGGCATGCCAGAAGCAAACTGGGTGCGCTTCACTTACGGCTTCAATATCACCCGGTCACCAGTCAGCGTGGTGCCATTCGGGCTCGACGCCAACGGCATGCCGATCTGCATTCAGATCGTGGGCGCCCAACACGACGATGCCGGTGTGATCGCTGCATCGGCATGGGCAGAGTCGATTTTCGACTTCACCCCGCCAGCGCTTGCTTGATTCAGCCCGGCCAACCAACCATCGACTGCCCGCCTGGCCTAAGGTCGCCGCATGTTCGCTGCCGCCTATGACACCAATGGTTCCCCCGACGTTTTGAAGTACGTCGAACTGCCAGATCTCACCGTCCGCCGGGGCGGCGTGATCATCCACGTAGAAGCCATCGGAATTCAAGGCGGCGACACCCTCAACAGAGCTCGAGGCGAACTCGTTACCCATCCCCACATCGTTGGCTACCAAGCGTCGGGAACGATCATCGAATGCGGCGAGGGCGTCACAGATCGGAGGTTGGGTGACCGAGTCGTAGCCACCATGGCCAACGGCAGTCACGCCTCAATGGTCAGCGTGCCAGCCGGGGCCACGTGGCTCATTCCCGATTCGATGACCTTCGAAACCGCTGCTGGCATCCCGATCGAATTCGGCACCGCCGACGATTGCCTCTTCGAATTCGGCCGCCTACAGGCGGGTGAAACAGTGCTCATACAAGCCGGCGCCGGCGGAGTTGGTTTGGCCGCCATCCAGTTAGCCAAGGCAGCTGGCGCCACGGTGATAGCCACCGCGTCTGGCGATGAACGAGTAGCACGTCTGGGCCAGTACGGCATGGATCACGGCATCAACTACGCCATCAAGGGCGTAGCGGCCGAGGTGCGCCGTATCACCAATGGCAAAGGGGTCGATCTAGTGGTCGACCCCGTGGGTGGCACAGTGTTGGAGTCCAGCATTGCGTGCCTCGCCTACCGAGGCCGGATCAGCTGGGTGGGCCAAGCTGGTCGAGATGCCGACGTTCCCGCCGTGTGGCCGCTCATGGAAAAAAATGCTTCGCTCACCGGTGTATTTCTGGGAATCGAATTGGTCATCAACGCCACTCGGGCCTATGCCCTCATTGCCCGCCTGATCGAACGAATCGGCGCCGGTGAACTCACGGTGGTGGTGGACTCCGTGTTCCCATTACAGGAAGCCGCCGAAGCCCACCGCCACATCGAATCTCGCCAAGCATTCGGACGAGTGATCCTGAAGCCGTGATCAGTGTTTCAGCTCGTCGCTACGCAGCGACGGGCGTGAAGTAACCGTTCAAGTCGGCAATCACTTGGGTGCCCTCGCTCACGAAGACGCACACGTTGCCGTTGTCGCCTACCCGAGCCTTGACAAGATTGGCCCGATCTACGCCTCTGGTGAAGTTGAGATTTGAAGCATTGGGCCGCACATGGCCGCACGGGAACACGGTAGCGAACCCACGATTTTCGGCTTGAGTGATGGTGAGGTTGAGCAGTACCGCCCTGGCGTCGGCGGGGACGCCGTTGGCATCGGTCACATGCACCACGAGCACCTCGCCACGCCCGAGCCGACCAGTGTGAGAGCCGACCACGCCAGTGCCATCACGGGAGTCCAAAATGCGCACCGGCGACACGCTGGTAAACACCGAGCCGGGGCCGGGGGCGAAGTAACCCTGCACGTCAGCGATCACGTTGGTCGAGACGCTGGCAAAGATGCATACCTGCCCGGTTTGGGTCACCCTGACGGTGACCAAGTTGGCAACTGTGCCTGCAGTTGCCGGATCAAAGTTGATGTTCGATGTATTCGGCCGCACATGGTCGCACGGGAATATGGTTAAGTATCCAGCCGACACCGGGTTGTCGGTGGTGATGTTCATTGTTACCGCACGCACGTCGGCATCGGTGGGCACGCCGCCACTACCGGGAATGGTCAGGGCGATCACTTCGCCGGCTGCCAGTGGGGCAATGGCACGAGTTCCAAGCCCAGTGCCGTCGCGGGTGTCCAGGATGCGAGCGGGGTCCAACTCGTGGTATCGGAAGCCGGGCACGGCGGCGAAATCGTCGGCATACCAACCGTTGAGATCGGCGACCAATTGCACTTGGGCGTTGGCGAAAAAGCACACATCGCCGTTGGTACCGATTTTGGCGGCCACCTGATTTGCAACATCGACCCCGTGTTCAAAGTTGACGCTCGACGCATTGGGGCGAGGGTCGCCGCACGGATACACGGTGATGAATCCCGCCCCTGGTGCCTGGGTCACAGTCACGTTCAATACCACGGCCGCGGCGCCAGTCTCGGGCACGCCGCCGACGCCTGTGATGTGCAGCTTGGTCACCTGGCCGGCGCCCAAGGGCCCTGGGTGTTGGCCGGCTACTCCAGTGCCATCTCTCGTGTCGAGTACACGGACCGGATCGACTGGCGTGTAAGTGCCGCGGGTGGCCACGGCAGCTGATGCCGGGGTTGACATGAATGTTGCCGTAGCGGCGATACAGGTCAGGCCCGCCAAGGCTGTTGCCAATAGTTGCTTCTTCATCATTGCTCCTCAGTTTTCGGGCACCTGTTGGTACCGCTGCCCATAGATTCGGTCCGGCACATGAGGAGGGTGTGAAGCGCATGTTATGAGTGTGTGATGGCTGTCGAGTTGTAAAAATTCAATTTAGATCTCGCCAAGATTTCGCCACACCTATTGAGTCGCGTGGGCGAAAACGCCGAGACGAATTTGCGGAAAGATTTTGGTTTTCAATTCGGCAGAATGGCGGAACACCATGACACCACCACAACTTCACGATGGGAGAGGTCCCAATCGTGATGACGGTTTCACATTGATTGAACTCTCGGTAGTAGTTCTCATTATTGGCATTTTATTGAGTATCGCAGTACCCACATTTTTGTCAGCGCAAAATAGTGCCAAGGCAAAATCAGCCGAGTCCACGGTTCGCTCCGCACTCAGTGCAGTCAAGGTCGTGTACGGCGATAAGCAGACCTATGCGCTACCCGCGGTCACTCTGGCCGCTGCAGAGCCATCGTTGCAATGGGTTGGCAGTGCAGGTGCCCCTGCGGCTTCAGCCACCCCAACTCAGGTCTCGTATGACGCCACCAGCAACGTGATGGTGCTGGCTACCCGGTCCAGTTCTGGTGTGTGTTACTACATCCGTGACGACGTGAGTAGCGGCGTTAATGCGGGCACAAAATTTGGTATGGACCCAATGGCCGGCCCATCTTCGTGTGTGGCCGACTTAGCGATTCCGCCTGCCAGCGGATGGTTCAATGACACCGTGGCAGCCAACTGGTGACGGCAAGTTCGACTA